>NZ_JAHAFS010000015.1 GCF_018374135.1 Campylobacter gracilis | reverse complement strand
TTTATCGTTTGCCCGCATAGTCAAATCGCGCAGCCCCCAAGCTAAACTCGAAGTTGTTTCGATCCACCGCGCCTACGCACGCGTCGCTATCGTAAAGCGTGAGTAAAAATTCCGCCGTTTGTTCGCTGCTGTGATATTGCGAAAACGCCGTATCGTAATCAAATCCGCGCTCTCCCGAAGCTACGTCGCAAAACTCGCTTTTAGTCGCGGCGGGCGCTAGAATTTTAGCCTGCATTTTGACCTCTTTATCCTGCGCCAGCTCGTGGCGTAAACCCTCGGTGAAAGCGCTTACGAAAAATTTTGTAGCACAATACGGCACGACGCCGGGCGCCAGAAAATAGCCGCCCACGGAGGAGATGTTTATCAGCTGAGTTTGTTTGCGTTTGTAATCTCGCGCAAATAAGCTCGAAAGTATCGCGAGCGCGGTTACGTTTAGATCTATCATTTTTACCGTTTTTTGCAAATCCTGCTCTCCCACTAAGCCAAAATCCCCGAAACCCGCGTTATTTATGAGCGCCTTTAGCTCGTAGCTTTTTAGCTCGTCCCAAAGCGCTAAGACGTTCTCGCTGCGCGCAAGGTCGCAAATTTTAATCACGACGTCCGATTCAGGCGCGATCTGCGCGATCTCGTCCTTTAAGCTTTGTAGCAGTTCCGCTCTGCGCGCGATTAGGATCAAATTTTCTCCGCGCCTAGCAAACGCCTTTGCCGTAGCCGCTCCGATACCCGAACTTGCGCCGGTGATGACGATATATTTTTTCATTTTCTATCCTTTTTTAGATTCTTTGGCTTGAAATTTTACCGAAACTCGCCGCGTATTCACGCGTGCGCTCGTCTTAAATTTACAAATTTGCCGGCATTTTGCAAGGCGGCTTACTCGCCGCTTATGGGCGTGCGCTTGGTATCTACCGCTTTGCCGTCTAGATAGTACCGACCGACGACGACGTAGTGAAGCGTCTTTAACTCGTCAGGGATCTTTTCAAACAGCCAGTGCCCGCCGTCAAATATCCTCTCGTCCGCATACGCCGCGACGACCTCGCCGATAAAAAGATCATAACTCTGCTCGTTATGAGGCTCGGGGATACGCTTGCAAACGAGCCATGCGGCGCAGCCCGCGATCAGCGGCACATCGAAGTCATCTTTATAAAAAATTTCCACGTTTTTCATCTTGTCCGCGTTATCAAAGCGCGAGTTGTTCTCGGCGCCCAGCTCGCTAACCAGCTCCGCCTGCGCTGCCGTGGGGATCTGCACGGCGAAATACCCGCTCTTTTCGATGAGCGTCCGCGTGTACGAGCCGTTGTGCGGCACGATGGTAACTTTGTCGTAGTCAAGCGCCTGCGCCCACGTTATCGCCATCGCATTGACGTCGCCATCGTGTTTTGCCGATACGAGTGTGGTCGCGCCGGGATTTAGGATACGGTATGATTTTTGTAGATTGACTTTGATGATAGCCATTTTTGCTCCTTTGATTAAATTTTTATAGACGGCAGATACCGCGAATAACCGAATCGGCTCGGTATTAATTTGCCCTAAATTTACGTCTTAGCCTGCTGAGCAGGCCTAAGTCCTGGCGCGCTTGGATTAAATTCTTTCGCGGCGCACGAAATTTGGCGGGCTTAAAATTTCACCCGCTATTTTCTGCGGATCTTATAGCCCTTGCCGCTTTTTGTTTTTAGCAGCGAAATTTTTCCGTCCTTCGAGACGTAGTAGCCGCCCTTAACTTTGCTTAAAATTTCGCTTTGCGGCAAGCTCGCCCAAAAAATTTCTACCCTGCTTTTATCCGCGGAAAATATCCCGTAGATCGCAAGCGTAGCGTTATCCGGATCGTCCAGCCTCACGTCCGCGACGTCAAAAACCTGCACGCAGCTGTTTTTGATCTTTGAAAAACTCTGCCCCGCGGCGATCAAGCAGCCGTGCTCGTCCGTGCCGCCGCCTACCATCGGCCCCTGCACGGCGGGCACCTTGCAGACGCCCTCGCTAGTGCCGCAGTCCGCAGCCGCGCTTTCGCCCCTATTATCCATTGCGCTTGCCTCCTTGCCTGGCTTTGCGTCGTGCGCCGCGCAGCCGCACAAAAACGCCGCCGCAAAGGCCGCGATTAAAATTTTGCCTCTCATCTTTACTCCTTTAAATAAATTTTATCTGCACTCAAAGCTACTCGCGCTGTTTTCGTCGCCGCCTACGTAGGTAGCCACTTTTGGATACGCGCAGACCTTGATCTGCTTACCGGTGCGGCTCGTGCTTTTGCCCAGCAGGCTAGATGGAGCCGTTCCCTGCTCGCGCCACGCTTCAAGCGCGCTTAGCGGATCGACGTCATCGATGCCGTTACCGCCGCCGCAGTGATTCATCCCAGGCAGTGCAAAAAATCGCGCAAATTCGTCCGCGTTCGCGTTGGTTTCCACTAGCTTTTTGAACCAATCGCGCTGATCCATCGCCGAAAATACGGGATCTGAGACGCCCGTTACGATAATGAGCTTACCGCCGTTAGCGCGGAAGCTATCTAGCCTGGTCGAAATCGCATCGTTTATCGCCGCGGTCTCGAACGTTCGCTCTACGTCCTTATCAAAATCAAAGCTCATCAGATCAAACTCCGGTTGCGGCGGCGTCAAGAAATAATAATTCATAGAACCCTTTGAGAGCACGATATTTCTAGCATTTGGCTCGGCGTTTTGCGAGTCGCCAAGCTTCCACATGCGCCAGCCGGGCTGATTTAGCCCGGCATCGTAAAACCAGCCGCTGTAAATTTGCTCGCCCTTGCTGTTTTTTGCGCCGTCAAAAATCGCCTTTATCGCAGAAATTTTATCTTTGGGCAGATCAAGGCCGCTAGGATCAAATTTACAACGCTCCCAAGCGCCGATGATTCCGTCTTTTAGCCCGTCTAGCGCGTCGCATTTATCTAAAACCGCCCTGCTTAGTTTATCCAAATCCTCCTGCGTAAGGGCGTTTGCGAAAATTTTATCTCCCGCGGCATTTTTAGGCGCGATCTTCATAAGCTGCCGGTTATCCCACTGCTCCGCGATCGCCGCGCGCGAAAGCCTAAAACCCGGATTTGCCGCGATTATGCCGTCAAATTCCAGCGGATACCTCTGCGCCGCCATCAGAGCCGAGCGCCCGCCGTTTGAGCAGCCCATAAAGTAGCTGTGCGCGGGCGCTTTTTTATACGCTGCAAAAACCAGCTGCTTTGAGACGCTCGCGACCTTGCCGATGGCCTGATAGGCATAGTCTAACCGCGCCTGCTGCTCAAGTCCGAACTCGGGCGTAGGCGTAGGATGTCCCGAATCGGTCGTGACTACCGCATAACCCCTCATAAGCGCAGGCGTTGCGCTGCTAGTGCGGATAGGCACGGCGCCAAGAGCCGGCGCTACGAAGCCGTCCAGACCGCCTCCGCCCTGAAATAGCAGCTTGCCGTTCCAGTCGCCTGGCAAGCGAAGCTCAAATTTTATGCCGTAATGCTTGCCGTCCGAGCCCGTGCGGGAGGCTATCTCGCCGTGAATTATGCAGTGCGGCGCGGCTTTTAGCGTCTTTTTGGCGCCTCCCGTTAGCGCAGACATCTTATCGGCGCCGATTTCGCCGCTTTGATTCCAGATCGCTTCGCTAATCTTTGTATCGTAAATTTTCGTGCCCTTTAGCGCCGCGCAAGCCCGCTCGTCAAAATCGCTCGCAAGCGCTCCCTGTAGACCCAAAGCAGCCGTAAAGGTTGCAACTAAAATTTTATATTTCATTGCCGCTCCTTTTGAAATTTTATTAAACATAATTCTAACATAAAAATTTATCGTGATTTTACTGCGTTTATAGAAAATGATGGAATTCCGCACTAAACAGGGCGAAATTCCAAATTTAGCTAGAAGAGCGAAGCGCCCGAGCGGTCCGCGGGATCGGGCTCACCCGTTACGCGATTTCGTAGATCGCGACGAAATACTTCGATCGCCCAAAACCAAACCGCGTGCCCGAAAAATTCCGAAACGTGCTCATACCACGGAAGCTGAAAAAGCGGCGGCGTAAGTCCTAAAAGCGGCAGCGTGATGCAATGTACCGCGATATTTACGACGATACCGAACGCGACGCCCTGAAATAGCGTGATTTTAGGAAATTTCTCGGTAGCGAAGTGTGCTTAATTTTAAATTTTTCTATTGTTGCAAAGAATTAAATTTCGCGCGTGCCCTTAAAGCTTGCACAGTAAAAAATCAGCAGTGCGGTAACTAACGCAGCAAAGCCGCAAAATAGCCCTTGGTAGCTTAAATATTCAAGTGCCTTGCCACCTACGGCGGTACCGATACCACCTCCGAAAAATATCGCCGTGCCTATGATCCCGGAGGATAGACCTTTGGCAGAGCCACAACGAAGCGCTGCACTTGCTAGGACCGACTGCGCGCAAACATAGCCAAATCCCAACAAAAATGTCCCTACATATGCAGTGACGGCGAAGCAACTCGCCAAAAGGCACAGCGCCGAAGCGGACGCCAAAAAGCCGAGGGATAGAATTTCTTTTGGCGGCAACTTCTCTTTTAAATATCTAGCAGCGTTTCCTGCCAAAAAGCAAGCGACGCCGTAAAGCATAAGGCAGACTCCGGCAAAATTTGAGTTCAAGCCCAACTCTTTAAGCAGATAAGCGCCTATGAATGAATACGCCCCGAGCACAATTACGCCATTACATAAAGCCAAAAAATAGCTTCTCAAAAGCGCAGCATCGCTGCGCAAGCTGGCTAGGGATTTTACGAAGCTTTCGCCTCCGCTTTTCGGAGCGTCTTTGAAATTTAGCGTAAATAGTGATACGAAAGATACCGCAGACAGCGCAGAAAAGGCTAAAAATATCTCCCTCCAAGAAAATCTAGCCACCGCCCATCCACCTAAAGCCGCACTCAGCCCCTGCCCTAAAAATACCGAGCCCAGAAATATCGCTACGATTTTTTGTCTATCCTTATCGTCATATGCATCGCCTATAACGCCGAGGCAGACGGCGATTATACCCGCCGCCGCACGTCCCTTGCAAAAACGAAATAAAACAAGCCACGCTAGACTTTTTGCAGTGGAACAAAGAAGCGTAAATATCGCCAAAAAGAGCATTAGCGAGATTAAAATTTTACCTCTGCCGTAGCGATCGCTAAGATGTCCGTATACCGGCTGAAGTAAGCCGTATGGAATCAGATATGCCGTCAAAACTGTGGAGGCGGCGCTTACCTGCACCCCAAACGTATCTGCGATGCTAGGCAGCAGTAGCGATGCGATCCAGTTATCTGCGGCAGAGATTATCCCTGAGGCGATGATTAAGAGTAGTAGTCCTTTTTTGCGGCGCATTTTAAATTCCTAAATTTACGTAATTTTAGCCATTATAACTCTTTTGCTAGAAAATTTGGAATTTTAGTAAGCTCAAAGAATATGAGTCGACAGGCATGGATCGCAAGTTTGCAGCTAGAGGGCACAATGCGGCAAGTATAGAGCAACAGTCGGCATACAATGATGCGTCTACCTTATAGGGGTGAAGGTAGACAGTAACGTGAGCAGTGAGTGCATGACCAGTTTTATATTTCTAACTCTCTTTTTTCGCGTATAAAGCCTTATGAGAAATAACGCAAATTTAACAATGCCACGAAGCAGAGCTGTAGCATAAGGCAAATAAGAAAAGCTCTAACTTGCAGCACGAACCCTACAATAAAATTCAAAAATTCTTTAAAATTCTACGCGGATTATGATGTCTAAAAATCAACCAAAATTTTAAGCGCACATACCCCATGCAACACACTTTTTAGCCACGTAATCTCATCGTTTATCACAAGTCGAGACGAGCCATTTGGACGATCTCTCGCCGCTAGGTTAAATAGGTTAAATTTAATAGCAGCGGAATTTTGGAATTTTAACGTATGAGAGACTTCAATGCGCGCTTGAACTTTTAGTCTCGAGAGATGATTTTGATTTCGTTCGCGCAAGATCCGTCAAAGTCCGCGCCGAAGGGATCTTGGACCGTGAAATAATGATCTATCGCTCCGCATCCGTGCCCGATCTGCTCACCCCAACCCAGCGCCATGCGCACGAAGCCCTTGGCATGGGCGACGGCTGCGGGCAGGCTAAGCCCCGCCGCCAGCGCGCACGCGATCGCGCTTGAGAGCGTGCAGCCCGTACCGTGGGTGTTGCGCGTAGCAATTTTAGGCGCGGAAAATTCGTAAAATTTGCCGTTTTCATACAAAATATCGACCGCTAAATTTCTCAAATCCTCGTCCTCGTCCTCGCCGCTCGGTTCAAAACCAGCGCCTAGGGAGGCTGCGGATAAATTTTGTTCAAAAGAGGGCTCCGCACTCGCCGTTAAAATTTTGCATTCATTAGTAAAATTTTCACTCGCGAAATTCGCTTGCTCCGTCAAATCTGCAAAATTTTCGCGTGCGCCATTTTCGCTCGCCTCGTGCCCAAAAGCTTTAAAATTTTGCGTCGTATCCGTATCCGCTGCGCCGCAAGCCTCACTCACGCCGGCAAGATCGCCGCCTTTAATCAAAATCGCGCCGCCGAAAAACTGCGAAATTTTAACCGCAGCGGCGCGCATATCGGCTAAACTTGAAATTTTCATCTCCGCCAAAACCTCGGCCTCGCGCACGTTGGGCGTGATAATCTCCGCCGCGGGGGCGAGCTTATATTTTATCGCATGCAGCGCGCTTTGTTTCATCAAAACTCCGCCGCTGGTAGCGACCATCACGGGATCTAAGACGACGTTTTTCGCGCCGTGCTTGCTCAGGCTCTTTGCGATGGCCTCGGCAACACCCTCATTGGAGATCATTCCGATTTTAACGGCGTCCGGAAAGATGTCGCTAAAAATCGCATCCAGCTGCGCCTCTACAAAATCTGGCGAAACGTCCAGCACGCCGAATACGCCACGCGAATTTTGCGCCGTAAGCGCCGTAATAGCGCTCATAGCAAACATCTTGTGCGCGCTAATCGTCTTGATATCGGCTTGGATGCCGGCACCGCCGCCGCTGTCTGAACCCGCGATAGTAAGAATTTTTCTCATAAAAAGCCTTTAAAATTTTAGCGCGATTATATCGAAATTCCGCTATAATTCCCCAGATATATTATTTTACGGGCTAAATTTAAGTTTTATTTATATAGTTTTTATTATAATTTACAATTTATTCGTAATAACTATTACAAATACAAAAATTTTAACCCAATTAGAGGAAATTACATGAAAAAAGTCGCCAGTTTGATTTTCGCAGCGTTTTTGGTTTCGGGCTGCTCCTATTTTGAAAAAAAGGAGGAAAGCGGCGCAAAACAAAGCGGTGAGGCTCCCGCGCTGCCGGTCGGCGTATTTATCGCCAAATCCGCCGACGTGCCGATAATTTTGAAATTTAACGGACAGACCGTGAGCGAGCTTGAGATAATGCTAAAGCCGCAGGTTTCGGGCACCATCGAAAAGCAGCTTTTCGAGCCGGGGCACAGCGTCAAAAAGGGCGACGTGCTCTACGAGATCGACCGCTCGCGCTACCAAGCGGCGTTTGACAGCGCAAACGCTAATCTGCAAAACGCCTCGGCGGACTACAAAAGAGCCAAGGCGCTAAAAGCTAGCAACACGATCTCTCAAAAGGATTTCGACACCGCAAAGGCCGCGTTTATGGTGGCTGAAGCAAATTTTAAAAGCGCAAAGATCGATCTTGACCACTCGCTCGTGACCGCGCCTTTTGACGGCATGGCGGGCGATACGCAAAAGGACGTGGGCGCGTACGTAAACGTGGGCGAGGATCTGGTGCGCCTTAGCAAATTTGATCCGATCGACGTGGAATTCGGCATCGCGGACGTCGATAGGCTAGAGCTTGATGCAAATTTAAGAAACGGGCAGTGGAAGCAGCTGGGCCGTCAGGTAAGCATAAATCTCGGCGGCAAGGACTACAACGGCACGTTAAGCTTCATCGATAGCGTCATCAATACAAACACAGCGTCAGTCAGCGCCAAAGCTCAAATTCCAAATCCAAGCTTAGAAATTCGCCCGGGCGTTTTTACTAAAGTAAGTGTCGAGGGCTTTTATCAGAAAAACGGCTTTAAAATTCCGCAAGTTGCGCTCAAGCAAGATCTTAGCAACACCGTAGTCTATGTCGTGCAAGACGGAAAGGTCGCTAAAAAAGTGGTCGAAATCGCAGCTCAAGATACCCGCACGGCGACGATCTCAAGCGGACTGCAAGACGGCGATCAGATCATTTTGGATAATTTTAAAAAGATCAACGTGGGCTCCAAGGTCACTCCGGTGCCCGCGAGCACCGATCCTTACGTAGCAGGGCAGCCTGAAGCGTCTCAGAGCAATGCGGAAAGCGGGAAATAATGTTTTCTAAATTTTTCATCAACCGCCCCGTCTTTGCCTGCGTCGTTTCGATCATCATCGTAATCGCGGGCGTTTTGGCTCTTAAAAATTCCTCCGTCGAGGAGTATCCGCAACTCACGCCGCCGCAAATCGTCGTAAGTGCTACATATAGCGGCGCGGATGCGCAAACGATAGCCGACGTCGTCGCAGCCCCTCTTGAAAACGCAATCAATGGCGTTGAAAATATGATCTATATGGAAAGCTCAGCAAGCTCCTCCGGCGATGTTCGTATCAACGTATACTTTCAAATCGGCACAAATCCAGCAGATGCGAAAGTCAATGTAAACAACCGCGTCACGCCAGCTCTTACGCTACTTCCCGACGAAGTGCGTAGGTACGGCGTAACCGTCACCGAGCGTAGCAGTACGATGCTCGAAGTGCTTGCGTTTTACGATCCTAGCGAACAGATGGATGTTGTAGAGATGCAAAACTACGTAGCTATCAACGTCGTAGATGAGCTAAAGCGCGTGCCGGGCGTCGGCGAAGCTCAAGCGCTGGGTACGAAAGACTATGCTATGAGGATCTGGGTTAAGCCTGAGCTACTTAAGAAATTTAACGTTACGACTGCCGAGATAATTGCCGCAATAAGCGAGCAAAACAGCCAATACGCCGCGGGTAAGATGGGCGAGCAGCCGATGAACTTAGGCAATCCCTACGTATATGCGATCAAGCCTGAGGGTCGTTTAAAAACCGTCGAAGAGTTTGAAAATATCATCATACGCGCGCAAAAAGATGGGAATTTCTTGCGCGTAAAAGATGTCGCCGAGGTCAAACTAGGCGGCGCAAGCTACAATATCTCGGCAAAATTTAACGGTAAAGAGATGGTGCCTGTGCTTATCTTTATGCAAAGTGGCGCCAACGCCCTAGCCGTAGTTGAAGCGGTAAATAAGCGCATAGACGAGCTTAAGCCTAATTTCCCAGGCGAGCTGACCTACGACGTCGCCTACGATACGACTAGCTTCGTAAAAGTATCGATCGAAGAGGTCATTCATACTTTCATTGAAGCGTTAATCCTCGTCATCATCGTTATGTATATGTTCTTAGGCAATCTTAGAGCGACTATCATTCCGACGCTTGCTGCGCCCGTATCGATCTGCGGCGCGTTTATCGGAATTTATGCCTTCGGATTTTCAATAAATTTAATCACTCTTTTCGCGCTTATTTTAGCTATCGGCATCGTCGTGGACGACGCCATTATCGTGATCGAAAACGTAGAGAGAATTTTGCACGAGGAACCGGATCTTAGCGTCAAAGAGGCTACCACAAAAACGATGGGCGAGATCGTAGCGCCCGTCATCTCCATCGTGCTCGTGCTTTCGGCGGTTTTTGTGCCGGTTGCGTTTATGGAGGGCTTTACCGGGGTTATGCAGAGGCAATTTGCATTAACGCTCGTAGCCTCGGTATGTTTTTCAGGCTTCGTAGCCCTTACACTAACACCCGCACTTTGCGCTCTAATCTTGCAAAAAAAGGAATCTGAGCCTTTTTTCTTTATAAGATGGTTTAATAATCTTTTTAGCATCTCAACTAAAATTTACGCCGCAGGCGTCGGCATGGTTCTTCGCCACGTACTAATCAGCCTCGTTTTTGTAGGCATCATCATCTATGCAATGATAGAGCTTCTTAAACTTACTCCGAGCGGCCTAGTGCCTAACGAAGACAAGGGCTCAATTATGGCGATGACTACGCTTCCGTCTGCATCTACGCTGCCTAGAACGGAAGCCGATCAGGATTTCATCGCAAGCATCGCTAAAAAGTATCCAAACGTAAAAGATATAACCCAAATCACGGGATACGATATGCTAGCCGGAGCGCTCAGAGAAAATGCGGGAGCTTTTTTTATGAAGCTAAAAGACTGGAAAGATCGCCCAGGCGATGAAAATTCCAACTTTGCCTTAGCCGCCGCGCTAAACGGGCAGCTCTACGGCGCCGATCGCAACTCTATGACTTACGTCGTCACGCCGCCGCCTATTATGGGTCTTTCGCTTACGGGCGGATTTGAGCTCTACGCGCAAAGCACGACGGGCAAGAGCTACGATGAAATTCGCGCAGATATGGATCGCGTAACTGCCAAAGCCAATCAACACCCAGCTCTAACGCTCGTGCGAACGACGCTAGAAACGGACTTCCCGCAGTATAAGCTCTATCTCGATAAAGAGAAGGTAAAGATGTTAGGCGTTAAGATAGCCGACATTTTCACCGTGCTAAATTCCACCATCGGGCAGTATTATATCAACGACTTTAACCTCTTGGGCCGCACGTTTAAAGTCTATATTCGCGCTACGCAAAACTATAGAGACGATCCTAACGATCTAAAATCGCTCTACGTCCGCGGCGGCAGCGGCGATCTGATACCGTTAAATTCTTTAGTGAGACTTGAGCGCTCGCTGGGTCCTGATTCCGTTAATAGATTTAATGCCTTCCCGGCAGCGCAGATTATGGGTGAGCCAAAACCCGGTTATACCTCGGGTCAGGCGATTGCAGCAATCCAAGAGGTTATAAAAGAGGAGCTTCCTAGCGGATATTCGATCGGCTGGGCGGGCTCCGCGTATCAAGAGGTCAGCGAGACGGGCAAAGGCGCGCAAGCATTCGTATTTGGAATGATCTTCGTGTTTTTGATCCTCGCGGCTCAATACGAAAGGTGGCTCATGCCGCTTGCTGTGCTTACCGCCGTGCCGTTTTCGGTATTCGGAGCGCTCGTATTTACGTATTTCCGCGGGCTGAATAATGACATATATTTTCAGATCGGACTTTTACTTCTAATCGGTCTGGCGGCGAAAAATGCAATTTTGATCGTGGAATTTGCGATGAACGAGCACCTAAATAATCATCGCTCTATCGCTGATGCCGCCATAGAAGCCGCCAGGATGAGGTTCCGCCCTATCGTGATGACGAGCCTTGCGTTCGGCCTCGGCGTGCTTCCGATGGTTATCGCTACCGGCGCGGGCGCTGCTAGCCGCCACGCGCTAGGAACCGGCGTCGTAGGCGGAATGCTCGCGGCATCTACGATCGCGATCTTTTTCGTGCCGCTATTTTTCTACCTGCTCGAAAGCTTCAACGCTTGGCTTGATAGACGCGGCAAAAAAGTCCAAACTAACGAGGTGAACGATGAAAATAAATAATGCTCTTTTAAGCGCCTTGACGCTTGGAATTTTACTCTGCGGTTGCAACTTCAAGCCCGTTACGCCGCAAAAGCAGACCGGCTTTAAGGCGGATTACGCGAGCACTAACGTTAGCACGCAGTGGTGGAAAAGCTTTAACGATCCGCAGCTAAACGCCCTGATCCAAAGCGCGCTGGAGCAAAATTCCGACCTGCAAACCGCGCTGAATAACGTCGAGTACGCGCGCGTAAATTTAGGGCTGAACAAGCTTGAATACCTGCCGAACGTAAATTTAAGCGGTAGCGCGGTGCGTCAGAATAATTTTGGCAACCAACCCGATCGCAACTCCCACGGATCGTATCAGATCGGCGCGGTGCTAAGCTACGAGATCGATTTTTGGGGGCGCGTGCGCAACAGCGTAGATTCGGCGCGATCGCGATTTAATGCGACGAAATACGACTACGAAACCGCTAAAAATACGATTACTAGCACGGTTGCGACGACCTATTTTACGCTACTAGCACTAAAGCAGCAGGAGAAAATTTTAAAAGACAGCCTAAAAAGCTATCAAGATACGCAAAACTACCGCAAAAAGCAGCTCGATGCGGGCGCGGTTAGCGAGATCGTATTTTATCAGGCCAAAGCTGCGGTGCAAAGCGCCGAGGCAAGCCTCATAAGCGTGCAAAATCAACTCTCCGCAGCTCAAACTTCGCTAAATATCCTAACGGGCAAGAGCTACGATGAAATTTTACGCGGCACGGCGCAGACCGCCGCGAAAATGCCTAGCGCTCCGCAGATTCCAAGCGGAATCCCAAGCGACGTGATCCTACATCGCCCGGATGTCGCAAGCTCGCTCGAAAATCTGCGCTCGAGCAACTTCTTAGTAGGCGTCGCCAAGGCGGGCTACTTCCCTACCTTCTCGCTTACGGGCTCGGCGGGATATGCAAGCGGCGAGTTTGACAGGCTGTTTACCACAAGCGCGAGCACGTGGAATATCGGCGGCTCGCTTGTAGGACCGCTGCTTGACTTCGGCCGCCAAAAAAGGCGCGTAGAGCTTGCAAATTTAGAGCAAAACGCGAGCTTCATCGCATACGACAAAGCTCTTAAAACCGCTTTCGGCGACGTTCGCGACGCGCTGGTGGGAGTGCAAAACGCCAAATTAAGGCAGGCAAGCCTCGCCGATCTCGTCGCTTCGCAGAGCAAAATTTATTCAAACGCCTCAAGCAGGTATCAGGCAGGCTACAGCGACCATCTGGAGTTTTTGGATTCGCAGCGAAACCTGCTTAGCGCGCAGCTAAATAAAGTGCAGGCAGATCTTGACGTGCTAAGCGCGACGGTAAACGCCTACAAGGCGCTCGGCGGCGGCTTTAGCATAGAAGATAGCGAAATAAAGGCGCTTATCGGCGCAGAGAAGGATGTGCAGCCCGATATGTCCACCTTCCCGAAGGATAGAATTTTTAATTAGCTTTAAATTTACGGGCGGCGCGAAATTTTAAAATACCCGTAAATTTAAAGCGCAGCTCGGTTTTTACGGCGCAAGCGGATGTACGAAAGAAAAATCTGCTTGCGCTTTTTAAATTTAGCCCCGCGGCGGGCGATAAGTCCAAATTTCAAAGATAATCTAAATTTTAAAATGGCCGCAGCAAGGTAACATCGTCGCTCGGCTAGAAAGCGCGAAGCGGACTGGCTTAGCGGCTCGATAGAATTTCTAGGCAGCACGGCAGAATTTTAAGCGGCACGATAAAATTCCAAACGCTGCGGTAAAATTCTAAGCGCCTCATTTTAAATTTAAAGATAAAACGGATTGCGCGCCGAGACAGAATTTGGCAAAATTTTAGATTTTCGCTATAATCGCGACTTTTAATTTAGATGGGTGTCCGAGCGGTTGAAGGAGCACGCCTGGAACGCGTGTAAAGTGCAAGCTTTCGAGGGTTCGAATCCCTTCCCATCTGCCACTACTTCAATTCATACTCTTAGACTCAAGCGCCTCAATCGCAAAAAAAGCTTCGAGACGGCAGCGCTCGTTGGCAGCAAACGGCTCTCATCCGCGCAAATAAAATTCCACGCTTTTAAATCATCGTTCCGTCGCTGAAATAAAATTTCGCGCGTTGCGCCTTAAAATTTCATAAAATTCCACTCTGCGGCATTCTACTCATTTCAAATTTAGATCTGGGGGCTACGCTTGCAAAATTCTATCCACAAAATTTCGTACCTAAATCCTGCGCAAATTCCACCCAAACGCGCGTTATTTACCGATATTTCGCTAAAATTCCTTTTAAAATTTCACTTTGAAGGAGAGAAAAATGAACGAAGAAAAAAGTTGCGCCTGTGCGCATGTCAAATCCCAAAACGTAACCGACGCACCAGGCAACAACACCGTATTTATGACCTGGCGTTTTAGCGCAGGCAAAGCCGCCTGCAAAAAGGCTTTCGAGAACCTTTGCACTATAGTGGCAAATTTAAATAAAACCGCCATTATAAGATTTGGTGCAAATAGCGAGGTCAGCTGCGTGCTCGGCGTGGGCTTTGAAGCGTGGAAAATGCTCGGCTTGCCGAAGCCTTTGCCGAAAGAGCTAAAAAATTTTGAAGAGATTAGAGGTGACAAGCACACTGCGCCCGCTACTGGCGGCGATATTCATATCCACATTAGAGCCCAAAATCAGGCCGTTTGCTACGATATGGCGAGCGAGATCAGAGCCGCGCTAAAGGATGTCGCGACGTGCGAGGAGGAGATCTGCGGCTTCAAATACTACGACGGGCGCGCTATCATCGGCTTCGTGGACGGCACCGAAAACCCTCAGGGCGCAGATCGCGACTTTTTCGCCAAGGTAGGCGACGAAGATGCGGCTTATAAGGGCGGCAGCTATCTTTTCGTGCAAAAATACATCCACGATATGAGCGCATGGAATGCCGCGGGCGTCGCCGAGCAGGAGCGCGTCATCGGGCGTAGCAAACAAAACGACATCGAGATGAGCGAGGATATAAAACCTAGCAACTCGCACTCCGCCGCAGCCAACGTCGGCGACGACAAAAAGGTCGTGCGCGACAATATGCCGTTTATGCAGGGCGGCGAGACGGGAACCTACTTCATCGCCTACGCAAGCACCTTTAGCACGCTGGAGTTAATGCTTGAGAGCATGTTTATCGGCCGCCCGCGAGGCAACTACGACCGGCTGCTTGATTTTAGCGTCGCAAAGACGGGCGCGCTCTTTTTTGCTCCGACCTTCGATATGCTGCAGGCTTATAGCGCAGAGTAAATTTAGCTTTAAATTTAAAGGCACGCGATGTTTTGCGATCTAAGCCCGTATCAGAGCAGGCGCTGCAAAGAGATCATAGAGGGCAAAGTCGAAAATAGTGAAAACATCAGGGGTCTGATAGAGTTCATAGACGCTAAATTTAAAACTCGAGCGATCAGCGCTTTTTACGGCGCGGGCAAGGACTCGGCGTGGCTTAAGATCGTGCTTCGCTTCGATAAAGATGCCGCAAAAATCACCGATAAAAAGTGCATCGAGCGCTACCTCGCCCGTACGCCGCTTTGCGCGAACCTAAACGGGCTAAGGAATTTTTATATCTCGGTCGAGTCCTTCGAGTCGCAGATTCGCACCGATCTGATCCAAGGCGCGGTAGAGGAGCTGCTTCGAAACCGAAGCGAGCTTTTAGCGCCGCTTAAAATTTGGTATATTGCAGCGGTGTCCGACGCGCCCGTAGTTTTTTATTTCACGAGACAAGACGCGGCACACCGCGAAGGGGGCGGAAAGATAGAGCGGCTGATAAGAAATTTTATAGAGAAAGCGCAGGACGCTAAATATCTGAGCCACATGGAATTTAAGCTGTTTTTTGACAGCAAGGAGTTCGTGGATCTTGAGTGCGGCGGAAATTTGTTCTATTATTTTAAATAAAATTTTGTAAAGGAGCGAAAATGGATGCGAAGCTTTACAGAAGGTAACGCAGCTCTCGCGAGGGCTTGAGGAGGGCGGCGTGCAGAGCCTAAAAGCAGCACTTGAGGGCGAAGGCGACGAGGTTAGCAAGACGCAAGCTCGCGTGATCTTAGGCGAATACTTCGTGATGAAGGGCGAGCCCGCGCAGGCTAGGGAGTGTCTAGGACCCGTGGCGCAAGACGCCGAGCGACTACGAGATCAATACGATGACCTACTGGACGATGAAATTTGCAGAGCCGATATGCTTTTGGATATGATCGAGCGCTTCGGGTTTTTGGCGAAATAAAATGGCTCGCGATATGCAGCGGCAGAGATAAAATTTTAAGATCGGAGCGATGCCAAAATACTCATTTGAAACCATAGAGAAAATGCTACTAAAATGCGTAGCCGAGGGCGGTGAGCCCGAGCTTGGCTTTCGCCTGCGCGGCACGGAATACATGATCATCGCCTATGCGGATCGCTGCTCGTTTCAAAGATGCGCGGACGAGACAGGCGCAAACGCAAGCGGCGAGCGGTATTTCGCCACGTTGCGAGAGCTCTACGGTGCACCGCAAATAGACGGACGCTCGCTAGAGGAGCTTTGGGGCGAGGCGGATGATTTTTATTGCTTTGATTTCGAGCTGTGAGATCGCGAGATTTTGTGCGGCGATACGGTAAGCGCACGCAGTGCCGATACGCGGCGCGGACAAATTTTAACGAAATAAAATTTTAAAAGGACACAAGCGCGCTCTACTTGGGATTGCATCGCTAAGGCGTACGGCGAGGTCGGTAAATTTAGTGCGAGATTTGAAGGTCATGAGATAGCAATGGGTGGCCGAGCCTAGGCGGGCTGCGGCTTTGTGCGAGCGCGGAGCTTTTGCGAGAGGGCAATTTAAATTTTCGCAGCGGCTTTGATGGCGATACAGACGTATAAGTGCTGCCGAATGATTTAAAATTTTAAGCGCAACGGAAGCGATAATGCGAATGAAAACGCGCTGTTTGACGATGAAATCAAAAGCTAAATTTAACAGCGCAAAACGCCCGAGCCGCTAGCGATAAATTTTAAAACAGGAACAAAAAATTTAATGAAAAATTTTAACGATGAGCCGAAAGAATCGCAATCTAAACAAGATAGCGCCGAGCGCCGAAATTCGCCGAAATTCGACAATAAACCCCTCGTCGTCAAAGACTACAACATAATAGTATTCTTTATTTATAACCTATTCTTCGCCCCTTTAGCGGTACCGGTGTTTCTGTATATAGGGGATATTTTCCCATACTATACGCCGTTTGTTCCTGTAGTATTCGCCGTCGTGTCCTATCTCAACAGCGCCCATACGCGCTTTGTTCATCTGACGAACAGGAACATCAGCTACATCAATAAAGGCAAAATCACGAAATCTATAAAATTTGATGAGATATCGCTCATAAAGCTCACCGCTACGCCGTTATTCGGACATATCGTGTCGGCTAGAAATTCCGCAGACATTGTGCTTTCATTTATCGTGATAGCCGTCGCATTTGCCGGATTTTTACAAAGCCTTAGAGGATTTATAATTTTTATTATGAGCCTGACGGCATTGGTTTTGCCGTTTTTCATCTCTAAACTGATTTTTTCAAAGATCACGGAGGGGAAATTTAGCTTCCGTGCGATCGATACTTTGATCATCTGTGATGGCAAGGGCGAATTTATCAGTTTTATGATGAGCGAGGAGGATTTTGAAAGAGTTTGCCGCTACATGCTAAAAGAGCGGCGGATCAGCCCGTCAAAATTTCAAAAGCAGTTTGTGATATTTCAATGAAAAGGCTTATTAAGCGATATCGGCGTTAAAATTTAAAAAGTTGTTTCGACTTCTTAGGTTTGGGCGTAAATTTTATAATTTCGCGTGCGTTAAAATTTTACGGCTTGCACGTTAAATAATACGATACGCACGCTAAAATTTTACAGCGCGGTGCGGAATTTTATGGCTTTGCGGCATGCGGCATACAGATAAATTTAAAATTCCGCAAAATGCCGCAAATTTCAGAAAATTTCACGAAATTTCGCGGAGCCGTGAAATTTTAAAAGCTCCGCAAATTTAGCTTACGCTACCACCGAATGCCCGCCTCCAGCCAAAACTGCCTGCCCGCCTCATAGACCAAATCGAGCGAGGTGTCGCTGCTAAGTCTTGCTTTGTTGCGCTTATTTAGGACGTTGTAGATGTCTAAATTCGTAAAAAATTCTACCTCGCCCGCCATCTTTTTAGCGTATCCGATGCGCGCATCCCAGCTGTAGCTTTTGCCGAGATTTACCTTTTCGTATTTATCGTATCTGGCAGGATACTTGCCCGCGGGCGTCCTGCCCGTGCGAGCGATTGCTTCTTGCGAGCCTTTAAATGATAGAAAGTTATTCACGCTGATGCCATAGCTTGGAATTTTCGTGATGATGTTTAGGCTCGCAGTCCAAGGCCTAGCATAGTCCTGCGCCGGCAGCTCCGATAACCTCATCAACTTTCCGTCGTATTCGACGATCTTTTCATCTTCAAGCGTTTCTCTATCAAGCGATATGTCATAAAGGGTGTTGTTCGTTTTCATCTTGATGTGTTCAAAGCCTAGCTCAAAGCCATTTAGCGTACCGAAGGCCTCATAATCATCGATCGTTTTAACGCCGAAGGTTAAAATTTTATTTTCGCTTCTGCCGTCATTAGTAAAGGTTTGATAGTTGTTTTGGTAGTTCGGATTCGGCGCTAGACCTAGATCTCTTCGCGTAGATTTGATGATCTGATCCCTGCCCTTGCGGCTTACATATTTGCCGAAAAACTCAAAATTCCCAAGCTTTTGCTTTGCCCCAAATACCAGCTCATCCTCATAAGGTACCTTTAGCTCGTTAAATTTAGTTAGAGATGGGTCTTTTGGCAGTTGCGTCCAGTTTTGCGTATAGGCATTGCGCGGGCGCGTGTAGGTAGTGGCGAGACCCTCTCGACCTTCTCTTAATTTATAGGTAAAGAGATTGCGTCCGTAGTAGCGGTTTGCGCCGAAGCTAATGATCGAATCGCCGTCGCCAAAAATATCGTAGTAGCTGTTAAATCTCGGCGCCGCAGTTGTTTGCTTCATATAATCGTCCCTATTCAATCTTACGCCCGGTCGTAAAGTAAGATCGCCTATTTTTATCTCATCTTCCAAATAAACCGCCAAGCTTTTCATATCCACCTTAGTATTGCCCTTGTAATAGCTTTTTCGCGTAAAAAACTGGCCGCTTCTACCACGCCTCGCAAAAGAATCGTCTATCGAGCAGAGCTCATCATCAGGATCGCAAACATTTACGCCCGCAGGTAGCGGTGCTATTCCGCCAGCGGTCATAAACTCTTTTCTTACGTTAAATTTAGCCTCTTGCTTTTTAAACTCAAAGCCTGTGATAAATCTATGCTTACTGCCGCCGAGATCAAATTCATTAAACTCCAGATCCGCGTTGTATGAAAGGCTCTTTTGAGTCTGATCGAGATCGCCGTAGCCACCCTCTATCGCCGAAGCAGATAAAATTTTACTGCCCCAATTCTTTACGTTTGAGTATTGCCAAGCCCTGTAATATTCATTCTCGGCATCGCGCGAACTCTCCAGCTTGCTGTAGGATAAAATTTGATTAAATCTAGCAAAATCGCCATCGTAGTCGGTTTTAAGCGCTAAATTTAAACCGCCCGATTTCATATCAGCGTAGGAGTCTTTGACGTGGTCGTTAAACATCTTGTTTCGCTCGGGCGCGTAGGTTACGCTAGGCGTGATAGTTAGGCGGTCGCTTGCATACCAAAGCGCTTTTAGGAAGTAGTTGTCAATATTTCGCCTCTGAACTCGCTCGGTGATGGTCGTATCTGCGTTGTATCTTCTGTCGTAGGCCTTGAGCGGAATTTTACTTCTAGTGTTAGTGTAGCCGAACATCAAACCCAGATCCTCGGTAACGGTGCCCTCTAAATTTAATCTCGTGATCCACTTATCGAATCTCGGCTGATTTAGTGGCGTAGCGGAGTTTTCAAAGCTCTGTTCATCGCCGTAGATATGGTATCTAGTCCAGCTATCCTCGGTATGCTGCATTGAAAACTTGCCGTGAAAGCCCGCGCGCGGATCTCGCGTCTTGACCTCCACTACGCCGCCGGTAAATCCGCCGTATTTGGCGGAGACGCCGCTATCGTGCACCTCCACGCTTCGTAAAAAATCGCTATCGATCGCCATACCTTGCGAAACGGAATTCATCGTATCAAACGCCGAAAAGCGCGTAGGATTGCCACCCGGATTTCTAGCGGGATCGAGATCGTTATTCATATTCGCGCCGTCAAGTATAAAGTTATTTTGCCAATACTTCGCGCCGTTAATGCTTATGTTTGCGGGGCTGATCTCGCCGAGCGTCGTGCTCTGGCGGTTTGTGGAGCTGAATTGCACGTTTGGATTGGTACGCAAAAGCTGCACGAAATCGCCGTTGCCGCTAGGCATCGACTCGATCATCGTCCTGCTTATCTTTTGCGTACCGCCGTAGCTGTCGCCGACGCTCGTCAGACTCGAGTCGATGTTGCCGACGACTACTATTTCGGGGAATTTATAACTATTTGTCATCGCAGCCGAGCTCTGCGCGCTTTTGTTTTCTTTGGTAGCAACGCTTCTTGTTGCGTTATTTTCAGACGAATCCTGCGCGACGCTTAGACCGCAAAGACACGCCGCGACTATTAAGGAGCGTGCAAGCCCCCCCCCGCAGCGATTTTGAGTGGATTTCTCGCCTTTTACGGAAGCGGAATAATTGCGGCCTGCGCCGCTTTTACATGGCTTACAGGCCCAAAAACCAACAATCATTTTTTTCTCCTTTTTTGAAAATAAAAATTAAGACTGAGGAAATTTAGCCAATAATATTTTAAATTTCAATAAAAGTGATAACAATTATACGACTTATGCAAACAATAGAAAAAATGTAACAAAATAGCGGTATATCGGCGAGATAAATCTATTCCAAAATAAAATTTATCTAAAATCTACGCGCAGTGCAGATAGGTTTAATTGAGCTTTATTCTTGAGTTCGTTTTTAAACTGAAATTTACGGAGATAAAATTTGCCGTGCAAGCGCCGTTAAATTTAAACTCGCCGAGTAAATTTAACGAGCAAAATTTAAATGCGCCGAGCTCGTTAAAATTTCGGCGCGTTTATCCTCACCGTCTCATCGGTGTCAAAAATATATGTCTGCGCCGCCTCCGCGATATCCTTCAGCGAGATGGAATTTATGATCTTTTCAAAGGTCTTAAAATCGGCGATCTCCTCATTCCAAAGCGCGTATTTTACGAGCGCGTCGTTCCAAAACTCAGGGCTTTCGCGAGCGATACGCGCCGTGATGATCTGAGATTTTTTAAAATTTTCAAGATGCCGCGCTACGTCCGATCCGCCGCCTGCGATTTCTGCAAAAATTTCTCTAATTGCGGATAAAATTTGATCCGTATTTTGCGGCGCGCAGGAAAACGAAATATGAAGACTCGAGTGCTCGTACGGGATGCGGCTTAGACTCGAAGCGACCGAAAAGCCGTAAGTACGCCCCTCATCCTCTCTGATGCGCTCCCTAAGTGCTTCCTGAAGCACCGAAGCTAGAGCTGAAATTTTTATTGCATTTTCAAGCGAGTATGGAGCGGATCTGTTTATCGCGGTAAGCGCGACGTCGCTTCTAGGGGAGTTTTGATAGTTGCGCATAAAAACGTGCCGTCCGCTTAAGCTGCGAATTCCGTCGTCTTGAAAATCCTCGCGTTCGCCGCGAGCGGGCAGGTTCGCCAGATATTTTTTTATGAGGGCTTCGGCATCTTTTAACTCAAAATCGCCGCTAAGTACGAAAGTGTAGGATGCAGCGTTGCTAAATTTATCATAGACGATCTTTTTTAACTCTTCCGCGTTAAGAGCTTTGATCTGCGCGGCGCTTAGCGGGCGCATTCGCGCATTGCCGCCGTAAAAAAACTCGCTAAATTCCCTGCTAAATTTATATCCGGGCAGTTTCTCGTTTCGCGCAAGCTCGTCGAGCGATTTGATCTTTAAATTTTGCAGCGCCTTCTCGTCCACGCGCGGAGAGCTAATCTCTAAGTTTATTGCTTCCAGCAGCCATTTTAAATCCCGCGAGCCGCAGCTTCCGTAAAATCCGTGCGAAAATGCGGAGATGTTTTTGCGGTAATTCACCTGCCGCCCGCTTAAAATTTGCGAAATTTCATAATTGTTAAACTCGCCTGCACCGCTTTCGTTTGAAAGCATCGCGGCAAAACTACCAAGCCCTGGATGCGCTAGATTGGACATTCCGCCTCTGCTTACCGCGGCAAACGAGATGAAATCCTTGCGCGTCTTAAGCGGCTTTAAGATCACGGTCGCGTTATTTTCAAGCAGGTAGGTATAAAATTTAAATTGCGGCTCAAAGCTCTTGCTTAAAATTTTACCTTCAGGCAGGTTTTTAGAAACCAAGCTACCCGGCAGCTTTTTATGCGCGGCATGCGTATTTATCGCCCTGGCGCCGCTTTGCAGCTTCTTAAATTTAGCCTCATCCAGATTATATCCTGAGCCGCTAAAAACGCTTACGTGCACCTCGCTTAGATCTGTCAGGCGCCTAAATTCTAAATTTAGCTCCTCTAGGCTGATCTCGCGCAGCAATTTTACCTCCAAATCACGCTGTTTTGCGGCGCTAGGCAGAACGGCTCCCGATTTTACGGCATGAAGAATCTCTCTTGCAAAAAACGCGGAATTTGCGCTTTTTCTGCGCTCGAAGGCGCTGTGCCGCGAGCTGATCAAGGCATCCTTTGCTAGGGCGAAATCGCGCGCATCAAAGCCGCTATCTCGCAAGCCTTTGATTAGCCCGAGCGCCTGCGAGATCGCGCCGTCAAAATCTCCGCCCAAAACGGCGACGTCAAAGCTATAGATCGTTTTTTGAAACTGCAAATTCGATCTGGAAAAATTAACTCGCAGCAGCGCGCCTTCGCTAGCTTTTGCCCGCTCATAAATCGTAGAGATGAGGCTTGAGATAAGCTCGCTTTTTAAAATTTTTCTCGCATTCGCCTCGCTGCTTGGGGGCGCAAATTCCTCCCAAAACGAAATTTTGACCGAATTTAGCGATGTTTCGTTCGTATCGTAATTGTAAATTTTCAAACCCTGCCTAGGCGGAATTGCCATATTCGGGCGGGCGTAGGAGCTTGTATTTTTAAGAGGCGAAAAATTTTGCTTTAGCAGTTTTAAAATTTTATCCCTTTTAAAATCGCCCACGGCTATAAATTTCATAGATCTGGGCTGGTAAATTTTTTGATAAAGCTCCTTGATTCGCTGCGCGCTTACGGATTTTACGACCGCCATATCGCCGATCGGCGCACGATTAAAATACGCGCTGTCGCCGTAAAGCTCCTCATCCATCCGCTCGTAAAGCTTTGCGATCGGCGTATCGCGGCTGCGCGCCTCCTCGATTATGACGCCTCTTTCTTTTACGAGCTCGAGCGGATTGAACTCCACTCCGTCCGCAATCGAAGTAAAAATTTTAAAAACGTCCTTTAAATTTTCTTCGCTAACGGCGATGCTAAGCGTGTAAATCGTGCTGTCGTAGCCCGTCTGCGCATTTACGTCGGCGCCGAATTTCACGCCCAGGCTCTGCAATTTTTTGATGAGCTCGTTTTTACTAAAATCGCGACTTCCGTTAAAGGACATATGCTCGATGAAGTGCACAAGCCCGCGCTCATTGGGGCTCTCGTCGATCGAGCCCGCATCCACGACCAGATAGAAAACGGCGGAATTTTTAGGCACGGAATTTTCTAAAATGTAGTATTTAAGCCCGTTTGGCAGCGCCCCTCGTAGGGCGGCTCCGTCCCACTCAAGCGCAAAAGCTCCCGCACAAAGCAGTAAAAATAGTAAAATTTTTCGCATTTAAGCCTTTCATTTATTTCTGGTAAAATTCCGTCTCGCAGATATTTCGGCAGACTTTTCTCTTTCGGCTTATCAAGCTGCCTACCTGCGCCATTTTTTGGATTTGCTCGCCTCGACCCGTTAGCCCGCAATATTTCTTAAATTTGCCAACTTTTAAGCCGCCTGTTCGCACGCCGATTTCGGTATACTTCGCTAGTTCACTGACTCTAGCTCCATACCGAGTAGCTTCTCTCATTTTGTGCATCGCCCGAATCGTCAAATGCGTCGATTTTTATCTGCGCGGCGGCGCGACAGCATGGCGGCGCGGGCGCAAATTTTAAAATTTACTTGCACCCGGGCTAAATTTAAAAAGCGCGAATCGGTAAATTTTAAAATTTTACGCCAAGCGCGGCGGGCTGCTAAGCTTTGAAATTTCATAGCTAAATTTCGCAATTATCTTTCACAGTCGCTTTTATGGCGAAACAGACATTTAAATTTTACATCGCCTTACTCTCGCTACGCGCTGTTTTAGCACGTAGCGATCAAATAAGCCGCTGACGCGCAATCTTAGCATATTCACCGTATGACGTTTTAGCGCTCCGTCTATAAAAGTGCCACCCCGAACTGCCGTTTGCTGCGAGATAAAATTTTAGCCTAAAGAGCATTAAATGAAAATTAGTATAAATAAAATGTGAAATTTTTGAAGTTAAAAGGGAATTTCGGATTAGATTAAAATGGCCGGGAGATAGGGATTCGAACCCCAGGAGGCTTTCACCTCAACGGTTTTCAAGACCGCCGCTTTCGACCGCTCAGCCATCTCCCGATTAAAGGCGGGCAAGACCCCGCCGTAGATTCGCGTAGATCAAGACCTGCGCGTGCAATTTATTCGGTTTTTTCTCCGACCCACTCGGCGCCGTTATGAACCTTTTCTTTGGTCCATTGAGCCGCGTTGCGCGAGTCCTCTTTTACGCCGTGCCAAGTATTAGAGCACCCGCTAAAAGCCATCAATGCCAAAAGAGCCGCTAGTATGTATCTCATAATAACTCCTTTTTAGGATCTGGAGGCGACACCCGGATTCGAACCGGGGATCAAAGCTTTGCAGGCTCATGCCTTACCACTTGGCTATGTCGCCGCGCCGGCTTATTAGGTGGTGCCCGGAGCCGGACTTGAACCGGCACGGAAAAAATTCCGAGGGATTTTAAGTCCCTTGCGTCTACCGATTCCGCCATCCGGGCACGTTTAATACAAAACAGAATGTAAAATGGAGCGGGAAACGAGAGTCGAACTCGCGACATCAACCATGGCAAGGTTGCGCTCTACCACTGAGCTATTCCCGCGCAAAGAAATGAAATATTACCCAATGCAAGCTTAAAATTTCATTTTATAGCGGCTTTTGCGGAGAAAATTTTGGCGTAGCGCCGGAATTTAAAAATTTTGTAAGTAAAATAATGTAAAATTACAAAATCTTTATTGGGGTTATAGCTCAGCTGGGAGAGCGCTTGAATGGCATTCAAGAGGTCGGCGGTTCGATCCCGCTTAACTCCACCATTTAAGTTACTTTTAATTTTAAATCTCTTTTACTTCCTTTAAATACCGATATCTAGGGCTTTTAGTAATTTTTATTATTTTTGTTTCTTTTTATGTTTTAATTATTCTAAAATAATTCAGTTAGTTATTAGGTTAGTTAAAACCTATTAAGTTAGTTTTGCAGAAAGAGTGATAAATAAGCCCCCTTTGGTGTATATATCGCATAAAAAGCTAAAAAAGGTATAAACGAGAATCACATAGCGAATGTCGTTAAGATGAACTAAAAATATATACTTTCATCTTTTGACGAGCGCGATATAAATACGATAAAGTATAGTGATATTTTAGAATTTTAAACCAAAATAATCCGAGTACTAGTCGTATCGAAACGCTTCATCACCTAATAAATGATATAGAAAAGTCTTTGCAATAAATTAAATTTTAATGAAAGGAGAGATTATGTCAGTTGAAGAAGATGGCGCGGCATTTACAGATGAGGATTTTGTAAATATAGTGCCGCAGGATCTTTTAGAGCGCGGTATAAACTTAAGAGAGAAGCTTGGTTTTTTGAAATCGCTTGGAAATTTGACGATGTAATGGAGGTGCTAAAAATCACAAGAGGCAAAGGTATGATTATCCTAGGAGGAGACGTATATCGTCTAAGCGGCAATGAGCCCATCATCACATACGACGGCTGGATTACCAACAGGGGAGTTAATAATGCATTCGAAGTGGCGATCCAATATATAACTAATTATCGCGCTAAAAACGGAGATGACTTTGCATATTGCCTAACTATTTGTCCTGGGCGGGTGCCCAAATGAAAATTTTGGCTTTCAATACAGAATATGTTGGTTTTGCTCATCTTCGGATAAATATAAAAATATGCACCGAACTAAATGCTAATGTATGCGTAGATGGGATATAAAAGATTTTAGGAGCATTTTTGAAAGGCAACGAAGTAGTTTTAATACTATCGATCGAAAGCGATAGAGATCTATCCGAGGCAATAAGCAGCAACGGCATATCTGCAACAAAAACCTGGCGCAAGGGAGATTTGAAACCAAAAGGCTCTATTTTAAAATACAGAAATTTTGGCTTTAGCATAGAGGAAAAATTTTATGATATATCTTCTGCGGGAGATCTAATTAAAAAATTCTTGGCAGATATAAATGTCGCGAGGAGTATAAAATTACAAAGCGTAAAAAAGCTGCTAAGAGTCGAGATTTACAGCTACGGTAACTTGCCGAGTCTATACTACGATACGGACTTGCTAAGGCCATTATCTGATAACGATATAAATTTAGATAATGACGTGTATTTTTTAGATGAATGAGTTTGAATCGTTAGTGAGGTATATTTATCGATGAAATTCTTAGGCTTTGATTGGGCAAAAGGCAACAAACTGTCCCTAGAATTTCATATAAGGATAATTTAAAACCATGAAACCGGTAAGAATTGTAATGACGATATTTTTTATTATCCTATCGTCTTTTAATTTTCATAAGCTATTAACGGAGGGCGGTTATCGCGGAGGCAAAGTCTATGTCGTAGCCACAACCCAATCCGTCATTATGCAACTACTACTTATCATAGGATTGATCCTGTATTTGATATATCTGATAAGAGTAAAAGAGCATTATAAGCCAAGCTCAAATTTTATGCTTTCTAAAAAGGAGGACAAAATGAACTTATCGAATAGAATAAAGGCGCTAAAGGCGCAGCTTAAACTGCAAAAGCCGGAAATTATAACAAATCCTGTACAGAAGGATAAGTTTGTCGAACAAGATCTGTGTGGTAAAGAACTGTGCGATTTAGACCATAGCACGATCAAACTTTTATCGGGAGATTTGAGTGTCTTTAATGACTATGCTTTTAGGTATTATATCCTGGATTTTATTGATTTTTACGAGCGTTTCGGCGATGAGGCGATTATAGAAGATATGTTTATTCAGGCATTTGCACCACCTATGCGGCGAGCACGAGCGAAACAATTTAGCAGGGATGAGGTAAAAATAATCATAGATTTTTTACAAAAACACTATGAAAATATTACAAGAATTACGCATTCCAAGAAATATAAAAAGTTAAAACCCTACGAACAAGAAGAAATTTATATACCATTCAAACATTTTGAAAAAGAGATAAAAAATGCGATAAAATTTTGGGAGAAGTATTATAAGGGCAAAAATTTATAAGGATTGGCAAATGTGCTTAACAAAGACCGATTTGGGCAAGTATGAGGAATATATCTATTTCTTTATAGAGAAAAACAGGGCGTATTTTAACGCCTATCAAGAGCAGATATTTCCTTTCGATATGGAGTATATACCTAGCTTATTGTGATTGCTTGCATCTTTTGCAGAAACTACGATTAAAATTTTTGATGATTTGGACGAAAAGACAAGAAATGAAATTTTTGATTTTGTGGAAAAGGGGGCGGCAAGCGAAGATGAATACATCGGCACGGCGTTTTGTACCGGCTTTATTGAAACAATTGTAAACATTGCGAAAGAGGACGAATATAAGATAATTAGCAAATATTTTAGAAATGAGACACAAGAATATGCCGCCGCTTGGATGAAATTTGGCGAGTAATGACAAGAAATTTTAAAAAGAATTTGCATAGCATCACGCAGCAAAAAGGGCTTTTAAAGACGACGGCAATGATAAAAAGCATTATAGACCCAACTAATTTCGATATAGAATTTAGAAAAATAAGCAGAAATAAAAGAGGCGTAGCCAGATCGAGAATAGATTTTGAAAATATCGATGTAGATGCTAAAATAAGGCTAGTTATATTTTTAATTTCAAAAGCAAGCCACTTAGATAGCGTAGTTTATAAAATTCTTTTTTGGGAAAGAGATGAGAAAATAGAGGAGTATCTTCTTAAAAATATGAAGGGGCAATACACAAAAGCTAAGCCTTATAAAAACGGCGCCAGAGCGGGCATTATTTTTATAAAAGAAAAGACGCTTGAGCCAAATTTTTTGAGATCCATACTGCTGCGCCATTTTAATTTTGAGCTGGCAAAAGAGCCCTCTTTGAACATTAGAGTTCAGTTAGCCGTAAACAATAAAGAGAAATTTTCGATTTTATTTGATATATACGATGACCGAGGCTGCTATGTGTATTACTTTTAAAATTTTATAATGAAAATATTTGAGGAAAGAGATATTTTCTAAAATTTCGTATCTTTTAGTCCTAGCAGAATAAATATAGTACCTCTCTATGCGATGAGCTTGATTTAATCCCATTTTTCGCTATAATGAATGTCAAATTTCACTCACGGGGATAGCGATGAGCCTTGTTTCTTACGAATTAAAAAAACAAAAGCTGGATGGAGCGCGCAATGTGGCGCTTTGGAAGGCGCGTGGCGGCGTGGCGGCAGTAGTACTGGCGCTGTTTATTGCTATGCGCAAGGATTTCGGAGATTTCTCATTCCTGTTTTTATTAGTGTTGCTAGCTCTTGCTTATCCTGCTTACAAATACCTAGCCGTGCGCATTTCGCGTAAATTTGAAGCGCTCAGTGAGGAGGCTTTTAAAAACGAATTTTTGCTTTGGATCGCAAAGGAGCTGCGTCTTACCTTTCAGCCTTTCGGCGCGTTTTTACTCGATGAAATTTATAAAAACCCGCTCCGCAAAGAGGCAAATCTATGCACTTGTAAGCACGCTATAGTGGGCAAGACGCCCGAATTTGGCATAAAAATCGGCGACATCTGCCTAAGCCGCGATTTCGATAAAAACAGAGAAAATCGAGTATTTGAACTGGATAAAATTTTGCATCTTAAAAAGAAGGATGATACTGCGATCTTCGACGGGCTTTTTGCAAAATTCGATTTTAACGAGACTTTCGATAGTAAAATTTTAGTCGTACCGCGCGGGGAGTTCATCTTCGGCGCATCGGATCTGAAGCTACTCAAAGACAGCCCGCACCTAAGCGCATCGTTTGATGTTTATCTCAACAATCCCGCCGCCGCCGCGTTTTTGCAAAACAAAAAAATTTTAGAAAATATGCAGACGATCACCCTAAATTTGTTCGGTAAAACAGAGCTCTATCTGGGCGAAAACAGCCTCGTAATCGGCGTTGAAAATAGCGAAATTTTCAAATCCGCGCCGAGCTCGCAAAGCGCAAAACTGCTCGAAAGCCTAAATAAAATGATCGAGATCGCTAAAATTTTTGCCTATCTCAAAAAGCTCGGGCAGGTAGAGTAGAGATATTTCGATTTAAAATTTAAAGCTCAAAGCGCAATTGCAGCGGGCAGAACAAAATTACGATACGTATAAATTTAAAGAGAGGAGGGGCTGCATTATGGATATAAACGAGATAAAAGCCCAAACCCACAACATGCGCGCCCTATATGTCGAAGATGATAATGAGGTAAGGCGGCAGACTGCAAAAATTTTAAAACTATTCTTTCATCAAGTTATCGACTGCGGCGACGCGCGGGAAGGTATCGAGAAATTTAAAGCGAGCA
Source organism: Campylobacter gracilis (assembly GCF_018374135.1). GTDB lineage: Bacteria > Campylobacterota > Campylobacteria > Campylobacterales > Campylobacteraceae > Campylobacter_B > Campylobacter_B gracilis_A. The sequence goes on along the minus strand of NZ_JAHAFS010000015.1, from coordinate 30,498 downwards.
AAGCAGGTATTGTTTTTACCGATATCAATATGCCGGGCATTAACGGGCTTGAAATGATAGAGCGGATCAAACAGATCGATCCTTTGGTAAAAACGGTCATCTTCTCAGCCCATGACGAGTCTAAATTTTTCACTAAAGCGATATCCATCGGCGTGGACGGCTATATTCTAAAGCCTTTTACGACTGAGGATCTACTAAGCGTGCTTGAAAAAATCACGCAAAGCATCGAAACGAAACCGGGAAAGCTTGCCTATTTAAGCGGCGATTTCGTGTGGGATAAGCAGAGTTTAACCCTATGCAAGGCGGGCGAAATTATCAAGCTAACCAAAAACGAAACCTCTTTGTTGCAGCTGCTTTTAAGCTCTAGCGGACGGATCGCAAGCGGCCTTGAGATAGAAAACGAGTTGTTCGAGGACTGCGATGAGTATGACGACAAACGGGTAAGAAATATCATATCCAGATTTCACCGAAAAATCGGCTATAAGCTGATAGAAAATATCTACTCACAAGGATACAGGATAAAATGGCGATAGTAGACATCAAGAAAAATCATCAGAGATTTGAGACGATATTTTCAAATTCCGGCGTCGGCATCTTCATCGTGGACAAGAAAAGAAATATTATGGAGTGCAACGAGACCTTTTGTAAAATTTTCGGCTACGAATACGACGAGATCATCGGTAAATCCGCGCAAACCATACATCTAAGCGAAGAAAAATACTTGCATTTCGCAGACATCGCCTTTAATAAAGTAAGGAAAAACGAGGCTCTGCAGCTAAATTACGAGCTAAGACATAAAAGCGGCAAAGGGCTTTGGATTAGAATTTCGGGCGACTCCATATCGGGAAACGACGAGGTGCTTTGGATAGTGGTAGATATCACTAAAAGAGTGATGGCGGAGAAGAAATTAAAGCAAAGCAGGCTAAAGGTCAAACGGCTAAATTTAACGCTCAACCACGAGATCGAAGAGCAGCTAAAGCTCATAAGGCGCCAAGACGAGCAGCTGCAGTATCAATCAAGGCTCGCTCAGATGGGCGAAATTTTAAATATGATAGCGCATCAGTGGAGGCAACCGCTATCTGCCATCTCGGCTACGGCTTCGTATCTAAGCACTAGCTGCTTGATGGCAGATATTTTTGATAAAACGGCTCTTTTGGAGGAGCTAGGCAAGATCGAGCAGTATTCCAAGCACCTATCCGAAACGATCGACGAGTTTAGAAATTTCTTTAAGCCCGCTAAGATCAAGGAAGTTACGAGCCTGGAGGAGCTTTGCAATATGGCGATAAATATCGCAAAAGCGATACTGCAAAACCAAAAGATTAAAATTTACGCGAAATACGGCTGCAACCAGACTCTGCTCACATATAAAAACGAGGTTTCGCAGGTTATTTTAAACATCATAAAAAACGCGCAGGACGCCTTTTTAGAAAGAAATATCGACGATGGGGTTATCGAAATTTCAACCTACATCGAAAAGTCCTATCTTTGCTTAAGTGTAAAAGATAACGCCGGCGGCATCAAAAAGGAGATCGCGGATAAAATTTTCGATCTGTATTTTTCTACCAAAGCCAGCAAAAACGGCACCGGTATCGGGCTATACATGTCAAAGATCATCATCGAAGATCACTGCAAGGGCTCGCTCGTTGTGGAGAGCCTAAAGAACGGTTCAAATTTCATAATCAAACTTCCGAAATGAAGCTTTTCTGAGACAATTTAAAATTTAATCCAAATTTACGCTACAAATGGGCTGCACTCTTTTTATATAATTAACAAAGATTAAATTTTATGTAAGGAGGGAGCGATGAGCGAACCTGAAGACAAAATTTATCTGGAGGAGCGGAAGCTTGTTAGAAGATATTCTCCGCTCACATCGGTGCTTATAAACACTCTGTTTTTGTTTGTGGTGTTTTACGCATCGTGGTGGATCTTTCAAGATCCTAGGGGACTGATGAGGATGTATACCCCTTACGTGGGATATATGTGGTGCAGGTGGCTACTTGTAGTTATCATCTGGATAGCGTATATTTTTGATTTTTGGCCTTTTAAAAGAGAGTGGCTCTATACGGCGGGGCCAGCGAAAAAGGGCATTATCTTTACGGTGATGGTATTTTTTACCTTCTTCGTATTCTTAAAGATATTCTTCGAATTTATTTTAGGCGAGCTTGCCATATCGTATTTTAGTCCGCGAAGGCTCGCGGAGCTTGGCATAACCGATTTTTACGCCCTTGAATACTCGGCTCAGGCCATTTTGATGTTTGCCGCTATCGCGTCGTGGCTCAGCCCCTCTTGGGTAGTGGCTGCGGATAATTCGCCGTGGCAGAAGCTAAAGCAGCCCGTTAAAGGCTTTACCGTTTTTATCTGGACCTTTTTGCTAAGTATGATCGTGTATTTCGTATTTTTCCACTCGCAAATGGGAATTTTATTCGATCCGTGGCAAAAATACACATCCATTACTCCGCCTTGGTGGCACAACTTCGCCGATACCGTGCACGGAAATTTCAATATCGCGTGGATTATGTGCTGTACCGTTATGGTCTGGGTGTATGAAACCATCTGGGAGAGGTATCCTTTTAGCCTTATTAAGACGAACTGGCTTAGAAGGGTGGCGTCATTTTTCGGCATTATAGCGATGGCGTTTTGCTTTTCGTTCTTCTTTTACTATTTGCAAGAGCTCATCTGGGGCGTGCATATTAGAGGTGACAGGAGGCTTTTTGCGCCCGATTGGCGCTGGCTGCACGTAGGCGAGATAGCTATATTTTGGCTGGTGCCGGTGCTGTTTATTAAATTTTACTGCAACAACGCGGTTAATAAATTTTCAAAGCCCGTCAATATCCTTCTTAGAACGATCATAAGTATGGTAGCGGCTATCGTCCTATACTATGTCTATTATCAAGTCTCTCACTTTTTGCTAGGCACCCAAAAGGGCTTTTCGCATCCGCAACAATTCCCGATGATTCCGATGATCTGGTTTATCAACGTCATGCTGATAAATTACTGGTTTATGGACGGCTGGCCGGGCTGGAAGCTTGCCGGCAAGAAGGAAGAGGCGGAGGAAGCAGACGAGGAAGACGATTTTGGAAATAAAAATTCCATCAAAGGTTTGGTAGCGGGCTTTATCATAGGCGTGATCATCTATCTCGCCGTAGTTTATCTAGCGCCTGCCGTGGGCAATATGCTTACAATTTTTAAATAAAGGATCTGAGATGAATGAAGCTAGAAGAGATTTTATAAAAGGCGGCGCGGCGGGCATAGGGCTCGGGGCGCTCGCATCGATGGGAGTGTTTTCATACTCTCCTGCGAGAGAATTTTTTCTTCCGGATGAAGTGCGAAAGATGACCGATTTTGGCGCGATCAAAAGCGTCGAGGTTACTAATATCTCCGAAACGAGCTGGTTTGACAACTCGATGCTGATGGGAGATATTAAAGGCGCAGGCGGACTGCTAGTCAATCAATATCTATTTAACTGGCCGCCGTTCGGTAACGGCAAAGGGCTTGCCAAAGGCAGCTACGAAGAGGGAATTTCACAAATCAAGCATCTTCTACCCGATAAGATCGATGAGGCGTGGGAGGTAACCAAAAAACTTTCCGTAAATCCCGATAACGCGGGCGGCTACTCCGCTTTGATAGAGATAGAGCGGCTAAACGGCGAAAAGAAAAAATATCTGCTTGATTGCGGCTGGTCATATAAGTGGATGCACGAGTGTTTTAAGCGGGAGGGGATCGATAAGATGCTGCAAAGCGGCGAAATAGACACCCTCATAATGTCGCACGAGCACTACGATCACTTTTGGGCGCTACCCGTCGTTTTAAAGTATAAGCCCGACATCAGGATCATAATCCACGAAGGCTTTTACCCGGAGGGCAGACAATATATCAAAGATTCAGGCCATAAAGGCGAGCTTGTAGTGTTTAAAAAAGGTAGAAACGAGATCGAGCCCGGAATGTGTACGTTTTGCTACGATTGCCCTATCATTACGAGAGTTTTTGGCGAGCAGTCGATATTCGTAAACGTCAAAGATAAAGGTCTTGTAAGTATCACCGGATGCTGCCATCAGGGCATCATTACCTTTTCCGATTCCGCGCACAAGGAGCTTAAGTACGATAACGATCAGCTCTATGGTCTTTACGGCGGACTTCATATCTCGCCGTTTGACGACTGGGATCCAAAATACGACGATCTGGTTATCGGGCTGAAAAGATGGAACTACCAAGTCATGGCGTGCAACCACTGCACGGGTCTGCTGACCGTGCAAAAATTCGTCCGCGAGGGCTATCCGATCGTAAAGGGCACGGCTAGATTTAGAACCAAAACGTCCGATTATCTGGGCAACGGCGACAAGGTTAAATTTGGATAGAAGCATGGAATTTCAAGATATTTTTCCTTTGAAATTTAGATACTCGTTTGAGGATTACAGGTCGCTTATGAGATGTATATTGATGAAGTCTCTTTACGATAGCGACGTAAAATCCTCAAGCAGGTATCAGGGGATGTATAAGGGGAACTATTTTAATGAATGCTGGAGCATAAAATTTGGCTTTTACAGCGGAATTTACGGCATCGTTTTGCGGGAGGTGAAAGAGGGCGCGGGCGTATTTGAGCTTTATTATTTCCCCTCCGCAAACGATGAGCTGCTCGGTAGCGTCTCGCTTTTTGAAGCCGTTTTAGCCGGAGGGCCGGAGTTTTTAACAAAAGTGCGAAATTTCTCCGCGCACGAGGAGCTTTTAAATAACTTCTGCGTCGCTACGATCTATTTAAAGCCGCAAGAGTGGGGCTTGGCGCTATCTTTTAAAACAAAGCTCAGAGATAGGTCGTATGCAAAGGACGGTGTGCGCGTAGAGGGTAAGCAGATCATCGCAAAAGAGGGGCTCGATAAAAATTTCCCCTGCTTTAGGGTATCGCTTGCGTTTATGAACTTTTTGCATATCGCGCTTTGCAAAATTTACGAGCCGCGCTACGAGAGCTTTGAAATTTACAAAAAAGCGGCTCGCGCCGTGATCTACGACAAAGAGCGCAACTTAGAAATCAAAGCAGATCCGCTCTGCGGCGAAATTTTTGTAAATTTAATCTACGGCGAGGATGCGGACGACGGGCGCATTAAATTTGACGATAGATCTTTTAAGAAGCTGTCCGGCTCGGCAGCTTTGTTTAAATTTTTGCTACGCTTAGCCAAGGAGGATAAAAAACAAATTTTTATGCAAGGCGGCGAGCGGCCGAATTTCTTCATCATTACCGGCTATCTGGGCTCGGGCAAGACGAAATTTATCCAAAATTTCATCGAGCATGAAACGGCGCAAAATAGATTTACCGGCATCATCCAAAACGAGATCGGCAAAATAGGCCTTGACGGCGCGCTGCTGGACGCTAAATACGCGCTCGTAGAGATCGACGAGGGGTGCGTTTGCTGCTCCATGGCGGGGCAGATCAAGCTTGCGATCTCGCAGCTCAAGCCCAAAAAGCCCGACAGTATCGTGCTTGAAACCACGGGCGTCGCCAATCCTTTCAATATCTTAAGCGAGCTAAACGAGATAAAAGACGAGGTCAATCTATGCGCCATCGTCACCGTCGTGGATGGGGCAAATTTTTTAAAAGAGCGCGGCAGATCAAAAATAATGCTCGAGCAGATCAAGGCCGCCGACGTCATAGTGCTCAATAAAATCGATCTGATCTCGCCCGAGCAGAAGGAGCGGATACGGCAAATTTTGATCCAAAACAACCGCTGCGCCGAGATATTCGAGACGATAGGCGCCGAGCTAAATCCAAACTATCTGCTCTACCGCCAGAGCGACACCTCGTATATGGCGTCCGTCCTGCTCGAGGGCAAAATGCATGCGACGCACGAAGACGAGGGGATAGTCTCGTTTAAAAAGGATCTTCCTGAGGCCATCGATAGGCAAAATTTCATCAAATTTATGAGCGATATGCCGGAAAATTTTTACCGCATCAAGGGGCTTGCGAGCTTTAAAGATGATGAAGCGCAATACGTCGTGCAGTTCGTAAACGGTAAATTTGAGATAACGCCTTTTAGCGACCGCAAATGCTGCGATAATTTTTTGGTTTTCATCGGGCGAGGGATAAAGCAGAGCGCTTTTTCAACCGATCTTTTTTAGGGCTTAGAGATCAAATTGCTTTGATTTGTAGGGCAAATTTGTGCGCATTTTGGACGGTGATGCGGCACGACTTTATAAAAACGATAAAGCACCGCCGCCAAACATTAAATTTAAACACAAGTTGACTCGAACTCTTGCGGTAAATTTCCGGAATTTATCACTACGCTAGGATTTTATGTGGTGTACGGTTTGCCATTGAAAAGTCCTTTAGGTAATTTGTTTTACTTTAAAACGTTGTCCCAAAACATCCTCAAGCGCGGTTTTTAGATCGCCAAATTTAAAGATAAATCCGCTTTTTATCAAGGCCTTGGGATAGACTTTTGCTCCTTCAAGCAGTACGCCGGATCCCTCGCCCAGCATCAAATTTAGCGCAAATTTAGGCACTTTAAAAAACGTCGGTCGCCCCAAAACCTCGCCCAAAATTTGAGTAAATTCGCCGTTTGTACTAGGAGTCGGCGAAACGAGATTAAAAACGCCGCTTTGGCGGTTTTGCAAGGTAAATTTAAACGCCTCTAGCAAATCAGCGATGTGAATCCAGCAAAACGCCTGCTCGCCGCTACCGATCTTGCCGCCAAGACCGAGCCTAAATGCCGGCAGCATCTTAGCCAGCGCGCCGCCTCGTCCCAGCACCACGCCTAGGCGAAATATCGCCGTTTGCGTCCGCGCCTTAGCGGCCTCGCTCTCCCACTCGCATGCTAGCTCGCCCAAAAATCCGCGGTCAAATTTGACCGAGCTCTCGTCGTGACCAAGCCCGTTTTCATATATCCCCACGGCTGAAGCGCTGATGAAAAAGGGCGGGTTTTCTAGCTCGTTTATAGCGCAAACCAGCGTGCGCGTAGTCTCTATCCTGCTTGCGCGAAGGCGCTTTTTATAGGCCTCGCTCCACCTTGCGGCGATAGAAGCGCCGGCTAAATTTATAACCGCGTCGCAGCCTTTGATGAGGTCTTTGAGTGCGTTTTTGTCGGCGTAGGCGGCCCTTGGGATAGCTACTATCTCGTGCCCCTGGGCTCTAAAAAAGCGGCAGAGTTCGCCGCCGATAAATCCGCTTGCGCCGTTTACGGCTATTTTCATATTTTTTGCCTTTTTGATAAATTTACTTTTACGCGGACGGTCAAATTTGACGCGACGCGGATTTAAAAATCGGCTTTAACTTAAAGTCCGAAGCCGAGCCGTTTTGCTTAAATTTGACGGCAAGACCTGCGCTTAAATTCGCCCGTCAAATTTACTTTCTAAAATACTCTTTTACGCCGTTTTCGCCCTCTAATTGCGAGCGTAAATTTTCTAGCGCGGCAAATAAAATTTACTGACACCCCTCGCACTCGATCGAGCGATCCGCGACGTTGTTTAGCTTCTCGCTATCTGGGCTTTCAGAGCGCAGGTAGTAGGTCGATTTTAGCCCCAGCTGCCATGCAAGCGTGTAAATTTCGCTCAGATAGCCGCCGCTTGCCTTATCTAGGCTCATGAAGATATTTAGGCTCTGGCCTTGATCGATCCATTTTTGGCGGATGGCGCCCGCCTTTACGAGTAGGCGCTGATCGAGCTCGTACGCAGGTACGTACGCCTGCCACGTTTTCGGGCTTAAATTCGGCACGACGACCGGGATCATGCCGCTTAGGTTGTGCTCGAACCATTTGCGCTTATACACCGGCTCGATCGTCTGCGTGGTGCCTACGAGTATGCTGATGCTCGATGTCGGCGCGATCGCCATCAGGTAGCCGTTTCGCATGCCGTCGCGCTTTACTTTCTCGCGCAGTCCGTCCCAGTCGCAGCTGCTCTGCTCAAAAAGCCCACCGCGCTTAACGAGCGCTTTGGCGTTTTCGTTCGCTAAATCGATCGGGAAAACTCCTTCGCTCCACTTCGAGCCCGCGAAATCAGGGTACCTGCCCTTTTCTACGGCTAAATTTGAACTTGCTTTGATCGCGTTAAAGCTCACGTTTTCCATTATCCTATCGATCAGCTCGAAGTGCTCGTAGCTGCCCCACTTCACGCCGCGCTCGGCAAGCATCTGCGCCTCGCCCATTACGCCGAGCCCTATCGCGCGGGTTTTTAGATTGGTGTGTTTGACCTTGGCGTGCGGGTAAAAATTTAGATCGATGACGTTATCGAGCATCCGCACGGCGATCGGCATCACGCGAGCTATCTCCTCGCGGCTGTTGATTTTGCTTAAATTTACGCTTGCGAGGTTGCAAACCGCCGTTGCGCCCTCGTTGCAGCCCTTTTCTACGATAAAAATTTCTTTGCCGCCCAGCGCGTCTAGCGCGGTGATCTTTTTCGCCTTTTTTACGATGCCCGCGTCGGTTCTTATATCTTCGTTTTCCTCAAACAGCCTCTCGCTGCCGTCGGCAAATACGACTTTGATTTTGTAGTGGTTCGGCGCCGTGTTTTGAAAGATCTCCGTGCATAAATTTGAGCTCCTGATTAAGCCTTGATGCGCGTTTGGATTGATGCGGTTGGCATTATCTTTGAAGCACAAAAAGGGCATTCCGGTCTCAAAATAGCTCGTTAAAATTTTCTTCCAAAGCTCCTTTGCCAGGATGGTGGATTTTGAAATTTTATCATCGGCCTCGTACTGTTCGTAGCGCGCTTCAAATTCCGCGCCATATAGATCACTTAGATCGCTTACTTCTGCAGGATCGAAGAGCGTCCACTTGCCGCCGCTTTGAAGCCTTTTCATAAACAGATCGTTTATCCACAGCGCGGGGAAAATTTCATGCGCGCGGCGCCTCTCCTCGCCCGAGTTTTTGCGCAGATCTAAAAAGTCGCTCACGTCCATATGCCACGGCTCGATATACACGGCGATAGCGCCTTTGCGCGTGCCCAGCTGATCGACGGCGACGGCGATGTCGTTCGTGATCTTTAAAAACGGGATGATGCCGCCCGCGGCGTTTTTATGTCCGTCGATGCTGCCGCCCATCGCGCGCACCTTGCACCAGTCCCAGCCGATGCCGCCGCCGAATTTACTCAGAAGCGCCATCTCCTTATAGCTATCAAAAATCCCTTCGATATTATCGGGCGTGCTTCCTACGTAGCAGCTGCTTAGCTGATGTCGCGTCGTGCGGGCGTTTGAGAGCGTCGGAGTAGCCAGCATGACTTCAAATTTAGATATGAGATCGTAAAATTTCTTCGCCCAGCTCTGGCAATCAAGCTCGTTTTGTGCGATGAACATCGCGATCGCCATAAACATCTGCTGCGGAAGCTCGATCGGCGCGCCGCTTTTATCCTTGATGAGGTAGCGATCGTAAAGCGTCTTGATGCCGAGGTAGTTAAACTGCAAATCGCGCTGCGGTTGCAAGTAAGAATTTAGATCCTCAAGATCGTATTTTTCCTTTAAGCCGAGCATTATGCGACCCGCCGCTTCGCCGCGAGCGAAGTAATCCCCCAGGCTGTTGTAGCCGCTAAAGCCCGTTACTTTGTGATATAGATCGTATAAAAATAACCGCGCGGCGACGAAGGTCCAGTTCGGGCGGTCCACGTCAATCTTCTCGACCGCGGTTTTGATGAGGGTTTGCTGAATCTCCTCCGTGGTGATCATATCGCGAAACTGGATCTTTGCGTCCACCTCAAGCTCGCTAAGGCTTACGTTTTCCAGCCCCTCTACCGCCTCGCTCGTGTATTTTTTGATCTTGCTTACGTCAAGTTCCTCGGTTCTGCCGTTGCGTTTGATTACTTTCATATCGTTCCTTGAAATTTAAAAATGCAAATTTAGCGTTAGTTTCCCAACATAAAATACGTCGTCAAAAGAGGCGGCGCAATAAATGCCTCAAATCCGCCGTCTTTTAAATTTACGCTAGCTGCGCTGCAAAGTCGCGCATTATAGCCAAAATTGCTTAAGTCTATCTGTCATTGTAGGTATGAGATTTTGGCTTGTAAATTTTCAAATTTAGCGAAGTGGGCGGAAACGATGCGGTAAAATTTGAGCGGAATTTTATGGCGCCGCTGCGAAATTATGCAGGTAAAAATTTACGCGAAGCTTTGCGAAATTCTGCGCCGAAAAAGCAAGAAACAAAAAGAGCTTTGCAAGCGGATTTAAAATTTGCTCGCAAAGCTTTAAAATTTAATTGTGCGGTAGTGGGATAGGCTTTCCGTTTAAGATCATAGAGTTGCTTGCTTTATCGAAGCTAAACTCCATCTTAACCCCATCTCCGTCTGGCTTAAGAAACTGCGAGCCGTAAACTTCCGCCATCGGCGCAAAATCGCGCAAGCTGTCATAAGGCGATAGGAAGTCCGTGATGGTCGTATTTATCGTAGCTTTGCCATCCAAGCTCATACGCTTAAAAAGCTGCGTCTCATCGATGTAGCCGCCTAATAGCGCGCTTGCGTTAAAAGCAAATTTCTTGCCGAGGCTATTTTCAAACGAAAAATCATTCACGTTGATTTTCATATCATCTTTTAGCAGCTTCATAAAAAGCTCTTTATTTTCCGCTAATTTTTCGCCTTCTTGCGGATTTGAGATAACAGACAGATATTTTTCGAAAAGTGCGGCGCTAAAGCTGGTATCGACGCCCAAATGGATGTTTCGCACTAGCACGTCGGCGATTTTTAGGCTTTGGGCTTTATCGCTTTCGTTGAAATTTAAAATTCCATCTTTTACACGGTAGCTACCTTCTGTGCTCATATCCGTAACTACGACGAAGCGCTGCTTATCTACAGTTACGACTAGCTCTTTTGTGCTGCCTGCAAAATCTATGTCATTTAAAAAGAGCTTGGTTATATTGTCGTCTAGATCTTGGATGCCGTTTTTAAAGTTTGCCTCATAGATAAGATCCTTCATATCAAGACCCGAATCCTTGCCGTCGTCTATAAAAATTTCACCGATTTTAAAGCCCAAGGCTTTTATCGTTTTTCCGCTCATATCGCTCGTGCCGTTTAGGCTAAGGCCTGCAAGACGTCCTATTCCGCCATCTTCGAGCACATTTATATCGGCTAGCTTTGCGCTAAATTTAACCTCTGTAGGTCCGTAGTTTAGATGCGTGCTAAGCGGCGCGTCAGTCTTAAACAGCTTCTTGCAAGGCTCCGCGTAATATGGCGTCTTAATCGTTAAAATTCCGTCGCTCTCAAATCCATCCGCAGCGTTTTTTACACTATGCTTGATAGTGTAGTCATAGCGAAAAGCAAAATCCTCCGGGAAAATTTTAGCAGGATCCGGCTCGTCCGTATCGTTGCTATCTTGCGCGCCTGCTTTTTCCTTTAGCTTGCTAAAGCCCTCGGCAAGGCTTTTTTGTAGTTTCTCTTTTTTTACTACGCCCTCGATAAAGCCACTTGAGTTGCTATCTCCAGGATAAAATTTAGCGCTTTTAGTCTCGAAAATTTCGTTTCTAGCGATAAATTCTGCAATCTGCTGCTCAATCGCCGCGCTGGCACTCTTGCCGACCGCACCGTCAACCGTTTTGGTTATGCTATCGTTTACACTTTTAGCTACGCCCGTTTTAGCGTCCTTTGTCGCTACAAAAACGCCCACTATAAGCGCTACGATGACCACTAAAGCCGCGATGATCTTTTTCATCATCTCTCCTTTAAATTTAAAATTTATTTGGGTCGTATTTTGCCGTAAATTTCTAAAATTTTCAAATTCTAGCTTAGTGTGCTTTAACCTAAAAGAAGTTATAATCGCGGCATTAATATCAAAATTTAGGAAAACCTATGGCAAAGCAAACGAAATATATTTTCGTCACCGGCGGAGTGCTGAGCTCGCTGGGTAAGGGCATTGCGGCGGCGTCGATCGCGACGCTTTTAAAGCACGCGGGGCTTAAAGTGCGCATCCTAAAGGCGGATCCCTATATCAACGTCGATCCCGGCACCATGAGTCCGCTGGAGCACGGAGAGGTTTTCGTCACCGACGACGGCGCGGAGACCGATCTGGATTTGGGGCACTATGAGCGGTTCTTGGATGAAAATTTAAGCCAAGACAACAACTTCACCACGGGCAAAGTTTACAGCTCCGTCATCGAAAAGGAGCGCAGGGGCGATTATCTGGGCAAGACGATACAGGTGATCCCTCACATCGTAGGCGAGATCGTGCGCCGCATAAAAAAGGCAGGCGAGGGCAACGACGTGCTGATCGTCGAGATCGGCGGCACCGTGGGCGACATCGAGGGACTGCCCTTTTTAGAGGCAATCCGCGCGATGAGAGTGGAGCTTGGTAGGGTAAATACGATGAATATCCACCTCACGCTCGTGCCTTTCATCAAGGTAGCAGGCGAGCTCAAAACCAAGCCCACGCAGCACAGCGTAGGCGAGCTGCGCCGCATCGGTATCAGCCCCGATATGATAATCTGCCGCTCCGAAATGCCGCTAAATCGCGCGCTTAAAGATAAGATCGCGCTAAGCTGCGGCGTGGATAAAAACTGCGTCATCGAAAGCCCCGATAGCGCGAGCATCTATCAGATCCCGCTTGCGTTTTTGAAACAGGATATTTTAACGCCGATCGCGGAGACTTTAAACTTAAACAAGCTCGAAGTAGATATGAGCAACTGGGACAGCCTAGTTAAGCGCGTCATCGTGCCTACGAACGAAACCACGATCGCCTTCGTCGGCAAATATATCGATCTGAAAGAAAGCTATAAATCCCTCACCGAGGGGATCATCCACGCGGGCGCGACACTTGATACACGGATAAGCTTAAAGTGGGTAGATAGCGAAAAAATTGAAGCTGCAAATGTGGATGAAATTTTCCGCGACGTAAACGGAATTTTGGTCGCGGGCGGCTTCGGCTCGCGCGGGATAGAGGGTAAAATTTTAGCCATAAACTACGCGCGGGTGCATAAGGTGCCATTTTTGGGCATTTGCCTCGGGATGCAGCTTGCGATGGTGGAGTTTGCGCGCAACGTCTTAAAACTGAAAAACGCCAACTCCTCGGAATTTGACCCGCAGACCGAAGATCCGGTGATCTACCTCATCGACAGCTTTATCGACGCGAGCGGCAAAAAGCAGATCCGCACGCACAAATCCCCTATGGGCGGCACTATGCGGCTGGGCGGCTATGACTGCGATGTCAAAAAGGGCTCGCTTTTGGGTAAAATTTACGGCGAGCAAAAAACCATCCGCGAGCGCCACCGCCACCGCTACGAAGCCAATCCGAAGTACCGCGCCGAGTTTGAAAAGCACGGTCTTATCGTCTGCGGCGAGAGCGACGGGCTTATCGAAGCGGTCGAGCTAAAAAACCATCCGTTTTTTCTGGGCGTGCAGTTTCACCCGGAATTTACTAGCCGTTTAGTGCGCCCAAATCCCGCTATTTTGGGCTTTATCGAAGCATCTATAAAAAATGCTAGGTAAAAATGAGATAAGGGAAATTTTAAAATCGAGATTTGCGGGCGATCGACACAATAAAATTTCTGAAATTCCCTTACCTTGCGAGCTGAAGGATACCTATAAGGCGGCTTTGCGCATAAAAACTGCCATCGAAGAAAACCAGCGCATAGCCGTAGTCGGCGATTACGACGTCGACGGTATCGTAAGCACCGTCATAATGAGCGATTTTTTCAATCAAATAGGCGCGGATTACGTTATCAAGATCCCGAACCGCTTCACCGACGGATACGGGCTAAACAGCGAGATCATAGGCGAGCTTGAGGATGTGGATCTCATCATCACCGTAGATAACGGCACCTCCGCGACGGAAGCCGCCGAAATTTGCGCGCAAAAGGGGATCGATCTCATCATCACCGATCATCACATGCCTCCGCCCGTGCTGCCCAGAGCTTATGCGATAATCAATCCGAAGCAGCCCGATTGCACCTTCCCAAATATCGAAATTTGCGGCGCGCAGGTGGCGTGGTATCTCGTAGGCGCGCTAAAAGAAACCCTCGGCGTGAACTACGATATGGCAAGCTCGATGGATATCCTCATCATCGCCATAATCGCCGATATGATGGAGCTGCGCGATATGAACCGCGCGCTTTTGCGCTTCGGCATCAAGCGGCTAAATAGTTCGAACCGCGCCTGCTTCAAGGCGATCAAGGAGCATTATTTCAAAAAACACTTCGAATTTGACGATATCAGCTACACGATCGCGCCGCTAATTAACTGCACGGGGCGGATGGACGATGCGACGATGTCGTATAACTTTTTATGCGCCAAAAATATCAGAGAGGCAAACCACTACCTAGAGACGATAAATTCGATCAACAACTCGCGCAAAGAGGAGGAGAAAAACCTCTACGACGAGATCGTAAAAAGCGTCGATCCGAGCGACAACGTCATCGTCGTGTGGGGTCCGCAGTGGCACGAAGGGATCATCGGCATCGTCGCAAGCCGCCTAAGCAAGACCTACAAAAAGCCCGCGATCGTCTTTAGCGTGAGCGACTCGCGCGCTAAAGGAAGCGCACGCAGTATCGGTAAATTTGACATTTTAGAGCTGATCTCCTCGCAAAGCGAAATTTTAACGACCTTCGGCGGACATAAAGGCGCTGCGGGCGTGGGGATCGATCCTGCGCTACTTCAGGAGTTTAAGCGGCGCGTAAATGAGCGCATTACGCCCAAAGACCTGAGCGATTTTAGCGCGCAAGACGATCTACTGGGCGAGCTGGACGCGTCGCAGATAGACTTTGAGCTGCTTGAAATTTTAGAATTTTACGAGCCGTACGGGCAGAAAAATCCGCGCCCGCTCTTTTGTATCAAAGGCGCGCGCGCCCGCAATATCAGGGAGATCGGCAAGGAGGGCAAGCATATCAAAATGGCGCTTGATAAAAACGGCGGCAGCGTCGAGGCGCTGTTTTTTAACTACGACTTTTTGCCGCACGCCGGCGAGCGAGTGGACGCGATCTTTACGATTAGCAAAAACAACTTCCGCGGCACGATCACGCCAGAGCTCATCATCAAGGAGCTAACCCCGAGCGAAAGCTAAATTTTAAAATTTAGGCCGGCTTGGCGTACATTTCGCGCCGGACACGGCCTGTAAATTTAACTCTCGATCTACGAGTTCGGCGCACATTGCGCACTCGGCGGGTTTGCCCTACTACAGCGTCCATCTGCTCTAATCGCCCGATATGTATTGCACGCCCGGCGCATTGCCCTATTACAGCGCCTATCTGCTCGACTAGCTTGGCGCGCATTTGCATGCTCGGCGCGACTTTGAAATTTAACGCGCGAGCTATGGATTTGACTTGCGATGCGAGCTCAAGCGTGCGATTTCGGGGCTCGGCACGGCGCGCAAACGCGATGCGTTATTTTCAGCTCCCGCACGGTTTGCAAAACAGACGAAATTTTTGGGCGCGGTAAAAGTAAAATTTAAACGTTTTTGAAATTTTAAAATTTTGCGAGGGCGAGCGGGGGCGGTCTGAAACAGACAGAAGGGCCCTGCAAATGGAATTTCGGATAAAATTTTATGAAGCGGCGGGCGGGCTAAATTTTAAAATTTGACCCGCCCTTAAACTTAGAGGCTAAAAAACCACCACTAAAAACCACTTAAACGGCACCGGCGCGAAGATCGCGTGCGGCAAGCCCGCAGGCATTACGATGCTTTGCCCCGCTTTTACGCGGTGCTTCTGCCCGTCGATCGTGAAATCGCCCTCCCCCTCAAGCACATAAACGAACGCGTCGCCGTCGGATTTGTGCGAGCTGATCTCCTCGCCGCCGTCGAAGGCAAAAAGCGTCATATTCAGCGCAGGATTTTGCGCGAGAGTGCGCGAAATCACCTTATGAGGGGATACTTCGACTAGCGAAGCAAGCTCTACGGCCTTAGCGGCGTCGATATTTTTGATGTGTTGCATAAGCTCTCCTTGAAATGAAATTTGATCGATTGTAGCTAAAATTTAGCAAGCTCGCTTTGATGAGCATCAATCCGGATCCGCGCTGAAAGGATTTTTCAGAAAGATCGGGACGAAATTTATCAGATATAGCGCGACCGCGGCGATGAAAAGCGCCGAGGGGATCATCACGTATAAAATAAAGCTCTCGCCCGCAAAAACGGCTCTTAAAACCCCCGCGAGTAGAGCTAAAACGAGCGCCGCGCGGCTTAGGCGCGGGAAGTTTAGCGGCGAAATTCCGCTGTGGCGCTGGCCGGCGATCATTCCTACGAATAGTATCGCTCCATACATATAGCAGATCGCGATGACGTGCAGCGGCGCGGCAGCGTATCCCCCGCGTATCAGCTCCCAGCCCAACCACGCATAGCCCGCCGCGCACGCAGCCTGCAACGCGTAGTAAAACGCCATATAGTGGCGGCTTAGAATTTCTACGTAGTGCAGCTCGCGAAGTTTCGCCAAAAACAAAAGCCCGATGCCAAGCGCGATAAACCCGCACGTCGCCTCGCTTAAAAAGGGCGTCGCGAGCGCCAAAGCGAAGGCGAGGAAAGCGGCTAAATTTTTGTAGATAAAATTTGGAATAAAAACGGCGTCCTTCAGCCCGCCCTCTCTTAGCGCTTCGTTGCCGATAACTACGCTTATGCGGTAGCTTACGACGGCGATTGCCGCGACGTTGATATGCACGAAGCTAAGCAAAAACTTCTCATCCGCGCTCGCGCCGTAGGCCGCAGAGCAGGCGCAAAACGCCGCTAAGACCGCCAGGATGCTCAAATTATTCGAGTTTTTATCCAGCCACAAAAGCCATGCCGCAAAGATGAAAAATATCGCCCAAAACAGCGCGACAATCGCCGCTGCAAGCCGTAAATTTAAAAAGCTCGCGATAAAAGCCGCGATCAGGCAGGCGGCAAAGGCGAGCGAAACGGGCTTTAGCGAACCCTCGAAGTTCGTCCAATCGGGCAGCGCGGTAAGCAAAAACGCCGCGTAGATGCACGAAGGCGCCAAAAATAGAAAGTAAAACTTATGAGCGCCGACATAATCGATCGCCAGCGCATCCGGCGCTAGGAAGCTAAGCGCGCCCAGCGCCGCAAAAAAGCAGGCGCAAAGAACGAAGGCGCGCATCGGATGGGAGAAAAAATTCCTCGCGCGCTCGTCTTTAAATTTAGGCGCGTAAAAGCCTAGCTCTTGCCGCTGCGCCGGGCACGGCTCGGAATTTTTGAGCTCCTGCGGCGAAACAGGCTCGGTTCCATTTTGCGTGGAATTGGTCTTAAAATTCCGATCGGAATTTTTAATGCTTTGCGAGAAGTTTTGAACAGAACTCGGCTCGGCGCTTCCGCCGCTTTGCAAGAAATCCTGCGCGAAATTTCGATATTTGAAGCTTTGCGCGCGGGCGGATTTGAAATTTTGACTTTGATCGGAGCTTTTAACGCTTTGCAAGAAGCTTAGCAATAAATTCCGTTCGGAATTTTTACCATCCCGCGAGAAGTCCTGAGCGGAATTTTGATTTTTAAATCCTCGCGCAGGCTCCGCCTCCAAATTTCGATCGGATTTTTTGACACTCTGCGAAAGATTCTGCTCGGAGTCCCCAACTCTCTGTAAGAGATCTAGCTCGAAATTTTGCTTGAAATTCTTAGTACTCTGCGGGAATTTCGGCTCAAGATTTCGGTCGTAATTTTTGACGCTCTGCGAGAAACTTGGCTCAAAATTTCGGTCCGAATTCCCGAAGCCTTGCATAGACCCGGCTTCCCTGCCGCGAGCGGAATTTTTACAATTTTGCGCGGGCTCGGCTTCCAAGCTCCAAGTAAAATCTTTAAAATTTTCTGCGAAATCAGGGGCGAAACGTTTGAAATTTTGCGCAAATTCGCAATTTCTGTATCCGAGGTCGGGTCCGCACGGCGCACCGACCGCGCCCTCAGAGAGAAATCCGTGCGTCGCGAGAATTTTACTTTCAGAGCCTAGTCTACGCAGCACCCGGGTCTCGCGCCCAAAACCAGTCAAATTGCGCGGCTCGGCGCTCTTATCGGAATCTTTATCGGCGCGGATTTGCTTTTTTAAATTTACAAATTGCGAGGCGGCGAGGTTAAATTTCTTCAAATTTACGGGATCAAAATTCTTAAAATCGCGCGCGTCGTGTAAATTTAAAAAATTCCGCACCGCACAAAACGTGCCTAGAGCGGGATTTCGCTCGCTACCTAGCCCACTTGCATCGCAAAACAGCGAGCGGTAGGCGCTCAATCTGCATGCATCAAAACCGCAACGCGGAAAGGCGTCTCGGTTCGCGCCAAATTTGCAGTACAAATGGACGCCCTGCTTCGTGCCAACGCGCCGTAAGCAAACGCCTGCATTGAAGTTGCGCTGCGAGCGTCCGCTCATACTAGATTGCAAACGGCCGTTCGTGCTAGAGCTGCGTCGCAAGATGGCACTCGCGCTAGAGCCGCAGTATGTATCGCTGCTAAATTTCGTCGAATTTTGTGCTACAAAACCGCAGCACACTGCGCCATTCAAGAGCACGCTCGCACTATAATCGTAGTTCGCATGGCTGCGCAGTTCGTATTTCGGTACGGCAAAACCACGGCGCCCGGTGTCCTGCAAGAACCTGTGTCCGCCCGCGCCGAAATCGCGACATATAGTACTTTGTAAGAGCCCGTGTCTGCGTATGCCTAGATCGTCGCATCTAGCGCTCGGCAAACGCCCGTGATTGCACACGCATGGATCGCGATACGCACCAAATCTTCGCTTGCTCGCGTCTGGGCCACAACGTAAGTTTAAATTTCGTGCGGAACCTCCCTGTTTGCGCGCATTAAAGATAAAATTTCTACTCATAATAGCTCACTCCCCCAAACTGTTCGCTTACCACGCGCTCTTCGTACCGCTCGTCGCGCGCGCTTAGCGGCTCGTCCAGGCTCACGACGCGCCTAAGCCCCATCCCTTTGGGCTCAAGCTCTATGATCTCGTGGCTTAGACGTGTGGCTTCGAAGCGGTCGTGGGTCACCAAAAGGCAGGCAAGCCCCTCGCGCTCGATCTTTGAAACTAAAATTTCGATCAGCACGCCGCGCAGATCGCGATCTAGACCTACAAACGGCTCATCAAGCAGCGCCAGATCACAGCCGCTAAGGATCGTGCGCAAAAACGCCGTACGCTTTTGCATGCCGCCGCTTAGCTCGCGCGGGAATTTATTCAGATCGCTCGGGCTTAGCCCGATCTTCGCGGCAAGGGCGTAAATTTCGTTCACGCCCGCGGGGCTAAAAATTTCGATATTTTTAAGCGCCGTGAGGTTCGGCAGCAGGCGGTTTTCTTGAAACAAAAAGCTGATTTTTTTAAAGCCGTTTTCGATCTGCCCGCTTTTTTTATCCTCCAGCCCGCAGACCAGCCGCAAAAGCGAGGTCTTGCCGCAGCCGCTGGGGCCAAAAAGCGTCTTTACTGCGCCCTCGCGCAGCTGCAGCGAAAAATCGGAAATTATAACGTCGCGCAGAATTTCATAGCGCAGATTTGAAATTTTTAGCATCATCTGCTCCACGGCATCAGTAAAATTTCAAGCGGCTTGGTCACGAGATAATCGAAAAGCGCCGTAAAGGCTATGACTAGGCACACATACGCCATAACCTCGACCGTATCGATATTTACGCGCGCTTCGGCTATCTTTGCGCCGATGCCGTCGTTCGCGCCCAAAAGCTCCGCCATCACAAGCACCTTCGCGCCGTTGCTGACCGCGACGTAAATCGCGGGAAGCAGCCGCTCGATCAGGTGCGGCGCGTAGAGGTAGCGCAGTTTTTTTAAAATTGAGCTTTTGTAGCTGTCGAAAAGCTCGGTGTATTCGGTGCTCACGCTAGCCATCGCCTGCGCCGCGGACGCAAAAGTCATCGGCGCGACGACGATAACGACGGTAAAAAGCACGCTTGTATCGCCGAAATGAAACCAAAATATCGCAAGTACGATCCAAACGATAGGCGGCGTCGAAAGAAGCACGGTAATTAGCGGGTTTAAAAAGGCTCGCAGGCTTTTAAAATACCCAGCCGCAAGCCCGCTGCAAATCCCCGCAAAAAGCGCGAGGAAGGTGCCTGCAAGCGCGCGCTTAAGCGACAGAGCTAGATCGTTTGCGGCGAAATTTTTTAAAATTTCGCACGCTTTAGAAAAAACAGCCGCGGGCTGGGGAAGAATGAGCGGCCCGTAAGCCTCGCTCGCCACCTGCCAGACGGCTATAAAAAAGCATACCGCGCCCAAGCTCGCAAAGCCGCCCCACAGATAGTCTATGACGTAAAACGCGGGGTTTTGGGCTTTGCGAATTTTATCGATTTTTAACATAGAAAAAACTCGTCCTTAGGCATCGCGCCGCCGATGAGCTTGGGGTTAAATTCCATCAGAATTTCATAAAATTTCAAAAGCTCGTCCTTGATCTCGCTAGGCTTTTTGACGCACAAATTCGACGTATCGATGCTCATAAATATTGCAGGCGGCGGCGCAGGAAAGAAATTCGTTCCGATCGCGGCGGCGCTTTGTTTGTTCGCTTTGATCCACGCAAGCGCGTCTGTCAAATCGGCATTTAAAATTTCAAAATCCGCCTTTTTCGCGGCGTAAAAATCGGTATCTGCGATGATGCCCGCTTGCGGGATGACGGACTTTGCTGAAAACGCCTGCGCCCACATATCGCTTAAATTTGCCCCTCGCTGCACGTCGATGCCCGATTTTTTGCCCTTCAGGACCATAGCGCTTGCTAGCGGCTCGACCGTGATCGCGATGTCGTAGTCCTTGGCCAAAAACAGCTGCGCGCTCTCTGCGGGGCTGGCGGTGTAGTCGATGTTTAGCCCGCTAATGCCCTGCTTTTTCGCTATGGCTCGCACGATGATGTCTAGCATATCGTTTTTAAAAGGCATGACGATCTTTTTGCCCTTCAGCTGAGCAAATTCCGTTATCTTCTCGCCCTTGCTCATCACGAAATTTAGCCCCTCGGTGAGGATATTTACCATGCCAATCTTGCGCCCTTGATTTGCGAGGTTCACCCCCACGTTGCTCGGGCTCATCATAACCTTGTACTCGCCGTTTGCCACGCCCGCGCGCAGCTGATCGGGATCGCGCCAAAGCTCAAGCCTGGCGTCGTATTTTTTGCCGATCTGCCCCTGCATGCACGCAACGCCGATGATGAGGCTAGGCATCGCGGGCGCGCCGTAGATAGCGAAGGCCTCCTTTGCAAAAAGAGGGCTAGCAAGCCCGCTAGCCGCCAACGCGGACGTTAGTTTTAAGAAATTTCTTCTTTGCATCTTCTCCTCTTTTCATTCCTGCCAAACGGCAAGATTTTGATAATCGATGTGCAATTATATCAAAAACAGGAGTGATTCGGTTTGATTAAGCTCAATAGTCCGGTTTTAAATTTTAATGCGCAAAATTCAAAACGTCCCGCAGCGGTAAAATTTTATGCTAAAATGGAGAAAATTTCAATTCAAGGACATAAAATGAGAAGCGACATCATCAAAAAAGGCTATACGCGCGCGCCGCACAGAAGCTTGTTAAGAGCGACAGGGCTAAAGGACGAGGACTTTGAAAAGCCATTTATCGGCGTAGCAAATAGCTTTATCGAGATCATCCCGGGGCACTTTTTCCTCAACAAATACTCCGAAATTTTAAAAGACGAGATCCGCAAAAACGGCTGCGTGCCGTTTGAGTTTAATTGCATCGGCGTGGACGACGGCATCGCGATGGGGCATAGCGGGATGCTTTATAGCCTACCTAGCCGCGAGCTCATCGCAAACTCGATCGAAACGGTTATGAATGCGCACGCCCTGGACGCTCTCGTCTGCATGCCAAACTGCGATAAAATCGTACCCGGCATGGTAATGGGCGCGCTTCGCGTGAACGTGCCGACGGTTTTTGTTAGCGGCGGCCCGATGAAAAAGGGCTACACTAAAAAAGGCGAGCCGATCGACCTATCTACGGCGTTTGAGGCGGTGGGTAAATTTGAAACCAAAGAGATCAGCGCCGAGGAGCTAAAAGAGATCGAGTGCGCCGCCTGTCCGAGCGGAGGCAGCTGCTCGGGGATGTTTACGGCAAACTCGATGAATACGCTGTGCGAAGCGATGGGTATCGCGCTAAAAGGTAACGGCACCGTACCGGCGCTTACGCCGGAGCGCGAGGAGCTTATCAGGCAGGCTGGACGTCGCATCTGCCAAATCGCGCTCGATGAAAAATACAAAATCCGCAACATCGTGAACGAAAAATCGATCCAAAACGCCCTCGTAGTCGATATGGCGATGGGCGGCAGCAGCAACACCGTGCTGCATATCCTGGCTATCGCGCGCGAAGCTGGGGTAAATTTACAGATCGCAGGGCTCAACGAGATCAGCCGCAAGATCGCGCATATCGCCAAAATCAGCCCGAGCCTACCAAACGTGCATATGGAGGACATCGACCGCGCGGGCGGCCTAAGCGCCGTGATAAACGAAATTTCGCGCCGCGACAACGGACTGCTGGACTTAGGCGCGCCGACGGTCACGGGCGAGAGCCTAGGCGAGCGCGTCGGAGCTAGCGCCATAAAAGACGAATCGGTCATCCGCAAGGTCGAAAACGCCTACTCGCAGGTCGGCGGGCTGGCGATTTTATTTGGAAATTTAGCCGAGCAGGGCTGCGTCATCAAGACTGCGGGCATCATCGGCGAGCGCAAATTTAGCGGCAAGGCGATCTGCTTTAACAGCCAAGACGAAGCGATAGAAGGGATCTCAAGCGGCAAGGTAAACAAAGGCGACGTGGTCGTCATCCGCTACGAAGGGCCGCGCGGAGGTCCGGGCATGCAGGAGATGCTAAGCCCAACGAGCCTAATCATGGGGCGAGGGCTGGGTGCGGACGTGGCTCTCATCACGGACGGCAGATTTAGCGGCGCGACGAGGGGACTAAGCGTCGGGCACGTGAGCCCCGAAGCTGCCGAGGGCGGCATGATCGGATTGCTAGAGGACGGCGATATCATCGACATCGACGTGGATACGTACGCGATAAACGTGCGCCTAAGCGAAGCCGAGATCGCAGAGCGCAGAGCTAAATTTAAGCCGATCGAAAAACCGCTGCCGTACCGCTGGCTGCGAATGTATCGCAAGCTGGTAACGAACGCTAGCAACGGAGCGATTTTGGAGGCGTAAGGCGTCTTAAATTTTAAATACGCCGCCGTAAATTTGAGCAAAACTTACGGCGGTTTTATTAAATTTACGCGTAGGCTTTCGGCTCTAAATTTTAAAAATTTAACCTAAGCGAACGCTTGGTGCGTATCAATGTAGGCGCCAATGGGATATTTATTTGAAATTTTACTTATTACGCAAACAAGCCGAGCGAAGCGGAAACCTAAATTTAAACTCTGCACGTTGGCATTTTTAAGTATAAATTTTACTCTAACGTACTTGTTAAAGTAAAACTCTGCCAAGTAGAATTTCAAAATTTACGTGATTACGCCGATAGTGGTATTTAAAATCCGCAAGGTTTTAATAACAAAGCCTCGCGGTGGGTGAAAGCGGAATTTTAATAGTGAAATTTTGTAGATGACGAGGTGAAATTTTGCCGCAAAATTTCAACAAAAAAGCCAGCTGCTCTTGTCATCTATTATTCTACTCGCCAAGTCCTAGAGTGCCACCAGAATTCTTCCGTTTATGCCCAAAATTTACGACGCAAGCGAATTGAAAATAAAAGGCGGCTTTCTAAATTTACAAATCCCTTGGGTCGGCGATCTTGCCTGCGACGGCGCTAGCTGCGGCGACGGCGGAGTTTGCCAGATACACTTCGCTCGTTCTATCGCCCATGCGGCCGACGAAATTTCGATTTGTCGTGCTTACGCAGCGCTCGCCCACGCCCAAAATCCCCATATAGCCGCCCAGGCACGCGCCGCAGGTCGGGTTGCTCACGACTGCGCCCGCCTCGACGAAAATATCCCACAGCCCCTCTTTTTGCGCGGCCAAGGCGATCTTTTGCGTCGCAGGCGTGATGATGAGGCGGGTTTTGCGCGCGACCTTGCGACCTTTTAAAATTTGCGCGGCGATCCGCAGATCGGAGAGCCTGCCGTTGGTGCAGCTACCGATAAAGACCTGATCGACGGCGATGTCATCGCGCACCGCCTCGCGCACGCTCTTGCCGTTGCTAGGCAGGAATGGATACGCGATCACCGGATCAAGCTTGCTAACGTCGATTTCTAAAATTTGCTCATAGTTCGCGCCCTCGTCAGAGTAGTGAAATTTCGGCTCGGCGCGTAAGCTTTTATCCGCCAAAAATTCCTTCGTGATCTCATCGACCGCGACGATACCGCTCTTGCCGCCCGCTTCGATCGCCATATTGCAAAGCGAAAATCTGCTATCCATATCCAGATGCTCCAGCGCGTCGCCGCAGAACTCCAAAGCCTTGTAGCGCGCGCCGTCCACGCCGATAAGGCGGATCACTTCTAGGATCAGATCCTTGCCGTAGATGTGCGGTGCGGGCTTGCCGCAAAAGATCACTTTAATCGTAGGCGGCACTTTGAACCAATTCTTGCCCGTTATCATCGCGAAAGCTAGATCGGTGCTGCCCATGCCCGTCGCAAAGGCCCCCAGCGCGCCGTGGGTACAGGTGTGGCTGTCCGCGCCGATGATGACGTCGCCGGGCACTACGAGCCCCTTTTCAGGCATCAGCGCGTGCTCGATACCCATATCCTTTTCGTCGAAATAGTTTTTCAAATCGTGCTTGTAAGCAAACTCGCGTGAAATTTTAGCTTGGTTTGCGCTCAAAATATCCTTCGTAGGGATATAGTGATCCATCACGATCGCAAAGCCGTCCGGGTTGGCGAGCTTTTTTGCGCCACTAAGCTCAAACTGCTTGATAGAAATCGGCGTCGTGATGTCGTTGCCGATGACCATATCAATGGCGCTTTCGATGATCTGCCCCGCAAAAACCGCCTCACCCACGTGCTCGCTAAAAATTTTCTCCGTGATCGTCTGCTTCATAAAATCTCCTTCGTATCGGTTAAATTTGCGCGATTTTAGCTAAAAAATCATAAATTTTTGCAATTTTATGTATAATTGAGCCGCAAGGAGCGAGACGATGGAAATTTTAGATATTTTTGCAAACCGCAGAAGCGTAAGAAAATACGCACAGGGGCCGCTTGAGGACGAGGCGCTGGATAAAATTTTAAAAGCGGGCCTGCTTGCGCCGTCGGGACGCGCGCTCCGCCCGTGGGAATTCATCCTCGTGCGCGACAAACGAATGCTTGAACGGCTAAGCGCGTGCCGCAGCAGCGGAGCGGATATGCTAAAACAGGCCGCGGCCGCGATCGTCGTGATCGCAGATGAGCAGAAGCAAGACGTCTGGATCGAAGACTGCTCGGTAGCGCTAGGCTACATGCACCTTGCCGCAAGCGCGCTAAATCTTGGCAGCTGCTGGGTGCAGGTAAGATTGCGCGCCGCTGCGGACGGACGCAACTGCGAGGAGTTTTTGCGCGAGGCGCTGGGCTTTCCGCCAAATTTCAAAGCAGAAGCGATATTAGCCCTCGGCATACCGCAGCGCAGCCCGAGCCCGCACGATCTGCAGAAGCTAAATTTAAGCAAAATCCACAAAGAGAAATTTTAACGCGTATGAAGTATCAAAATTTAATTCAAATTTGCGAGTATCTACGCGCCAAACGCTTCCTTTCGCACATTAAACGCGTAGGAGATAACCTTTTTAAAGTTTGCTTCGACGGCGACGAGACGCTGTTTTTTGATATGAATAAATCAGGCTGCAATATCCACGAAAATGACGCTTTTACCGAAGGTAAGGTTTACGCGGCGCCCTTTGACGTGCTACTTGCTAAGCGCTTCGTAAAATCGCGCATCACTTCCGTTAGCGTGCCAGAAAATAATAGAATTCTATGCCTTAGCGTAAGCCAAAACGCAATCTACAAAACCCAAAGCTCAAATATCTACTTCGAATTTACCGGGCGATTTACCAACGTAATAATCACCGATGAAAACGATGTGATTTTAGAGGCACTGCGGCACTTCGAAACGGAATTTAGACAGATCAAGGTAGGAAGAAAACTCCGTCATCTGCCGCCTGCAAATATTAAAGAAGCCCCCGTGCCAAAAATTTCGGACTTTAGGACATTTTTTCGCGCGGAATTTAACGCGCTAAATGCGGATCGCTTAAACTCACTCAAATCAGCAAAAATCACGGCACTAAATAAAAAGCTAGACTCGGTGCACGAAGCTCTAAGCTCTTTGCAAAGCAGCGCCGAACTACTGCGAAGCGCCGAGCTTTTAAGTGCAAAAGCTGCCTTGCTAAAGGAAAATATCTATAAAATTCCAACCAGCGCGCGAGAATTTACGCTGCAAAACAGAAACGCTCAAGCGGTAGAATTTAAGCTGCAAAAACCTGCAAGCGCCGCTTTGGGCGAGCTTTACTCCGAGGCAAAGCGTCTGCGCCAAAAGGCTGCAAATATACATATCGAAGAGCAAAATTTAAAGGAGAAACTCGCGTTTTATGAGAATTTAAAATCGCTCATTCTTGCCACACAGGATGCACACGAGATCGAAATTCTAATGCCTAAGCGCACGCAAACTAGGCAAAAAAGCAAGGAAAAAAATAGCGAATATGTAGCGAGCTTTTATCTCGGGGGTTTTAAAATAAGCGTCGGTAAAAACGAAAAAGGCAATGAGTTCTTACTAAAAAATAGCTCCAAATCCGACTATTGGTTTCATCTTAAGGATATTCCAAGCGCCCACGTCATCGTAAAGACAAATAAACAAAGTCTAAGCGAAGAGGTGATCGAATTCGCCGCTAAAATTTGCGTTAGCTTCAGTGCAAGCGGCAGCGGAAAATATCTCGTCGATTACACCAAACGTCAAAATGTCAAAATCAACGAAGGTGCTTTCGTAAACTACGTAAATTTTAAAACAATCAGCGTTTTAAAGCCGTAATAAGCGAGCTTGCAGTATAATTATTCAAAATAAATTCCAAGGAAATTCTATGAAGCAAAGAATAATCACGGCAAGCATTTTACTCGCCGTATTTTTAGCTCTAATTCTTATAAACGCCAGGTGGCTAAATTTCGCCGTATTTGCGCTGATACTCGTGCTTGCATTTTTTGAAAGCCTCAAGTTATGGGGTCTGGAGGAAACTAGCAAAAAGTGGCTCGCGCTAGCAATCGCGTTTTTTGCGCTGCTACCATTTACGCAGACCGATGAGCCTTTCGTCTCAGCACTAAAAGTTAGCATCCTGATGATCCTATGCGTCGCCTCTGTCGTGGCCTTTACCAAGGGCCCTAGCCTAAAGATCACGCTTCCTTTTATCTATCCCGTTGCGCCGATATTTTTTATGTGGGCGGCTTATGATGATTTCGGGGAAGTTTTTCACTTCGTTTGGCTGATCTTTATTATCGTAGCTAGCGATAGCGGCGCATATTTTATCGGAAGAGCCTTCGGCAAAACTCCGCTAAGCGCTAGCTCGCCGAATAAAACCGTAGAAGGCGTGCTAGGTGGTCTTGCACTCGCGCTTATCGTTAGCCTCATTTATGCGCGCATCTTTACCAATATGCCGCCGCTTGAAATTTTAGGAAAAACCATCATCATAGCAATTTTTGGCGTATTCGGTGATCTGTTTGAGAGCTACCTAAAACGCGCGGCGGGTCTTAAAGATAGCGGCGCGCTCTTTCCCGGGCACGGCGGGATCTTAGACCGCATCGACGGCTATATGTTCGGCGCGATCGCGATGGCGATAGTCTATTCATGGTAGTTTTAGGTTCCACGGGCTCTATCGGCACAAACACCCTAGACGTAGCCGCTCGCAGCGGCAGTATGATCGAAGCGCTTAGCTGCGGGCGCAATATCAAGCTTTTAAACGAACAGATCGCAAAATTTCACCCAAAGTTCGTCTGTATCGCGGACGCACAGCAGAAAAGCGAGGTAGATCACGAGCGCGTATTTTGCGGCGCGGATGGAATTTTGCAAATGCTTGCAGAGTGCAAAAGCACGACCGTGGTAAACGCTCTTGTAGGCTTTGCGGGTATGATGCCTAGTCTAAAAACCCAAGAGCTCGGAAAGAGGCTGTGTCTCGCCAACAAAGAAAGCCTCGTCGTCGGCGGGAAATTTCTGCAAACGGATAAAATTTACCCGATCGACAGCGAGCATTTCGGACTGAAATTTTTACTTAGCAATGCCAAAATCCCCGTTTCGCGCCTAATCATCACGGCTAGCGGCGGCGCGTTTTATGACG
Source organism: Campylobacter gracilis (assembly GCF_018374135.1). Taxonomy (GTDB): domain Bacteria; phylum Campylobacterota; class Campylobacteria; order Campylobacterales; family Campylobacteraceae; genus Campylobacter_B; species Campylobacter_B gracilis_A. Next base: position 2,467 of record NZ_JAHAFS010000015.1, on the reverse strand, counting down.
TGCCGCTAACGCAGCTGGGTTCGCTCACGCCGCAAAACGCCCTCAAGCACCCCAACTGGAAGATGGGCGCGAAGATCACGATCGACAGCGCCACGATGGCGAATAAGCTCTTTGAGGTGATCGAGGCGTTTTGGCTCTACGGCACGCGCGAGATCGATGCGCTTATCGAGCGCACCTCGCAGATCCACGCGCTGGTCGAATTCGCAGACGGCTCCACGACGGCGCATATTAGCAGGGCTGACATGCGCCTAGCTATCGCGCACGCGCTGCTTGGCGGTGACGTACGGGAGCAGATCACTGCGCCCGTGGATCTGTACGCGCTACGACCGATAGAATTTAAGCCGATCGACGAGATGAAATTTCAAATCTTTACCCTCAAAGACGCGCTGTTAGCAAACCCCGATCTCGGCGTCGTCATCAACGCCGCGAACGAAGCGGGCGTAAATGCGTTTTTGCAGCAGCGGTGCCGCTTCACCGACATTGCGCGTGTCGTGCTAAAGTGCGTGGAGAAATTTAACTCGCCTAGCGTGACGGATGCAGAAGCGCTTGTAGCGGTGGATGCGAGCGTACGAGCGTATGCAAACGAACTGCTGAAATAAGTTTTTCCAATCACGGGATTTATGCTACAAGTTGAGCTTGGCGGCAAATTTCACTGCGCACGGCTCGCGCAAGCAGCCGTAAAATTTAGCGGCTCTAAAACAGCGTGCGCCTATTGCGCCGTATCGGGCGCAGATTTATGCTGTGCCGTAAAGTTGCGCCATTAAATTTAATAATTAGAGGTTGGGCGTGGATATTAAAACCGTCATAGAGTTAGAAAAGCAGCGCAAACGGCTTAAGAAAAGTCGCAAGCTTTGGAAAATTTTAAGTTATCTCGTAGCGTTTGCGGTTTTCGGTCCTATGCTTGCGCTCGCATTGATAATCATCTTTCTTAATTTTCCAAAACTCGATCTCAGCGTAGAAAGTTTATTTCTTTTAGTCGCGTCTATTTTAGCAATAATCAGTACGAGAGATGAATTTTACGAGTGGATTTTCGAGCGCAAAACCGAGCGATTTTTGATGCGCTACAAAGAGCTTTATCTCAAGCCCTATATCGAGAGCCTGGGCTTTTCGTATAAAATGGGCGCACTTTTTCAGGAAAAAGAGGTAAGGGCAAGCGAGATATTTGACGGATTTGATAGATTTCGCGCGGATGATCTGGTTTGCGCGAACGTGGACGGAGTGGATTTATGTTTTGCGACATAAGGCTGGAAAAGGATGTCGGTACGGGAATTCCATTTATTTTTAAAAATAATTATGCCGCATTTTTCGAAGGACCCTTTTTCGTGGCAAATTTTAATAAAAAAATCCGTTCCGACGTTTTTGTCTTCTCGAATACGACACTGCCGCCGTCCGAGTTGCGGCACAAACTACTGGGTGGTCGCGAAATCCCGATAGATAACGCGGACTTCAATCAAAATTTTACGATTTATGCAAACGACGCAATGACGGTTATGTATGTTCTGACGCCCGCGCTGATGGAGAAAATTTTATCTCTTAAACAGCTCGTGAAATCGAATATCTCGCTGAGCTTCAAGCAAAATAAAATTTACATCGCGATAGCTCGAGGCGCCGATAGTTTCGAGCCGAGCCTGGATCAGCCGATACTTAATGCCCGCATCGCAAAGGATATCAAGGCGGATCTGGACGCGATGCTGCAAATCGTAAAAATTTTAAAGCTGAATGAAAAATTTAGACGTCTTAGCCAGGTGCAAGGCGGAGCGAGGCGAGCGAGCAAAATAAGACAGGGCAAGGCAAGGCGAGTAGATGAAACGAGGCGGGGTGAAGCAAAGCGACTAGATAAAACAAAGTGGAGCAGAATAGGCTGCTGGGGCGAAACACGCGAGCGTCGTGCAAGCGCGATAAAATTTCACGCGGGATTGCGAAATTTTAGTAATGGGATGAAATTCCGCGTGGGATTGCAAATTTTAGTAGCGGGATAGAATTTCGCGCGGGGTTTCGGCAATATCGTGAAATTTCGCGTAGAATTCGACGGGGTTTTACGTCGCGGCGAAATCTTGTATAGAATTTCGGCGGAATTTCACGAAAAGTTAAAATTTGCTTGCTATTGAGAGATTTTTTTGATATACTGCCGTTTCTTTTTGGCCCCGTAACTCAGTTGGTAGAGTGTCACCTTGACATGGTGGAAGTCGTTGGTTCGAGTCCAATCGGGACCACCATTTAAGCTATCTTTAAGTTTTAATCACTTCTTTTTACTTCTTTTTAATTCCCATATATAGGTGCCTATCTTGCATCACGATTATTTTTCTTTCCTTTTATTTTTGTTTGTAATCTAATTACTTCCAAAAAATAAGTGTTTTATTAGGGGCCTTTCAATTGCAATATCAAAGCCTAACAAATCGAGAATTTTAAAATTTATAAAATTAAAGGAGGAGCAATGAATAATCTAAAACTCATACAAAACTGGTAC
>NZ_JAHAFS010000014.1 GCF_018374135.1 Campylobacter gracilis | reverse complement strand
ATTTACTACGTTGTTGCTGCCGCTAGCGGCTTCTGCTGCGTAGACATTGCCAGCAACTTGCGTGTTGCCGTTTAAATTTACAGTGTTGGAGGAAGCGGTGCCGCTAGCCTTTCCGCCATATACGCTTCCGCCTACGTTTACCGAGTTAAGAGTTATGGTGTTGGAAATCGCGCTGTTTCCCTTGCCACCTACCGCCATTGCTCCTACGCTGCCGTTGTTTATAGTTACGATATTGGATTTAGCTTCTCCGTTGCTAGTATTGCCGCCGTAAATGCTATTGCGGATTATCGTAGCATTCGTAGTTACGCTATTGTCGTGGACGTTTCCGCCGCCGCTACTGCTGTGGGTGATGCCCGCATTTACATACCCCACGTCTATTCCGCTTGCTTCGAAAGTTACGTGGTTATTATAAATTTCTTGTGGGGTAGCGGAATTTGAATACCCGCCGTCGATCTCGCCTATGCTGCTTCCGCCCTTGATCTTGGCGTAGTTATCGTGGACGCTATTGCTTCCGTCGGTAGCATCGTCTCTGCCCGAGCTTATGTTTTTGCCGCCTAGATTGCCTGCGCCCTCCTTTACTATTACGGTGTTTCCTTTATTGCCGAATAGATCAGTAGCGCCCGCAGCCTTGTTGGAATTTTGATTTTGCATTAGCTCGCTTTGATCGAAGTTGGGATCTATCCAAGAACGAGTTAGAGTGCCCTTTTGCATGATTAAATTCTTACTGTTTTCGACCTCGATCGTGGTGCCGGTGATTTGATAGTGATCTTTGTCGGTAATCGTATAAATTTGATTATCTTGCACGGTCTGCGCGGCTCTAGTGATCGTGCCGCCGCCTGAATTATGGATTAGATAGTACTTTCCTTCGTCTAAATCTGATTTTATACCCTCTATCTTTGTGCCGTTTAAATTTGTATTGCCGCTAGTAGTTAGAGTAAGCGGCGCATCGGCTTGGGTAGTGGAATATAGATCGTGAAAATTTATAGAGCCGAAATTTTTAATGTCCTTAGCTTTCTTCACACCGCCGCCGACCCAATTTTCTATATGTAAGGTATTAGTTTTATCTGAATTCTTATTGCTGCCGTAGATTGTACCGCTTATAGTGCCGCCTCTAAAATTTACGTTGCTATTCTCGACGCTGCCGCTTGTAGCGTAGCCCGCAAAGACGTCTCCTGCTATCGTTGTTCTTTCTTTATTGATATAAACGACCGCATTTTTGACGCTTCCTGCACGTGCGCCATAGACATTGCCGCCTACGTGCACGCCTTTATTAGAATCGAATGCCCCTAGAGTAACTCTATCGCCGTCCGATTCACCTACGATGCCGCTTGCTGCCGCGACATCACCTTTTACGGTACCTTTGTAAAGATCAACTACGCTTCGCGAGCTCGAGGCGCCGCCCAAAGAGCCTGTGACGCTGCCTACGATTGCATCGTCGTTATTGATCTCTACGCGATTTGCGCTCATTACGCTAGCGCTATTTGCTTGACCGCCTACTACTTGGTAATTTTGCGCTTTTAGCTTTGCGCTTATGGATACGGAGTTTGCGCTAGAGTTTCCGCTTCCGCCCGCTGCGCCCCAAATTCTACCACTTCCATTTAGAGTGATAGTATTTGTGCTGCTGTAATAAGGCGCCGTTATATTGACGCTATTAGAGTTACTTTGCCCCGTGGAGGATTGAGCGCCGAATATATCGAAGCCCCCTCTAAATGTGCCGCCTTTGATAGTTATTCTATTTGATACGGCATCATCACCGCCGCTTACTATACCGCCTACGATTACATTTGTAACGGAGCTGTTGCCAATAGTGCCTCCGTCGATCGTTACGGCGTTGTAGGAGGCTTTTTTATCCGCTCCACTTCTGCCGCCGATTATATTATAATGTCTATTTGAGCTACCGCCGAAGTTATCGGCATTTCCCGTGATTTCGGCGCCGTATTTTACAAAAACCTGATTTCGCGTCGCTTCGCCTTCGTTGCCTGTTTTAGACGCCGCTATGCCTTGCCCGCCCACGACCAAATTGACCTTAGAGCCGTTTTCCAAGCTCACGTAATTATCTGATACGCCCTTGGCCTCGGCGCCTATTGCGATACCCACGTAAGCGTTTGCACCTCTAATCGTAAGTCTATTGTTGGAGGCAGAGCTTAACTCGGTAAAGCCCGAAATTCCGTCGCCGCTTCCTCCGCCGTAAATCACGCTGCCGGAGTAATCAGTTCCGCCGCTTGCAACGCCCGTAATCGTCGTAATATTGCCATTTGGGCTGGTGCTACCACTACCGCTAGTATTGCCGCTAAATCCCGCCGAATAGAGGTTATTATGGGTATGGATAAGCGGCGGATTAGAATCTGCATTGCAAAGTGCTTGTGCGGGCGCTAGTGCGAGCACCGCTGCGAGGCTAAGCATAGAGGAGCAGATGGATTTTTTCATATATTGATCCTTTGAAATTCGTAAAGTTTGCGATTATACATAAAAATAGATCAGTTTGCAATATGAAAATCACTGATCGGTTTTTTTACAGAGGAGGGCTGCGTTTGTAATTTTAAGTAATAAAAATTTACTCTTTGCGCAGAATAAAGTCCTGGCTGCAAAATTTAACCCTTTTTTAGTAGGGGAAGGGTGATATTTCGAGTGGATTGCAAGTGGTGAAAAAATACTAGTAAAGGGATTTTGAGCAAAATTTGAAATAATAAGAATCTGAGCTAAATTTATTCCAGTAATTTCAAGCTGCGGTAGAATTTATGCAGGATAAATTTTAAACGAAAATCAAAATTCGCCCCGTAGTGCTTCAAAACTCAGTAGAATTTATGCAAGATAAATTTTAAACGAGCGGAATTTTATATAAATGCCGTTTCACCCGCGAAAAAGCTTTTTTGAAAAATTTAAACGAGCAAGATTGCGCGATAAAATTTTACGTGATCCCTGCCGCAAGAGCTAAAGTATGGCGAGCAGGAGATAGAATTTACGCGATAAATCTTGCGTGATAAATTTTAAAATAAGCCGCAAATCCTACAAGAAGCTGTAAATTCCATCTAGCAAGAAATATCTTTTATCCGCAGCGCCGTGATAAAATGGGTTAAAAGTACCTTCGTATGCCTTTTCGAAAAAGCCTTCTTTGCTTAGCTTTATAAGCTCTGCATTGACGAAATCCAGTAGCTCTTTATTGCCCTTCTGCACGCCAATACCCATGAAATCGGGCTTGCCTAGAGTTTTAAGCGGCACTTCTACCTCGCTATCGACTACCGGATATGCCATCGCGATGAGATTATCGGTCGCGTAGGCGTCCACGTCGCCGTCTTTTAGCATGCGGTAGCACTCCCTGGCGATCTTGCAAAATGTAAAATTTCCAAAACCTTCTTGTTTAAAAAATGCCTCGCCTGTACCGCCGCTTTCGAGTAAAATTCTTTTCTCTCGTAGATCGGCTAAGGATTTTATTCTATCAGCCTTGCGGGTTAAAACTCCAAGATTTACCGAAAAATACGGTGTTGAAAAATCGATCTGCTGCGCGCGTTCAGGCGTAATGGTAATCGTAGCGATGACGATATCTACGTGGTTGTTTACTAGTGCTGGAATTCTATCCTCGACTTTCATCGGCACAAGTTCGATTCTGCCGCCTTTTTCGCCGAAAAGATCATTTGCTATGACCTGTGCCATCGTAACTTCAAAGCCCTCGAAAGTTCCATCGTTCAGCTCGCTAAAAGGAGGCTGTCCGTCGTAAACGCCGATGCGAACGACGCCTTTTGATCTGATCTGTTCCAAACTATCGGCGAAAGCAACGATAAATGGTAGTAATATTGCAAGAAGCAATTTCATGGCAAATCCTTAAATTTAATCTCTTTTCCGCTTTCAAATGAAGCGGGAAATTTTATTTGCTAAAATTCTAAAAACCGAACTTAAAATTTAAATAAGCTTTTAGAGCATATTATAAATTCTATCTAGCAGAAAATATTTCTTATCCGCCGTACCGCGATAGAATGGATCAAAGCTCTGCTCGTAGGCCTTTTTGAAAAAGCCCTCTTTGCTTAGCTTGATGAGCTCTGCATTGACGAAATCAAGTAGTTCCTTGTTGTCTTTCTGCACGCCGATGCCGATGAAATCGCTAGGGCCTAGGTTTTTAAACGGCACCTCTAAAGTATCATCGATGACGGAATATGCAAGCACTATGAGATTGTCGTTTATATAGCCGTCCGCATCGCCATTTCGAATCATTTCGTAGCATTCCTTAGCCGAAGCGCAATGGCCCAAATTTTTAAATCCTTTGTTTTTGAAAAATCTCTCCGCCACCGTCGCGTCGCCTTCGAATACGATCTTTTTATCATGAAGCTGCGCGATATCGGTAAAAGCGTCGGCTTTGCGCGTTAATACGCCCAAATTTACGGAGAGGTAGGGGAGGGAGAAATCGATCTTTCTTTTTCGTTCGTTGGTGATGCTAAATAGACCGATAACTAAATCAAGCTTGTTTGCCTCTAAAAATGGAATTCTATCATTTACGCTTAGTGGGATGAACTCGATTTTGCCCTCTTTTTTGCCGAAAATTTCTTTAGCGATCGCGTTTGCAAGATCGATTTCAAATCCTTCAAATTTGCTGCCATTAGACTCGCAAAGCGGCGGATGGGCGTCGCGCACTCCGATGCGAATGACGCCGTTTTGTCTGATTTGATCTAGGCTATCGGCAAAAAGCGCCGCACAAAATAGAACCGCTATAAAAAGTAGTTTCATTTTATGTCCTTAAAATTGGATTTCGCATATTATCCGCTTATAATAAATGACATTTTAGTCGAAGGCGTTAGATAAAACACTGCTAAATTCCGTCCTAAAATATAGCATAGAGCCCATCTAGTAAGAAATATTTTTTATCTGCAGCGCCTTGATAAAATGGCTTGAAAGTTTCATCGTAAGAACGTTCGAAAAAGCCCTGCTTGCTAAGTGTAACAAGCTCTTTATTTATCAGATCAAGCAATTCGGTATTGCCTTTGCGCACCCCAATGCCTAAGAATTCCGGATTACCTAGATTTTGGATTGCTACTTCTAAGTTGTCATCGATAATGGAATAAGCTAACACGATGAGATTATCATTAACGTAAGCATCGGCTTTGCCTTGTTTAAGCATATCGTAGCATTCGGTAGTAATGGAGCAATGGATTAGATTGTGGATTTTATTTTTATACAAAAAATTTTCTGCCGTAGTCCCGCTACCCTCTACTAGGACCTTTTTGTTTGAAAGATCGTCTATACTTTTGATGCCGTCGCTTTTACGTGTCAAAACTCCCAAACTCATCGAAAAATATGGATAAGAAAAGTCGATTTGCCTTTTTCTATCTTGCGTTATCGTGATGGTAGCGACTGCAAGATCTACCTTATCGTTTTGTAATGCAGAGATCCTATCGCTGGCGTTTAGAGGGACGAACTCGACTCTACCGCGCTTATCACCGAATATGCTCTTAGCTATAGCATCTGCAAGGTTGATTTCAAAGCCTTCGAAATTACCACTTTTTTCATCACTAAAAGGTGGCCTACCATCACGAACACCGATTTTAACGACTCCAGCAGATCTGATCTGCTCCAAACTGCCCGCAAAAACACTGCTGCAAAGTGCAAAAATAATGCAAAAAAGTAGTTTCATAAACTATCCTTTTCTTAAATTTAATATTATCTCTTAGATATTGCGTGATTTTACCCTAAAATAGTTAAACATAACTTCAATTACATAATACAGATTGCTAAATCGGCAGCAAGTGAATGAGATTAGAATTTAAGAAACGATAGATAAATTTTATGAAGTGAAATTTAGCCGTAGCGAAATGTGGCGCAGGAAAGTATAAGCTTTGATTAAAATTTATCTATCGTAATTTACGGTGCAGTTTTTGCTGTATCGGCATAGAATTTTAATTTGGAATTCATCCATCATACCCGCTTGCTTTTCGAGCTAGAATTTTTACGTCTTGCCTACGTGCCGCATATCTCGCAATAAAATTTTAAAATTTGCTTGGGTTGAAATGCTGTTTTGTGTTATATAATTTTGCGGTATTTTAAAACTATTTTTCGCCAACTTCTACGATTTTGCTTAGCACGTATTGTTCTAGCTCGCGTCTAGGCACGTCATTTTTGAGCGCTTCGTTGTAGATATTTTCGACTATGCGGCTGTATTTTTCGTAGGGGAAGTAGAGGAAATGGTTCGCCCAAGCGCGTTTGATGAGCTCGTGGGTTAGCTTTTTTCTAGCCCACGCTTTGAAGCAATCAAAGCCGATAAAAACCGCCGACGTCGCTATGATCGTAAATAAAATGGAGAAGTGAAAGTCGATCTTTTCAAACATCGCGTGCGTCAGCGTTATCAAAAACATAACGCAGACAAATGCGAAGCAAGCAAAGATCACGTAGGATTTGCCGTAGTTAAATTTAAAATTTAGCTTCGAAGGATCTACGAGCATTCCGTCGTTAAACTCGGCGTTGGCTTCGAGTAGATCGCGGAAAAGCACGGGTTTATGCGATACATGAAACATAATATCTAAAAGCCTATCTTTAAAATTTGATTTATCCATCGGGTTTCCTTCGATTTTTGCGGCATTATATCTTAAATTAAATTGTTATAAGATAAAATGGTGCGAAATTTCAAGGAGCGATTATGTTTGAAATCAGCGGAATGAGTGGCGACGAGATAGTTTATATTAACGGCAAATTTTGCAAGGCCAAAGAGGCCGCGATAAGCCCTTTTGATCGCGGTTTCGTGCTTGGAGACGGCATCTATGAAGTAGCGCCCGTGGTAAATTCTAAAATTTGTGATAGAGCGGATTTTTGGGAGCGCTTTGAGCGCAGCGCCGCGCAGATCGAGCTAAAAATTCCATATTCTCGCGAAAAATATGAGGAAATTTTATATGAGCTCATCGCGCAGGGTGGCGTGAGCGAGGGCGCTTTCTACACTCAGATCACAAGAGGGGCTGCGATGCGCGATTTTGACTATGTCCGCGGCATAGAACCTAGTGTCTTTGCTTTTGTCTATCATACGCAAATCTTTGATAATCCGCTCGCAAAAGAGGGGATCGAGATCGTAAGCCTGCCCGAGATCCGCTGGCATAGGCGCGATATAAAATCGATTTCGCTTCTTGCGCAGTGTATCTTAAAGCACGAGGCTCACAAAGCTGGCGCTTATGAGTGCTTTTTGATCGAGGACGGGCTGGTTACTGAGTGTTCGAGTTCCAGCGCGTTTATCATCAAAGATGACGTCCTTATCACGCGGCCGCTTTCAAACGACATACTGCCCGGTATCCGCCGCAAGGTGATCTTAGGTCTTGCCGAGCAGGCGGGGCTTCGTGTGGAACAGCGAGCGTTTGGAATGAGCGAGGTTTATGAAGCCGATGAAGCCTTTATCAGCGCGGCGACGCTGATGGTGCTGCCGATCGTAAAGGCAGACGGCAGAGCGATCGGCGGCGGTGCGGTCGGCAAATACGTACCGCACCTGCGCGAGATGTATGCTGCGCGGCTAAGGGCCGAAGCGGGCCTGTAATAGGGCGGTCAAATTTAGCCCGTTAAATTTAAACGATACGGGCTGATTAAATTTTGCTTTCTAGCTCCCCGGTTATGTGACCCAGCTCGCTTACTAATTCTAAAATTTCAGACAGTTCGTATTGATGAGCATACGCCGTTCCGGTTGTCGGAGGTATGCTAAATAGCTCTGTTTCGAAGCGATTCGGCGCGCCGTTTAGAAATAGGTAAAATTTATTATCCATAAACGCCGCGCTTATGCTAAATTTATGGTAGTATCGCTTTAGCTCGTTTAGTCGCTCCATCAGCGCAGGCGTCAATAGATAGCGAGCTTCTACCTTGTCGTCGGCAAACACGCGAAATTCGCTATTAAAAATGACGTTGTCCATTAGCTCCTTCTCGCCTAAAATTTTTGTATTTAGCTCGCGGCTCGCCAAGATGGTTTTGGCGTAAAATCTCTTGCCGAATTCGCATATCAGCACGCTGCCGCTAAAATCCATATACGCATCATATAAGCTCATTGCAAGCGAAGCTAGCTTCACATAGGTATTGTCTATGCCCAGATCGTAGTTCTTTTTGATTCTAATCGCCTCGCTGAGGCTAAATTTTACCCCATCCCATTCGCCTTTTATCTCATCTTCGCTGATAAAATCGGAGTTTGCAAAGATTCCTGCTCGCCTGAATTCCTTCGCGCTTATGCCACGTCCTGGCGAATAAGTAAACTGCGGATACGCCTGTGAGATCGCCGTGCGCACCAAAACTTTTTTGTAAAATAGTTTATATTCATAAGCGGCGTCCGCAATGCCGTCGTAAATGCAAGCAACATAAATAATCAAAAGCACCGCATAGATAAGATAAGCTTCGATCATCTTGTAATCCGTATCATCGTCTGTTTTAAATACCGCATCGATCGCAAACATCACGATAAACGGGAACAGATACAAAAATGCTATCTTGGCATAGATCATCACTACCTTGCAAATACACTTTTTTTGTTTGGCTCTACTTAGCGCTATTGCTCTTTCTAGCTGCATGCGTTTCCTTAAATTTTTTGATCCGAAATTTTATAAAATTCATTCTCTTGATAAAATTTCACTACAGCTTCATCCGCGCTTGCGCTGCGCTGCAAATACCGCAGCAATGGTTCCGCGCGCGTATATATCACCCCGAGCCCCGCAAGGCTCGTCGCACGCGAAAGCGCCACGTAGAGCTGCCCTTTGGCAAAGATCCTGTCGATGTCGCAGATGAGCTGCGGGATGCTCATGCCTTGGGATTTGTGGATTGTGATGGCGTATGCGAGCTTGAGCGGGAACTGATAATACCGCGCCAGCACGATCTGCTCGGCATCCGTGCCGCTTGCGGCGATCTCGCTTAGTTCGTATGTTTGCAGCTGCACGCGGCTTAGCATGCCCGAGGGTTTTTTTACGACCACGCTTTCGATCTCGCCGCCGGAACTTTTTTCGATCTTTTCGACGACGCCTTGCTCGCCGTTGAAAAACTCGCCGCTTTTGTTTGCGGTAAACAGCACCTTTGCGCCCTCTTTCAGCGTCAGACTTTGCGGCGTATTTAGCGAGGCGATCCATTTTTGAATTTTCTGCTCGCTCACTCCGCTTTGCAGCGCTTCATAAACGCCCTCGAAGCTGCTTTGCGGCGCATTAAGCTTGGCTAGTCTGGCGTTATTTATCGCATCTACTTCGGCGTTTCTGCCCGAGATTATCGTAGCGTTCGGCTCAGCTCGCGCGGCATAGATGATCAAAGATCGCATCAGCTCCGCCGTCTGCTCGCTTGGGGTGCCGAGCCGCAGCTCGCAAAGCAGGCGGTATAGCGCCGCATCCGCGGTGCGCTTGGAGCCTATCATCTCGACGTAAAAAAACTCGCACTGCTTCCACGCGTAGGAGCCGAAGGCGTAATCTGAGTCGCTAAATAGGCTCGCGCGCGGCGCGCTCTCGCCCTCTTTGCGCACCGGCGGAAGCTGATAAAAATCGCCCGTAACGAGCAGCCGTCCGTTAAATTTAGAATTTGAAATTCTAAGATAGATCATCTCGAAAAGCTCGGCGCCGATCATCGAAATTTCATCGATCACGATGAGATCGGCGAGAGCTAAAATTTTTCGCAGCTCGCTTAGTTTGCCGCTTTGTTTGCGATCGAAGCTCTTTAGCTCCTCGTGGTTTTTGCAAATGCCGAAGCGGAAGAAGCTATGCACGGTCACGCCGCCGATCTCTACGGCGCTGATGCCGGTGCTGCCGAGCACGATGACGAGTTTGCCGCGAGCGCGGTAATCCTCGATGAGCTCTTTTATCACGTAGCTTTTGCCCACGCCTGCGCCGCCCGTGATGAAAATATTGCGATCTTTTAGCTTTTGGATTATGAAATTTATCAAGTTTTTTCCTATTTTTTGGCAAAATTATAGCCAAAATTTTTTAAAAGGCATTTTGTTTGAAACAATTAGTATCTCTCATCTTCGCGGCTTTAATCCTTGCAGGTTGCGGTAAAACCGTCCATAAATTTATCCCGGAAAATCCCGCTGTTTTGGATCTCGAATACGCTCAAAACAGCGAGCGGCTGCCCGCTCCTGCGTCGGTGCAAAACATAAGCGGAAAAGCGTTTAAGAGCCGCTATTTTAAAATTTGGTTTGACGATGCGCCCGTGAAGGCGGGAATAGATACTTTTTGGGGGCTTAATTACGCCAAGGGGCGCCACTTTGACGCCGCAGGCAGGATATATAACGACGCGATCTACCAAAGTATCCGCATAAATGCGAACGAAGAGGCATTCGGGCTAATCTCCGCGCCAGCTATTACGGTAAAAAACGCGTTGCTGCGAAATATCCCAAGCGACTTGCCGATTTTCGGCGATCCGAGCGAGCCGGGGGAGGGCGAGCCGTTTGATTACGCCGCAAATTCCGCCGTGAGCGTGGGCTATCCGATGCTGCTGTCGCATTACAGCAGAGACGGCGCGTGGGCGTTCGTACGCAACGATGGCGTGTGGGGCTGGATCAGAAGCGATGCGATAAAGCGCATCAGTCCTCAGCAGGCAGATATTTACGCAAATTCTAAATTTATAACGATCCTGCGCGACGGCGCCGCCGTCTATGACGAAAATGGCGCGGAGCTTTTTAGAGCGCGCACCGGCACGATCCTGCCGTATGATTTTAGCGGCGAACGCGATCTTGGCGGCACGCTCGGCTTGCGGAGCGTATTCGGCGGCGAAATTTTAACTCAGTTTGGCGGCAAGAGATATTTCATTAGCGCGGAGGATGCGAGACTTTGGCCTGCGCCGCTTGATGAGCAAAACTCAAAGATCGTAGCCGCTAGCCTGCTCGGGCAGAAATACGGCTGGGGCGGGTATAAATTTCTTCGCGATTGCTCGCTTATGACGAAAGATTTTTTGGCGAATTTCGGGCTGTGGCTGCCGCGAAATTCTAAGGCGCAATCGGCTCGCGGCGAGCGTTTTTCGCTAGCGGGGATGAGCGCGAATGAAAAGCTTAGCTTAATCGGCAAAAACGGCGTAGCGTATAAAACCCTGCTGTATATGCCTGGCCACGTGATGCTCTACGTAGGGCAGGTGGATGGAAAGCCTGCGGTGCTGCACGATATCTGGGGGCTTCGTACGATGGATGGCGGGCGCGCAGTCATCGGACGCACGGCGATTACGTCGCTTACTATCGGCTCGGATCGCGCGGACATCGCTGAGGATCGCCTGCTGATATCGCGTATCAGCTCGATGAGCGTGCTTTCGGGCGAGGAGGACTTTATTTTGGACGATCGGTTCGCTCCTGAGGATCCGAGTACCCTATCTGCGTATGCGAGCGGAAATTAGCGGCACATGCGCCTATAAGCGCGAATTAGGCTTTACTTTATAGCTGCCGTCGTAATTGATTTTGCTGTTTTATGGAGTCTCACGCGCTTGACGGACGCCGCAATGCCTGCAAGCGTAAATTTAAAATGGCGTTTTTAAATACCGACTATTTTAAATTTAGCCTAGATAGCGAATGAATTTGAAATTTCGGGCTTAAATTTAGTCTAAATTTAAGCCTATATCTCGCAGTCTTTAAAATTTCGGGCAAAATTTTAAAATTAGCCCGCAAGTCTAGTTAAAATTTTAAAATCGCTATCTAAATTTACGCTCCCGCTTTAAAGCTCAATCGCGCGCCGTTCTCTTAAAAGAACAAAAAATATCTCGGCGTTTTGCGTTTATACTCCAAATACTCCCGCCCGTAGGCCTGCTCGCAATAGCGCTCTTCACCCAGGACCACGAGATGGTTGTATATGGCAAAGGGCACTATCGCTATAAGTAGCCACAGCGACGCTGAAGCGACGCAAACGCCCGCCATGCCGAGGAAATAAAAGAAATACATCGGATTGCGCGATAGGCGGTATATGCCGCCTTGTGCGGCCTTGTCCGAAGGGGCTGCCGCATAGTCGTAAAACGCCTTGATGAAGCCCGCAAAAGCCGCTATATAGATCACCGCTCCGATCCAAAACCACGCGCTGCCCGTCTTAAGCGGCACGAACACCGACAAAATAAGCAGCGCTACTTGCAGCAGCGAGCTTATGATCGCATTTCGCTTGTCCGCGAGCGTGTACCAGGAGGTATCGGTAGCGCGCTTGCCGACCTCTTTGTAGATAAACATATACACGAACTGTATCAGCACCATCGCAAATGAGGGTATCCAAGCGCCCGTTAGAGAGGGCTCAAGCGTTGTAAAAAATGAAATTTCCATGATCGCCCCTTTCGCTTTAAATTTTATCTTGCAGCTTTGTTTTGCCCTTGTTTGCTTGCCGTTGTTTTGTCCTTTTTCGCTCGCCGTGGGTTTTAAATTTTACTCCGCCTCGCACTGCCCGTTTGACATGCTGCGGCTATGTTTGTCCGCCGCGCCGCGCGTTAGAGATGTCGCTTTGGTTGGGACAATTCGGTAACGACGCCGTCATTTAGGTATCGACTCGCCGAGCAACGATGAGATCTGTATTTTATGCGGGCGACATCCGCACTTCAACGCGCCAAAATGCGAGACAGCGGCGCTTGTTTTGACGATACGACGACGCCCGCCCGTATGACTAGACGATTTGTCTATTCGGTGTCGAGATAGGACGGGCGGTCTGCTCGGCACCGATGTGCCGCCGCACGATGAAACATTCTGTGCCGATGTATCCGCTGCCTACTACATGATGAAACTGTTCGGCGCGGATGCTGACTACTAGGTGCGGCGCCGACGTCGTTGCTTCGGTGCTGCGTCTTATTTACCCTCTGGATTGAGTCCTTTTAAAATATAGCCAAATTCCGTATCGCTTAGCTCGTAATTCATAAATTTTTTATAAAACGCCTTCGTTTCGGCCTTTATGTCGATGTCGGCAAAAAGCTCCGGCTGGATGGTTTTCGCCGCCCACAAAATTTGAAGCACTGCATCCGCGCCGTATCGATCCCAGTTGAAAACCCCGCGCGGATTGCCGTAAACGCGTCCGTTTTTGACCGCATCCGTGCCGCTGTAAACCGGGCTAGATTTGATCTTCTCTACCGCATCTTCGTTGTGATCGCCGCCCACGATTATGATCTGCGGGTTGCTAGCGATAATCTCCTCGGCGGTTATAGTCTTCATCGGGCCTTTGGTGGCGGTGATCGCATTCGTTCCGCCGGCCAGCTCTATCCACGAGTCGATCAGCGTGCCCTTGCCGTCGATCTTTAAAAGATCGCTTCCGCCTACGATGTGAAGGACGCGCGGGCGCTTATCGGGGCTTAAATTTGCGGTGCGGCCGCTAACCAAAGCGATATTTTTATCTAAATTTGCGATCAGATCCTTCGCTCTTTGCGGCGCGTCGCCGCCTAGCATATCGCCGCACATCCTGATGCTGCGCCTCATCTGCTCGTAATCGCTAAAGCTCGCTTTTAAAACGGTAAAGCCCTGCTTAGCTAAATTTTCGCCCGCCAGTGCGGTTGAGACGATGACTACGTCGGGGTTATGGCTCATTAGCTCCTCTAAATTTACGTCGTTATTTTTTAGCAGCACGGGGATCTGCGCTAGGCGCGGATAAATTTTAAGAAACCATGCGTTTTTGCTGATATTATCGGTGGTAGCGACGATCTTGTCCGCTCCGCCCAGAGCCAGTAAAATTTGATTGTTCGCATGCCAAAGTGCTGCGATGCGCTCTACGTTTGTCGGGATTTTGACCTCGGTGCCGTCCATATCCTTGATAGTTCTAAGCTCTGCTGCGCTCGCAAAAAGAGCACCCGCTAAAAGCAGTAGTAAAAATTTTTTCATTTTTTCTCCTAAACGGTATTGAAATATACGCCGCTATATTACAAAAAACCTCATTAAAATTGCGTAAATTTTAACCGCTATCGCTGCGATTATTTATTATTTTTCAAAGTAAATTTTTATATAATCCATTTTAAATTTAGCATTTTTGAAGGAGAGAAAATGGGTGAAATTTTATATTTGATAGGCGCTGCCGTCGGGGTTTTAATCGCGCTTTTTATCATCGTGCCTCTGTTTTTCAGGCGCATAGTGGAGACGAACGAAGTGCATATCGTCCAAAGCGCGCGCAAGACGACGAGCTACGGCAAAGATACCGGCAACGGCAACAGCTATTATGAATTCCCAAGCTGGGTGCCGGTGTTGGGCGTTACGAAGATCGTTTTGCCCGTCTCTGTTTTTAGCATCAAGATCGAGGATTACGAGGCGTATGATCTAGGCAGGCTTCCTTTCGTCGTTGATATTACGGCGTTTTTTAGGATTATGGATTCAAATTTAGCCGCGCAACGTGTCAATAATTTTGAGGATCTTAACAATCAGCTTAGAAATATCATTCAAGGCTCGATCCGCTCGATCCTTTCGAGCCGCGTGCTTGAGGACATCTTGCAGATCCGCTCCGAGCTCGGAGATGATTTTACCAAGGCGGTAAAAACGCAGCTGCAAAACTGGGGTATCGAACCCGTTAAAAACATCGAGCTGATGGATATCCGCGATAGCAGCGGTAGCAAGGTTATCTTAAACATCATGGAGAAGAAAAAATCACAGATCGAAAAGGAAAGCCGCGTCGAAGTCGCAAACAACACCAAGCTCGCCCAGATCGCCGAGATCGAAGCTGCGCAGGCAACCGAAGTGCGCCAGCAGGAAGCCAATAAGATGGTAGGCCTTAAAACCGTCGAAAACGAGCGGGAGGTCGCGATCTCAAAGGAGCAGGCCGAGCAGCTCATCAAGGATCAGCAAAAGATCACACAGGAAAAGGCGATGGAGGTCGTGCGGGTAAACGACGTCAAGCAGGCCGAGATCAAAAAGCAAGTGGAGATCGTAAAGGCCGAGCAGGAGCAGCGCAAGATCGAGATCGACGCCGAAGCGCGCAAAAACGCCAAGATCCGCGACGCCGAAGCGATCAAAGAAAATCAAATTTTAGTAGCGCAGGGCGATAAAGAGAAGCAGTTTCTCGCAGCCGCGGCGCTTTTGGAGATGAAGGACAAAGAAGCGCAGGGTACGCTAAAGATAGGCTCTGCAGAGGCCGAAGCGCTTAGGCTAAAAGAGCTCGCGCCCGTAAACGCGCAGATCGAGCTGGCGCGCGAGATCGGCGAAAATCAGGGCTATCAGACCTATCTCATTTCGATCAAACAGATCGAAGCGAACCGCGACATCGGCCTAGAGCAGGCCAAGGCGCTAAGCGCGGCGGATCTTAAGATCATCGCGAACGAAGGTAGCGTGGGCGAGGGGATGAGTAAATTCGGCGAAATTTTAAGCGCCAAGGGCGGCACGCAGCTAGCCGCGATGCTTGAAGCGCTAAATCAAAGCGAGGTCGGTAAAAAGGTGCTGGATAAAATTTCAGGCGCCAAGAGTGAGGACAAATCCGAGTAATATTCGCAGCCTGGGGCGAGTAAAATTTTAAATTTACGCGCTAGCGACGCTGCGGACGAGAGTAAATTTGAGCGATACGCTAGCGGCACGGCGCGGGCGAGCAAATTTGAGCGGTCTGCTCGTCCGGGCGGTTTGGCTGTCTGCACTTGGATAAAATTTAAGGCGCTAGAGAAATTTAAAGGTTGCGAAATTTCAAATACTCGCGAAATTTCGGATTTTCGTGGGATTTTAAAACGCTACGAAATTTCAAACGCTCGTAAAATTTCACGCCCTTGTGCGCGAGCATTTAAAGACGGCGCTGTATCGCAAGTATTCGCAGAGCGCCGAAACTGCGGGTAAATTTTAAAAAATTCGCAAAGCGAGATTTAAAATTTAGGCGCGGGTGCATAGCGCTCACGGATTGCACTTAGTAGCCGCCAAATGCTTAAACTCTGCCGCCTAGCGGTCAAATTTCGCCGACTAGCGAGGCTAAATTTATTCGGTTAGCATTAAATTTAAGAAGCGCGAGCCGTTTGAGCAGCGCAAAATTTAATCCGCCTGCATAAAATTTTAAGGAGCGCACGATGACAAATGCCGTAAATTCCGCGCAGTACCAAGCGCGCATTAAGCAGGCGGAAGCTCTTTTTGAGGGGCAAAATTTTACCCGGCGCCAAACGATAAATTTAGGTAGCGGATATGAGATCGTAAAGGACGCATATAGGCTCGGCGCGGCAAATTTTAGCGGCGGCGAATACACGCTGTTTGGCGCGCCGCAGATAAAAAGCCTACACCGCATAGACGACGGAAATGGCAGCTGCGTAGCCCATCTCAAAAGCCGCGCGATAAAAACTTGGCGCTGCATAGACGATCGGGTGGAATTTTTCAGCCTGATCCGCCACGCAAACGGCAAATTTTACCTCGTTTTTCGCCAGGATCTATACGGCTACAGCGTGCTTGAACTGGATCGCGGGCGGATCATGCGCTTCGTGCCGGACGCCTGGACGCTCGGCAAGGAGAGCTTTATCTTCAGCGGCGTGCGCTATCTGCGGGGCTGGGACGCGCTGGCCGTGAGCGGCTGCTACTGGGCGGCTCCAAACGGCGTGCATTTGGTGAGCTTTGCCGAGCCGATGAGCGAAGAGCAGAGATATATCGATGTCTTAGACTGCATGCAGGGCGGCTACGACATCTACGAGCAGGCTGATTTTGCGGGCTTTGAGGGTAATGAACTGAGCCTGAAATGCTTTCGCGCGGACATCTTGCGATATGAAAACGTAAAAATTTCGCGCGAGCAATGCCGCGAATGGATGCGCGAAGTAAAACGGCTATAAGCTTTAAATTTGCTAAATTCGCGCTTAAATTTCAAGGCTTGCAAAACGGTAAAATTTAAGACAAGCCGCAAAAAGCGGAATTCGGCGAGACCAAGGGGGCTATAATAAGGAATACGGATGTTTTTTGAATACATTTTAATCGGCGCCTGTGTGGGCTTTATCAGCGGATTTTTCGGTATCGGCGGCGGCACCGTCGTGGTGCCCGTGATGATGCTCTTCGGCTACGATGTCAAGTACGCCATCGGCATTAGCATCATGCAGATGATCTTTAGCTCGATCTTCGGCTCGTTCGTAAATTTTAAAAGCAAAATGCTAGACATCGCGCCCGCGCTGGTGCTAGGGCTCGGGGGCTTTTGCGGCGCGCTTAGCAGCGGCTTTATCGTAAGCTATTTCTCGTCAAAATTCCTTCTGGGCACGCTTATTTTGGTGCAGATAATAAATTTAATCAAACTCTTCAAAACCCCGACCGAGCCCGCGGGCGAGGCCAACGAATCTAAAATTTTGCTCTTTATCGTGGGGCTGTTCGTCGGCGCCGTGGCGATCAGCGTGGGTATCGGCGGCGCGGTATTCGTGATGCCTATTTTGATCAGCTTTTTAAACTACGACATCAAAAAGGCCGTCAGCACGGGGCTGTTTTTCGTGATATTTTCCTCAAGCGCGGGCTTTATTAGCCTTGCCGCGCACGGGCTCGTGTACTACGAAATCGGCGCGTTACTCGGCGTCGGCTCGCTAGCGGGCGTTTATGCGGGCGTCAAAACCTCGCACAAGATCGGCAAAAAAGCTCAAAAGCGCTGGATGATAGCTCTCATCGTCGCAATACTTTGCGTGACGATCAAAAAATTTATCGTCCTAAACTAGCGCTATTCGTTTCGCCTGCCACGCCTAAATTCGGCCTAGAGCGTGCTTTAAATTTTAAAATTTAAACTCCGTCCGTTTGCGCGAGCGATTTTTGAAATTCGTATTTGAAATAAAATGCCCACGCTAGCGGACAAAGGATTATTAAAATGACGGCTGTGACTTCGGCGGCTTGCGCATGAAATATTACGAATAAGGCACCTATGTAGTTAAGAACATAAGCAAAACCCCAAAATACCGCGCTTGAGCGGTCGTTTGATATCTCGGTTGCGACCAAATAGATGCAAATGCAAATTAGCGAGGCAATTAAAAAGGCCTCAAAGACGCCTAGTTCTTGGTAGTTTACGTCCGAAGCAAAATAACCCAGCGCGCAAGACGCTAAGATTATCGCGAGTAAAATTTTGCATAAAATTTTAAGCGATTTGACTTCGGGCGAAGCATAGATTATATGCGCGCAAAGAGCTATAAAATAGGCACCTGCGACAAAATCAAAAAATATGTAATAAGCGAATTCTCCAAATATCCCCAAATCATAGCCGCTTCCTAAAATTTTTTCATCTATGACATATAGCGCGCCGAATTTCGCCGCTAAAAATGCAGCCGTAAGCAGGATCGGGTGTAGTAGCGCCCTGCCTGCGAGCAGGTCCGCGTAAATGCGCCCGAAGAAATTTATCAATCTTTTCACGCTAGGCTCCTTTGAGATTTCGCCGCTTTCGGCGTCTTTCGTGAAATTTTCGCCGCTTGGTTTAAATTTGATCTTAAATCGGGATAAATTTTAGCTTGAGAGCTTTTAAAAATCGCTTAGTGGCAAAGGCGGTGAATTTGCATGCTTGGAGGCAGGCTGCATATTTTAAAATTTACGTTGCTTAAATTGGCTTTCTTATCACAAGCTGTTTTGCGGGCGAGCACATATTACAAAAAGTGCGGATGAAATGGGGCATCAACTAGCTCGTCCGTCCGCTCGTAGCATTTAAAATTTTATTCGATTTTTAGTTGCGCAGCTGGCTTATCTGCGGCGGGTTTGCGTATAGCGAGGTTTGTGCGCGGCTGGCTTGCTTGCGGTATAGATTTGCACGTAGTGAGGTTTTGCACAGCTAGGTTGCGCGCAGGCGGCGGGTGGATTAAAATTTGTTTTAAATCATTAGCGAGGGTGTGCCCCTTTTCGCAGCGGATGCGAAGCAGGGCACAAATTTTATAAATTTACGGCAGATCGCCGAGCTCAAAGCGTAAAAATTACGCGCCTAAAACTACAGCCGA
Organism: Campylobacter gracilis; assembly: GCF_018374135.1. GTDB lineage: Bacteria > Campylobacterota > Campylobacteria > Campylobacterales > Campylobacteraceae > Campylobacter_B > Campylobacter_B gracilis_A. The sequence goes on along the minus strand of NZ_JAHAFS010000014.1, from coordinate 48,658 downwards.
CAAAAGCCCCCACAAAATGGCCTCTATCGCTAGCACCGAGTGAAGTACGGCCTTACTCATCGCTTCTCCTTTGTTTTTAATTTTATTTATTTGCCAGACTCGGGCCGCTATGGGCGTGCCCGATCGATCTATGGACGGGATTATACAGAGCGATTGTGTTCTTAATGTGTCTTTTTGAAATTTAGAACAAAATTTCTCCGTCCGTCGCAAAACGCGAGCGAGCGGCAGGGGATTTAAGGCAAAATTCGGCAGTCTGTGTTAAGGCGCGGCAAATTTAAGCGAGCCTGCCGCCCGCCGTAATGCGCGGCAAAGTCGTAAAGGGCGGTAAATTTAAAGCAGAATTTCGACTTTGTCGCGGCGCGCGAGGCGTCCGCGCTTTTTTACGTCGTCAAAGCTTGTATCATCAGAGATTGCATCGGCCAGGATTGTGCCGTCAGGGCCCGTATCGTCAAAGCTTGCATCGGCGCGACTTCGCCTGTGGGGCGAAATTTTACGGCGAGCTACGAATTACAAGACGCAGATTATCCGCGCCGTCTTGATCTGAAATTTAAAGCGGAATTTTAACGCTCGCTTCGGTTCCGACGCCGGGTTCGCTTTCGTATTCGATCTGCCCGCCTAAAAGACCCACCGCCGTGCGTACGATGCTAAGCCCAAGTCCGCTGCCAAGCTCCTTGTGCGATTCTTCGCACTGATAAAATCGGTCAAAAATTTTATCCAGCTTCTCGCGCGCGATGCCGATGCCTTCGTCTTTGATGCTCACCTGTGCAAAACCATCGCAAGCGCGGCAACGGACGAAAATTTTACTGCCCTGGCGCGAGTACTTAAGCGCGTTTTCGATCAAATTTCGCCAAATTTGATTTAACAGCCCCGTGTTTGATCGCACGCTAAGCGGCGTTAGATCGAGCTCAAACTCGCGCTCTCCGTAGCTTTGGCTCAGCGATATGATGCATTGCCTAAGCTGCTCGTCGATACGTACCGTCTCATCTAGGCGCACCGCCGCACCGCTATCGAGTCTCGTTAGCTTTAGCATGTCGGTGCAGAGCTTGCTTAAGCGGTTTGCTTCCGCGCCGATGGAGGCTGCGTATCGCACCGCGCGCTCCTCGCTCACGCCGCCTTCGATCATCTCGCTTAACGCAGCGATCGAGGAGATCGGCGTTTTCATCTCGTGCGAGACGTTTGAGACGAACTCTTTTTGCAGCTGCTCGTGCTTTTGCAGTTTCTGCGCCATTTTATTGACGTTTACTACGAGCTCGTCCAGCTCGTGCATATAGACGTAATCAGTGCGGTACCTGTGTATCTTACGCTCGGCGCGCGCCTCAAAATCGCCGTTTGCGATCGCGGTAATCGCGCCTAGTAGCCGCTTGATCGGGCGAAATAAAATTTTAAGTCCGAAGTAAAGCAAGGTAAAATTTAACGCCATCGTGATTAGGCAGATGATCGCGCACAGCGCCACTCCGTCCCAAAACCCGCCGATCTTACCGCCGATGCCTATGTAAAAAAGCATGCAAACCGCAAAGCAGACGATGAAATTTATCACACCGAATGCGAGCGAAGAGTAAAACGCGATGAAGCTTTTGAGGCTGATGAGGTATTTTTTCATGCTCGCTCCTTTTTTACCGCTTTGTAGCCGAGCCCGCGCACGGTGATTATCTCAAAGTCTTTGGAGTTTTCGAATTTCGCCCGTAGCTTTTTGATGTGCGTATCTACGACGCGCTCGTCGCTGTCCGTTTCGTAGCCCCAAATTTCGCTCATTATCTCAAATCTCGTAAAAATTCTGCCCGCGTAGCTTAGCAGCAGAAACAAAAGACGAAATTCCTTCGGCGCCAGACTTATCCGCTCGCCCGCCGCGCGGACGCTTAGCGTATCGTAGTCAAGCTCGCTTCCGCCTATGAGAAGCCGCTTTTCGTTCGCGATCTTGGCTCGCCTTAGCAGCGCATGCACGCGCAGTACGAGCTCTTTTAAATTTATCGGCTTACTCATATAATCGTCCGCGCCGCTTTTAAAGCCCGTCTGCATATCCTCGATCTCGTTTTTTGCCGTTATGATCAGTATCGGCTGGCTCTTGCCGTCGCGCCTAACGTATCTGCTAAGCTCAAAGCCGTCCATCTTAGGCATCATCACGTCCGAGATGATCAGATCGAAGTGCGCCTCATCCAGTGCCTCTGCCGCCTGCTTGCCATTGGAGGCGCAGCTCACGCTAAAGCCCTCATCAAGCAGCTTTTCTCTTATCGCCGAGCTCAAAACCTCATCGTCTTCGACCAGTAAAATATTAAGCATAATCGCTCCCGTTTTGCTAAATTTATGCGCTTAAATTTATACATAAAATTTTAAGAAATAATGAGATATTATACGTAAATTTTTTCAAGGAGTAAAGAATGAATTTCAAAAAAACCATATCGGCTGCCGTTATTGCAGCTTCTGTGCTGGCGCTATTTAGCGGATGCGCGAAAGAGAGCTCTCGCGTAGTACAAACCCCTACGGTAGCGAGTCTAAATACCAACTACTCGGGCGAGCGGATCGCCGTGTCGGTAGGACGCTTCAACAATCAGTCCTCTTACAACAACGGCGTGTTCTCCGACGGCGAGGACAGACTGGGTAACCAAGCGCAGACGATTTTGATCTCAAGCTTGCAGCAAACAGGACGTTTCTCGGTGCTTGATCGCACGAATATGCGCGCCATCAAAGAGGAAAGCGCAATCTCCAAAAGCGCACAAAACTTAAAGGGCGCCAGATACGTTATCACCGGCGACGTGACTGAGTTTGGCCGCAAGACGACCGGAGATCATCAGCTGTTTGGAATTTTGGGTAAAGGAAAGACCCAAACCGCGTATTCTAAAGTAAATTTAAACATCGTTGATGTTAGAACGTCCGAGGTGGTCTTTTCGACCCAGGGCGCGGGCGAGTATGAGCTATCAAACCGCGAAGTGCTAGGTTTCGGCGGCACTGCGGGCTATGATTCGACGCTAAACGGCAAGGTGTTAAGCCTAGCGATCATCGAAGCGGTCAATAATCTCGTAAACGGCCTTGAAAACGGCGCGTTTAAAGTGAGATAAGGATAAAATTTGAAAGCAGGTAGCGTTTTTGCGCTTTCCGCTGCTGCCGTGATCTTTTGCGGCTGCGGCGGCGGGACGCGGAATCAAATTTATTACTGGGACGGCAGCTACACGGACTCGACCTATCAGTATCTAAAGCAGGAAGGCGACGTAGGCGAGCAGATCGAAGCGCTTGAAAAATCTATCCAAAAGGCATACGAAAAGGGGCTCAAAGTCCCGCCGGGGCTTTATTCACATCTGGGACTTTTGTATCTAAGCGCGGGCAACGGCGCGAGGGCGAGGGAGAACTTTGAAAAAGAAGCTCAGGCCTTCCCTGAATCAAAGCCGTTTTTGACCTTCGTTACAAACCCCGCCGCGCTTAAAAAAGCTGAGGCTGCGACCAAGCCGGGCGCTGATAAAGTCCAAGGATCAAGCGAACGCGAAGTCGCCAAAGCAGCCTCTGTAAAGCAAGGCAAAGCTGCCGCGAAACAGGGCGGCAAAACGAATAAAAAGGCTAAAAAATGAAAAATAAAGCTCAAATAGCGATTTTTAGCGTATTCGTGGCGCTGTTTTTTAATGCGTGCGCTCTAAGTGAGCCTGAAATTTATGACTACTCGGCGCTTCAGCAGGCTAAGCCTCGATCGATTTTGGTGCTGATGCCGACAAACGAAACTACCGAAGTGGATGCGGGTCCCGCCGTGCTTGCCAACGCGATCTATCCGCTAAGTGAGGCGGGCTATTATGTATTTTCGCCTGCGCTCGTGCATGAGACCTTCAAAAATAACGGAATTTACGAGGCGAGCGAGATTCAAAACGTCTCCGCGCACAAGCTAAGGCAGATTTTTGGTGCGGACGCCGTGCTGTATCTGAACGTCGTCAAATACGGCACTTCGTATATGCTTATCAAAAGCACGAACGTAGTGGCGGTCAATGCCAAACTTGTGGATCTGCGAAGCGGCGCGACGCTCTGGGAGGGCTCGGCGCAGGTCAGCGACGACTCGGGCGGAGGCGGTAACAATCTCGTGGGTATGCTGATCTCCGCTGTCATCAAACAGATCGGCGATACTGTCTCCGACGCGGGATACAAGCTCTCTGCGAGCGCAGATGCGATACTTTTGGGGCAGAACTGCAACAAATGCTTGCTCTACGGCCCGTATTCGCTACACTACGGACAGGATAGACAGCTTGGCGGCGGCAAATAAATTTTAAAAAGGACGAAAATGAAACTAGCCGAGGCGCTGATACTGCGCGCAGATATACAAAAACGCATCGAGCAGCTAAAATCAAGACTCGCAGATAACGCAAAGGTGCAAGAGGGCGAGAATCCTAGCGAAGAACCAAAGGCGCTGCTAGCCGAGCTAGACGCGCTCACAAGCGAGCTTGAGCGGCTAATCGTTCGGATAAATTTAACCAACTGCACCGCAAAAGCGGACGGCAAGAGCCTAACCGAGCTAATCGCCAAGCGCGACATACTCACGTTAAAAGCGGGCGCATTGCGGGCTTTCGCGCAAGCTGCCGCGCAAAAAGTGGACGCTTATTCGCGCAGCGAGATTAAAATTTTAAGCACGGTCGATGTCGCGGCGCTGCAAAAGCAGGTGGACGAGCTAGCAAAGCAGATCAGGCAGCTCGACACGACGCTGCAAGGCGCGAACTGGCAGACCGATCTGATCGAAAGCTAAAAGCGTAAAATTTAGAAAAATTTCGGGTAAGTATCGCAAGAGGCGAGTACGAAACTCACCTGCGAAGCAGGTTTATGGCAGCGCTCGCGGAAACGGGCGCACCCCTTTTACGATTTATTTTCAGTAAATTTACAGGGGCAATGTAACTACGCAATGTAACTACCGCGTACTGATCTAGCGATACCGAGGGCGGGAACGGGGAAATTTAAAACGAAATTTTGATTTTTACGGCGCGCTTTGCGGGATTGCAGCGAAATCCCGCGGCGGATTTCGGGCGGGCTTGACGCCCAAATTTTGCGTTAATTAAGGCGCGCTTGCTATTTTGTATTTTAACCGCGAGCGTCAAATTTTACAAAAATCATAAAATTTAGCCAAATTTAAAGGATGAAATTTGAAATTTAAAACCCTTGCGCTAGCGGTCGCATTTTTCTTTGCGACCGGCATGAATGCGGAGCTTGCGACAGAAGCAAATTCCATAAATTTTAGAAAAACGAGCGGCGCGGAGCAAAATCTCGCGGACGCAAAAGACGCCAAATTTCAAAACGCACATTTTAAAAGCGCAGATACCGCAGCGCGCAGCATAAACCCAAACTCATCGCAAAAAGCAACCCTCATCGACGAAGCGAAAAATTTCTACCGCGTGGACGAGCTGCTGTTTCGCAGCGCTCAGCTTGATGGAAGCTACGCCGCGAAGCTGCACGAGCTAGGCATCAAAAGCATCGTAAATCTGCGCCATTTTAGCAGAGGCGGCGACAGAAGGGCGTTTGGGGATCAATTTTGGCTCGCGAACAAGCCGCTTCAAAGCTGGGAGATAAAGCCCGCGCAGATCGCGGACGTCTTGCGCACCATTCGCGAGCGCCAAAAGGAGGGCGCCGTGCTCATGCACTGCTATCACGGAGCCGATCGCACGGGCCTTGTGGTGGCGATGTACCGCGTGATCTATCAGGACTGGAGCCTGGGTGCCGCGCGCAGCGAGATGATAGACGGCGGATACGGCTTTCACTCCATGTGGCAGGATATCGCGGGCTTTTTGACGCCGCAAAACGAAGCACTCGTAAGAGCCGAGCTTGGAATTTAGACGAAATTTCTCTGCCCTATAAGACGGCGGCAAAATTTGTAAATTCGAAGCGCGTGAGCTTGATTTAACAAAAGCTTGTGCGGCTTAAATTTGACTAGAGCCCGCCTGGCTTAAATTTGGCGGGCTTAAATTTGCAAACTACCGCGGCGAGTTATTGCGGTGGCGGAGACATTTGCGGGCCGAGCCGCGGCGAGCCTAAATTTTACGGCGGCATAGTTTGAAAAGAAGTTTTGCGAGCTCGATAGATGGGTTTAAATTTAGCGTCACCGCTTGCGCGATAAAATCACGCGCTTTAAAATTTTAAAAACGGAGATTGCAAATGATACATCACTTTGCGGATCTGCTAGATCGAAAGGACGATTACTGGGCGATGGTGCCGAACCGCGAGCGTTTCGCATTCGCGCTAAACGGCCCCGTGGCGGATAAGCAAAGCTTGCAGATCGCTACTATCGGGGCGGAGACTCCTTTTTGGGAGCAGATTTTTGAGTGTGGGGATCTGCAGGAGCTTACTCTGCATCTTCCGAGCAAGGAGCAGATCGCCGCACTACCGAGACTTGGGCAGCTTAAGCGTCTGCGCATTACGAGAGCTCAAGTAAAAAATATCGATTTTCTCGCCGAGCTGCCGCTTTTGCAGGAGCTCGTTTTGGAATACGTCTCGGGATTTTGTGCCCTTTCGCCTCTGCGCGAGCTGAAAAACTTAAGATCGGCGCATTTTGAAAATTTACGCAGAGCGAGCGATTTTTCGGGACTTAGCGGCATAGCCTCGCTACGATATCTGTGTATCAACGGTACGCTGGATTGGGATCAGCCGATTGTAGATTTCGAGTTTCTCAAAGGCTTATGCGGTCTTGAAGTGCTAAAACTAACCTGGGTGAAGTGCAAGGCTCCATATCCGGCGCTTTTGCCGCTTGCCGCTCTTAAAAATCTAAAAAAGATAAGCCTGTATCCGCACGCCTTTGCGCTGGAGGAGTATGCGCTTGCGCAGCTTATTTGTGAGGGCGTAGAGGGTGCGCAAATGTCGCTTGCGGTGGAGTTTAAAGATACCGGCTATGTATATTTTCTAGGGCGAGGCTCGGGATACACCAAAATGGGGGCGAAAAACGAGCTGCAAAGACGCGCGGAGTTTGAACAAAAATTTGAGGCGTGCAAACAAAAGGCGCGGGAAATTTTAAATTTATAGGTATCGCTAAAATTTCACTCTTTGCGGCGAGCTAAATTTAAAACCGAAAATTCCTAAAAAATATAGCAAAGAGATTGCAAGATGTAAAATTTAAGTCGTAAAATTTTACGCATTTTTCTACTGAAAATTCTCATACCCTTTTTTCAAATATGCGCTCACGCCGCCGCCGCGCACGTATCGCAACCACAATCGGCTAAATTTTAAAAGTCCGATTTACGCTTGCGGCGACGGGACGTGTAAAACGCCGCAGATATTAGAAAAATATCCGTAAATTTAGCCGAAACAGAGTAAAATTTGAGCGGCAAATTTAGCAAAAGGAGCGATCGTGGAAAATTTATTGTTAGCGCAGTTGCGCGAGGCGCTACCGCAGGGCATGCGCGTGCCGAGCGAACTTGAGACGCTTTATGCGTGGATCGAAGCAAACGGCTTTTATGACGACGCGGGCGGGCGCAGACGCGGCTATCTCTACCCGCAAGATCGGCTGCAGCAGAGCTGGAGCGACGATGAGCGCGAGGGCGGCATGGACATCGTATTTTTCACGGATGAGCCGAAAAATCGCGACGAGGAGTTAAGGTATTGGTTTTACGGCGAGGATCGCGAGCTTGCCGCGGAGATCAAGCAGCGGCTTTGCGTGCTCGCGGGCAGCGGCTCGGAGGGCTCGATGTGCGCGCTATGGCTGGACGATGCAGGTGAGACTAGACCCCGCACATGGGCTCCGGCTCGGGCTCGAGCATGACCTGTGTTTTGGCTAACAGCGGGCTTGATTTTTTGCGATTGCTCGCGATCGGATACGATGAGATCTGCTGGGATGAGGATTTTAGCACGCCGCCAAACAGCGAGGATGACGATTTTATCGTGCATCCAAACGTGAAATTTCAGCAGTGGGTAACACAGACGTTCAAAACGACGATCCCGCAGACCGCGCTTGAGCTCGTCACTCCCGCGCATCTAGACAACGAGAACCCGAGCGATGAGTTTTTGATCTGGGTAAATCGCGTCGCGGGATAAAATTTAAAGCGGCTTTTTTGCGCTACTTAATGAAGTATTGCGGGGTTTGCTTTCACAGGAAACCTTGTGAAATTTAAGCTTTTGCTGGCTAATTTAAAGAGCGTAAATTTAATGGGTATCTTTTGATTAAAATTTTAATGGTAGCGGTATCCATTTGGAAAAGCATTAATCATCTATTACTGCTTTTGCTACTCTTAAAAATTTTAATAAATCTGCCTGATAGAATTTAACTCTTTGCAGTGTGGCGGTAGAATTTTGCTGCTATTTGAAATAAGACGCGATAGAAAAGTTGGCACGTTTTTAAGAATCCAAATAAATTTAGCTAAATTCTGCGCGGATGGGTTATATCAAAGCATGGAAATTCTGTCGGTTTATTAGCAAAGAACTGATTGAGACTAAATTCTAAAGCAAAAAAACAAGGCTAAAAGCTTTTCGGTAGTTTTAGCGATAGGTTGTCTCTAAGTGTCGTATCAGAAAAATTGTGACCGCAGCGACGTAGGCAGCGCGCGCAGAGCAAAAAATGGTGCACATCAGTATCGACGTAGAGCTTTTAGATTTCGTATAAAAGATCACATCCAAACGATCCTATTGTCAAATATCTGCATAAATATTACGACGGATTTTTATCGAGGGCATGGGGGCGAGCTACAAGGTATATCCAGCGAATACGTCTTTGCAACTAGCTGCGCGCAGGCATTTAAAAGACGGAAAGTAAAAGCGAACAAGTTAAAATCTGAAAGCATTAATAGCCGCGCAATAGGCAAATTGCGCTCAGTGGCGAAGTGAGCGCAGCAAACTTTTCTTTGAGCTATTTGCACGCGCGCAGGGTGGTGGCAGGCGCTACTTTACTTTAAATCTCTTTTTGGATCTTGGGTTTGCGCGCGCAGAGCAGCAAGCGCTAAGCAGCTCGGCGCGGAGGTATCGTATTTTGCACCGCTTTCGCAGTAACTCTCCTTGATACCTGCCAGCTGACGCACTTTCTAGCAAGATGAGTGATTGTTGTTTTGACATTGATGAGGATGAGCTTGGCGGGCTCATGACAGCATATACAGCTCAGTAGCGGTAAACGCGTAGTTCGCAGCGTTTTATGAATTTAGCGGAGGGTTTGAGCCGGGTGGGCATGCATAGTTTTTTAGCGCCTTGTGGAAATTTAATACGAGTATTATTGCGAGCGGGTGCAAATTTTTAGGTAAAATTTTATGCTCATTGATTTTTATATGGCTGCACTAAAGCATGCTCTATACGGAAAAATTTCGTATAAATTTTTAACGTAAACTTTGCCCATTTAGGGGGAGAGGAGAAGGGAATAAAATTTTACGATCAAAAGGGTGGGGGATTATTCAGCAAGCTGCGTGTGCAACGCAAAAATAGCGATCCAGGAAGCGTGCCAAGCAGTACGGATGAAACGAGACGATCTTCATCCGCCACTTTTTAAAATAAAATTTCGCGACTAAAAAAGCGATTTTGCCTTTGTAAATTTTAAAATTTTGCTAAAAATTCTTCGTATTTTTCTGCACTTTTTGCGATATATTCGCTATCTGGATGAAATGAAAATCCATAGCCAAAGTGGCACGGCAGCAGCTTGGCGCCTGTAAAATTCATCGCGCATTTAAAAGGCGTGATAACTTCTTCTATGTCAAATCCGATCGTGCCGTCTTTTTTATAGTTGTTTCGCTCGTCGCCGATAGTGATCGCTAGGGCGAATTCTTTACCTTTTAGCTTGTCGCCGGTGCTGCCGTAAGCCCAGCCGTAGGCAAATACATCGTCGAACCATCGCTTTAAAAGCGGCGGATAGCTGTACCAATAAAGTGGAAACTGAATGATAATTTTATCGTGGCTCAAAAGTAACCCCTGCTCGCGCGCTACGTTTATTTTGCCGTTAGGATAAGCGGCGTAAATTTCGTGAATATCAAATTTATCCGCTTGCTTTTTGGCTACCTCGCGCCACGCCTTGTTTGCGTGTGAGCTTGCCATATCGGGATGAGCGATGATGATGAGATTTTTCATATTTTATCCTTGTTTTAAATTTCTTACATTATATGTTTTTTGGCTGAAATTTTGATTTATCATCTAGCATAATATGGGTATGAAATTTCAAATAAAATTTTACTTCCACTCAAATACTACCGGAAGACTTGTAGTTTTTTGCATGCGATTAGAAGTTAAATTTATAAGCAAATATGGCAGACCCCAAAATCGATAGAATTTTATCTATTAGATTGTATTAAAAATTTTAAATGGTATGAAAAATGCGCCGAAAAATTCGGCGCAAATGAAAGGAATACTAATCTTAGATCAGCGCAGGAGCTACGATAAATCCTAGCGCGACTGAGATACCTACCATTAGGGTACCCGGGATAAAAAACGAGTGATTAAATACGAATTTACCGACCCTCGTCGTGCCGGTATCGTCCATCGCGATAGCGCCCAGCGTCGTAGGATATGTAGGTAGCACGAACAAGCCCGAAACGGCTGCGAACGATGCGACCAAGATCCAAATTTGACCGGAATTTTCAGGGCTAGTCATTCCAAGCGCGGCGGCAACGGCAGGCATCATGACCTTTGTAGTCGCAGCCTGCGAGTATAGCAAGCAGCTTAGGAAGTATAGCGCGATAGCTAGCACGAAAGGATACTGCGTGACGACGTTTTTAGCCACATCTTTGATGGCATCGATATGTCCGTTTACGAAAGTCGTACCGAGCCATGCGATACCGATGACGCAGATGCACGCATTCATACCGCTTTGGAAAGTGCTGGTAGAGAGCAGTTTGCCCGTATCGATCTTGCACAAAACAGCGATAAGAAAGCCGATAGTTAGCATAAAGCTGATGATCGCGCTATCTCTTGAAAGGATTGGTTTTTCTACCAAGCCGACGCTCTTTGAGATCGCAAGCGCATAGCAAACGACGATCAAAACACCGACGGCAAATATCGCAACCGATCTTTTCGCGTAAGGTTTCGGCTCTTTATACTCCTCGGCTTTGATCTCGGCTACAAGACCTTTTGAAAGTCTCTCTTTGTAAACAGGGTCTTTTGAAAGATCGAGATCGTAGAATTTATTTACGATGAAAGCCGTGATGATCATAGCTACGAAGGTAGTAGAGATGCAGATAAACAAAAGCTTAGGATAGCTAACGCCTAGCTTCTCGCACAGACCGCTCATAGCGACGAATGCCGCCGAAATAGGGCTCGCAGTGATCGCTACCTGAGACGAGACGACCGAGAGCGCAAGAGGAGCGGAAGGCTTGATATTCTGCGTCTTTGCGACCTCGACGATAACCGGGATCATAGAAAACGCAGTATGCCCTGTGCCCGCAAGTATCGTAAGTAGATAGGTAACGATAGGCGCTAGGAAGTTGATCTGCTTAGGATTTTTCCTTAAAATTTTAGATGCTACCTGAACCAAATAATCAAGTCCGCCTGCGACTTGCAGCGCCGTAATCGCGGAGATTACCGATGCGATAATTAGGATAACGTCAATCGGGATATCCTTCATATCGACCTTCATGCCCAAAATGGCTAGGACGACAACGCCTAAGCCGCCTGCATAACCGACGCCCATGCCGCCTAGCTTAACGCCTAGGTAGATGCCGCCGAGCAACACGATAAATTGCAATATCACCATAAAGTCCATTGCAAAACTCCTTATAAAGTATTTTTTTTAACGGCGCGCAGAATTCTAAAGATCTCAGCAGGTAAAATCCGAATTATCTTTATAATTCAGTGGTCGGAATTCTATGCGGAATTTTATCCTAAAATTTCGCAAGTGGAATTTTACTCCACGGAAGCTAAATCTAACTTGATGAAATTCTGCATCTACGGAATTCTGCACGATCAATCTTATCTATATTAGAATAGAATTCTACTTTGCGGAATTTCGCCTATTAAATTAACCGACGAAATTCCGCGCCGCACCTAGTTTGGAACTATTTTTTGCTCATATGTGGGTTGAGCATAGATTTAGGCTCTAGGATCTTATCGATCTCCTCTTTTTTCAAATATCCGCGCTCTAAGCAGATTTCGCCGACAGATTTTCCGGTCTGAAGTGCCTCTTTGGCGATACTTGCGGATTTTTCGTAACCGATGTAAGGATTAAATGCAGTAACGATACCGACGGAATTTAATACCGATTTTAAGCAAGCTTCAGGATTTGCCTTTAGGTGTTTGATAGCTTTTTCAGCTAGTGTATTCATCGCATTTTCTAAAAGCACGATCGAGTTAAATAACGCATATGCGATGCCGGGCTCGAACGCATTTAGCTCAAATTCTCCGCGTTCGGAGCAAAGCATAATAGTCACGTCGTTGCCGATTACCTCGTAGCAAGCCTCGCCTACGACCTCGGCGATGACCGGATTTACTTTGCCCGGCATGATGGAGCTGCCCGGTTGCATCTTAGGAAGCTCGATTTCGCCTAGACCGCATCTAGGACCGGAGTTCATAAGACGTAGGTCGTTTGCGATTTTACTTAGGCGGACGGCTGCTGTTTTTAACGCGCCGCTAACGTGAACGAAATCGGCAGTGTCTTGCGTAGCGGCGATGAAATCCTCTGCAGCTTTAAATTTAACGCCGGTGATCTCGCCTAGCTTTTTCTCGACTACGTTTTTGTAATCAGGGTGGCAGTTGATACCCGTGCCGATCGCCGTAGCACCCATATTTAGGTAAGTCATAGACTCCCTAGCGGCTTTGATAAGTGCGATATCGGTTTTGATGTAGGTAGCAAAAGCATTGAAGGTGTTTCCAAGAGTAGTAGGAACGGCGTCCTCAAGCTCCGTCCTTCCCATTTTGATGATATCTTTGTATTCTTTGGCTTTAACTTCAAGCTCTTTTTTCAAATTTTCCATAGCTTTTAATAGATCGGTTAGCTTGGCGTAAGCGGCGACTTTGATCGAGCTAGGATAGGTATCGTTGGTACTTTGACCCAAATTTGTGTGGTCGTTTGGATGGAGGTATTGGTATTCGCCCTTTTTATGTCCCATGCTCTCCAAAGCTATATTGGTAATGACCTCGTTGGTATTCATATTCGTCGAAGTTCCGGCGCCGCCTTGGATCATATCGACTACGAATTGATCTCTAAACTCTCCTGCGATGAGCCTGTCGCAAGCTTTTGCAATCGCATCGGCTTTTTGTGCGTCTAGGACTCCGACCTCTTTATTGGCTAGCGCAGCTGCTTTTTTGATTTGTGCAAATGCTTTGATAAAAAATGGATAGTCTTTGAGCGTTCGTCCGCTTAGATGGAAGTTCTCTAGTGCCCTAAATGTTTGCACACCGTAGTAAAAATCGTCGGAAATTTCTAATTCACCGATGAAATCGTGTTCTTTTCTGGTCTTTGCCATAATAAGTCCTTTCGTTGAAATTGTTAATGGAATTTTAAAGCTTTTAGTATTAAAAACAGCTTAAAACGTAACGAAAAATTAAAATTTAGAAATTAGTATGATTGTTTAAGGCTTTAAATAGAATTTTACTTAAAAAATATTTTTGAATTCGCTACTAAGGCATAATTACACTTTAATAGAAATATCGTATTGCACGCAGATTATGAAAGTGAAATTATAAAAATTCTTGTTTAGCTTAAATTATAATTTGAAGAATTTGAACTTAAAGGCGATAAAATGGAATTTTTTATTGTATTTATATTTACTAGCGCGAAGCTATTTTTTGCGTTTTATAAAATAAACATATAGAAGCGAGATTATAATGACGACGGCGAACAGAGCGATCGTAATTAGATGCAGATCTTGCTTGATTAGCTCCTCGTTTTCGCCGATGAAATATCCCAGGCTCATCAGTATTAATGTCCAAATCGCAGCCCCAAGGCCGGTAAATAGCACGAAGCGCGCGATATTCATCTTTGCAAGCCCCGCAGGAAGGCTGATGTATTGACGAATGCCTGGGATTAGGCGGCAGTTAAACGTTGAAATTTCGCCATGGCGGTTAAAAAACGCTTCGAATTTTGCAAATTTCTCCTCGGTGATACCTACATATTTTCCGTATTTAGCGATAATCTTACGTCCAAAAAAATAGCATAGATAGTAATTAAACAGCGCGCCGGTGATGCTGCCGCCAAGCCCACAAACAAATGCTATAACAAAGCTCATCTGCGATTTTGAGGCCAGATAGCCCGCAGGGATCATCACTACTTCACTTGGGAAGGGAAAGAAGCTGCTTTCTAAAAACATCATCACAAAAATGCCAAGGTATCCCCAGCCCGCAACAAATTCTACGATAAAATTTACGATATTAGAAAGCATTTGAATTCCTTGATTTAATGTGTAAAAAACTAGCTACGCTTAAAATTCCGCAAAATTTAACATCAGCAGAGCGAATAAATTTAGAATTTAACAATCCGACGATATAAGAGTGAGCTTAAAATTTCGCAAAATTTAGCGCATATAAAACAAAAGCGCGGGCTAAAATTTATCCTTGCAAGTTACTGCCGCAGCGAACTTACGTATAAATTTAATAGCCTCGCGCCTTAAAATTAAAACTATTTTGCGTATTCGATGTTTAGTTTGCCGAATAGCTCGTTAGCTTTGTCATCGATTTTTTTGTTTACTTTGCTTGGAAGTAGCTGATTTTTGATGAGATCTTTTACTTTTTCAAACGGCATAGTCTCAGCCTTTTTGCTGCTTTCTTTGTAGATTACATGATATCCGAATTGTGTCTTTACCGGCGTTTTGCTCATCTCACCATCTTTTAGCGCAAACGCCGCTTTTTCAAACTCCGGCACCATCATGCCTTTGCCAAAAGAACCCAGATCGCCGCCGTTTTCTTTAGCACTTGGATCGATTGAAATTTCTTTAGCTAGCTTATTAAATTCCTCTTTTAAATTCTCTTTTTTGACTTTTGATAGTTTCGCAATCGCATTTTTAGCAGCCTTTTCGTCTGCTACTAAGATATGACTTGCGGTAACGGAATCTGGTTGCATGAAATTCTGTTTATTTTCATCATAAATTTTTTTAGCTTCCTCGTCGCTGATGCTTACGTCTTTAGCCTGTTCGCGTTGCCATAGATTAAATGCGATGCCATCTTTAGCAAGCTCTAGCTGATGCTTATATTCGTCGCTGTTTTCAATGCCTGATTTTTTTGCCTCTGCGATTAGGAGTTTGTATTTGATTAGATCATCGATTAGTTTTTTCTTCTCATCGGCGGTCGGTTCCTGCCCGCCGTGCTGCATACCTTGAGCTAAAAATGGTGCAACATCCTCATCCGTAATAGTGATATTCGCGTCTTTTGCAGTAGCCAAAACGCCTGCATTAAGCGAAGATATAGCCATAGCGGCAACAAAGCTGAAAGATAAAATTCTTTTCATTATTTTTCCTTTATTCGGTAAATTTCGCGCAATTATAAAAAAAGATAGTAAATAAAATAGCGAATGCCAGCAAATTCGGCGCGAATCGTGCGCCGAATTTTAAAAAGAGGAGAAGTTAAAAAGACGGGATGATTGCGCCTTTATATTGCGTCTCGATAAATTTTTTCACTTTCTCGCTTTGGATCGCTTTATCTAGCGCCTTGATTTTAGGGCTGTTTTCGTTGCCTTCTTTAACACTGATGACATTTGTGTAAGGGTTGCCCTCAGCCTTTTCTAAAAATAGCGAATCCTTGATTGGGTTTAAATTTGCATTAAAGGCAAAATTTGAGTTGATAACTGCAATATCTACATCGCCCAGGGTTCGCGGAAGCGCGGCGCCTTCAAGCTCTAAAATTTCTAAATTTTTAGGGTTTTTCGTGACATCTAACGGCGTGCGAAGCTTGGCGTTTTGATCAACTTCGATGAGCCCCGCGGCTACGAGCAGATCAAGTGCGCGGCTTTCGTTGGTCGGATCGTTTGGCACGGCAACTTTGGCGCCGTTTTTAAGATCTTTTAAATTTTTAATCTTATGGCTGTAGATGCCCATCGGCTCTAAATGCACGCCCACGGTCGCTTTTAATTTTGTGCCTTTATTAGCGTTAAATTCCTCCATATACGGCACGTGCTGAAAAAATCCCGCATCCACGTCGCCGCTATCAGTAGCGAGGTTCGGGGTTACGTAGTCGTTGAAAACCTTGACCTCAAGATCGTAGCCTTGGGCTTTTAGATCGGGTTTGATCTGCTCTAAAATTTCGGCATGCGGTATCGGAGTAGCGGCGACTACGATTTTTTCGGCAAGAGCGAAGCTGACGACGCTGGCGCTAAGAAGCGAAGCGAGAAGAAATTTCTTCATATTTAATCCTTTTGGTTAAAATTTCGCGGTATTATAGCAGGTAGAATTTTTAATGTCAAGTGTTTTTATATGATTTTTCAAAATTTTATCTAAAATATTCTAAAATTCGATATTTTTATATATATTTAAATACTACATTTTATTGTATAATGCAGAATTGGCACGCTTTAATGAGCGCTTTACATAAATTCCGCTAAAATCGCAAAATTTAAAATTTTAAAAAAGGGCTGAAAATGGCAGATTTTTACGACGCGAAAGCCGTAGAGGAGAGCTTTTATAAAATTTGGGAGCAGCGCGGCTACTTCGAGATCGACGGCAATAAAGATATCCAGCAAAAAGGCAAAAACTTTTGCATTATGCTACCGCCGCCGAATGTCACCGGAGTGCTTCATATCGGGCACTCGCTCACTTATACGTTGCAAGACATAATGACGCGATACAAGCGAATGGACGGTTACAAAACGCTGTGGCAGCCGGGGTTAGATCACGCAGGTATCGCGACGCAAAACGTCGTCGAGCGCGAGCTTTTGGCGCAAGGGATCAAAAAAGAAGAGATAGGGCGCGAGGAGTTTTTAAAACATGTTTGGCACTGGAAGGAGCAAAGCGGCGGGCAGATCGTAAAACAGATGAAGCGCCTTGGCGTCACGCCTGCGTGGAGCAGACAGCGCTTTACGATGGATGAGGGGCTTAAAAACGCCGTGCGTAAAGCATTCGTAAATTTATACGACGCGGGGCTCATCGTGCGCGGAAACTATATGGTAAACTGGTGCACGCACGACGGCGCATTAAGCGACGTAGAGGTCGAGCACAAGGAAAACAAAGGAAAACTTTATCATCTGCGTTACTATTTTGCGGACGAGCAAGATAAATTTATCGTAGTGGCTACTACGCGCCCCGAGACCTACTTCGGCGATACCGCCGTAATGGTAAATCCCGCGGACGAACGCTATAAAAATTTGATCGGCAAAAAAGTCGTACTGCCGCTAATCGGCCGCGAGATAGAGATCATCGCCGACGAATACGTCGATATGAGCTTCGGAACGGGTGCCGTGAAGGTCACGCCAGCGCACGACACCAACGACTACGAGGTCGGCAAGCGCCACGAGCTGGAGTTTATCACGGTATTTGACGAAAAAGGAATTTTAAACGAGCAGTGCGGTAAATTTCAAGGCCTAGAGCGACTTGCCGCGCGCGATCAGATCGTAGCGGAGCTTGAGCGACTGGGCTTTATGGAAAAAATCGAGGATTACGAAAATCAAGTCGGCTACTGCTACCGCTGCAAAAACGTCGTCGAGCCGTACATCTCGCAGCAGTGGTTCGTCCGCGCAGATATCGCAAAAAATGCAATTACCAAAGTAAATTCCGGTGAGGCGGAATTTTTCCCAAAGCACTGGATCAATAGCTTCAATGCCTGGATGCGCGAGCTGAAGGACTGGTGCATCAGTCGCCAGCTGTGGTGGGGGCATAGAATTCCCGTGTTTTACTGCGACTGCGGCCATCAGTGGGCGGATGAGCGAGAAAGCCCCGATGCTTGCCCAAAATGCGGCGGCAAAAATTTTACTCAAGATCCCGACGTGCTCGATACGTGGTTTTCAAGCGGTCTTTGGCCGATCAGCACGCTTGGTTGGGGCAACGGCGAGGCGCTGAAAAACGAGAAGTGGTTTGAGGAGGATTTGAGCGAATTTTATCCGAATACTATGTTAATTACGGGCTTTGACATTTTGTTTTTCTGGGTCGCGCGCATGATGTTTCAGTGCCAAAACGCCATGGGCGAGCTGCCGTTTCGCGACATCTACCTACATGCTCTAGTAAAGGACAAAGACGGCAAAAAGATGAGCAAATCGAGCAAAAACGTAGTCGATCCGCTGCTAAAGATAGATGAATTTAGCGCCGATATTTTGCGCTTTACGCTTACGATTTTGTGCGTGCAGGGGCGCGATCTGCGCCTTAGCGACGATAAGCTTTTGATATATCGAAATTTTACGAATAAGCTCTATAATGCGAGCAAATTTTTGCTTTTAAACGCTTCTAAATTTGACGATTTGGACGCGGCGCAGATCAAAACGAGCCTCGGCAAATATATGCTTTCGCGCTTTAACTGCTGCGTGAGCGCGGTGCGGGAAAATTTAGACGAATACCGCTTCAACGACGCTGCGACCGAGCTTTATAAATTTTTCTGGGACGAGTTTTGCGACTGGGGCATCGAGCTTAGCAAGGCGGACAAGGCCGCGATAGGCGAGCTGGGGATGATTTTTAAAGAAGCGATGAAGCTACTAAGCCCGTTTATGCCGTTTCTAAGCGAGTATCTGTATCAGGAGCTAAGCGGCACGAAGCTGCAAGACGCACGCTCCATCATGGTGATGCGATACCCGCAGCCTGGCGAGCGCGACGAGCGGATCGAGGAGCTGTTTTCGCTCGTTATTGAAGCGATCGTTAGCATTCGCCGCGCAAAGGCGACGATCGAGCTCGGCAATGCGCGCGTAGCCAAAGCCTACGTCAAATCCGCAGTCGATCTAAGCGCCGCCGCGGACTATATCAAAACGCTAGCAAAGGTAGATGAAGTGGAATTTACGCAGCAAAATATCGCAAATTCCGCCCGCGACGTAAGCGAGAGGCTAGAAACTTTCGTACCGCTCGAGGGAGTCGATCTTAGCGGCGTGGTTTCGCGCCTTAGCGCGCAAAAAGCGAAGTTGCAAAAAGAGATCGAAAAGCTCTCTGCGATGCTCGGTAATGAAAAATTTATCTCCTCCGCGCCCGCTGACGTCGTCGCCGCAAACCGCGAAGGGTTGCAAAGCGCGCAGGAAAAATTCGCCAAAGTATGCGACGAGTTAAAGGCATTTGGCGAGTAATCCGCTCGTTTGAGCCTAAATTTTAAATCAAGGAGAAAGAATGAAAGGCGGTATCGGTGGATTTACGTTAGGCACGGTCATAGCCGTCGCACTATCGTGGGGAGTCAATAAAAGCATAATGTGGGCGATAATCCACGGATTTTTAAGTTGGTTATATGTGATTTATTATTTCCTACTGAGGTAAAATTTCATCGGCAGCGCGCCGTTTTACGCGCTAAATTTTAAAATTTGAAGGATAAAAAATGAGCGAAAAAATAAAAATAGCGGTTTTAGGATATGGAAATTTAGGTCGCGGCGTGGAGCTTGCCGTGCGAAATAGCAAGGATCTGCAGCTTTCGGCGGTGTTTTCTCGCCGCGAGTCGCACAGCGTGCAAACATGCGGCGCTCCGGTATTTAGCGTGGATGAAATTTTATCGCACAAGGGCGAATTTGACGTTTTGGTGCTTTGCGGCGGTAGCGCGACCGATCTGCCGACGCAGACGCCCGAGTTTGCGCGGAGCTTTAACGTCGTCGATAGCTTCGATACGCACGCGAAAATCCCAGAGCACTTCGCCGCCGTGGATGCCGCAGCCAAAGCGGGCGGAAATGTAGGCATCATCGCCGTGGGCTGGGATCCGGGTCTGTTTTCGTTAAATAGACTATTTGGCGAGAGCGTGCTACAAAACGGCAGCAGCTACACGTTTTGGGGCAAAGGCGTGAGCCAAGGCCACTCCGACGCTATCCGCAGGATCGAGGGCGTCGTGGATGCGCGCCAATACACCGTGCCGATAGAAAGCGCCTTGGGGCGAGTCCGCGCGGGCGAAAATCCAAAACTTAGCACGCGCGAAAAGCACCTACGCGAGTGCTACGTCGTAGCCGAAGAGGGCGCCGAGAAAGCGCGCATAGAAAAAGAGATAAAAACGATGCCGAATTACTTTGCCGACTACGACACGAGCGTACATTTCATAGATCTTGCGACGCTTAAAAAAGAGCACGGCGGCATCCCTCACGGAGGATTCGTCCTGCGAAGCGGAGCGACGGGCGAGCGAGGCGAAAATAAGCACCTGATCGAGTTTTCGCTAAAGCTTGACTCAAATCCAGAATTTACCGCAAGCGTGCTCGTAGCCTACGCCCGAGCGGCGTATCGTTTGGCGCAAAGAGGCGAGCGCGGCGCGTTTAGCGTATTTGACATCGCTCCGGCGCTTCTTTCGCCAAAGAGCGCAGATGAGCTAAGGCGCGAAATTTTATAAATTTCTGGGGGCGTTTCGGCGGAATTATGAACGAGGAAATCTGAGTGATAAAGATAGAAAATTTAAAGAAATTTTACGGCAAAACCTGCGTGATCGACGATGTGAGCTTGGAGGTGAAGCAGGGCGAAATTTTTGCCATCGTCGGTCGCAGCGGTGCGGGCAAAAGTACGCTGCTGCGCTGCATAAACGGCCTTGAGGACTATCAAGAAGGAAGCCTCAAGGTAGAGGGCAGGGAGGTAAGAGAACTAAGCGGCGCTCAGATCCGCGAGCTGCGCAAAAATATCGGTATGATTTTTCAACACTTCGCGCTGATGAGCCGCCGCAGCGTCGCGCAAAACGTCGCCACGCCGCTTGCGTTTTGGGGCCATTCCGAAGACCACACGAAGCGGCGCGTAGCCGAGCTTTTGGAGCTCGTGGGGCTTGCGGATAAAGCAAATGCCTATCCTAGCGAGCTTAGCGGCGGACAGAAGCAGCGCGTGGCGATCGCTCGCGCGCTTGCATTAAGCCCTAAAATTTTGCTTTCTGACGAGGCGACTTCGGCGCTTGATCCTAACACCACCGCTCAAATTTTATCGCTTCTGCGCCGCATCAATCGCGAGCTGGGCATTACGATCGTGCTTGTTACGCACGAGATGGAGGTCGTAAAGGGCATCGCGCAGCGAGCGATTCTGCTTAAGGGCGGACGCGTGAGCAACTCGGGCGATATCGTCTCGCTGTTTTTGCACCCGGATGAGAATATGAAGGAGTTTTTGGGCGAGGAGGAGGTGCTGCCCGCAAGCGGCGTGAATATCAGGCTCTTTTTCCCGCCCGCGGTCGCGTTTGACAGCGTGATCACGCACATGGCGCGCGCTTTGGAGATAAATTTTAACATCGTCTGGGGCAAGCTCGAGCGCCTTGATAAAAACGTCGTCGGAAGCCTCGTGATCAACGTGGAGCCTGCACACGTCGCGCGCGTGGAGGAGTTTATCAAAAACGCGGGCGTAATCTACGAGATCGTATCGCAGGATGAGATCAAAGGCTGCGCCGCGATCTAGGTGCGATTTCGCGCCCTGTGCGCTTGCGCCGCACTAAATTTAAGAGCTTACGCGGCATGGCGAATTTAAAAGCTCGGGCGAGGTCGCGAACTCAAAGGCTGGCTCGGCGTTTTTGATTTGACGTGCGCGTCGTGGCATTATAAATTTTTTAATTAGTTTCACTGGCGGTTTAAATTTTTATCTCGCCGCGGTAAAGTAAGCTCGGCGATGCACTGTTGGCGTGCGCTCTGGCTAGCTTTGATTCGCGTTTAGAATTCGACTAGCCATAGCGAGATGGTCTAAATTTCAGGGATCACTGGCGACCGAGCGCATTTAAGCCGCGCCGCGTTTGAAATTACAGGCGTTTAAATTTAAATTTGAATTTTTTCGGAATTTCACACATACTTCACTTTTACGGAAGTATAATTCCGCTAATTTCTTTTAAGGAGTACGTAATGAAAAAACTTACTTTGTTTGCGCTTAGTGCGCTATTTGCTGGCACTTTTGCCGTAGCTGCCGACATGGGCATGAAAGATGAGATGAAGGACGCCAATACATCAATGCATAATAGTGCGAAAGAGATGAAAGGCGATATGAAGGATATGCACAAGGATGCTATGAAAGAGGGTAAACATATGAAGGATGAGATGAAAGGCGAAATGAAAAAAGAGATGAAAAAAGAGATGTAGTGAGTAAAATTTTACTCGTAGAGGACGATGAGACGCTTTGCGATCTCATCGGTGAATATCTAAAAGACGCGGGCTTTGACGTATGCGTTTGCAGCGACGCTCAAAGCGCCGCGGATCTTGCTTATGAGCAAAAATTCGATCTTTTTATCTTTGACGTAAAAATCCCCAAAGGTGACGGATTCTCACTTTTAAAAGAGCTGCGCAAGAGCGGCGATCGCACCCCCGCGATATTTGCCACGTCGCTAAATACGCTCGATGATCTTGAGGTCGGTTTTAAAAGCGGCTGCGACGACTATCTCAAAAAACCGTATGAACTAAAAGAGCTGCTGCTGCGCGTTAATTCGCTCATAAAGCGAAACTTCAGCCATAATTTTGATGATTTTGTAACTATTGACGACGAGTTTAAATTTTATTTTGCAAGCAAAGAGCTACGCAGATCGGGCGTGCCCGTCGCGCTTTCAAACAAAGAACGCGAGCTGCTGGCGCTTTTTTTGCAAAATAAAAATAGGCTTTTGAGCAAGGATGAAATTTTCTCCGCGATCTACGCTTTTGACGAAACTCCGAGCGAGGAAGCGCTACGAACTTATATCAAAAATCTACGCCGCGTCCTAGGCGAAGAGCACATCATAAACCGCCGCAACGCAGGGTATCTGTATGTCTGAAAAGACCGCTTTAACGCTTAAAATTCTATCTTTATATCTCATTTCAAGCGCGTTATTTTTAGGATATTTTTTCAAGATAAATTACAGTATGAACGAAGCCGCGCTACTTTCGCACAGGATAAAAGAGCTAAAAGAGATCAAAATGATGATCTATATGAAAGCGAGTATGGACGGGCTGGAATCGCTAGCGGACTTTGAGCGCGAAAAGGGCGTGAGTGCGTGTATATTTAAGCCAAACTCTGATGAAATTTACGGCTGCGGTGGTGAACTCGGAGCGCTTGATAAAGCGAAGCTAAAAGCGGAATTTATAAGTGGCGGTAGGCTAGGAATTTATGAAAATCTGCAAAATATGGAGGAGCGAAATGCCTTTTCCAAGGCTAAAATCATTCTGCTTGGAAGTAGCGTGCAGGGCGAAATTTTAACGCTTCGTATCAAAACCGCAGCGATGATGATAGCGCTTTTGGGCGTGATTTTAGCCGTGGCGTTTTATCTGGTGCGGCTAGGCACCAAACCGCTTTACGATAAGATCGACACGCTAAATCGCTTCATCAAGGATAGCACCCACGAGATCAACACTCCGCTTAGCATCATCTCTATGAGCGTTGAGACAATGCGGCACGCAGAGCTTGGAGAATACAACGCCAAGCGCGTCGCTAATATCGATCTTGCCGCCAAGACGCTTTCGCGCATCTACGAGGATCTCGTGTTTTTGACCTTCGGTATGAATAAGGATGGCGAGATTAGCTCGATCGATCTAAAAAGCCTCGTCGCTTCGCGCTGCGAATACTTCGCGCCGTTTATTCAAAAACGCAGACTAAGCCTTAAAACAGATCTTTCGGATGCGAGCATGAGCGCGAACGTCTATGAAATTTCGCGCCTGATTGACAATCTGCTAAGCAACGCCGTAAAATACGCCGATGCAGGTGGCTATGTGGATGTGCGGCTAAGGCGCGGCGAGCTAGCGATCTCAAACAGCGGCGAGGGGATCGATAAGAAAAGGGGCGACGAAATTTTTAGGCGTTTTGCGCGCTTTAACTCAAGCGAGGGCGGCTTTGGAATCGGGCTTAGTATCGTAAGCGAGGTCTGCAAAAAATACTCCTTTTCTATCTCCTACGACAGCGTGCCGGGCGAGATAACGACCTTTCGCCTTACGTGGCGCGAATAAAATTTTAAAATTTAGTGAAATTTTAAAATTTAAAAGCGGCCGCTTGCGGTTTAAATTTAATCGTCGTTTGGTCGCTTAAATTCCGCGCAAAAAAATTCTAATTGCAGGGCGTTTAAATTTAATCGTCGCTTGTCTTTGTTCTAAAACGGAGCGTGGAATTTTATCAGTCGCTCGCTTTGCGCTCGTAAAATGACCCTGAAAGTTATTGGTGCGGAATTTTATTCGTCCGAGATTTTATAAAATTTAGCTTTTATTTCTCGATAGATATATCCAGTGGACTGTATTACTGAATAAAATCGGAACAGACATACCAAAAAACATTGAGCCGCCTCCAAAAAATGATAGCCAACCAAACAGGCTTTCTCTGCTCGCAAAAGTAGGAAATATCCGTCCGCTGCCTACTTTGTGTGGGATGCCGTTTATGGCAAAATCGGCGTAGAAATAATTATTTAGAAGCCAATAGATAAAAGGTATGCCGATAAGCATAATTAGCTACGTCTTGACGGCGGGAAGCTCTTTTTCGTATAAGAATACGGCGATTGGATAATACACGCAGCTTAGCGCGAAAGCCATTAAAATAGGTACCCACAATGCCGCGACGTAAAATTCCGCAAGCTGCGTGTGCGGGCTTATTTTGCCGATCGCGGCGATGTTTGGAAAAAACCGCTTCATAAATCCAACGAAGTCCGCGCATGCCGCACTTACGTCTAAAATGTTTTCGGGCAGCACGAATACGCTAAGCGCAGTGATCGCAAACAGCGTAAAAACCGCCGCGTAGAGCCGCCCGAAAAATTTAGTAAATTTCGTATCGGGATACGGCGCCTCTTGCTCTTGCGTGCCTTGAGAATTCGGCAAATCGCTCATCGTTCGCTCCTTTAATAAAATTTGCGCGTCAAAACCTGGCCACGCTAAATTTTAAAATTTTATGCCTTATCGTTCGGTAAAATTTCACGACGAGGACTTGCTTTGGAATTTTACGGTCTAATTTGAAATAAAATTTATTAAATTTAACCGAGCAATGCTTTTTTGCAAACAAAGAGTCGCCGCTTCTAACGCGCAGTGATCTAGGCGGGGTTTGGGCGGCAGACCTGCTTGCGGTTGCTAACCGAAGCAAAGTAAAAGGGCGCTTCGTAAGTAGAATCCCTTCCGCCCCCGAGGAAGAATTTAAGCTTTATCGAGAAAAGCGCAAACTCGTATGCAGTGTAGCAACTTCGCGTATCGTCGGAGCGAGAAAGCCCCTAAAATAAAGAAAGCCCTTTCATTTCACGCAAGCTCACAGCCAAGACCCAAAATTTAATTGCCTAACAAAAAAGGCAAGTTAGCGTCGCTGCTCGCAAAATAACCGCGGAATCCCGCTAGATCAAATTTAAAATTCCGAGTATTTCTGATAGTCGATCTGCGCGGAGTTTTTATTGATTGTATCGACCGTGGCTTCGGCGATCGCGAGCTCCTCGTTGGTAGGGATTACGAGCGTTTTGATTTTACTATCCGCCGCGCTTAAATTTCTAATCGATCCGGTATTTTTTGCGTTTTTTGTCGCATCGATTCCGATGCCGATATGAGCGAGCTTCTCGCAGACATTTTGTCTAAAATGCGGTGCATTTTCGCCGATACCGCCGGTAAAGATCAAAGCGTCCACGCGCCCGAGCACGGCATAATATGCCCCGATCATCTTAACGACGCTGTAAACGAGCATCTCAAACGCAAGTTTCGCGCGTGGCTCACCGCCTTCCATCTTTTCATATACCTTTCGCAGATCGCTTGCGCCGCAGATGCCCAAAAGCCCGCTTTTTTTGTTCATTATGACGTCCATATCCTGCGCGTTGTAGCCCGCGACGCGCTCGATGTATGGGATGATCGCAGGATCGATCGAGCCGCATCTGGTGCCCATGATGATGCCTTCAAGCGGCGTTAGCCCCATTGAGGTGTCGATACACTTGCCGTTTTCTATGGCGCTTACGCTCGAGCCGTTGCCAAGATGTAGCGTAATGGCGTTGAAGTTTTCGTATTTTTTACGCAAAAATTTCGCTCCCATCGTCGAGACGAACCAATGCGATGTGCCGTGCGCGCCGTAGCGACGAACCTTATATTTTTCGTAGAATTCATACGGCAGCGCGTACATATACGCATACGACGGGATGCTTTGATGAAAGATCGTATCAAAAACTGCGACGTTTGGAATTTTTGGAGCGATCTTCAGGCAGGATTTGATGCCTGCTAAATTTGCGGGATTGTGTAGTGGTGCAAGCGGCGCAAGCTCTGCGATTTTAGCCATTACGTCCTCATCTATGAGTGCAGGAGCGTCGAAATAATCCGCACCCTGAACGATGCGGTGTCCGATACCGCCTACTTGAGTTAGATCTTTGATTACTCCGCTTTGTTTTAAAAGATCGATCGCAATCGCAATCGCGGTTTCGTGATTTGGAATTTGCTCGTTTTTAACCTTTATGCTTCGTCCGTTGGCGCAATTGATGCTTCCGCTTGCGTGCGTCGAGCCGATCTCCTCGATGAGCCCGCTTGCGATGCAGGCGTGATTTAGCATATCGTGGAATTTAAATTTAACCGAGCTCGAGCCGGAATTTATGACTAGGATATCCATTAATTCTCTCCTGCTTGAATGGCGCTGATAAGTATCGTGTTTACGATATCGGCGACCTTGCAGCCGCGGCTTAGATCGTTTACCGGCTTTTTTAAGCCCTGCAGAATCGGCCCGATCGCCACGGCGCCTGCGGTGCGCTGAACGGCTTTGTAACAGATATTTCCGCAGTTAAGATCGGGGAAGATAAATACGTTCGCGCGCCCTGCGATTGCGGAGCCTGGCATTTTTTTCTTAGCGACCGCCGCATCAACCGCTGCGTCGAATTGCAGCGGTCCGTCGATTAAAAGCTCGGGCGCCTTTTCGCGCGCTTTTTGCGTCGCCGTTTTGATAAATTCTACGCTCTCTCCGCTACCGCTATCGCCGCTGGAGTAGCTTAGCATCGCCACGCGCGGCTCAAGCCCGGACGCCTTTGCGGTCGCGGCGCTTGAAATCGCGATACCTGCCAGATACTCTGCGCTCGGGCTCGGCGCTACGGCACAGTCGGCAAAAAGCAGAGCCTGCGTATCCAGGCACATTATAAACGCGCCGCTAACGGTCGCGATGCCGGGCTTTGTCTTGATGATCTGAAGCGCAGGGCGGATCGTCTCCGCAGTAGTCGTGCCGGCACCGCTTACCATCGCATCGGCCAGCCCTTCATACACGAGCATCGTGCCGAAGTAGGTGCGATCGCGCACTAAATCGCACGCCTGAGCCTCGCTCATACCCTTTGCCTTGCGAAGCTCATATAGATCGCGCGCAAATTTTTCTAAGCTCGTATCCGTCTGCGGATCTAAAATTTTAACGCCCGCTAGATCGAGACCCAGCTTGCTTGCGTTTTTTTGCACTTCGTCTTGCTGCCCTAGAAGGATCAAATTCGCAGCACCGCTTTGCTTTATAATCGCAGCCGCGCGCAGAATTCTCTCGTCGTCGCTTTCTGGAAGCACGACGGTTTTAATGCTCGCGCGAGCCTTGGCGTAGAGCTTACTTTCAAATTTCAATGGGGTTAGAATTTCACAGCGCGTAGAGTTTGCGGCGTCCGTGAAGTAGCTTTTGTCGGCAATGACTTTATCAAGCTCTATCGCGCCGCTTTGGCAAGCAGAATTTTCGTCGTGAAATTTTGTGCCCTTTTCGCAGGCGGAATTTTTGCCGCAAAGCTCCGATTTTTTAGAATTTGCACCCTCTTGCACAGGTCTTAGCGCGGAAAATGAAATTTTATCCTCATATACGCTGGCAAAGCTTACTGCTTTTGCTGCGGTGATCAAGCGTGCGCCGATGCGCGCGGCAATTTCGTTAGGATAAAATCCGCAAACGGGGATATTTAGATCCTTCGCGATTTGTAAATTTAGCTCGCGCAGATCGGCTCCCGCCACGCCGCGAACCAGCACAAAATTACACTGCTCTAAAATCTGCGCAAAGCGCTCTATCGCCGCCTTTCGCACGCGCTCATCCTGCCCGTTTGCAAGCGCTTTTTCAAGCTCGCTCCTGCTAAAAAGGGCATTGTCGCCAGCGATGCAAAGTTGCAAAACGTTGTGAAAGCTCATGGATAAAATTTTATCTAGTTTTTTTATCTCGGATTGGTAAGCGGCGGGCTCGTCGCATAGGAGCAAAATTCCGTTCATCGGTTGATCCTTTGAAATAAGATAGGCAATTGTAGCAAAATTTTGCTTGCGTGTTAATCAAAGATTTATCGTGAGGGTTTAGAATTTGGTAACTTCCAACAAAGGAGCGCACATGAAAAATTTAGTGATTTTGGCTCTTTTAGTGAGCCTCGCCGCGGCGAAAATCAACATAAACGAAGCTAGTCGCTACGAGCTGATGACGATCGGTGGGCTTGATGCGGGTAGGGCGGATATGCTTATGCAATACCGCCAAAAGCGCGAAATTTCAAGTGCAGATGAGCTAAAGGGCATCAACGGCTTTGCAAGTTACGATACTGCTAAACTGCAGAAGAGCTTTGAAATATCGCCTAGAGCTAACGTGCAGCAGCCGGTGCAGCCCGATCGCGACATAGTCGTAGTCGAAAAGACCCGAACCCGCACGGTTTACGGAGGCTCTACTTACAAACGCGTTGAAAATTACGGCAATGGCATCACGATCACAGAGACTGGCACTTTACCGCCACCTCCTCCGCGAGGATATGGTAGGCACGGCGGCATGATGCCGCCGCCTCCCCCACCTCCTGGCGGTATGCCACCACCTCCGCACGGAGGCATAAAACCGCCTCCTCCACCTCCACCGCCACCTCCGCGCGATGATTATTCTCGCAGGAGAAGTTCTAATAGTATGAGCGATAGCGAGATTGGCGGAAGTTCGCGCCGTAACATGCCGGTGCCTATGCATATGGGAACGATCCGCTCGAAAAGATCCAGTAGCGTCACAAGCTTCGGCGACTGCGATCCGCAAAGCGGCAACTGCGCTAGTGTAGGCGTGGGCGTGCAGGTAGATAGAGGATTTTAAAATTCATTTTACGCGGGCGGAATTTTAGGATTTTAAATCGAGATTCCGCCCGCCCTAAATTTACGGCTAAATTTTAAAATTTCGTAACGTAGAATTTAAAATTTACACAGGAGTGCTCTGCACTACGATAAAATTTCAAAGAATTTTATAAATTTAATCCAAGCCTCGCATGGTAAAATTTTAAGCCAAAATTTTACGTTAAAACTGATGCGCTGCGTTTGGTCGAAACAAATCTACACTTTAAAATTTTAAATCCGAACATCCCGTCCGTTTTAAATTTATGGCTAAATTTTAAATTTGCTTTTTCTACTCTTGCTAAATTCTGAAATTTTGCCCCGTCTACGCCGCTATTAAATTTGAAATTCGACCCGATTTAGCGCCTAAAATTCGTGAAATTTAATTTACAAAATAATATAATCACAAAATTATTCCAATGAAACAGGATGGGCGTATGAAAGAAATTAGCGGATCGCAGATGATCGTGGAGGCGTTGCGGCAGGAGGGGGTCGAGGTGGTTTTCGGCTACCCGGGCGGCGCGGCGCTAAACATATACGATGAAATTTACAAACAAAAATACTTCAGACATATTTTGGTGCGCCACGAGCAAGCTGCGGCGATGGCTGCGGACGGATACGCGCGCGCTAGCGGCAAGGTCGGCGTGGCAGTCGTCACGAGCGGCCCCGGATTTACAAACGCGCTTACGGGGCTTGCTACGGCGTATAGCGATAGCATCCCGATCGTGCTTATTAGCGGGCAGGTGGCGACCTCGCTCATTGGCACCGACGCCTTTCAGGAGATCGATGCGATCGGAATTTCACGTCCTTGCGTCAAGCACAACTATCTAGTTAAAACGATCGAAGAGCTGCCTAGAATTTTAAAAGAAGCCTTTTATATCGCTCGCAGCGGCAGACCTGGACCCGTGCACGTCGATATTCCCAAAGACGTAACGGCGAAGCTTGGCGTTTTTGAATATCCTAGCGAAATCAAGATGCAAACTTACAAGCCGAATTATAAGGGCAACGCTAAGCAGATCAAAAAAGCCGTCGAGCTAATCGCAAACTCCAAAAAGCCTATCCTCTACATCGGAGGCGGCGTTATTAGCGCGGGCGCAAGCGAGCTGGTTCGCGAGCTTAGCGAGTTTGCGCAGATCCCGGTCGTGCAAACCCTTATGGCGCTGGGAGCCGTGCGAAGCGATGATAAATTAAATTTAGGTATGGTCGGAATGCACGGCAGCTACGCCGCAAATATGGCGCTTAGCGAGTCTGATCTGATAATCTGTTTGGGCGCGAGATTTGACGATCGCGTCACGGGTAAGCTTAGCGAATTCGGCAAAAACGCAAAGATCATCCACGTCGATATCGATCCTAGCTCGATCTCAAAGATCATAAACGCGGATTATCCGATCGTGGGCGACGTGAAATCGGTGCTAGAGGAGATGCTGCCGCGTATTAAAAATGAGGTTAGCCCTGCAAATTTCGAGCAGTGGCGCGAGCTCATTCGCAAATACAATGAAATTCACCCGCTTAAATTTAACGACAGCGATGAAATTTTAAAGCCGCAGTGGGTTATCCAAAGCACCGCAAAAATCGCGGACGAGGACGCCATCATCGCTACGGATGTGGGGCAGCATCAGATGTGGGTCGCGCAGTTTTATCCGTTTTGCAAGCCGCGCACTCTGCTAAGTAGCGGCGGGCAGGGCACGATGGGATACGGCCTCCCTGCGGCATTGGGCGCGAAGGCTTATGCGGGAGACAGACCGGTTATAAATTTCAGCGGCGACGGTTCGATTTTGATGAATATCCAAGAGCTGATGACTGCGAGCGCGAGCGGCTTAAACGTCGTAAATATCGTATTAAATAACAATTTCTTAGGCATGGTGCGGCAGTGGCAGAGCCTATTTTACGGGCAGCGTTTCTCATCGACCGATCTTAGCTCGCAGCCTGATTTCGTAAAAATTGTCGAGGGCTTCGGCGGCGTGGGCTTTAGCGTTAGCACCAAAGCGGAATTTGAAGACGCGCTGAAGCAGGCTCTTGCGAGCAAAAAGGTAAGCGTCATCGAGGCTAAGATCGATCGCTTCGAAAACGTCTGGCCGATGGTGCCCGCAGGCGGCGCGCTTTATAATATGATTTTTGAGCAGGAGTCGCAAAGATGAATAGCATAAGAAGAATAATCTCGGTCGTCGTTACCGATGAGCACGGCGTTTTGTCGCGGATCTCAGGGCTTTTTGCGGGGCGCGGCTATAATATTGACAGCCTCACCGTTGCACCTATCCCAAATACCGGTCTATCGCGCCTTAGCATCGTCACTTCGGGCGACGAGCGCGTCATAGAGCAGATCACTAAGCAGCTTCATAAGCTGATCCCCGTCTACAAGGTCATCGAGGATGCAAAATTCGTCGAAAAGGAGATGGTTTTGGTAAAGATCGCGCTGGGCGAAAATTTAGCGGGGCTTGATGCCGTTTTAAAAGCCTACAACGGCAGCATCGCAAACAGCGACGACAGCAAGATCGTCATCATGGCGTGTGATGACGCAGACCGCATCGACGGCTTTTTAAAGACGATAAAAAAATACAATCCAATCGACATCGTACGCGGCGGCAGCGTCGCGCTGGATATGTAGGCGGCGATAAAATTTAATCAAAGGAGCGCAAATGAAATTATCAAAAATTGCCGAAATTTTAAACATAGAGCTTAGCGGAGCGGACGCGGAGATTACCGCGATAAATTCGCTTCAAAACGCAAGGCAAAGCGAGCTAAGCTACTGCGATAGCGACAAAAACGAGAAATTTTTATCCGCCACCAAAGCAGCCGCCGTATTGGTAAAGTGCGGCACTGCGGTTCCAAACGGCGTGCGAGCGCTGGAGTGCGAAAATCCGCACCTGGCCTTTGCGATTTTAAGCGCGCATTTTGCCAAGCCCCTCATTCGAAAAGGTGCGCCCGCAAAGATCGCCGCTAGTGCGCAGATCGGGCAGGGCGTGCATATCGGCGCAAATTCTACGATCGGCGAGAACTGCGTTATCTTAAGCGGCGCATACATCGGCGATGACGTGCATATCGGAAGCGACTGCATAATCCACGCAAACGCCGTCATCTATAACGACGCGATCATCGGCGAGCGCTGCATAATCCACGCAAACGCCGTCATCGGAAGCGACGGCTTCGGTTACGCGCACACCAAAACGGGCGAGCACGTTAAAATTTATCACAACGGCAACGTCGTGCTACAAGACGAGGTCGAGATCGGCGCGTGCACGACGATCGACCGCGCGGTGTTCGGCTCGACGATCGTTAAGCGCGGCAGCAAGATCGACAATCTCGTTCAGATCGGGCACAACTGCGAGCTTGGGCAAAACTGCCTCATCGTCTCTCAGGTGGGGCTTGCGGGCTCGACGACGCTTGGGCGCAACGTCGTGATGGGCGGACAGAGCGGCAGCGGCGGGCACGTAAGCGTGGGCGATTTCGCTCAGATCGCGGCGCGCGGCGGCATAAGCAAGGATCTAACGGGTGGCAAAAACTACGCAGGGCATCCTATAATGGAGCTTAGCGAGTGGTTCAAGCTGCAGGCTAAGATCGTTAGATTTTTTAAAGATAAAAAGCACTAGCTGTTTTGCCTTGGTTGATTAGATCGATTGGCTTGATTTGATCGTTTTGATCGTTCGCTCTGATCGACTCCTCTAGCTAGCTTAATCTAACAGGCTCGCGTCGTTTCAGTGAAGTTTGAAATCGCCAGGCAGTTGGTGATTGTGGAGTGGTTTGCGTTGCCGTTTGGGTTTTGGCGTATTTTGTAATCGCTGCGGCGGTAAATTTTGCCCTTTTATCGGCACAATTCTGTCCGCGCTATTTTTCATCGTGCGCTTGCTTTGTGGGCGCGGTAGAATTTACTCTGCTAGTTTGGGTCGCATTGCTCGCAGTCATTGCGGCAAAGCTTTACGAGCGCTTTTAAATCAGCGCAAATTTAATTAAAGGAAAAACAATGATAGAGATGTTTTTATGCTCCTATTTTGCGGGTGCGGCGACGCTTTTTGAGGACTATGCGAGACAAAATATCCGCGCTAAGGAGGTGCTTTTTATCCCGACCGCCGCAAACGTAGAGGAGTACCGAGACTACGTGGACGAGGCGAAAGAGGCGTTTGCCAAAATGGGCTTTGAGGTTCAAATTTTAGACGTTTCCAAAGCGAGCGAGGCCGAAGCGAAGGCAAAAATCGGCGCAGCGCAGGTGCTTTACGTAAGCGGCGGCAACACCTTTTATCTTTTGCGCGAGCTTAAAAAGAAGGATCTCGCAGGCCTCATCGCTAGTCGCGTCCGAAGCGGCGAGCTCGTATACGTGGGCGAGTCGGCAGGCGCGATGATCGCTGCACCCAGCGTGGAGTACGCGAGCGCGATGGACAATGCGGGCGACTACGGGGCTGCGGCGCAAACAGGGCTTGATCTGGTGAAATTTTACCCCGTACCGCACTACGGCGAGGAGCCTTTCGTGCAAAGCGCGGCTGAAATTTTAAAAATTTATGGCGGCAAGCTAAATTTGGCGCCGATAAATAACGCCGAAGCGATCGCGGTGCACGGCGATAAATTTGAAATTTTGGGGCGGTAAACTGCGGCGTGAAAGTAAAATTTAGTAATTAAACGCTTCATAAAATTTACGCTTACATTTTCGCATAGGGCTGTGAGGTGAAATTTTAACTTAGGTGTGCGAGTGTCGCTAACGAATAAATTTAATCAAAGGATTAAAATGAAAATACTACTTATCAACGGCGGAGCGCCGTTTAATGGCAAAGGTGGCAAGCTAAGCAATACTCTGCACGAGCTAGCCAAAAAGACGCTACAAGCCCTAGGGCACGAAACGCGCGAAACTACGATACATGAGGGCTACGATATAGAAGGTGAGGTAGAAAAATTTCTATGGATGGATGCCGTGATCTGGCAGATGCCCGCGTGGTGGATGGGCGAGCCTTGGCTAGTCAAAAAGTACGTGGACGAGGTGTTTATGGGCGGCATAGGCAAGATAGTGGCAAACGACGGACGGCACGGCGCAAGCCCAAACGACGGCTACGGCACCGGCGGACTGATAAAGGGCAAATCTCACATGCTAAGCGTTACTTGGAATGCGCCGCTTCAGGCGTTTGAGAAGCCAGGCGATTTTTTCGAGGGCGTGGGCGTGGACGGCGTTTATCTGCATTTTCATAAGGCAAATGAGTTTTTAGGCACGAAAAGGCTGCCTACTTTTATGTGCAACGACGTCGTTAAAAACCCTGATGTGGAGCGTTTTATGAAAGATTACGAAGCGCATCTAAAAAGGTTTTTCGGCTAGTCTTAACGGACTCAAACGAGTTTATCTGCTCGTAGTACAGCGCCAGATGAGCTAAAGCAGATTTATAAGATTGCTTCTTAAGCTCGGATATTACAACGCTTATGAAAAGTACTTGTTCGAGTGTGGCTTGCGACGCACGAGGTTTTCGCAAACGAGATTCGAGCTTTGCTCGGCTGACTGACACTGCGTGATGTGCAGGAGGTGTGAAATTTGCGGCGTTGCGGTGTGAAATTTCGAGTCTTGCGGCGCGCGATTTATGCAGTCACTATATAAAATTTCATACGGCTGTCGCAGCTTTTAAGTCTGTGCGAAATAAAACTTGCGAAACGACGTGGCATTTTGCGATCGTTTTGAATTTTGCAAATGCGCTGTATTTTGGCTCGGCGCGAGATAAAATTTTGTGCGGCGCACTTTTATATGATGTACGCGTCTGGCTTGCCGTTGCTCGTTAGCGCCATGTCAGCGAGTGCTAAGCATGGATGAGCGCGATGGCTGGCTCGTGTAACTATTAGCGTGAGTGGCTTTAAGAGGCGCGATGTGTGTTTACAGGGGAAGAGATGCTAAAAATCGATATGCTTGAGTTTTTTCGCTCGGGCGAGTTTACTGACGTAAAAAGCGGCTTGAGCTGCGCGCAGATCGTCGCGATGTTCGGTCCTGCGGATGCGAGCTTTAAGAGCGCGGGGCTGAAATTTTAAGATACGGCGCCTTTGAGTTTCACTTTTTTCGGGACGAAATTTTTATGATTTTTTCGGATCATTTCAGAAGTGAGCCTCTAAATTTCGGCGGCGGAAGCGCGCGGCAAATCGAAATAGAGCCTTGGATATTATCGGGCTGTCCTGCTCCCATCGACCTTGCGGCAGTGAAAGGCGCTTTAAATCGTAAGCGGATCGAGTATCGCGAGCTCGCAACGAATGAGGGTTTGGAGTTAAACTTAAGCAGCGGCGTTACGCTTGCATTTGAAAGCTTTAGCGGGTTGGGCGAGTCCCGCGGCTACGAACTTGCCGCATTTTGGATAAAATTTTAGCGGAATTTAAAAAGAGAAATATTTCTTTCGTGCGCTTTTTAAATTTAGCTTTTAAATTTACTCTTCGTCGAATGAAAATGAATGAAAATCCAAGACGAACTTCGGCAGAAGCGGCGCCTTGTATCGCGCACGGCGACGGAAAAACCGAGCCGCATTAATTGCAAAGGTACGATTTTAAAGATCGCGATAGCCTGGAGTGATACGGCTTTGTTTTTATGCCGATACGGCGTGCCAGGATAAAGCGCCGAAATAAAATTTAAACAAAAGAGGTTTGATGTTTTTTGATACAAAATACGATGAAAAAAAGATCGCTAGCTTTATCAGATGAATACGCTTTTAAGATGTGTGCTGTTGTTTTTTATCCTTGGCGCGGGCGCGGCGCTGTATATGTCCTACACCGCGGTGCTGCCGTCTAGCCCCGAGTATTTGCAGACCATAGAGGGGCGCGTCATATGTGCAAACAAATAAGAGCAGAGGGACTAGTTATTATAAGTTAAATTTGGTGGATGGCGCGCTTAAGCAGAGGCGTTTTTCTTTAGATGTTTGCAGCACTGAAATAGAGACGGATACAAGGTCGCGATATACGACAAGGACGTAAAAATTTGGTACCAAAGGATCGGGGGCGATACCGACCTTGCACGGCAGATCGCTCTTAAAGACGGACAAATAGTTTTAAAATACGATTATACTTTTGCAACCAGGTTTTATTACGATACCATATCCGATTCCTATAGAATCACATATTTGAAATGGGGCGGCGGTGCGCTTGCGCTTTTGATTGTTCAGATCGTTTTGACTCGGATAGCGAGGAGAAAATACCGCGCCAAATGGGGCTACTACGAAAAACCTACGAATAAAATTTAAAATCGGTCGTCGCCAAATAAATTTAAGCAAAATTTTGACCGGGTAGAATTTCGGATCGGCTTTTGCGCGCCGATTAAATTTACGCGCCAGTTACGCCGCGAAATTTAAATCTTAAATTTAAATAGCGAAATCAAAGGAGCGAAAACGCTGCTTAAATTTAGCTTTTTAAAAATCGTTTTAGTAAAAGGGCGGACAGAGATCGGGGTTTTATCAAAGAATTTTGTTTTTGGCAACTTCTGCGGGAAGTGGTCAAAACGCGCTTTTTACTTGCGCGGTCAAGTTGGTACTTTAAATTCTCGCCTTGAAACAGCGGTTTGGCTGTCGATGTAATCTTAGTCACAAACTCATACTTTAAAATTTAGCTTTAGTGAAATGGCAGTGCAGCTTAAGTGTAAATTTTATCGTTGTGCCTTGAACAGTATATCTACGCGATAACATAGTAAATTTATAAAATTTTATGCTCCGTCCGAGTTCAAAAACCTGTTTTCGTGCGGCTAGCACGGTAAATCTATAAAATTTCACGCTGCGCAGCGCAAGAAAAATCGGTCTGTAAATTTCTCAAATAGGCGTAAAAATTTAGCCCAAATTTAAGGCTAAATTTCAGGCGCTTCCTAATTTTTTCTTGATTAATTTTTTCTCGATAAATTTTAAAATTTCATCAGCGCTTACGCTCTGCCGCTTTAGACCTGCGCGAGTGATGAACTCGACACTTCCCTCTGCTAGGGCTTTGCCCACGAGTACCGCATACGGAAAGCCCATCAGCTCGAAGTCGTTCATCTTCACGCCAAAGCGCTCCGCGCGATCATCAAGTAGCACGCGGATACCGCGCTTGCGGCACTGCTCGTATAGCTGCGAGGCAAACTCTACCGCCGCCGCGTCTTTGTGATTTGAGATGATGATCTCAAGCTCGAAAGGCGCTAGCTCGCGCGGCCACACGCAGCCTCTCTCATCGTGGCTGCTTTCGATCGCCACGGCGATTAGGCGGCTTGCGCCGATGCCGTAGCAGCCCATAAAAAACGGCTGTGCCTTGCCGTTTGCATCCAAAAATCGCGCCCCCATCGGCTCTGAATATCGCGTGCCGAGCTGAAAGATATGGCCCACCTCGATGCCTTTCGTGATGCCAAGCTCGCCGCCGCAGCACGGACACGCATCGCCCGCGCCCACGGCCGCGAGATCCGCAAAGCGCGATTCGTTAAAATTTATCACGCTTGCGCCCACGTAGTGGTAATCCGGCTCGTTCGCGCCCGCGATCATCTCGCGCACCCCTTTTAGCTCGGCGTCGATGTAAAATTTCGCTCCCTCGCCGAGCCCGAAAGGTCCGCAAAAGCCCGCCGTAAAGCCAGCTCGCGCGATCTCCTCCTCGCTGGCATCGACTAACTCAAGCGCGCCGCAGGCGTTTTGCGCCTTGGTCTCTTGCAGCTCGTCGCAGCCGCGGATAAAAAACGCTACGATCTCGCTGCGATCCTCATATAGCGCTTTTTTGATCACCGCCTTGATGGTGTAGAATTTATCCACTTTAAAAAATTCCGCGACCGCGTCGATCGTTTTCATCGCGGGGGTTTTAAATTTCATCATGCCGTCGGTCTCGGGCGCGGCGGCGTTCGTGGTTTTGGGCGCACGGCGCGCAGCCTCGATATTTGCGGCATACTCGCAGCGCTTGCACACGACGATATCGTCCTCGCCGTTGTCCGCTAGCACCATAAACTCCTTACTGCCGCTGCCGCCGATCGCGCCGCTGTCCGCATCGACCGCGCGAAAATTTAATCCAAGTCGCGTAAAAATCCGCGAGTACGCCTGCCTCATCACCTCAAACTCGCGCTTCATATCCGCAGCGTCCGCGTGGAAGCTATAGGCGTCCTTCATCGTAAACTCACGGCCGCGCAGAAGCCCAAAGCGAGGGCGCGCCTCGTCGCGGAATTTCGTATTGATCTGATAGATATTTAGCGGCAGCTGCTTGTAGCTCGTGATCTTATCCGCGATCATCAAAACCGCTGCTTCCTCGTTAGTTGGGCTTAGCACAAAGTCGTTATCTTTACGATCTTTGAAACGCAGCAGCTCCTTACCGTATTTGGCGTAGCGACCGCTTTTTTTCCACGCATCCGCGGACGTCACGACGCTAAAAGAGACCTCCTGCGCGCCTGCAGCGTCCATCTCCTGCCTGATGACGGCGCAGATCCGCTCTAGCACTATCTTTCCTAGCGGCAAAAAATTATAAAGCCCGCTGCCCAGCTGCTCGATAAATCCCGCGCGGATCAAAAGCGCGTGGCTAGGTAGTACCGCGTCTCTGGGGGCTTCTTTTAGGCTCGGAGCGAAAAGCTTGCTAAATTTCATTTTGTTTGTCCTTTTTCTCGTTTTCTTGATTTAAAAATTTTTCGTAGTTTTCTTGCAGTTCAAAAATTTCGACCAGCGCATTTACCGTGCCGTCAGTATCGTCCGCTTCGCCAAGGTTTTTTAAATTTACCGTCGGAGCATGCAGAAATGCTTTAAAAACCTGATGAATTAACTTGCGCGCCTCCTCTGCATCGCTGTGCTTTAGATAACCCTTTTTAAGCGCCTTGGCTAGCTCTAGCTCGGCTACTTGTTTCGCGCTTTGGCGCAAAGCCTTGATGATCGGCGTGGATGCCGCCGCCCTCAGCCATTTGAAAAATTCATTCGTGCATTTTGCCACGATCGAGTAAGCGATCTGCGCCTGCTCCTCGCGAAGCAGCAAATTTTTCTTTACGATCTCCTCCAGATCATCGACGCTGTAAACCTCGACGTCCTCGCTTTGGCTAAGCTCTACGTCGCGCGGCACGGCTATATCGAAAAAATATCGCTTAAAGCTTTTGGGCTCAAGCAAGCTATCGGTAATGATCGGCTCTTGCGAGCCCGTAGCGCTGAAAAATAGGCTATTTGCGTTCAGATATTTTTTCAGATTATCCAACGCGTCGGTCTTGATATGAGCTGCGCAGATATTTGCGCCGTCGCTTAAATTTGCGCCGCCTTTATCATCGCGGCTCGCACGGTCGCTCGCCGTAGAAATTTTATTCGTAGCCGCGCAGCCATCTGCGTCGCCGTTTGAGCCTGCTTCCGCGCAGTTTAAACCTGCGCTGCCGTCCAAATTTACGCCGCAGTTCGCGCTCATGTTATTTAGATTAACATCCGCGCGATTTAAATCTGCACTATTTTCCGAATTTGCGCCGGCTTCCGCGCCGATCAAAGAATCCGCCAGCCTCTGCGCGCCGGCTAAATTTCGATTTAAGATCGTGATATTCGCGCCGTTTGCGAGTAGGTGCTTGCACGCCAGCTCGCTCATCTCTCCCGCGCCCACTACCACGGCGTCCGTGCCTTGCAAGGAGCCCAGTCTGCCCTTTGCCATCGCCACGGCGACGCTTGAGACCGAGATTGGATTTTTTGAAATTTCGGTTTGGTTGCGAATGCGCGCCGCGCACTTTAGCGCTTCATCTATCGCTCTTGCGATCTGCGCGCCGGCGCGAGCGTTTTGCATCGCGAATTTATAGGCGTCTTTGAGCTGGCCTACGATCTGCGTTTCGCCCACTACGAGGCTGTCAAGAGAGGCTGCGACGGCGAAAAGATGGTGTATCGCGCCGTAATCCTCGTAAATATCGGCACGCTCGGCTAGCTCGTCGTAGCTCACGCCGCTAATGCGCGAAAGTGCCAAAAGCACGAACTTTTGCGCTTCATCAAAGTCGCTTACGACGGTAAAAATTTCTACGCGGTTGCAGGTGCTTAGTACCAAGCACTCCTCTATCGCGGAGTTTGAAGCTAAAAGGCGCAAAATTTCTTTCTTGCGCACATCGTTTGAAAACGAAAGTTTCTCGCGCACCGTGATGTCCGTGTTTTTGTGGGTGAAGCTCACGCTCATATACGCCATCAAAACTCCCTATCTATCATATCTCGCACGATTTGCTCCAGCTTGTCGTTTTTAAATTCCGCCACGGCTTCAAGCGCCTTTTGCCCGTAGGCGCGAGCTTCGTTTATACAGCGCTCGATGATGCCGTGCTCGCTAAGCTTTGTCTTGATCCATGAAATTTCGCTCTGGCAAAGCTGCTTTTTAAAAAACGATTTTAGCTTTTGCCGCTGCGCATCATCTAAATTTTCGTATAAATAGATGTAGGGCAGGGTGGTTTTGCCCTCCGCAAAATCGCTCAGGCTCGGCTTGCCTAGCGTTGCGGAGCTTTGCGTGACGTCTAAGATGTCGTCGATGATCTGAAAGGCAAGCCCTAAATTTTTGCCGTATTCGCCGAATTTTGCGCTCGCGCTTGAAATTTCATTATGATCTTTCGCGGCGCTTGGAATTTCGATCTTGTTTTTTGCGCAGCTCATATCTGAAATTTCGCCGTGATTTTCTGCGTCGCCGAATTTTAAAAATGCCCCGCAGCGCGCGACCTCTTCGATCAAGGCGGAGGTTTTTAGATAGATCATTTGCAGATATTTGCTCGCATCGTCGTTGAAATCGTCGCTTAAGCTTACGTCCATCAGCTCGCCCACGGCCAGCTTCGTGACGGCGCCCGAAAGCGCGGCGGCGATGCGGCTTTCAAATTTAGAAAGCTCAAAGTATGCCTTGGAATAGAGTATGTCGCCCAGCATCACGGCGTTTTTGGAGCCGTAAGTGGCGTTGATCGAAGGTTTGCCGCGGCGCACCGAGCTTTCGTCGATGACGTCGTCGTGCAGCAGGCTCGCAGCTTGAATGAGCTCGATGATCGCGCACAGATGCAGCGATTTTTCATCTTTTTGCGCGATGTTTAGCAGTAGCTTGGAGCGCAGTTTTTTGCCGGGGCTTAGCCTATCAAACATCTCGTTAGCGGGCTCGTAGCCGCAGTCTGCGATGAAGTTTTTCATAATTAAATCGATTTGATCTAGCATTATTCGTTGTTGCTTAGGATATTTCCGCTCATTTGCAAAAATTTGTCGTTTAGCTCGTCTTGTAGATCTTGCTGTGCGATGAAGCTTTTGATCTCGCGCTCGCTAATGCCGCGCGTTTGGCAGAGCCGCTCACAGGCGATTAGGCGGATTAGAGCTTCTTCGATTTCGTTTTGCACTAAAGTAGGGCTTGCAGCGGATAAAATTTCAAAAAATTTCTCTCTTGGGCTGCCTTCAAAAATATCCATTTACCTTCCTTAAAATTTCGCGATTATAGCAAATGTAAAATTTAATTTAGGTTAGGGCGCGGCAAACTATCGGTGCTTTTAAACAGGAGCGATTACGCAGATTTTGCACTTGCGTGTGGTAAATTTTAAGCTTAAGCGCGGGATTTTGGGCTTTAGATTTCGCAATTTTAAAATTTTACTTTTTTGCGAGATAAGTAGAGCGAGCGAAATTTAAAAATTTAATCTTGGTCGCGTGGCGGATTAAACGCGAAGCTTTGTAGATAGGCGGAATTTTAAATTTACAGATAAGCGGCTTGATTTTTGCGGAAATTTTAAAATTCCGTGGCACGAGTGAAATTTTAGATTTCGCTTGAGTGGATAGAATTCCGCTTTGTTTGAGCGCTAAAATTCTTGGATTTCGCGCAGGATTTGAAATTTCATGGACGCAGTAAAATTCCAAAATCGCGTTTGGCATTAAATTTTAAGCCTGATTTTTGAGGTAAATTTTAATTAACCCGCAAGAGGGCGTCTTTAAATTTTAAAATTCCGCCACCTTTTACAAATAGGATTTTCATTTTTCACGCAGTTGAAATCGCGCACCACAAGAGCTACTTTTAAAATTTTAAATTTCACTCGCGCAGATGAAATCCCGGTTTTTGTGCTGGCGGAATTTTCTGCGCAAGGATTATTTTTAAATTTTAATTTCGCTCGCGTTGCGCGCAAGGATGGAATTTGCTCCGTTTTAAGAGTTAAGCGTGATTTTGCCATGCTGCAATACTGCTTTTAATTAGCTATGCCTAAAAAGCCAGGCTGTTTTAAATTCCGCCGATGATTTCGCGCGCTTGCGCGATGCTTAGGGCATTGCGACTTAGTTCGCTAGGCTCGCCAAACCCCCAGCATACCTGCAAATACTCAAGTTTTGCGCCTCTTAGATCTGCCAAGTTTGCCTGAAAATGTCGCGCTGCCGCAGTTTGTGCGCTTTCCGTCGCTTCTGCTTTTGCGGAAATTCTGGCGCCTTTAAAGCTTAGCGTTGCCGCCTCGCCAGCGTTCGAGTCGTTAGAGCGGAATTTTTCATCCGCGTTAAGATTTTTGCCGCAAGAGCTTAAGCTTCCACTGCTAGCGCTGAAATTCTTTTTACTAGTGTCACGGCTGGCATTTAAGCTCTCATCGTCATTGCCGCCTTGAAATTTTAAATTTTGTAAAAAATCCGCGCCACGGATCGCGGCTAGCTCATCTTTTTTGCTATCACCCAAAAAAATCGCGTTTTTGTGCGGTGAGCGCGAGATTACGTGTAGCAGCATCGCAGGATTGGGCTTTGATGGCATCTGCTCGTCCGCGCCTACGACCAGATCAAATAGCCTGCGTACGCCCGTTTTTTCTAAGATCGCGCTTATGGTATAGGAAGGCGCATTGGAGGCGACTGCGAGGAAAAATCCTGCTTTTTTGCACGAGTGCAAAAGATCTTCGATACCCTCGTAAAGCACGGCAAAATCGCGGTAATTGCTTACGAATTCTTTCTCGAAAAAAACAAGCTCTTCGGCGCTCGCTTCGGTTTTGCCGTAAAATTCCAAAAATGCGTTTTTGCTAGGATCGTTGATGGTGTGAACGATGAAATTCTTTTGCAGTGGCGCTAGGCCGTAGAGCTCGCGGCGAGTGTTATTGACGCTGATTTCGATCGCGCGCGAGGAGTCAAGCAGCGTGCCATCCATATCAAAAATCACGGTTTTCATCTAATAATCCTTTAAAAAATCGATTTTGTGCTTGTCTTTTTTGTAACTTTTATTGTTTTTGAGCTTTTGCAAGGCGTTTGCTTCATGCTGTAGCGCCGATCTAAACGCGGCATGGCTGGTCTGTCCTGCCTCGCTAGCATCAAGGACGTTTTTAGCAAAGCTCTCAAGCGCCTTGGTGTATGGGCTATCGAGATTTACAGCGGCCGCTTTAGATAAAATTTCGTAGTTTTTAGCTATTCGCTTCGCAAAAAGCTCTGCGTCGAAATCCTCGCGCTTTAGCAGTGCTACGGCGGATTTTACGAAGCGTTCTAATGCGCGGATATATTTAACGCGCTCATCTTTTTCTTTGATTTGCATGATCTTTCCTTAATTAAAGCGCGCATTATAGCAAAATTCGAAATTTTGGCAAAATTACGCATATTGTAAAACTATATTTTAATAATATTTTTTCTATAAATCCCGTTATTATAGGCATTTTAAAACCATATAAAAATACTTGACTTTATTTTAAAATTTAGCTATTATTCGTCAAATTTTTTACAAAGGACAAAAATGCAAAAAGAAACCCTTGCAACTCATTTTGGTTACGACTCCGTCGCCGGCTACGGCACGATGGCAGTTCCCATTTATCAAAGCACCGCGTTTAACTTCGGTTCTAGCAAAAAGGCCGCCGATCGCTTCGCGCTGCGTGATTTAGGGCCGATTTATGGGCGTTTGACAAATCCTACTACTGATGTTTTTGAGGCGCGACTTGCGGCGCTGGAAAACGGCAAAGCCGCCATCGCGGTCTCTAGCGGGCAGGCAGCAATATTTTTTGCGGTAGCAAATTTAGCCGCAGCGGGCGAAAATATTATCATCGCCGAGAAAATTTATGGCGGAGCAACTACGCTTTTGGCGCACACGATCAAGCGTTTCGGCATCGAGGCTAGGGTTTTTGATTCCGAAACTGCGGATAATTTGGATGGTTTAATCGACGATAAGACTAGAGCGATCTTTTTTGAGACGCTTTCAAATCCTCAAATTTCGGTTGCAAATACCGCTAAAATCGCTACAATCGCAAATAAGCACGGCGTAGTAACGATTGCGGATAACACGATCCCAAGCCCTGCGCTTTACAATCCGCTTGATGACGGCGCCGATGTCGTAATCCACAGCGCTAGCAAATATATAAGCGGGCAGGGGCTTAGCATCGCAGGCGCGATCGTTTCGGGCAAGGGATTAAATTCCAAGCTCAAAGGCAATCCGCGTTACGCACATTTCAACGAGCCTGATGAGAGCTATCACGGCTTAGTTTATGCAGATTTAGTAGATAATTTCGACATTTACACGCTTAGGATTCGTTTGTCCCTGCTTCGCGACATCGGCGCGACGCTATCGCCGTTTAACGCGTTTCAGCTCATTCAGGGGCTTGAAACACTGCCGCTTCGTATGCAAAAACACTCGCAAAACGCGCTAAAGATAGCAGAATTTTTACAAAATCATCCGAAGGTAAAGCAGGTCAATTATCCGGGGCTTGCAAGCTCGCCGTTTAATGCCGCGATCAAAGCGAAATTTAAAAACGGCTATGCAAGCAGTTTGATGAGTTTCATCGTAGATAGCGAAGAAACAGCGCTAAAGGCGGTTAGTAAGGTTAAAATTTTCTCCGTCGTAGCAAATATCGGCGATACGAAGTCGATCATCACTCATCCTGCGAGCACGACGCATTCGCAGCTAAATGAGGAGCAGCTAAACCGCGCTGGCGTGCCTGCGAGCTTAATTCGCCTAAGCGTGGGTATAGAGGACGCGAATGATTTGATTTCCGATCTTAGTGAGGCACTGAAATAATGGCACTTTTAAGCACAAAGGGCGTTTATGGGCTGGCTGCGATTTTGCAGATCGCCAAAGCTAGCGAAGTAGCGCCAATAAGTATAAAAGAGATCGCCGAGCGTACGGGAGTTTCTAAGAATTATTTGGAGCAAATTCTAAATACCCTTAGAAACGAAAAGCTAGTGTGTAGCATCAAAGGTAAAAACGGCGGTTATCACCTAGCCAGAGATGCTAGCGAGATTTCTTTCGGTGAAATTTTTACCGCGCTTGAAAAGGATCTGCGGATGACT
Organism: Campylobacter gracilis; assembly: GCF_018374135.1. Lineage (GTDB taxonomy): Bacteria > Campylobacterota > Campylobacteria > Campylobacterales > Campylobacteraceae > Campylobacter_B > Campylobacter_B gracilis_A. Next base: position 3,727 of record NZ_JAHAFS010000014.1, on the reverse strand, counting down.
AGCATTCAGATGAGTGATCCTGGACTGCGGGCGTTTTTTGAAAAATTTGACGTCAAGCTGGCAGAGATATTTAACGAGCCTCTAAGCAGCTACGAGGAGATGATGGCGCGAAGCGTCCAGTATTTAAATTTCAGCATTTAAAGGAAAAACATGAAAATAGCAAACGATGTTACGGAGCTCATCGGCAATACTCCGTTAGTCAGAATCAATACGTTTGGCAAAAATGCCCTCATTCTAGCCAAGGCGGAATTTTTAAACCCAAGCCACTCGGTCAAGGATCGCATCGCATGGCAGATCGTAAAAGACGCGCTAAGCTCAGGCAAAATCGATAAAAATAGCGTTTTGATAGAGCCTACCAGCGGAAACACGGGTGTGGGGCTTGCGATGATTGCAGCAAAGCTCTGTATGAAGCTCATTCTAACGATGCCAAGCTCGATGAGTATCGAGCGCCAAAAGCTCATCGCCGCATTCGGCGCTAAAATCGAGCTGACCGATCCGAAATTCGGAATGAAAGGCGCGGTAGATAGGGCAAATGAGCTGGCTGCGAGCACTCCAAATAGCTTCATTCCGAGCCAGTTTGATAACCCAAGCAATCCAAAGGCGCATTTTCAAAGCACTGGACCTGAGATTTGGGAACAAAGCGGCGGCAAGGTAGATATTTTAGTCGCGGGATTTGGCACCGGCGGCACGCTCAGCGGCACGGCGAAATTTTTAAAATCTAAAAATCCAAACCTCAAAGCCTACGGCGTGGAGCCTGCTAGCTCGCCGCTTCTTACGTGCGGCAGTGCGGGTGGGCATAAAATTCAGGGCATCGGCGCAAATTTTATCCCTGATAATCTTGATAGAAGCGTCATCGACGGCTTTTTGAGCGTTGAGAACGACGATGCGTTTGCGGCAGCTAGACAGCTGGCACAAAAAGAGGGCTTGCTCGTGGGCATCTCAAGCGGCGCGAACGTTTACGCAGCCGCGCAGATCGCCGCCAAGCCCGAGAACAAGGGAAAAGTGATCGTTACGATCCTCTGCGATACCGGCGAGAGGTATCTTTCTACTGAGCTTTTTAAATAGGCGGCGGTTTTGCGTGGGTGCGGCGTTAGCGCGGTAATTTTTACGCATTTTACGCGGGCGCGCAGCTTCGCGAGATTAAATTTACGCTGGCGCCGGAATTGGCGCGATGAGTTTTGCGCGATCGTGCGGATTATTGCGACGATTGCGCGACTATATTTTACATTTTTGCGTTACGTAGGCGCGAGATTAATACGTTTCTGCGCGAGCGAGGCGATAGTCGCGATGGTCGTGCGATGATTTTATGAGAGCGAGACGATTTTTAGCTTTGCTGATTTTGTGTTTATTGATTTGCTAATTTGGCGGCTCGTCGCCTGCCGCGAGATAAAATTTAGCCCCAAAATAGGGCTAAATTTTAAAATTTCATCTTACGCGCCTAGCTGATTGCGGGCGCGCTATGTATGACGGCGCGACCACGCAATGCGGGCATTAAATTTTAAAACCGCTAGGCCCGCCAAATCTGCGCGATCTGTTTTCGCCGCAAAATTTTATATCGCCAGCTCGCGCGCGGCATAAAATTTTAAAATCCTGTCTAAAATTTTCAAGTCTGCTGCGCGCCGCAAATTTCAAGCTCTCACCGTGTATAAATTTCAAACCCTCGCCGTATGTAAAACCCAGACCGCTCTTTAAATTTAGCCGAATTTCAAAATTTAATCATAAAAACGCTATCATCGGGGCAAAATTTTTAAGGGTGTAAAATGAGTTTGAGCTTGAAATTTCGCCCCAAAAGCCTTGATCAAATCGTGGGGCAGGGCAAGATCGTAGCGGTTTTTAAAAAATTCGTCGCCGCAGGCAGCATTCCGCACAGCATATTTTTCGGCGCCGCAGGCAGCGGTAAAACGACGATGGCGCGCGTGATCGCAAGCGAGCTGAATTACGATTTTTACGAGCTTGACGCCACGAGCCTGAAGGTCGAAGATATCCGCAAAATTCTATCCTCGCACGCCGGCTCGCTCATCAAGCCGCTCATTTTCATCGACGAGATCCACCGCCTCAGCAAGACGCAGCAGGAGGTGCTGCTCATCCCGATGGAGAACTACGCCGCGATCATCATCGGCGCGACGACGGAAAATCCGCAGTTTGTGCTAAGCAGCGGCATCCGCTCACGCTCGATGATCTTTGAGTTCGAACCGCTTAGCTACGAGGATTTGGAGGCGCTTTTGTCGCGGGTGCAGGGCGAGATCGGCTTTGAGATGGACGAGGAGGCGCGAAAATACCTGCTAAACTCTAGTAGCGGCGATGCGAGGAGTATGTTAAATTTGCTGGAATTTGCGCTTTTAGCAGACAGCGCCATTACGCTGGATACACTTCGCACGCTGCGCGCAAATGCCGTCGCTGCGGGCGTTAGCAGCGACGATCTGCATTATGAGCTTGCTAGCGCGATGATCAAAAGCCTGCGCGGCAGCGACGCCGACGCCGCGCTGTATTACGTCGCGAGGCTGATAGATGCGGGCGAGAGCGCGGATTTTATCGCGCGCAGGATGGTGATCCTAGCTAGCGAGGATATCGGCAACGCCAATCCAAACGCCCTAAATATCGCCGCCAGCACGCTAACTGCCGTCAGCAAGATCGGCTACCCCGAGGCTCGCATTATCTTGGGGCAATGCGCGATCTATCTGGCGCACAGCCCCAAATCAAACGCCGCGTATTTGGGCATCAACGCCGCTTTGAAGTTCGTCCGCTCCGCTGCACCGCTACTTACGCCGCGCTATCTCATCAACTCGGACAAGCAGATCGTAGACTACAAATACCCGCACGACTTCGGCGGCTGGGTCGAGCAGGCCTATATGAGCGAGGCGGCGAAATTTTACGAAAGTAAAGGGATCGGTTTTGAAAAGACGCTGGATGAGTGGTTGGCGCGATTGCGCAAAGAAAAGATCGATATCAAGGAGTGAGAATGAACTTCAGCAGCGTCCTAAAACTAATGAAGCAGCGCTACGGCGCGGATGGCGAGTATCTGTGGGATGAATATCCGAATTTTGCGGTTTTTCGTCACGCAGGAGGGAAGCGCAAGTGGTTTGCGCTTTTGATGCGCGGGCTTGCAAACGAAAAGCTCGGTCGCGCACTTCCTGGCTCAAGCGACGTGATAAATTTAAAAGTTTCGCCCGATTTGGCGGCAATTTTGCGTGACGAAAAAGGAATTTTTGCAGCCTATCATATGAATAAAAAGCACTGGATCAGCGTCTGCCTTGATGCGGTGCCGCGCGAGCAGATAGAGGATCTAATCGAGCATAGCAGGGAGCTTACGAGGTAGAATTTGCGCCTGGGCTCGGTTTAAATTTGCGTGCGAAAGAGGCTAAATTTGAACCGAGAGCGCAAATTTTAACGGCTCACAAAGCTTAAATTTAAAAATATTCGCAAGGAGCGCGGATGAATGAGCAAAATTTGAAATATATCGCAAATTTAAAAGCGCAGGACGTGCCGTGGAGCAGGCTCACGACCGCTTACGGTAGGGCGAGCGAGTTTGCTGAAATTTTTGAGAAACTCGCGCGAGCAATCGAAGCTTGTAATGCGCCGCGCAGTTCGGGCGGTGAGCAAAATTTAAAAAGCGAGCCCGGTGCAGGGCAAAATTCTACGGATGCGGCAAGATGCGGCGCGGCACAAAATTCCGTAAATTTAGTGCAAAATAGCGAGCCTAAATTTGAAATTGCGGATATCAAGGCGG
>NZ_JAHAFS010000033.1 GCF_018374135.1 Campylobacter gracilis | reverse complement strand
TAGGACTTAAGAGTTAAGAAAGCAGGTTCGGCTCGGTGCGAAACAGAATTGTGATTATACAAGAGCGATGCTTAAAGGGGGCTGAATAATTAGTAGAAATTTTAAAAAACGATTTGGAAAATTTTAAATTTTATAATGGAATTTTATGCTTAACTGCTTAACGCGCCTGACACAAATTTCATCTCCAGCCTCTGTGAAAATTTTATAAATTTCGCAGGTAGGCGCATCCAAAAACTTAAAATCGCATTATACCGCGATATGCCGTAATATCGCAACCGCCGACCGCACCCGTTCGCCCATAAAACCCGCTTGCAAAACACTTAAGCGCACGATTATAAGATTTCGCTATAATCACGTCCGATTTAAAATTTATCAAAATTTAAAAGGATTTCTATGCGCGCAATTTTTTCTATCTATATCTTCATCATCGCAGCCCTTATCGGCATCGAGCTCTCGCTCGGCGCACTCGTCGCGCCGGTGGTATTTTTCCCGCAGCAGATTATCGGAGATGGCGTGCTATCGCACTTTCAAAGCGGCAAGCTGATGAGCGAGATCTTCGTAAAATACGGCGGCATCCTCATCGCAGTCTCGATCATCTGTCTTGTTTTTGAGATGATAAATTTCAACAACAACAAATCGCAGTCGTTTCGCTTGCGCCTTTCGACCCTGATGCTGACGCTCGTAAATATCATACTTGCCCTACTTTTCGTGCTTTACTTTACCGACTACGTCATAAATGCCCAAAAGATCGGCACAGAAGCGACGATGGCGCCGGAATTTGCCCAAATCCACGCGGCTAGCGAATGGTGCATGAAACTCATCATCGTGTTTCAAACGGTGCTGTTTTTCGCAAAAATCCTCCCCGCTCTCGCCGCAAAAAAAGCAGCACTGGAGCAGAGCGCAGCCGATGCAGATTAAAATTTACTACGAAGACACCGACGCGCAGAGCATCGTGTATCACGCCAACTACATAAAATTTTGCGAGCGGGCGCGCAGCGAGGCGCTTATGCAGGCAGGAGTGGACTTCGCGCGCGCGGACGCACACTTCGTAGTTAGCGAGCTTTGCGCTAAATTTCTCCGCCCCGCGCGCCTCGGAGACACGCTTGAAATTCGCACGAGCCTAGCCGCGCTTAAAAACGCCAGCGCCCTTTTGCGGCAAGAAATTTACAAGATCAAAGATATGAAAAACGTGGATTTTAGCGAGCTTTTATACGCGCAAGACGTAAAAATCGCCTTCGTAAAAGAAGACAGGCCGATCAAATTTAGCACTGAAATTTTAGAATTTTTCAAATCTTTGAGATAAATTTATCTCGCGAGTTCAAATTTATATAGTCGTGTGGTGCAAACATAGTGCAGACCGGCTTTTCGGCGTAAAATCCAAAAATACGCAGAGCTTTTGGACGGTAATAAAATTTGCAGGCGAGATAAAATTTTACGACATAAAATTTCGCTCAGCATTGAGGTTCAAATTTAACGCTATGCCGCGACATTAACCCCTTACGCACCCGAGATAGAAAACGAAATTTGAAATATCGGAATTTTGCAATGGCGTTAAATTTTGCCCCGCTCTGCCGCTTTATGAAATTTCTCGTCTTCAAATTTAAACCCGCGCAGATCGAGTCTGTGTTTTACTCCGCTAAAATCCTGCTAGTCCGTGAAATTTAAGCAGGTCAAATTCGCTCCGTCTGTTCGCTCGCCGCAATGAAAATCACGGCGCACGCGCAAAGCTGCGCGCAAAATCAAAACGGCGCGCAAAACGAGCGCCAAATGCGCCTCACAGCAGCTCTTTTATCTTCTGCAGATCCTCTTTGAAAAGCTCCGCCTTGCTCGGATTTTGCGCGATGAATGCGGGATCGAAGCTCGGCACGAAACTGATGCCGCCCTCGTTAAAGACCGAGCCGTGCAGCGCGTCCATGCCCGCCAGATTGCCGTTTCGCAGCACGATTTTACAGCAGGGCTCCCCTAGGCAGAGCACGACTTTGGGCTTTAAAATTTTGATTTCGTCGGTCAGATAGGGCGCGCATTTTAAAATTATTTCCGAGCTTATGCGCCTATTTTGCGGCACCGCACACCTTATCAAAAAGCTAAAATAAATTTCTTCCGGCGCGCAAATTTGATCTAGCGCCGCTGCTACCTCGGCTTCCAAACCGCCGCTAACACCATCGCTAGAGCTCGGCGCAAGAGCTACGATCATAAGTTTTATGCTCGCGGGAGTTTTAAAATTTTTGATAGTTTTGAAATTTTTAAAATTTTGCTCGGCGCTTCCCGTGCGCGTTTTAGCAAGCTCGCAGAGATTGCACTCCGTGGTAGCGGATTTTAGCGCGTCCAGCGCCTTGAAAAATCGCGCGCCGCCGCTTAAAATTTCGGCGCCTACGTAGCGGTAGCCGAACGCTTTGTAATAAAGCAGTCTGCGTAGTTGCGAGCTTTGCACGGCGCGCCTACGATCTGTTTAAATTTCGCGCGACGAATCCGCGATCAAACTGCGCCAAATCTTTGTAAAATTCCGCTCTAAAGCCCTGCTCGCGCAAAAACGCCGACAGGCTCTGCTTTTGATCGTAGCCCATCTCGCAGATTAGAAATTTTGCGCGCCGTGCGGCGATCAACACGATGCGTTTTAAAATTTCATCCCCCCGCTCGCCGCCAAACAGCGCCTGTTTTGGCTCTTGCAGCACGCGCGCGTCCAATGCGTAGGAGTTTGCGATGTAGGGCGGATTTGAGACGATGAGATCAAACTCGCCCGCGATCTCATCAGCGTAGGCGCAGTGTACGAACTTGACGTCTACGCCCAAGCTTGCGGCATTTGCGCGCGCCACCTCAAGCGCATCCGCGCTGATGTCGCTGGCCGTGATGCGGCAAGAAGGAAGTAGCTTTTTTAAGCAGATAGCGATTATACCGCTGCCCGTGCCGATCTCGCAAATGCGCGGCTCGCCCAAGCTCCGCGCCAAAGTAAGCACTTTTTTTGCTAAAATTTCGGTCTCGCAGCGCGGTATCAGCACCCGCTCGTCGACGTAAAATTTAAAACCCATAAACTCGCAGCTTTGCGTGATGTATTCAAGTGGGCGACCGTCTTTAAATTCAACGATCTTAGCGCGAAACTCCGCTTCGTGCGCGAGCTCTTCCGAGCATCTTAACACTAGCTGCTCATCGCTAAGTCGCTCGCAAAGCTTTAAAATTTCGCGCGCGACGTATTTTGAGCCGCACTGCTGCAGGCCCCATCTTAGCGCCTCAGCGATCCTCATCAAGCTCTCTTATGCGCTCGTACAGGCTCGGGTGCGAATGATACACTGCGGCGTAAATTTTATGAGCGAGCGGGAATGCCTTATTTTCGCTGCCCAGCTTCTTTAGCGCGCCGATCATGCTCTCTTTATCCTGCATGCTAGCGCCATGCCGGTCCGCGCTAAATTCGTGCATGCGGCTAATCTTGGAGATCACCGGCTCAAAAAACGCATGCAAGATCGGCGCAAACAAAATCATAAAAACCAGCGTCGCGCCGCCGTCCGAGTTAAGTCCTAGCGCGCCGAATACGCCCCCCGGGAGGTTTCCGAATACCGCAAACGTCGCACCCAAAAGCACGAAGCTAAGTGCTAAGCCTTTCAAAATGTCGCCGTGTTTGAAATGCCCGAGCTCGTGCCCTAAAACGGCTAAAATTTCATCCTCGCTCAGCTTTTCGATGAGCGTGTCGAAGAGCACGACTTTTTTCGTCGCGCCGAAGCCGCCGAAATAGGCGTTTAGGCGCTTGTCGCGCTTGCTCGCGTCGATCGTAAAAACGCCGCTACTTTTAAAGCCGCAGCGCTGCAAAAGCCCCTCTATGCGCTCTTTTAGCTCGCCGTGCTCTAGCGGCTGCATCTTATTAAACAGCGGCGCGATAACGGTCGGATAGATCAAATTTATCAGTAAAATCACGCCGAAGCTTAGCAGAAAGCCCCAGATCCACCAGTGCGCGCCCAGGCTGTTTACGCAAAAAACGAGCGCAGAGGCTACCGCAAAGCCGAAAATGAGCGTGAGCGCAAGCGATTTTAGCGCATCTTTTACGAAAACGGCGGGCGTTATCGTGGAAAAGCCTAGGCGCCTGTCTTTGACGAAGGTTTTGTAAATTTCAAGCGGAAGCGATATCGCGCCGCCGATGATTAAAAACGCCGTTACGAAGCAGCTCTGCGCAAAAATCCCGTCGCCAGCTAGATCATATATCGCGCGCTGTAACGCGCCAGCGCCTGCAAGTATCCAAATAAGCGCCACCGCAAAAGAGAAGCAGTGCGAAAATATATTAAATTTTAAATTTACCGCGCCGACCTCGCCCGCTTTGCGATAATCCTCCTCGCTAAGCACCACCGCAGGCTCTTTTAGCTTGGCGCGGATGAAGCTTAGCTCGAGCAGATCGAGCGAAATTTTATAAATCGTGTAAAGCGCGTATAAAAAGATCAAAAACCAAACCATCGCGCCTACTTTAGGCTCTCGGCGAGCGAAAGCACTTCGTAATATTCATTTTCCATACTGTTTAACGTTCCTCTTTTTTCTTCAAGTTCTTCAAAAAGCCCTTGCATACCGAGCTTTTGATAAATTTCAGGCGTCGAGAGCGCGTGATTTAGCTCCTTTATGCGCGCTTCGATAGCCTCGATCTTAGCGGGGTACTCTTCTAAAATTTTATTCTGTTTGTAACTAAGCTTCGCGGCGCTCGTCTTCTCCTTTTTATTTTCGCGACCACTCTCCTCTGCGCTCGCGCTCGCGCCAGCGTCGGCCTCGATCTGATCAATCTCCGCCATCTCGTCTTCAAACTCCAGATACTGCGAATACGGCATTTGAATTTGATCGATCGTGCCGTTTTTTTCGAAAACCCAAAGCTTATTCGTGATCTTATCGATGAAATAGCGATCGTGGCTTACGATGATTACCGCACCTTCGAAGCTTAGCAGATAATCCTCCAAAATATTGATCGTTGCGATATCAAGATCGTTCGTCGGCTCGTCCAAGATCAGGCAATCGTACTGCTCGGTAAAGAGCTTAGCAAGCGCCAGGCGGTTCTTTTCGCCGCCGCTAAGCACGCCCACGGGCTTATCTAAAAACTCCTTCGGAAACAAGAAATTTTTCAAATACCCATAGACGTGCATGTAGCTGCCGCGGACGCTTATGTGATCGCCGCCGTTGGGGCAGAAAATTTCGATTATGCTTTTATCGTCCGTGATGCCGCTGCGGGTCTGATCGAAGTAGCCGATCCTGATCTCGCCGCGTTTGATCTCGCCCGCATCGATCTTGCTGCGGCCGAGTAGAATTTTAAGCAGAGTGCTTTTGCCCGCGCCGTTAGCGCCTACGATGCCGATGCGCTCGCCCTGCAAAACCCGCGCCGAAAAGCCCTTAAAAAGCACCTTGCCGTTTAAAATTTTACCGATATTCGTGCATTCAAAAAGCATTTTTTTGCGATTGTCGCCGCCCGTGCCGTTAAAGCTCCTGCTCGCACGCTCCAGCTCGAGCCGCACGCGACGGATCGCGCCCGGATTTTTCTTCGCATCCTGCCTCATCTGCATGATACGCGCCTTGCGCCCTTCGTTGCGTTTAAGGCGCGCCTTTACGCCGCGGTGCAGCCACTCCTCCTCGGCGCGCAGCTGTTTAAGCAGCGTCTCATGGGACTTTTCGAGCGAGGCGAGCATCTCCTGCTTGCGCCTCAGATAGTTCTCGTATCCGCCGTCGAAATTTGAAATTTTACCCTCTTCGATCTCGATACTGCGCGTCGCCAAGCGGTCGATGAAGTAGCGATCGTGGCTGATAAAAACGATCGTCTGCTTCGAGCTAAGCAGCATATCCTCTAGAAATTTCACCATATAGACGTCGAGGTGGTTCGTGGGCTCGTCCAGCAGCAGCACGTCGGGCTTTTTAAGCACCAGCGCGCCCAGCGCCACGCGACGAATTTCGCCGCCGCTAAGCGTGCAGACCGAGCGGTTTTCGTAAATTTTAAGCCCGAAATTTTGCAGCACCTGCTCGATCTTATTGTCGATCTGCCAGCCGTCCTTGGCCTCGATAAATTTAATCAGCTCGTCCTGGCGCGCCAAAAGCTCCCTGTTTTCGGGCTGTGCGGCGATTTTGCTCGAGATCGCATCGTATTCGCTAAGGGCGGCGTAAATTTCGGCTAGCTCCCGTCGCAGCGCGTCTTTGACCGAGAGATTGTCTTCAAATTTCGGCGTTTGAGCGAGCATCTGGATGTTTAGCCCGTTTTGAGTGATCACGCGTCCCTCGTCGATCTCGCACAGACCTGCAATTATCTTCATCAGCGTGGACTTGCCGCCGCCGTTTTTGCCGATCACGGCGACGCGCTCGTTAGCGTCCAGTGCGAAATTTACGCCGTCTAAAACGACGTGGGAGCCGAATTTTTTCGTAACATCGATAAGCTCGATCAAAGCCAATTTAAGTTCCTCTAGTGTTAAATTCGGTGATTTTACACAAAATTCTATTAAATTTTAATAACTTTTAAGGCTTTAGCGATGCAAAGTTTGGAATTTGGCGGCCTGCGCATAGAAATTTTCGCCCCACACACGCCACCTCTCGCGTCAGCCACGCGTGCGCAGCCTCTTAGATCCACGCCGGATACCTTGCCTGGCACCTCTGCATCCGCGCAATTTGTCTCATCTGAGTTTCTACCATCTCCCACATTCGCACAGGATGATCCACCCGCCGTTTCGTTCGGTCTGTCCGCGCAGGCTGCTTCATCTGAGCCTCCCGCGTCTGCAGTACCGAATACACCACTCGTTATGCCCATCGCGCCCGTTTCGCGTTCCTCTCTTGTCACGCCTAAGACACAAGCCATTCAACCCGCTGCGTCATTCGTGCTAGATAATAGACCAGAATTTACGGCGACTACCGACTCGATTTCATCCGCGTCATCGATGCTGAATACAGTGCTCGCAACGTCCGCACGGGCCGCCGTGCCTGCGCCGCCCTCTGCCGAAGAGGCTACGTCCGTGCCGATCATCTACCTGCACGCTTTGGAGTTTAGCGCAGCCAGTATGGGCGAAATTTACGAGCTCGTCTCGCGACAAAGCGGCGCGGATTTCGTGCTTGCGGCGATCTATCTAAACGAGGCGCAGTGGGGCGATAAGCTTAGCCCGTGGGCAGCAAAGTCGCCGTTTAAGGGGATGCGCGATTTCGCAGGCGGCGGCGCGGCGCACTTAGAAAAATTTACGAACGAGCTGATCCCACGTATCGAGCGACATGTATTCGGCGCGGGAAAGCCTGCGTGGCGAGCGTGCGCGGGATACTCGCTGGCGGGGCTTTTTAGCGCGTATGCGGCGTTTGCGAGCGATAAATTTCAAAAGATCACCTGCATCTCGGCGTCGTTTTGGTTCAGCAGCTTTGATGCCTTCGTCGCCGCACACTCGCCGCAAATGGGGCTGGCGCACGTCTACGCGTCCTTGGGCGAGGCCGAGATGAACCCGAAAAATCCGCGCGGAGCACTCTGCGGCGAGACTGCGCGAAATTTCATCGCTAAATGCCGCGGTACGGACGCGAAAGCGGAGTTTGAGCAAAACCCGGGCGGGCATATGCAAGATGAGATCGCAAGAATTTCAAAGGCGCTTTTAAGCCTCATAAATTCCTAAAATTCGAGGAAATTGTAAAATTTTGCGACGTGATGGAACAAGGGGCGACGGTAGACGAAAAAGAGCGAGACGACGGGTGCAAAGTGCAAATTTCGCGAAACATAAATTTAAGTGAACCGCCATTATAATTTCTCGCGCAACGGTTTTTTTGTGCGATGCAATGAAATTTAAAACAAACCCGCATTAAAATTTTATAGCGCAAGCGGTGTGGCAAGAATGATGCAGCGCGTCTGTTGATATTTTAGCGGCTTTGATAAGTGCGATATCGTTTTAGCGTAAATCATGCGACGCGGCGCCGGTGCGGCGTGGCGGCGTGGCGGCGTGGCGGCGTGGCGGCGTGGCGGCGTGGCGGCGTGGCGGCGTGGCG
>NZ_JAHAFS010000013.1 GCF_018374135.1 Campylobacter gracilis | reverse complement strand
TGAAGCCCAAGATCATGCTTTTTGACGAGGTTACCGCGGCGCTTGATCCCGAAATCGTGCGCGAGGTGCTCGACGTAATGCTAAATCTCGCCAAAGAGGGACAGACGATGCTAATCGTAACGCATGAGATGGGCTTTGCGCGCGCCGTAGCCGATCGCATAGTTTTTATGGACGAGGGAAACATCGTCGAAATTAACGAACCGGGGGCGTTCTTTACCGCTCCAAATAGCGAGCGCGCGAAGAAATTTCTAAATATGTTCGAATTTAAAAAATAAATTTTAATAAAGGAGAGGCTATGAAAAAGGTATTGGCTCTATTTCTCGCGCTGGGCGCGCTGTTTTTTGCAGGTTGCAACGACGAGGGCAAAGGCTCCTCAAATTCCGCGCAAGGTTCCGCCGCGCCGCAAAGTTATATCGACGGGATTAAAAAGCGCGGCGTAGTAAGGATCGCAGTTTTCGGCGATAAGCCGCCGTTTGGTTACATAGATGAAACGGGCAAAAACGCGGGATATGACGTATATTTTGCAAAACGTATCGCAAAGGAGCTTTTGGGCGATGAGAGCAAGGTTCAGTTCGTGCTCGTAGAGGCCGCCAATCGCGCGGAATTTTTGGCGTCGGATAAGGTCGATATCACGCTTGCAAATTTTACCGTCACGCCGGAGCGCAAAGAGGTCGTGGATTTCGCACTGCCGTATATGAAGGTAGCCCTCGGCGTCGCGAGCAAGGGCGGCGATATCACCGACGTTTCGCAGCTTAAAGACAAAACGCTTTTAATCAACAAAGGCACGACCGCGGATCTGTATTTTACGAAAAACCATCCCGAGATCAAGCTTTTAAAATTTGACCAAAATACCGAGACTTTCGGTGCGATGCTGGACGGCAGGGGCGATGCGATCGCGCATGATAATACGCTTTTGTTCGCATGGACGAAGTCAAACCCGGGCTTTAAGGTGGGTATCCGCTCGCTGGGCGATCAGGACGTCATCGCGCCTGCGGTCAAAAAGGGTAACGACGAGCTTCGCAAATGGCTTGACGATCTAATCGTAAAGCTCGCGGGCGAAAACTTTTTCCATGCCGACTACGACGCGACGCTAGCGCCGGTATACGGCGACGACATCAAGGCTGACGACGTCGTAATCGAGGGCGGGAAGCTATAAATTTAGATTCGCCGTCTAGTTTAGCGGGGCGATCTTACTAAGCCCCGCAAGCTCGCAGCGACGCTGGCGCCGTAGCTTTGCCGAAACGGCGTCCATAAACGCCCATAGGCGGCGAGTGCTTTATAAGCTAGCTAAATTTATCGATCTAGCAGCAAAGTTTTGCTTCCGCACGACAAAATTTAGCCGAGCCAAAATGCAAGCTTAGCGCGGGTCGTCGCGGCAAAATTTAAGTCGCGCACGGCGGCGTAAAATTTCAAGCGATAGTAGAATTCTAATGCAAACTGCTCGTGCGGTAAAAATTTTGCCGTGCGAGCAATGATAAATAGCAAGCGCTCGCTCGTTAAACGGATCGGGAATTTATAAAATTTATCGGTTCATGCAGCTTGCAAAGTCTTATACGAACGCCTCCCGCGTGCGTTTAATCTTTCGATTGACTCGTGCGAAGGAGCGATCGCACATCCGCCCAAACGCACGATCCGCGGAATGCATTCATTTCCACGCCCAGCTACACAGCCCATCTGTGCCGCTAAGCATACGATCCCGCGCGCTTTGTCTGCATATCTGTGTGTCGCCAGAGCTGTATGCAGCCCGCCGTCTTAGCCATACTCCACAGCGCCGCCGCTTGCCTCATTCGCTCCAAATTTTACGGTTCAAATTTAGCTCGCTCACGATACCCACAAGCGCGCCGATCTCATCTACGTAAAGCGCTATCGTAGCGTCCTGCTTTAGCGAGCAGTCGATTCTAGGCTCGAAATTATCGCGCCAGGTCTCGATCGCCACGTAAATTTTATCCTCCCTTAGCACCGCGTTTATCTGAGAGCCCAGTCTTAGATAAACCTCCGTCAGTCGCTGCATCAAAAGCGGCGTCAGAGCGTATCTAGCGCCCACTTGATCGGTCGTATAGACGTCGAAAAACTCCTCAAATTTCACGTCGTCCATATTCGCTCGCTGCCCGTATCTGCGCAGATTTCGTGAGTTTTTGTGACACACCCGCACCTCGCAGTTAAGCCTTTTGTGAAAATCCGCGACGAAAAGCACTCCGTGGAATTTTACGTCGGTGCGAGTGCCGTTTTTGGTGCGCACCTTTTCAGCGGCATAAAAGTCGCTAAATCTAACGCGCACGCCCTGCACCTCCCCGCTCATCATATCCTCGCTCGATTGCTCGTTTATGTAGCAGTCGTAAATTTCAAAAAACTCATCTGCTGTGAGCCCGCCGCTTTCATCGTAGCTAAGCCCAAAGCTTTTTGCGATGCTCGCGATGACCCTATTTTTAAAATTTGATCTGAAATTTCGTCTTTTGCTCGCCGTCAAAAGAGCGCTCACGACGCCGTAAACAGCCACGCCGAAAAATGCTCCGACCGCCACTTCGTCCCAAAAGAGCGTCACCAGCGCGCCCACACTGGTTCCTACGGCAGCAGCGACGAGACCGGCCTTTTTCACCGCTTTTTGCAGCGCCGCGCGCTCATCCTCTAGGCCCTGTAGATCGGCTAGAAAGTTAAATTTTGATCCGGCTGCTCCGTCTTTTTCGCTCCCGCCCTCTTCTTCGGCGGCTTTAGGCTCAAACCTTCCGTAAGTAGCGCTCATACGGCTATCGCCGTCTTTAAAGCCGCTACCCTCGCCCGCTTCAGCTTTTAATACCTGCCCCTCTTTCGCATCGAAGCTAAAAATTTGCCCTTTTTGCGCCGCGCCCTGCCCTAATGCGTCCGTATCTTGCGCCGTATCAAAGCCGCTAAATTTATCAAAATTTGCGCGCTGCGCGCCCTCATTTTTGCCAAAGCTTAAGCCGCAAAATAGACGGTAAAGCAGTCCATTTAAGACTGGAAAGACGATGAAAAGCGCGACTATGAGCCAGTTTGTATCAAACGGGACGGGCTCCGCCCTCGTATTTAAAAGCACGTAAAGTCCGACTAGCAGCAGGGTTATTAAAAATGAGATAAGCTTGCTAATGCGCGCGAGCTTTTCGCGCCGTTTTTCAAGTAGGTAAAGCTCCTCCAGATCGCCGTTTCTATCCATAATCCGCCTTTTGTAACGCATTTAAGCGCCGGTTTATTTGTCGCGCGCTAAATTAAACATTCGCGTGCCGCCGCCTGATAGCCGCTAAATTTAGCGTAAAGCTTGCGCCCTGCCGCAAAATTTTAAAATTTGCTCCGCCGCTTTAAATTTGGCCGTTATAAAATTTTAAATTTAGTCCTTGCCGCGCCGCAGTTCGTTTAATGCGGGCAAATCTTTAGCGCCTCTTTCAGCCGTCCTAGCCCGTCTTTTAGCAGCGCCCTAGAGGTCGCGATATTTAGGCGCAAAAATCTCTCGCCGCCCTTGCCGTATTGCGCGCCGCAGGAGAGATACAGCCCTGTTTTTTCGCGGATGAAGCGCGCAAGCTCCGCGCTATCCTGCGTGTAAGCGCCCGCATCAAGCCACATAAGATAGGTCGCGTCTTGCGGCACGACGCGCACCTGCGGAAGCTCGCGGGCGATAAATTCCGCCGCGAATTTACGATTTTCGCTGAGGTATTCTCGCAGAGCATCCAGCCACGCGGCACCCTTCGTAAATGCGACGATCGCGCCCTGGACGCCGAAAAAATTCGGCTCGGCGATGTCGTCGGAATTTAGCGCTTTTGAAATTTTATGACGCAAGCGCTTATCCGCGGCAAAAACCGCCGCGCTTTGCAGCCCTGCGATATTAAACGCCTTCGTGGGCGCGATTATGCTGGCTGAGATCCTCTCGCAGCTCTTACTTGCCGCAGCAAATGGCGTGTAACGCACGCCCGGCTCGGTCAGATCACAATGCACCTCATCGCTAAGCACGATCACGCCGTGCTTCTCGCACAGCTCGCCGATACGGGCGAGATCGTCCCTGCTAAAGGTGCGACCGACCGGATTGTGCGGGTTGCAAAGGATAAAAAGCGTCGTCTGCGGATCGGCGAGCTTAGCCTCTAGATCCTCCAAATCGATGCTATAATCGCCGCTAGCGTAGGTAAGCTCATTTTCCACAGGCACGCGGGCGGCGTTTTTGATGCAGTAGTAAAAGCAGTTATAAACGGGGCTCATCAGCAGCACGTTTTCGGCGGGCGAGGTGAGCTTGCGGATGATCGAATCGATCGCAGGCAGCGTACCGCCGGCATAGATCAGCCACTCCTTTTGGATTTCATAATCGTGGCGCGCGAGCCACCAGCCTTGATACGCGCTGCGCCACTCATCATCGATAATCGAATAGCCCAAAACCCGCTCATTTAGCCGCTTTTGCAGAGCCTCGATGATCTCGGGCGCTACGGCAAAGTCCATATCCGCGACCCACATCGGAAGCTCATTCTCACCTACGTCCCATTTAAGCGACTTCGTGCCACGGCGGTTCGGTAGAGTGTCGAAATCATATTTCTCCTTGCCGCTTATAAAATCAAAAAGTCCCATCTTACGCCCTTAATTCAGTAATGATTTCAGTTTTAGACGCATCCGTTGCGCCGTCTAGGATCAGCTCGCTGATACTTGCCGCGCGGATCAGCCCGCTGCTTGGATTTTTGACGCTATCGATCGCGCCTTTTACCTCGGCACGGACGTCGCTGTATTCAAACGCTAGCGTCGTATTTATCAGCTCGCAGTCTTGCAAGCGCAAATTTTGCATATAGCAAAAGCCCTGTAGGCTCTCGATCTTACAGTTTCGCAGCGTTACATTTTTGGAATTCCAGCCGAAGTATTCGCCCGCGATGAAGCAGTTCTCGACCACGATATTTTCGCAGTTCCAAAACGCGTCCTTGGATAGGAGTTTGGAGTTTTTGATCGTTACGTTTCTGCAGCCGTCGAAGCAGTAATCCCCGAAGAGCGATAGATTTTCGATGCTTAAGTTTTCGCAATCAAGCCCGAAATACGCGCCCTTTGCGGTGACGTTTTTTAGCGTGACGTCGCTGCAGTGCCACAAGGTCTCTTGCGCATCATGAAATTCTACGTTTTGCAGTGCGGCATCTTTTACGCGGCGAAGTCCTTTAGGCGCGCCGTAGAGGCAGTCTTTTAGCACCACGCCGCGGCTATACCAGATCCCTGCGCGCGCGACCTCGTCGAATAAACAATCCTGCGCGCGGATATTTTCGGCATACCAAAACGGATATTTCCACTCAAATTTACAGTTTTGCGCGACGATATTTGCGCTGTGTTTTAGCGGCGACTCGCCCTCGCCAAAGACGGAATTTTCGATCCGCAGATCTTTTGCACCGAACAGCGCGCGCTCGCCGCTAAAGTACTTTTGTCTTAATATTTGCATGGCTTTCCTTAGATTTTAAAATTTGCTTCAGATTATACAAGGAATTTCAAAATTCCGCATAGATTAGGCGTATGAAACGCAAGCGAATTTTAAAAATTTTAAAATTTAAAGGCGGCGAGGGGCTAAATTTGATGTGCTGCGGTAGCGGTTACGAAACACATGCGGCGAATGCGCGGCAAATAGCCGCGCGTTTATAAAGGCGTTTTTGTAAACGCCCTAATGAAGCGCGCCTAGATCACTACGGCTATTCGTGTATTCGTTTAGGCACCCGTATCTGCCCACGATAGGCACCACTTGAAAGCCGAATAAAAATTTATCGCGAGCGGCGCCTTATAAAATTTGTAAAATTTTCTACAATCAACGTGCAAGTTCCCCTAAAGCGTCGTGTCTGAAAAAGCGCAAATTTTACCCCGCGCACAAACGGGGTGCGTCTAATGCTCGTGGTGATGCAAGTGCGCGTCTTCGCCGCGGTCTCGATCCGTAGCACGCTTTCGCAGATCAAAATACACGGAAAGCCCGCTGGGCTCGCCATCCTCGTAAATTTCAAGCTTGTAGCGCATTACGGCGTGCGTGCACACCGCAACGTCAAGCGTCGCTTCATAGCCGTCTGCGCTGCGCTTTAGCGGAAATTCCGCATTGCCCATATTCATACTCACGCCCGAAATTTTAACGCTCGGATTTTTCAGCTCACGCGAAATTCCGCTTATTTTTAGCTCGTTTGCTCCCGCTTCGATCGGATGACGCGCCACGCTAAAGAGCGCCTTCTGCCCGCCCGCGTTAGTCTCGCAGTCCTGTGCGGCTAGATTGCAACCCAGACGCGTCCTTATATCCTTAAATAATGCATCGCTTTCATCAGCGCCAAATCCCAAAGCAGCGGCGAAAATCAAGCTAAAACGTAGAGTCTTTATCATTATGATCCTTTGTAAATGAAATTTGTGCGCAATTTTAGCAGAAAATTCCGCGCCTATTAAAAATATTTATTAAAATTTTAGCTAAAATAACAATATCTTCTACGAAAGGATGAAAAATGGCTGAGTTTTTAATCAAAGACGCCAAGGACGGCTGCAAATTCGATCTACTTTATGACGGACACGTGCTATGTACCTCCGAGGTTTATACGAGCAAGGCCGCTTGCAAAAACGGCATCGAAAGCGTCGTAAAAAACGCCGCGCTAAATAAGATCGAGGATCAAATCGCAGGCGGAGAAAAGCTAAATAATCCGAAATTTGAGCTTTACACCGATAAAGCAGGCAAGATTCGCTTCCGCCTAACGGCCAGCAACGGACAGATCATCGCGGTTAGCAAAGATTTTGAAGCCAAAGCGGACGCTCTAAAAGTAATAGAGCTTATCGTAAAACAGGCTCCGAAAGCCAAGATCAAGGAGGCGTAAATGGACATAAACGGACTTGTAAATATGGTCTCTGCGCTCAAAAGCGACGATAAAAATTTAAGAGAATTTCAAAGCGGTCCGGTCGCTTTTATCGAAAAATTTCTAGGCGTGGACCTGCCTGACGACCAGATAAATGCGATAATTGCGGGCATCAGCTCAAATTTTTTAAGCAAAAACGAAAGCGGAGGATCTAGCTCGCTAGGCTCGATGCTGGGCGGACTTTTGGGCGGCGGCGAGGACGTGCAATCAAACGCCGTCGATAGCAAAGGGGTGGATTTCAGCGCGCTGATCGGCAAA
Source organism: Campylobacter gracilis (assembly GCF_018374135.1). Lineage (GTDB taxonomy): Bacteria > Campylobacterota > Campylobacteria > Campylobacterales > Campylobacteraceae > Campylobacter_B > Campylobacter_B gracilis_A. The sequence continues at coordinate 77,856 of NZ_JAHAFS010000013.1, read as the reverse complement.
ATCGCAAGCGCCAAGCTTGACCTCAACGGCGATGGCAAAATCGATATCAACGACGCAAGTAGCTTTTTGGGCGATCTTTTAGGAGGCGGCGCAAACGGCGAAGATAAGGGGCTAAGCTTAGGCAACCTGCTAAAAACATTTAAAATTTAAACGAGGCTAAATTTAAAATGCAGGCAGGATTTTGCGCGGCGATGTTTAAATTTGCACGCGCTATTTTAATCCGCGCCTGCGTCGCTATGACGCTCGCGTGAAGGGTTTAAATTTACGCTACGTTGCGCGCGAGGCATTAAATTTAAGCCGCTTCTTTGCGGTGTTTTGTTTATGGCAGCTTGGCAGAGCGCCCTGCTCCGTTCTTTTGATCGTCCATATTGAGCTAAAATAACCGCGAACTGCTTTAAATTTTATCTTTGCTCTTTAACATCCGCTTTAAATTTAGTCGCTTTTTGGCTCCGTTTTATTTCTCTACCCATTCAAATTCCCACGTAGCGCGCCAAAGCGTATCGTCAAATTTCATCAAAATTTTAAAAACGGCTATAAATTAAGCGCGAAAGAGTTCGCCTAAAAAGGATATATTTTATTTATATTTACTGTTTAGGTAGTATAATCGTTCTCGTCCGACAAGATAAAACCTCCTTTTTGTATGAAGCCCGAGTTTAAAAGCTCGGGCTTTTTTTATGCCCGAAATTCTGCTATAATCCCGCCAAAAACTGCAAGGAAATTTATGCTCACACATATCGACGAAAATAATATGCCGCGCATGGTAGATGTCGGCGCCAAGGATGAGAGCGAGCGCGTAGCCACCGCTAGCGGCATCATACGAATGAGTGCGGAGGCGTTTGCCGCCGTTAAGCAAAACACGGCCAAAAAAGGTCCCGTACTTCAAACCGCCGTCGTTGCCGCGATAATGGGCGCTAAAAAGACGAGCGAGCTAATACCAATGACTCATCCGCTTACGATTACTTCGATTAAAACCGATATTGAGGAGCTTGCGAGCGAGTGCGCGTTTAAGCTTTTTGTAACTGTAAAAATCACGGGCAAAACGGGCGTCGAGATGGAGGCGCTAACGGGCGTGAGTGTGGGGCTACTGACGATTTATGATATGCTAAAAGCGATAGATAAATCGATGCAGATCACAGGCATCGTGCTGCAGCGCAAAGAGGGGGGCAAGAGTGGCGTGTATACTAGGAGCTGAAAAGCCAAAAATCGACTATCCGCTCTTTTGGGAATACAAAGTAGTCCTAGACGCGGCTACCCAAAAGCGTGAGCAGATCGATGAAATTTTAAAGGGCGAAGATTACAAAATAGACTTTTCGCGCTTTTCAAACGGCGGCAAATATATGAGCTTCAACGTAAGCGTTTTCGTCAAGGACGACTTACATCGAAACGAAATTTTCGAGCGCTTAAAAGCCCACTTTAAATATGTATTGTGACAGGAGATGAAATGAAAGAAGCAATAATCAAAAAATTCGGCGCCGATCTCGCGCAAATTAGCGACGAGGAGCTAGCGGTCTGCGTGCGAAATTTAGCTTTTGAACAAAGCCTTCAGGCTCTACGCGGACTTGGCGAAGATGTTAAAAGCGCTAAAAGCGCCAAGCTCATCTTAAGCTTTGCCGCCGAGCTTAACGAAATAGGGGCTCTAAAGGACGCCTCCTCCGAAGCGCTAATCGAAGGGGTGAAAAAGGCGTTGTGCGACGAGGACGAGCAGGGGCTTTACAAGCTCATCTACGACTACGACGATCTGCGCAAAAAGATCGCTTGTAAACAAAAGGCGATTAAAAGCCTTGTTTTGCGCAGCTATGATGATCTGGATACCGCGCTGCAAAACGCAAGCGAAGCAGAGCTAAAAGAGCGCATAGGCTCGGCACTACAGCGAGCTATCGCGAGCAAACTTCCGCTTGCGGACGTACTGAAAGAAGCGAGCGAACTGGCCTTCATAAGCGTGCTAGAAAGCGGCACCGACATCGAGGACACCGCGCACGAGACGGCGAAAAACATCGCATTTTCGGCTATCGGCGACGGAGAATTTACGAAATTCCGCACTAAAGAAATTTCAAAAATCATCATAAATCGCGCGATTTTCGTCGCAAACGAGAGCAAAAATACCGCCTCTGCGCTGATTAGAGGCGCGATTTTAGGCTGCTACGACGGCATAAACAAAGCCGCCGAAAGATACCGCGACGAGCTAAGTTTCTCGCCGGCAAGCGACGCACAGAGCCTAGAGAACGAAAGGCTTCAAATTTCGCAGATGAGCGAGCTATTTAGCGCCGTGCTAAGCGACGCGGTCGCAAGCTCGGAGGAGCCTGCTAAAAGCGAGATCGCCAAGATCGCCGATGAAGAATTCGACGGCTACCTGGCTAAATTTAGAAAAATTTCAAGCGATCTTGCCGAGCAGCTAAGCGCCAAAATTGGCGAAATCGAGCTTGGCGAGCGCGCGAAAAAGGCAAGCGCCAAGGCGCGCGAAATCACTCAAGAACTAAGCCAAAAAAGCGCCAAAATCATCGAAAACCTCGATCTGGACGAGAAACTGGACGCAATCAAAAAAGAGCTTAGCGAGTTTGAAAAGAAGATGAGCCAAAAATTTGCCGAGCTAAAAAGCTCCGAGGTCGCCAAAAACGTAAGCGAAAGAGCGCGCGAGATGAGCGCTAAGGCTTACGAGGCTGCAAAAGAAACGATCGCCAAACTAAAGTCCAAAAAGGACTAAATGGGCGCCGCGGGCGCGAAATCCCTAGCGGTAAACACTCAGCGCTCACTGCTTTGCGCTGCAAAATTTACTAGCATGCCTTAAAGCTCGCGTGCCCTAAAAGAAAGGAGCTTTCGTTAGAGTTTGCGAGGCCTGCGCAGAATTCTTTATGCGCTTTAAAGGCGATATAAAATTCCATGCTGATAAAGAATTTTATGAATTTTGCGTAGCTGAGTTTAGATACGCGCTGCAAAATTCCGTGCCGCCAAAAATCCTACGGCGATGTGAGACCCCGGTCCAACCGAATCTTGCCGCAGTGATAAAATTCTAAGTGTAAAATTTTAAGCTGCCAGAGCATATATAAAATTCGAAAAAACGGCGCGGATTTTTAAGCTTGAAATTTCATCGCGTAGATTTGCGTAGCAGAATTTTAAAATTCTAAACGCGTAAAATTTTAAAATTCCATCCAAAATGATACGGTGCGACTTGTAGTTTGAAATTTTATCCCGACGCGCGCAAATGAAATTTCGCGAGATAAATTCTACGAGAAGACGTCTGTGGCGTTTGACATTTCTGTGATCATTTCAATTCCCACAACAAAATTTCATTGTAGCGCAAGATGCAATGTGAAGGGCTACTGCTAAGCTAACAATTAGAATTTTGCATTGCAAAGATTAACGCGACTCATCTCAAATCATAGCGACATCCGAGTCCATTTTATCGCGCGATTTGATTGTGCGAATTTCAAATTGCTCCTATCCGCCCAAACTGAGCGCTTAGTGCAAATAAAATTCCGCCGGATTTATCGCAATAACCTACGCAGCATAAATTTAAAACCGCGCCCCTGCTCTATTTAGGCGCAGAGGCGCCGTGTTTATACAGCGCCGCGCTTAGATAAAATCACTACTTTCACACAGCAATGCCTCGTTTACGCCGCGATAAAATTCTGCAAAATCACCGCTAAATTTTATCGCTAAATTACAAAGCCCAATCCTATTTTAAAGGCGACGGGCGTCCTTAAATTTTACGGCAAATTCCAAATAGATCGCGCCTACAAAATCCAGCAATCCAAAATAAAATTCTAAAAATTTAATCAAATTTCGCTAAAATCGCCGCAAAATTTTAAGGAGAAAAGATGAAAAAAATAGCTCTTTTAATATCCTTTGCTACGATGATGATTTTTACCGGCTGTGCGAGCACCACGCAAGGCGGCGCCGTCGGCATCGACCGCTCGCAATTCATCACCGTAAGCGAGGCTGAAATGGATCAAAGTGCCGCGCTTGCCTACAGGCAGATTACCGCCCAGGCAAACGCCAAACACGTCCTAAATACCGATAAAAAGCTAACTGATCGCGTTAGAGGCATCTCGAGGCGCCTAATCGCTCAAGTCGGCGCATTTCGCAAAGACGCACTGAAATGGAACTGGCAGGTAAACGTCATCAACGACCCTACGATCAATGCTTGGTGTATGCCTGGCGGCCGCATCGTCGTATATACGGGCATCATCGAAAAGCTTAAGCTTACCGATGCCGAGCTGGCTGCTATTTTGGGGCACGAGATGTCGCACGCACTGCGCGAACACAGCCGCGAGCGAGCTTCGACCGAACAGATGAAAGATGTCGGTATCGCCGTAGCAAGCTCCGCAGCGGGGCTTGGAGATCTGGGCTCAGCAGCTTTGAACATGGCGGCGCAGTACACATTCACGCTGCCGTTTTCGCGCACGCATGAGACAGAGGCCGATCTGATGGGCGTCGAGCTGATGGCGCGCGCAGGATACGATCCAAGGGCGGCGATAAATGTCTGGGAGAAGATGAATAAGCTAAACGAGAGCCATCCACTTAAATTTATGTCCACGCACCCTTCAAACGACGATCGCATCGCCGATCTAAAAGAGGTGATGCCGAAAGTCTTGCCGCTTTACGAGGCTGCCACAAGAAATAGATAGTCTTGCGATTTAAAATTTCGCAAGAGTTTGCGCGCTGAGGTTTTTAAGTAGCAGGTTTTATCGTCGCATTTAAATTTCTTAATGGGCTTGCGTGCGGCGCTAGGATTATCCGCCACTGCGCCAAAGCTCTATCGCGATAAAATCTCGCTGAGACAAAGGTCTGCCGCAGCGCGAAATTTTAAATTACCGCGGAATTCTACGAGGCGGGCGCGAGGCATTTTCCATATCTTTTGGATTTTAAAGCGTTTTTAGATATAATCATAAATATTTATTTTTAAATTTCAAAGGATAAGAAATTTGGACACGGACAGTTCGATTTTAATGTTAGTTTTAGCTTTTGTATTCATCTTTATGAATGCTTTTTTTGTTCTTTCGGAATTCTCAATCGTCAAAGTCAGAAAGTCTCGCCTCGAAGAGCTTATCAAGGATAAAATTCCAAACGCAAAGCTCGCTTTTAAAATTTCAAACTCCCTTGACACCTACCTCAGCGCCACTCAGCTAGGCATTACGATAAGCTCGCTCGCCCTCGGCTGGATCGGTGAGCCAGCAGTATCGAGACTGATCGAGCTGCCGCTAAGATCCATCGGCATAGGCAGCGGGGCAGCGGCACATACGATCGCCTTCGTCATATCTTTTACGCTCGTTACGCTATTTCACGTCGTGCTCGGCGAGCTGGTGCCAAAATCCATCGCTATTGCTAAAACCGAGAAGATCGTGCTTTTTATCTCCAGACCGCTTCATATTTTTTGGATTATGTTTTTTCCGATCATCAAGGCGTTTGACTTCATCGCCGCCGTCTCGCTTAAAATCATAGGTGTAAAGCCCGCCAAAGAGAGCGAGCTTGCGCTTTCGGACGAGGAGATCAAAATCATCGCAAGCGAGAGCCTAAAAGGCGGCATGCTCGATAGCCTAGAGACCGAGATCATCAAAAACGCCGTCGATTTCAGCGACACGGTCGCTAAAGAGATAATGACGCCGAGGCGCGATCTCATATGCCTAAATAAGCAAAAAAGCTACGACGAAAACTATGCAACCGTACTGCAGTCGAAATTTACGCGCTTTCCGTATATCGACGGCAGCAAAGATAACGTCCTAGGCCTCATCCACATCCGCGACATCATCCAACAAAAGGGAGATAAAAGCTTCGATAAGATCGTGCGCAAACTCATCATCGTGCCTGAAAACAGCCCAATCTCTAAAATTTTACCGATGATGAATAAGCAGCGCATTTTTGCCGCGCTCGTCATCGACGAATACGGCGGCACTGCGGGATTTTTGACGATGGAAGACATCATAGAAGAAATTTTTGGCGACATCAACGACGAGCACGACGCGAATGCGCAAAATTTCAAACGTATCGACGAGAATACCTTTGAGTTTAGAGGGCGTTTCGAGATCGAAGGCGTCGAGGAGGTGATGGGCATCGACTTTGATGAGGAGACCGAACAGCTAACGATCGGCGGCTACGTCTTTAATCTATTCGGCAGCCTACCTGAAATCGGCGATAAAATAAGCGATGAAAACTGCGACTATGAAGTGCTGCGAATGGATGGCACAAGAGTTTCGCTCGTAAAAGCGATCAAAAAAGCAGTCGCGCAGCCGCAAGAAAATGAAGAAGCGGAGAAAAATAACTAAGCCAAAGTGTGAGTTAATAAAATTCGCTCTGTGATGCTGCGTGCCGGAAATTTCAAGCGCGCTGCCGCTTGCGACGCTCTCAATCCCCATATATGGCAAAAATTTATTCGCCGCTCCCGCATAGATACCGTAATAGCGAGCGCAGGAATTCCCACCGCCCTTCAGAGCGTCATAAAAGTGCTATTTATAAGCGCGCTGCAAACGAAAGGCGAAATTCTACCGCGAAAATTCTGCCAGAGCGGCGCCAGATAAAATTTCTTGATAAGCCTGTTTTCAAATTTTGCGAGATCGTAGATTTTAAAAATTTCAAAATTTCGCGGAATTTTAAAATTTCAATTGATCTAAATTTCTCGGCTAACTTAAATATCAAGCCCTGCTACAAGCCTGGGCTAAGCGGATTTTAAAGCCAAAGTCTAAGCGTAAAATTCTAAAATTATTAAAGATAAAATTTTGCCGCGTAGTATCGCAGAATTAACTCTATCGATTTTAATCGTAAAATTCCGCCAATCTTGCTTTAAAACTTCGCAATTTTAAATTCTAAAAATTCCTAAGTAATCAAATCGGCATGCCTTAAAATTCCGCATAAATAAATCTTAAATTCCTTTTTGCTACCATAACGAAAATTTTTCGCACGGATGGCTTTATGACAAAACACAAATTCTCATCGCGTTGGGCTTTTATCATCGCTTGCGTGGGCTCTGCTGTAGGTATGGCAAATGTCTGGGGCTTCCCTTATAAACTCGGCACGAACGGCGGTGGCGCATTTTTGCTAATTTACGTTTTTTTCGTAGCGCTGTTTTCATACGTGGGTCTAAGCGCCGAATACGCGATCGGTCGCCGCGCCAAAACAGGCACGCTGGGCTCATACGAATACGCGTGGAAAAGCCGCGGACTGGGCGCTATCGGTAAGGTTATCGGCTGGTTGCCACTTGCCGGTTCGATGTGTATCGCAGTGGGCTATGCCGTCATCATCGCCTACGTTCTAAAAGCGCTAATCCAAGCCATAGACGGCTCGCTAATGAGCGAAAATACCGATACGTGGTTCAACTCTTTTGCCCTGACGCCCTACTCCGTGGTGCCTTATCACTGCATAATCGTCGCAGGCACGTTGCTGACGCTGTTTTTCGGCGCCAAAAGCATCGAAAAAACGAATAAAATTATGATGCCGCTATTTTTCCTGCTATTTGCAATTTTGGCGGTTAGGGTTGCGACACTGCAAGGCGCTGCGGGCGGATATGCCTTTCTTTTTGGCGCCGATTTTACTAAGCTAGCAGATCCGATGGTTTGGATTTCTGCGATGGGACAGGCATTTTTCTCGCTATCGATTACGGGCTCAGGTATGATCGTCTATGGCGCGTATCTATCCAAGGATGAAGACGTCGTATCTGCGGCGAAAAATACTGCGCTATTTGACACGCTAGCCGCTATGGTAGCTGCGCTAGTGATGATCCCTGCAGTATTTGCTTATGGAATGGATCCTGCGGCGGGGCCTAAGCTACTTTTCGTAACTCTGCCTAAAATTTTGCAAGATATGGCAGGTGGTAGAATTTTTGCGGTAATTTTATTTACCGCCGTGATTTTTGGTGGAATTTCATCGCTTCAAAATATGTTCGAAGTAGTCGCCGAATCGCTAATGCATAAGTTTCCAAGGCTAAGCCGCGCCTTCACGCTTGCGTTATTGTGCGCGATCTGCCTGGGTGCGGGCCTTGGTATGGAAGCGATAAGCTCATGGGGGCCGTGGATGGATTTCGTATCAATTTATATCATTCCGATCGGAGCGGTAATCGGCGCGATATCGTGGTTTTGGATAATTAAGCGGAATGAAATTTTAGATGAGATCAATCTAGGCGCAGAGAGGGCTCGCGGCAAGCTCTGGTATGACATCGGACGCTTTGTCTATGTCCCGCTGGCGCTACTTTTATGCATAATCGCGCTTAGTATGCATATTTCGTTTTGAATTAAAATCTTGCTAGATTTAGAATTAATAGTGTTCTCTCATAATGGAATTTTAGCAAAGCACATTTATAAATCATTGCATTATCCATATAAATAATGTATAATGCAATCAAAAAGGAGACAATATGACGCGATCTATAAACGTAAATTTTAGAATGGATGCCGAACTTAAAAAAGGGTTGGAGGAAGTATGCTCTGAAATGGGGCTAAATTTAACTACTGCTTTTACAATATTTGCTAAAAAAGTATTGCAAGAACGCAAAATTCCTTTCGAGCTGACGGCAGATCCCTTTTACGGCCACGAAAATTTATCTCATCTTAAGCGCTCTTTTGACGAATTAAAGGAAAATAGCGGGATTGAGCACGATTTGTTAGAAGCGGATCAATGAAAAAAATCTGGTCGCAAGAAGCTTGGAAGGATTATCTGTATTGGCAGGAAAATGATAAAAATATCCTAAAGCGCATAAATAAGTTTCCTAGATATAGAGCGTAACGGCTACGATTGTATAGGCAAACCCGAAGCGCTAAAGGGCAATTTATCGGGGCTTTATAGTGTTAGAATAGATGGAAAAAATCGGCTCGTATTTAGAATATCTAATGGCGCCATAGAAATAGCTCAGTGTAAAACTCACTATGGAGATAAGTAAAATACACACAAAAGCATCAATATCAAAGCGGTAGTATTTGTCCCAAAATAAAAACTTTCACACCAAAAAAAGGCGTAGAATTTTAAAATTTTATCTTATTTTATGGCTTAAAATTTTGAAATTCAGTGCAGATTTAAAGCAGTAAATTTCAAAATTTTACCTTGGCTGCTAAAAAGAAATTTCGTCGTTAAATTTAACAATAGAAATTACTTTTTAATAAATGCCGTATCTGCAAAAAAGTATTATGAGCTGCTGCAATATTTCAAGGCGCTAAACGTAAAAATAGAAGATCGGACCGACTTTATACCGCAGGCTCAAAATAGCGGCTATTTCACCGATAAAAACGAAATTTGGAGCCACGATTTTAGTGATACACAAATTCCGAAGAAAAATTTTAAATGGAAGCTTAGGCGGTTTTTTAGTTTGGATTGAAATTATAGCCCAAACGGCAAGTTCTTAAATTTAGCGAGAATTTAACAAGCAAATAGAGAGTAGGGCGGCGAGGCAAATATTGCTTGCTGTTATCTCCAGCCTGCCACAGCTCAAAGTTATGATAAATCAAATCAACTCAGTCAACACTGCAAGCGCAAGGCTATAAAATTTAAATCAGCTCCGCGACCTATCGTTGCAGTCGCGAGGCTGTAGCAAGCAAATTGGTCCCGATACACAGCCGCGACTATATAAAGCCGCGGCAAGTCGAAATCGATATGCCTCGCCGTAGCAAAACCACGGCGAGTTTGGCTAAAGCCTGTAGAGGATCGGCGTATCTAGTCCAAGCCAGCAATGAGCCAGTCTTAAAACCCAGACCGCCCCTAATCCCTACTTCGCCCCTTTAGGCGGCATAAACGCGGTTAGTTTGATATCCTCGCCCGCCTTGTGTTTATAAAGCTCAATATCTACCAGCGCCGTGTGGGAGATATTGCCGTTGGCAAGCTCGCTCGTAGGAAGATCGATCGTAAGTACGTTCGGATTTCCGTTTTTGCAAAGCCCCTCGGCGTTAGGATCGTACCACGCGCCTTCGAATATCTGCACCACGCCGCGCATTATGTCGTCGCTTACGTTGGCTCCCGCCAAAATTTCGCCGCGAGCGTTATACACGCGCACCAGATCGCCCTGCTTGATACCGAGCTCCTTAGCGTCCTCGGTATTTATTAGCACCGGCTCGCGATCCGCAATGGCATATCTTTTGCGATTTGAGGTATTGCTCTGCTGCGAATGTAAGCGGTCATACGGATGCAGGCTAAGCAGATGAAATTTCGCAGGTTTATCCTTCATCCCGAGCCACTCGACGGGCTCGAACCACATCGGATGCGCGCCGCAGTCTTTGTAGTTCATAGCGGCGATCGTATCGGAGTAAATTTCAATCAGCCCGCTAGGCGTTCCCAAAGCCTCCAAAACGGGATCATTTCTAAAATCTTCAAACGTCACGTACGCAGCACTCTCTGGCGTTTCGTAAAATTCCGTCGGCTCGTTTTTCTCCCACCACTGCTCAAAGCTCGGCATCTGTATGCCCAAAGCGGTGTTTGCATTCACGGCGCTAGCTGCCCCTTCGTAAAATTCTTTGATCCAATCCATCTCCGTTTTGCCGCCGTCCGTATAAGCCTCGGCAAGCCCGTCTGCGTAGGCTTTACAAAGGTCGGTAAAAATTTGATAATCGTCCTTCGCGCCGTATTGCTTGGCGACGACCTGCTTCATAGGAATTATATGCATATTGGAGTAGTCCCCGCTCATCGTGATGTCGTTACGCTCATACTCCGTCGTGGTCGGAAACACGATGTCCGCCATCTTCGCAGTCGGCGTCCAGTAAATTTCATTCACTACGATGGTGCGCGGTTTGCGCCAAGCCTTAATATTGGTGTTGGTGTCTTGATGATGCACGATCGGATTTCCGCCGACCCAGTAGATGAAGTCAATCTTCGGATAGGTAATCTTTGCGCCGTTCGCGTCGATCGTCTTGCCCGGATTTAGTAGCACGTCCGCGATACGAGCTAGAGGGAAGGCGACCTTCGCCGTATTTACCAGCCACGCTTGAGTAGCTTCGTCGCCTTGCCTCTGATCCTGCGCAAGCCCTAAAAATTTGCCGTCCTTAACGATGCCGACGCTTGCCGCGTTCATTCCGCCGATCACGCCGCCCGCGCAGGTAGGCGCGCCGCCGTTAGCGTAATGGTAGCTAAAGCCGAAGCCTCCTCCTGCAAGTCCGATCTGTCCTAGCATCGCGCACAAAGTTACGATCATCCAGTGCGCCTGCTCGCCGTGATGAGCGCGCTGGATACCCCAGCCCGCCATTATCATCGTGCGATTTTCGTAAAATTTTACCGCAAGCTCTTTTATCACGTCCGCGCTAATGCCGCAAATTTCGCTTGCCCACTCGGGCGTCTTAGCCACGCCGTCGCTCTGTCCCGTGAGGTACGGCACGAATTTTTCAAAGCCCACGGTGTAGTTTTGCAAAAATTCCTTATCGTACTTGCCCTGCGAGTAGAGGTGCTGCGCCATACCTAGCATCATCGCTACGTCGGTGTTCGGGCGAGGGGTGATCCATCGCGCCTTACCCTCGAAATACTTGCCGCTTACGGTTTTGATCGGATCGATGATGATGATCTCTTTGTCGCTGTTTTTTAGCTGCTCGAAATACTTAAATCCCTGCTCGTCCGAGCTCGTCCACGCCACGCGAAGCGTAGAGATCGGATTTAGCCCCCAAAAGACCACGACTTTGGAATTTTCAAGTACCACGGGCCACGAAGTTTGCTGCTCATAGACCTGATTTGAGCCCGTTACGTGCGGCATTATGACCTGCGCCGCACCCGTGGAGTAATCGCCCGTGACGCCCGTAAAGCCGCCGGTTAAGTTCATAAATCTATGAAGCAGCGTCCTTGAGACATGCACGTTGCCCGTGCTCTGCCAGCCGTAGCTGCCCGCGAATACCGAGTCTGCGCCCTTTTGCTCGCGCGTCTTTTTAAGCTCGCGCGCGACGAGCTTGATCGCGTCTTCATATTTTACCTCGACCCATTCGTCAAGTCCGCGAAGCTCGGGTTTTGGATTATCGGGATCGGCGAGGTAGGATTTTCGCACCATCGGCGCCTTAACGCGCGTATTATAAACGAGATCCGCCATCGTATTTTGAAGAGTATTGGGAATTTTAGAGGTGATCTTCCACGGAGCGGATTTTACGATCTTGCCGTTTTTGACGCTCGCTTTTAAAATTCCCCACCGCGCCGCGGTTAAAATTTCGCCGTTTTTCTTAAGCGCGGTGAGTTTATCCGCCGCTAGCATCGAGCTTGGGATGAGCGGAAGCGCCGAGACCGCCGCGCCGAGCTTTAAAAAATTTCGTCTTTTCATTTCATATCCTTTAAATTTACGTCCTTGGAGTGCTTTTGCAGATACTGTACCACCGTCCAGCTCTCGTCTTTGCTAATAGGCGTGCGCGAAAGCATCGATTTGATGTAGCCCGGCCATCTGTTTGCTTCGTAGCTAGCCGGCTGGTGCAGAGCGTGACAGACGCTACACGAGGCTTCAAATTTCTCCTTAGCGCCCGCGAAAATTTTATCCACGTCGCCGCTTAGCGCGCCCTCGTCGGTGTAGGCGGTTATTTTAACCTTATTAAAGCCGTCCTCTTCGCCCAAGCTCTCGCTTTGAAATTTAGCCTGCTTCGAAAACGCCACCGCGATTATGCGCGCTTTAGGCGTGAAATAAATAACATTGGGCGCCTTTGGATTTTGATAGCCTGTGAGCGAAAATTTCACTACTCCGTCCTTCACCTCCAAGACCTCTATGGCATTTGTGGGCAGCAGCCTGCCGTCCTTATGCGACAAATCGCCGCTTACGCTTACCTGCTTTAGCACCGTGCCGTAAAGCGTCTCGCCCGCCTTAACCTCGGCGCCAGCGTAGCTTGCGATCGCAGCCGCGAGAGCCGCCGCAGCCGCAATAGAATTTAAAAACTTCATGCTTATCCTTTCTTAAAATTTTAAAAACTTCTCGTAAATCTGCCGTATAAAAAGCCCGCAAACATCACGGCTAAAATCGCCGCGAATGCCGCAAACGCTATCTGCGCGCACTGTGCCGCGTCTGCAAATTTAATGCTCGGCACCAGATAAAATCCCTCGCCGTAAAATCCGCTAAAAAAACTCTGTACTTCGCTAAGCGCGGTGCCTGCGGAAAAGGACGGGGTGCCCGTGCAGCTTGCGGGGCGAAATAGCTCCGGCAGCAGGCTATCAAGCGGCGCCGCAAAAGGAAATGCGGGCGCTGCGAGACAATTTGCGGTATCCGCGGCGGGATGCGACGCGGAGCTTTGTAAATAACCGTATATCGCGCCCGCAAATCCGAGCGCGTAGGCAACGAGCCTTGTTATGAAGCCAAACGGCAGCAGCAAGCCGATAAGCGCGCCCGCGCCCGCTACGGCAAAGCCCAGACGCACGAGGGCGCTCGTCTGCGTAGGCGACATAAAAAGGCAGCGCTGAAAGAAAAAATGCGATACAGCAAGATACCCTGTGCTTATCACAAAGAGCCAAAACCATGGCGTAGCGGTATTTTGCCACGCATAAATCTTCAAAATCAATCTATTCAAGATCTCCTCCGTCTTATAAAATTCTTAAGAATACTTTTTAATCTTAAGATTTAAATTTATGAGAGAATTATAGCAGTAAAAGATAAAAATTCAGGTCTGCATTGTCCTAAATATCGGAGTTTTGTAGGCTTTAAGCTTAACGTATAAAATTTCAATTTTAAAATTTGTCGCTCTTTGCGTGGCGGCGGAAAGTTTTTGAGATATGAAATTAAAATGATAGATTTTATAAAATTTTATCTTTATTCGAGTCTGCTTTGAGGAAAAATAAAATTTTGATCCGAAGTAGGGCGGTTTTATCTAGGTCGCACGCCGCTTTTTAAAAAACGAACGGGGCGCGAAGCGGGACGTCACAAGCGGAGCAAGACGAGATGCGGCAGAAGATAGGCGCGGTAGAACGGAACCCGGCGTGATAAGATAGAATAAAGCTAGCGGCGCGGCGCAGCAAATTTAAAATTTAAAATTTGAGGCCGTTAAAAACGCCGCTGCACAAATCCTCCGACTAAATTTTATCCGTTTAATTCGCCCTGCCGCAAGCCCGTTTAAATTCAAACTCTTTGCGCCCAAGATACTGCGCGCGCTTGGGATGAAATGAAGAAAAGGACGATCCTGCGTCAAATTCGAAAAACAATTCCCGCGCGCTAAAGTCGGTTTGGTAAATTAAACCGACAAGATCGATTTTAAATGAAGGCGGCGAGAAAAGGAGGCGATTCTACGCCGCAGATCAAAACCATAAATGCGCACAGGCGGGAGATAAATAAGGCGGCGGCGCGGATCGATTTTGCGCGCAAACCCGCAAGAGTGCGCGCAGTGTTATTTCGCAGTAGAATTTTACGGATTTGATCTCGCGCGCAAAAGGCGAGATCAAGCCTAAATACCCGACAAGAGCAAATTTTACGCAAACCGCGCAAGACGAGTTTTGTGTGAGCGCTAAATCGCGGCTTTTAGCGCTTCAAATTTCGCATCTTGCTCGGCTAGAAGCTGTCCTTTCTCATCGCGCGAGACGTAAATTTTAAAGATATTCTCGCCCGCTTTGTCGTAAAAGCCCACGAATTTCGAGAGCATCCCCATGAAAGTCTGCGTCACGAGGATGATCTTATCGATCTCATCCGTCTTTAGATGACCCCCCAAAATGCCCAGCCCATACGCCTCATCGCCGTTTGCGCCCATGCCGAAATTATAATATCCGCGCGCGCTCTTGCCGCTTGGGATCTTGGTTTTAAACTCGATGATGAAGCTCGGCGTATTTTTTACGAAAAGCACCTCGCCCCAGCCCTCAAGCTCCTTGATGACTTCGCAGAATTTATCGCCGTTCGCGCTCTTTCCGAAGCGCTCGGGCAGGTTTAGCAGCACGTCGATCTCCTTCGCGCCTAGCTCCTTGCAGATCTGCGCGATCGAAATTTTAGGATTTTGCGCGAACAGCGCCTCGATTCTCTCTTTCATTTTCATCCTTTCTAAAATAAAATTTTGAAAGCCATTATAATATAAAAATTCTAAGTTACAGATAACGGCAATCAATTAAAGAGGATTTGAAAAGCTTATTTGAAGAAAAATTTACCGCTACAAAGTGCTTATGCGTAGAATTTTGCGTGGTGATACAAAGAATTTTATCTGCACGGAATTTTAGAATTCTAAAATTCCGCAAAGCTTTAGAGCTTTGTCATAGCGGATCGTATCCGAAGCGATTGGACCCGCTATCGCCGCGCTGCACGAAAAATACAAGCAGCACTATCCAACCCACAAATGATACCAAAAGCCCGATATCGCCGAAAAAAGCACCCACGATCGGCGTTAAAATAAGCAGAAAAAACCAGCCGCTTCTATCCGTGTCATGTAGTCGCCTGACTGATACGGCGATGGCTGGCACTAGCATAGCCAGCTGAAAAAGCGCATCTATAATGCCGATTTCTTGATGGACGATTTTGCCGGCTATTATTTGATTGTACCCTATCGTAGTGCCTAAGACGCCATCTATCAAGCTCAAAACAATCCCGCCAAGCACGGTAAATAGAAAAAACCACCAGTACTCCGACCTCGATGCTCGCCCGCTAAATGCGGCGTATTTTTGCTTTATGCAAGTTTGCACAGACTCCATAAAAGTCATTTTAAACTCCTTTTTTAAATAATGTAGGATTATACTAATCGCCCCTTAAATTTAAGTACCTAAAACTCCCGTCTGTTCATCTGCCTTACGTGATACGCCAGATGCGCTAGATCGTAGCCACCTTTTGAAGCAGCAACCTCCCTAGTGCCATAAACCGCTGAAACATTTAGAACTGCTGCGACAACCTGACCTATGGTGGATACTAGAACTAAAAGCTGCGAGCCAAGTATCGCAAGAACTAGAGTTATCATCTCCGTAGCTGCGATAACATAAAACGCTCTCAAATAGTCTTTCTCGCCACTACAATCATAAAGCTCCTTGCTAATTAATAACCGATAAATCAAATATACCAACATGCACACGCAAGAAATACACAGTGCAAAGACAGAAGGCTTAAAAAGCCCAAAGCCTATAAATACGATGATTAACGCACTTATAGTCGAAAAAACTCCAGCAATCGCAGCATTTGATAGCAAATCCGTGCTGCGTATTGCGCGCGCTAAAAAATATAGCCCTACAGCTAAACATATTACCAAAATAATCCCGATACCTTGTAGTGCACCAGCCTTGTCCGCATTTTTAATATATCCACTCACTGCACTTAGTACCTCAAGTCCAAATGCTACATAAAGAGCGGTTTCGGCATTAGATAGACTCTCGCCACATTCCATAACATCGTCCGCATAAAGATAGGTAATATCTCCCACACCCACGGATACATTTAGCTTTCGCACCATATCAGGCAACCTAAAAAAGTCGCTAATAAGCCAGATTAAAAACAAAACATTAGGCACCGAGAAAATAACCATAAAATGAAAAAAGCCCTGCTCTATATCCTTTAGGTCTGATGCTTGCACGCCCAAATCCGGACGAGACGAGTTTATAAGTGCTAACAGCTCGTTACCTTCTATACTCGTCCACATGACGGTAACCACTACTAAAAAAAGCCAGATGAGAAATGGTAAGCCGCCTAAAAGCTGAAAAATCGCGGAAATTATACGCCCAAGATAAAATCTATGCGCGCCGAAAGGCCCGAGGAACATATAAAATACGTAGGCTTTATTTAGATCGTAAGCCTTAGCTGAGCTTTGCGTAGAGCTAATTCTATCGGAATTTGAGGAAGCTGAATTTTGCCAAGTGGAATTCTGCGAGTTCGCAGCATTTTCAGTAGAATTCGAGCTTTTAGCCTTAGAATCTTGTTCGCCAGAGCCTGTCGCAATGGAATCTCGCAAAATAGAATTTTCTTCATCCGAGTCTTGAGCTTCAAAAGCTAAATTTTGCTCCGCAGAATTTTGTGGTGTGAAATTCTGTTTTGTAAAAGTAGAATTTTGCTCTATAGAATTCTGAGTCGCAGAATTTTGCTCGCTAGTATCATCCGCCGCAAGTTCTTCTTGCGCTAAATCCAAATTCTCAGGTTGCTCCTGTGGCTTCTCATCCAGGGGCTTTTTCTCTTCGTCACTTTTACGTCTTATACTGGCTAGCGATGCAGGATTGCTGCTGCCGCCCCAAATATCTTCGCCCATCTGCTCTCCTTGATTTTTAAAGCAATTTTACCTGAAATTTAAGGAATTTTTGTATATTCGCCGCTACAAATTCAAAACAAAGGACAAAAATGCCAAAAGTAACATTCCAAGGAAAGCCTGTAGAGCTAAGCGGGCAAGAGATAAATCTAGGCGATCGCGCGCCACAAGTGCGCTTAGTAGCTCAAGATTTAAGCGAAATCGAGATCGCTAGCGGCAAGCACGTGCAAATCATCGCCGCCGTGCCGTCGCTAGATACGCCCGTCTGCGCGACGGAGGCACGCAAGTTCAACGAGCGCGCCGCATCGCTTCCTAACACCGAAGTAATCGTCGTTTCAATGGATTTACCGTTTGCGATGGGGAGGTTTTGCACGACTGAAGGGATAAAAAATCTACGCGTTGCAAGCGATTTCCGCGATAAGGAATTTTGCCGCCGCTACGGCACCCTCATCGCCAGCGGCGCATTAGCAGGTCTCAGCGCCAGAGCAATCTTCGTCATAGATACCGCAGGCGTTGTGGTTTATAAAGAGCTCGTAAGCGACATAGCCTCTGAGCCCGACTACGACGCAGCGCTAGATTTTGCGGAGCTCGTCGCTCGTAACAGCTGCTCTAACTGAGCAAGATAATAGATCCAAGGTGTGGATAATTTTCGTCTAGCTTTAGTTCACTACTTTAAGCAAATTCGCCCTACTGCAAGTAAAAAACGAAGTAGGGCGCTTAAAATTCTACTTCAATTTTACATTTTGATTTTACGCTTTAATTTGCACTTCGGCGTACGCAAAGCTTGTTAGCGCACCGCGATAGCAAGCGAACGAGCATGAAATTTATTAGGATCGCCTGCTGCTAAGTTTTAAATTTAGCCATAGCGGGAGTTAAAATTTTAAATTTGCCTGCTTAGCCACTCCGCACGATAAATTCGTCATACGAAAGAGGTAAATTTGCGCTCAAATTTGACAGATTACAAAATTTTAACGCAAAAAGATGGGCGGAAGTATTTTAAGATGAATTTGAATGTTGCGACGAAAATTTCGCCCCAAGACTAGGCAATTAGTCTGTCGCGGGGCGAAATTTTCTAGCTCATTCAAAGACGCTTAAAAGACGACGCGCTAAATTTTATAGCGACTGCAAAATTTTAGGTTTACCAAACGCCGTAATCGGCTTAATCTCCCCCTTAAATTTCTCGATTTGAGCAAGCACGGTGTGAGCTGAGTTGCTTTGCGCGAGACTTGACGTGCCCTTGTCAAACGTAAGCACGTTTACGCAGCCGTGTTGGCAGAGACTTTTTTCGCCCCAAACCTCGGGATCGTACCACGCGCCTTCGCAGATCGCTGCGACGCGCTCGGGCACGATGTCGGTGACGAGCACGCCCGCTAAAATTTCGCCGCGGTCGTTGAAAACGCGTACGATGTCGCCGTTCGCAAGCCCGCGCGCCTCGGCGTCTTTTGGATTGATGAGCACGGGCTCTCTGCCGCTAACCTCGGCAAAATTTCTAATGATCGAGTTATTTAGCTGGCTGTGCAAGCGGTAGCGAGAGTGCGGGCTTACGATGTGAATCGGGTACTTCACCGTCTTTTTCGCATCCCCTAGCCACTCTTTCGGTTCAATCCAAGTAGGCATCGGCGGGCAGTCGGCATAGCCCATCTTAGCGATTACGGGCGAGTAAAGCTCAATCTTTCCTGACGGCGTGCCTAGGCGGTTTTTGGCGGGATTTTCGCGGAATGCCGCAAGGCGCGTATATAGCGCGCTACTCTCGTCGTCCTTTTCAAAGCGCACGAAGCCTTTATCGTAAAATTCCTCAAAGCTAGGCATCGTTATATTTAGACCTTTAGCTTGCTCTACGGCATCGGCGTAGAATTCCTTCATCCATCCTAGCTCATCCTTGCCCTCGCTAAAGACCTCGCCGTATCCCCAGCGCTTGCAGATCTGCTCGCAGATCCAAAAGTCGCTCTTGCTCTCGCCCATCGGCTCGATTGCGGGCCTGTAAGCGACTATATATTCGCCCGTAGCGCCGGTTTGGTTGATGTCGTTGCGCTCGACCTCGACGGCGACGGGAAGCACGATATCGCTAAGCTTCGCCGTGCTCGTCCAGTAAGGCTCGGCGGTGATAACGGTATCAAATTTACGCCACTGCTTGACGATATTATTCACGTCTTGATGGCGCGTAAACATCGATCCGCACGCCATATAAGCGACCCTCATATGCGGTAGCTTGATTTTAGTGCCGTCGTAGTCGATCTGCTTGCCCGGATGCTCCAGCGCCTCGATGCTGCGAGAGGATGGGATGGTAATGTTTTTCGCACTTTTCCAAGGCGCAGAGCCCGTGTTTTCGTATTTTTCATCTATACGAGTGCTAAGTCCCTTTAAAATCGGAGCCACTTTATTCGTAGCGCCCGCAGAGCCGTAGCCTAGGCTAAATTCAAAGCCGAGACCCTCCTTGCCGATATGCCCTAGCATCGCATTAAGCGCCACGAGCGCCCAGAAAGGCTGCTCGCCGTGATCGGCGCGTTGCAAACCGCGACCGATTAAAATCGTGCTCGGCTCCTTTGCAAGCGCCGTAGCAAATTTCGCAATAGCCTCCTCGCTAAGCCCGCAAATTTTGCTCGCCCAAGCTGCGTCCTTTACGATTTTATCGCTCTCGCCTAGAAAATACGCTTTAAATTTATTAAATCCGACGGTATATTTTTTGATAAATTCCTCGTCGTAGAGGTTGTTCGTAAACAGATAATGGCACATACCGATGATGAGTGCGGTGTCGGTGTTAGGGCGCACAATGATATCTTCGCTGCCAAAGTAGCGCGCGGTGTCGTTTCTCATCACGTTTACGCTGTAGATTTTGATGCCTGATTTCTTAAGCTCTTGCATGCCGATATAGCCGTCGTGCGTAGGCGGAATGGATGAAATTTGATTGGTTACCACAGGATCGGTGCCCCAAAATACGACGTTTTTGGCGTTTTTGACGATCGCTTTCCACGTAGTAGGCGCGTCATAAACGGCGCTTGAGCCAAGCACGTGAGGCATAATGACGAGCCCCGCGCCGGTGGAGTAATCGCCGCTTTCCTCTACGTAGCCGCCTAAAATTTTAAGCATTCGGTGCGCTACAGTGCGTCCCCAGCCGATCTTGCCGCTACCGCCCCACCAGTAGCACTCGCCGTAGATCGCCTCGGCGCCGTATTTGTCGAAATTCTCTTTCAAAGCCTTCGCCGCTAGATCAAGCGCGACGTCCCAGCTAACGCGCACGAACTCCTCTTTGCCGCGTAGTTCGCTCTTTGCCGCGCCTTTTGCCTTTAGATAGCTTTTGCGCACCATCGGATAGAGCACGCGGTTTTCGTTTTGGATATTATCGGGCAAGCTGTAATTCATAGTGTTTGGAAATTTATCGCCCTCGAATTCGCTTACCGAAACGATCTGCGACGAGTTTAAATTTAGCCAAAAAGTACCGAATCTGTTCGCGCCGAATACCTTTTTGTTATCAAAAATCGTCTGTGTTACCCCCTCAATCCTGCTAGCGCTTGCTGCGCTTGCGCCTAAAATCCCTGCCTTTAAAAAGTCTCGCCTTTTCATCTGATCTCCTTTATCATTCAGGTTTTTTCGCGTTGTGTTGTAGGTATTTTATGATCAAATTTAGCTCGTCGCCCTCGAGCGCTACGTAGTTTGCATTGATCATCTCTTGTAAATTTGCAGGCCACTGATTTGCCGTGAAACTCTTTGGCTCATGCAGGCGGTGGCAGGCCGAGCAGATCTGCTCGTAGTTTGTCTTTGCCTCCGCATAAAGAGCCTTAGCGTCCTTAGCTACGGCATCCGAACTGATCTCGTAAATCCCCTCCGCCTCATACCAGATCTCGCCGTAATCGTCCTCGAGCTTTTTGCCCTTTTTAAAATTTGCTTCGGCTTCATTCGTAAAAATCGCGTAAATTTCGGCCTCTTTCATATTTTTTTGGATCTGAAGCTGATAGTTTTCGCTCACGACGCCTTTAATTTTAATCTTGGTAATGCCGCCTTCGCTGGATATCACCTCGATCGGTGTTAAAATTTCAGCCTCGCCGATTGCTTTGCCGTCTTGCGAGATCGTAGCGGTTTTAGAGATTACCTCGCCGCCGAAAAGCGAACACGCACAGATAAATGAGATAAAAATTTTCCTCATAAAGTATCCTTTCTAGGTTGTCTTTAACGCGAATTATAAATCAAAGATAAATTTAAATTTGTCGCGATTGCGACGAATTTATCCTTTTTATGTAAAATTTACGTGAAATTTTATGCAAAGAGCTGCTATGATAGATAGATTAAATAACGATTACAGCGAGAAATTCGACTTTTTAAGTAAAGAGCGGATTGCTAAATTTAGGCGCGAAAGCTACGCTCGCGGCGATGTGATCTACGCTCAGAAGTTTAAATTTATCATTCTGCTGCACGGCAGGGCGAAGCTAAACTGCTACGAAAACGGCAAGGAATTTATCTTTAGCTTCGTAAGAAGCGGCGCCTACGTCTGCTTGGATAAAAACACGAGCCTTGAAATTTTAAGCGACTGCGAGACGCTGCAGATCAATATCTCGGAGCTTTTCGGGTTGCTTGGAGACGAGTTTACAAGCTCGATCATAAACGCGCTTATTAAAAATATCTACTCGCAGCGGATTTTAATTAAAGAGATCGTCTTTGCGAAAATCCAGACGCGGATTTTAAATTTCTTAAATCGCATCGCAAACGCAGATAAGATCGTGGAGCTCCCCTTTAATATAATGACGCTGGCAAGCCTGCTCGGAGCACCCAGACAAAACGTCTCCCAGGCGATTACGAAGCTCGTAAATGACAAAAAAATAGTGAAATTAAAGGGCAATAGAATTAAAATTTTGTAGTTTGAATTCGCGTGGCAGATGTAAATTTAATGCAAGACTATTTGAAAAGCTCGCGTCTTACAAGCTATTTGATTGTGTCTGAACACAATATATAGTGCGCTTTTGCGGCACACTAAAGCTGAAAGCAACCTTGAAATTTTAGTAGCGAGCGGCTAAATTTTAAAATTTACCTCCGCCGCCGCGCTATTTGGCAAATACATTAAAATTTATCTCGAATGAACTTAATAGCGAGCTGTTTGATAAGCGGAGGAGGGTAGGTTAGGCGGAACAAATTTTGCTTTTTCGCTCGCGTTAAATGACAAAGTAGGGCGGCTGCGACTGGCGCAATTATAATAGCGATTTTATCCGCTTGCCATGCCGTAGCTGTTCAAATTTTAAAATTTACTTCTCTTTGCGGCTTAAAATTTTAGAAATTTTTGCAGCGTCGTAAGTTTTTACCTGCGCTTTTAGAAATTCGCAAAGCTCCTTCTGTTCGCACAAGCCGCGAGAGAGCAAAAACTCCGCCGTCATCTCGTCATCCAGCACCACAGCTACTTTGATAAGCGTTTCGATCTCCTTTTTATCGATGCTCGCAAAGCCTTGGAATTTTAAAATTTCCTCCAAATAGCGTAATCTCTCGTCGCGGAATTCTTTAAATTTGGCTCCCGCGGCAAACTCCCTCGCAGCAAGCGGCAGCACCTCCTTATATCCGAAAATAGAAACGTTGTTGTCGCTTAGAAATATTAATTCGCTGCCCGCAACCGAGCCGACCACGTCTTTCGTATCTCGCGCGCCGTTTGCGATCAAAAACTTAAATGCCTCGAAATTATCGTTTGCCGCGGCATCTCGCAGCAGCCCGCTAGCCTTGACATCCGCGCCGTTTCGCACCAAAAGCTCTAAAAGCCGCATCGCATCGGCTTTATCAAAATAGTAAAGCTTTGCTATCTCGCTGCTAAATTTCGAGCCGAAAAAAATCGCGAGCTTTAGCGGCGAGAAATAACCGCCATCTCCGCCGTAATTGAGATTTGGTTTAAATTTAAGGATTTTTTCTATCCGCTCAAAGTCGAATTTTGAATTTCGCAACACCTTCGGATTAAAAATGAAAGCGGTGAAAATTCTATCTTTAAACTCCCCGAAATCCTCGTCGATCCTGCCCCTGTTTTGCGCCGCGAAGGCTAAAAGCGCATCCAAGCCTGCATCTATCTGCGCATCGCTAGCATTTTCATCGTAAAAAATTTCAAAATTTGGCTGTGATAAATTTGACTCTGCTTGCTGTGAAGCAGAAACTCTCGCGTCATCCTTAGCGGCGCCGAAAGCGCAGCCCGCAAACAAAAGCCACAAAAAGATAAAATTTTTCATATCGCCCTCGCTTAAATTTTGCGCGATTATATCAAATCTAAGGCTAAATTTAACGCTGCTTTGAAATTTCATAAAAAGCAAACAGAAAATAAATTTAGCCTAAAAAAGCGCCTTTTGATTTTAATTTCGCTAGAATTAGCCGTAAATAACCTAAACAAAGGAGCAGCAAATGAAACTACTTTTTACTTTGATCTTGCTTTGTGCGGGGCTTTTTGCAAACACGCTGCAAGAGATCAGAAATAGCGGCATCATCAGAGTAGGCGTCAGAGACGGCAGACCGCCTTTTAGCGAGATTAGCGGCGGTAAATTTGAAGGCTTTGAGATCGAGCTTGCCAATGCAATCGCAAAGGCGATTTTCGGTGCTAAACAAGGCGAAGTGCAGTTTGTCTCTCTAAGCGCCGCCGATCGCGTCTCATATCTAGTCAATAATAAAGTCGATATGGTCGCAGCTACCTTCGTTATCGATTCGGCGCGTAAAAATCACGTAGACTTCTCGATGCCGTATTTTTCGACCAATCTCGGCGTACTAACTCGCAAAGCAGACGCCATCAAAGATATATCACGCTTGCGTGATATGAGGCTCATAACCGAAGAGGGCACGACCGTAGATAATTACCTCAAAAAAGAGAAATTTAGCAACGTAAGCTACTGCAAAAGTACAAGCGAATGCTACGCGATGATCCGAGACGGCAAAGCTGACGGATACGTCAATCTAAATATCACGGTGCTAGCCTACGCCGTCGTGGACGATACGCTCGAAGTGCCGTTTCAAAACTTCGGCAAGCCCGATTTCATCGGTATTGGCGTGCAAAAAGGAAATAAGGAGTTACTTGATTTCATCAACGCAGAGCTTGTCAAACTAAGCAAAAAGGGCTTTTTCAAAAAGGCTTATCAGGATACCTTTGAGCCTTTTTACCGCGGCACAGCGGATAAAAAATACTTCCTGCTAGATGGAATTTATGACTTGCTATAAAAGCGTAGAGCTAGGAATTAAAATATAAAATTTATCGCAGGCATCTTGCATAACGAATAAATCTTGGGATTTAAAATTTAGCGAATTTGCGAAATTTTAAATCCCCACTTCGCCCCTAAATTTCAAACTTGCATACGCGCGGTGATTGAATTTTAAAGCGCTTGAATTTATTTTCTCTAAAATATATAGTGCTATAATTATTTCAAAACTAAAAAGTAGGGGGCTTTTTATGAGATTACTTTTTATTTTAGCCTTATTTTGCGCTAGCATTTTTGCAAATACACTAGATGAAATCAGGCAGGCAGGGGTTATCAGAGTAGGCGTGCGCGAAGGTCGTCCGCCGTTAAGCGAGTCTAATAACGGCAAGTTTGAGGGCTTTGAAATCGAGCTTGCTAGCTCAATCGCCAAAGACATTTTCGGCGATAAAAAGGGCGAAGTGCAGTTCGTAGCCGTAACCGCAGGCGAGAGAATCCCATTTTTGAAAAATAATAAGGTCGATATGGTTATCGGCACCTTTATGATTACGCAAGAGCGTAAGAAGCAGGTGGATTTCTCGCTGCCGTATCTATCGGTAAATTTTGGCATCGTAACGCGTAAAGAGGATCAAGTGAAGGACTTTGCGCAGGTTCGCGATATGAGAATTTCGATTGAAAAGAACCCAAACGGCTCGATGACCGAGCGCTATTTGCGCAAAGAAAAATTTAGCAATTTAGTTTACTGCAAAAATACCTCCGAGTGCTATGCGATGATGAAGGACGGCAGAGCCGACGGCTACGCCAATGACAACATCATCGTCCTAGCCTATGCCGTCGTGGACGATACGCTCGAAGTGCCGTTTAAAAACCTAGGCGCGGCGGAATTCTTAGGCGTAGGCGTGCAAAAAGGCAATCAAAGCCTGCTTGATTTCATCAATGCCGATCTGATCAAGCTAAGCAAAGAGGGCTTTTTCAAAAAGGCTTATGAGGACACTTTCGAGCCGTTTTACCGCGGCACTGCGGATAAAAAATACTTCCTTTTAGACGGAATTTACAACATGCTTTAGACCTTAAAATTCTAAGGCGCGGAATTTTGAAATTTCAAAATTCCGCTTCGCACGCGGCGAGTAGATATTCTGAAACCTGCAAATTTTGAAATTTTGGTAACCAATAAATTCCGTAAATTCTAAAATTCCAAATTTTATCTCGCGCTCGATTTCAAAATATCTATTCCATTCGGAGCAAAATTCCACGCTACGATAAAATTTTAAAATTTTATGCACGACGGAATTTCAGAATTTTATCTGCACCAAAAATTTTAAAATCCCATTCTGCAACAAAATTTCGTAGTTCAGGGCTTTTGCGCTGCGATAAAATATGAAAATTTATCGTACGGTGTAGAATCCCACAGATAAGTGCGATAAATTTAAAAGGATAAAATTTTGCGTAAGGTGAAATCTGACTCACGGCAAAAGCGCAGTCGCCGCAGATGCTATCATTTAAGCTTTGTGGCCGCAGAAATTTACTCAAACGCCTTGTAGTGCGCCTCATCGGCGAACTCGAGCATCTCGCGATCGCCCCTGCTGTCGCCGTAAGCGATAACGCGATCGAAAGCCTGCACGTCGTATGCTGCGCGCACGCGAGCGACCTTTTGCGCGCCGTAGCAGTTCTGCCCCTCGATCTCGCCCGTGATGATGCCGCCTTTGCGCCGTATTTTAGTGCCTAAAAGCTCCAAGCCCTGCGCGTCGCACCACGGACGCAGCCAATCTTCGAGCGAGGCGGTGACGATGACGATCTTATCGCCTGCGGCTTTGTAGCTTGCGATCTTGTCCATAGCGCTTTGTTTTAGGATATCTTCGATGTGGGTGGTGGAGTATTTTTTGCAAATTTTATCGAATTTATCGGCGCTCATGCCCGCAAAAAAGTAGCCCAAGAGCTTTCTGCGCGTAAAATTATTGCTCGCAAGACCCAGCTTGTACGCCGCTAAAATGGGAGATAGCACCAAAATCCCGCGAAAAAATTTCTTAAATCCGACTACGTAGGCGACGAACTCAAGTAGCGAATCATCGCGCGTGATCGTGCCGTCAAAGTCGAATAAAACAAGATTCATTGCCTCTCCTAGCAAAATTTTAGCAGCGCAAATTTTAAAATTTGACTATAAAAAAGGCGTGAAATTTAAAAGCTAAATTTCACGCCAAATTTTAAAATTTCATCCAAAAATTCTATTTTTTCGCCATTCGTCTGCGCGTCGTAGGGTCCAGGTATCGCTTGCGCACGCGGATATTTACGGGCGTGACCTCCACAAGCTCGTCCTCCTCGATCCACTCCAGCGCGCGCTCTAAATTTAATGCGCGCGGCGGCACGAGTTTGATCGCATCATCGCTACCGCTGGCGCGGACGTTGGTTAAATTTTTACCCTTGATCGGATTGACGTCCAGATCGTTCGGACGGCTATGCTCGCCGATAATCATGCCCAGATAGACCTTCGCCTGCGGAGCAATAAAAAGCACGCCGCGATCTTGCAGGTTCCACAGGCTGTATCCTAGCGCCACTCCGTTTTCCATGCTCACGAGCGCGCCGTTTTGTCGTTTCTCGACCGCACCGATGAAGGGGCGAAATTCCAAAAAGCTATGATTCATCACCCCTTCGCCGCGAGTATCGGTCAAAAACTGCGAGCGAAAGCCAATAAGACCGCGCGCGGGGATCTCAAACTCCATGCGCGTCTGCCCGTCGCCGGTCGGATTCATCACCTTCATCTCGGCCTTTTTGCGACCGAGCTTTTCGATGACGGTACCGGTGCAATCATCGGGCGCGTCGATGACTAGATGCTCGAAAGGCTCGCATTTGATGCCGTCGATCTCTTTGATGATGACTTCCGGGCGCCCGAGGCAAAACTCAAAGCCCTCGCGGCGCATATTTTCAGCCAAAATCGTGATCTGCAGCTCGCCGCGGCCGCTTACTTTAAATTTTCCCTCACCCGCGTTTTCATAGCGCATCGCGATGTTGGTTTTCATCTCCGCTTCCAGGCGCTCATCGATCTTGTTTGAGGTTACGAATTTGCCCTCCGTGCCGGCTAGCGGTCCGTCATTTACACTAAAAATTACGCTAAGGGTCGGCTCTTCGATATGCAGCGCATCAAGCGGGATCGGATTATTGGGATCTACGATGCTATCGCCTACGTCAAGCGCGTCAAAGCCAGCAATCGCCACGATGTCGCCCGTGCCCGCCGCGTCAATATCGGTGCGCTCAAGCCCGTTAAAACCGATCAGTTTTGAAATTCTACCATTTATATGCGTACCGTCGGCTTTAGCTAGCATAACGCTTTGGTTTTTGTTTATCGTGCCATTAAAAATTCTAGCGATGCCGATCTTACCAACGTAGTTATCATAATCGAGCGTGAAAACCTGCAGTTGCAAAGGATTATCGTCGCTGCCGCTAGGGGTCGGAACGTGAGAGATAATCGTCTCAAAAAGCGGCTTCATGTCGGTGCTTTCGTCGCTCAGATCGTATTTTGCATAGCCGTTTTTAGCCGCGGCATAGATAACTGGAAACTCAAGCTGCTCGTCGTTTGCGTCAAGCGCTACGAAAAGATCGAAAATTTCATTTACCACGCGATCCGGATCGGCTGCAGGCTTGTCGATTTTATTTACGACTACGATAGGTCTGAGTCCTAAAGATAGCGCCTTTTTCACGACAAATTTAGTCTGCGGCATAACGCCTTCTTGCGCATCGACGAGCAAAAGCACGCCGTCGACCATCTTTAGTACGCGCTCGACCTCACCACCGAAATCAGCGTGACCCGGAGTGTCAATGATGTTGATTTTAACGCCGCCGTAGTGGATGGCGGTATTTTTGGATAATATCGTAATGCCGCGCTCGCGCTCGATGTCGTTGCTGTCCATCACGCGCTCGCCGACTTCTTGGTGATTACCAAAGGTGCCGGACTGTTTTAAAAGCTCGTCTACGATAGTGGTCTTTCCGTGATCGACGTGTGCGATAACCGCGATATTTCTGATATTTTCCAAATTTTTCTCCGTTTATAATTTCAAAAACTGATGATTATACTAAAAAAATTCTTAAGATAAAAATTTACGAATACTCTTTGACTTCGCAGACAAAAAACTCATAAACCCGCTGTTGGATCAGTGCATCGTCATCATCATCTCCGATTAAACGGCGTAGATGCGAAAAATCAATCTTTTTGATATATTTTTTGTTATTTTTTATATCTCTGTCGATCTCTTTTAAAAGCGAATCTAAATTTAAACTTTTATAGGTCTTTGCCTTTAAGATATATTCTTTTACGATGGAGACCAGCACGCCGATGCGCTGTTCGTCGCCCGGATAAATTTCGCCCGCTATATCTTTGATCGCGTCGTAATCCTCGTCGGTCTGCTTTTTTTTAGCAAGCAGCATTGCGGCAAAAATTTTGGCTCTAAACTCAATAGAGCGATGGTGAGGAATAAAAACCTCGCGAAATACGGATAAAAGATGATTTTTGAAATTCATTTATAACCTTACTTTAAGAAACATTTCCATATAATCCCGATTGCCCTTTCTTAGACCTGTGCAATGCTTTTTTTAGGCACCGCTTCAGGGTAGGAATACAGCAGAGCACTTAGATCTCGCATGTGCCGCAGCCATCTGGGAAGGGGTTTTATAAATCGATCCTATTAAGCCCGAAATGCTCTTTGAAATCCTCGCAAACACTCTGAAAATCGACGCCTTCAATTTTTGGCTTTGATTTGAAAAATTCCAGCATCGAATTATACCCGCTAAGCAGCTCCTTGCTTTTAACGCCGTAGCTGATCGAAATTCCAGCCTCGAAAAACGCCGCTAGTTTATCACAATACTTAAGCGCTTTGCCGTCGATTGCGCGAAATTTATCTTCGTTAAACATCTTTAGGCTGCCCTCTGCAAATTTAGGCTCCTTGCCTAGCTCGAAAGTGCGGTTTTCAAACTCGTCTTTTATAAATTTACCGCCCTCTTTGCGGATACCCAAAATATAACTGAAATCATCTCGCATATGTTCCGGCACGAAAGGTAAAATTTTATCGTCTATTAGCCGCATCTCATATTCGCCTATGATGTCGCTAAGGCCTTTAACGCCGTATTTTACGGGACTAATAATGTCGCGAGTTAGACTTTCTGGTAGATCGTGAAATAACGCGCAGAAAAAATTATATGCCGTGCGCGAGCGGCACGCACCCACTTCAAGCGAGAAAAAGTAGCTTAAAATCGCGACTACCAGCATATGTCCTAACACTGATGTTTCAGGGATGCGCGGCGTCTGCGCCCAGCGCTTTTGAAAACGAAGTCTGCCGCTAAGATCGACTATGCGGGCAAGCTTTTTGTTCATCACGATCTTTCGCACGCCGATAAGCTCGTAATAATCCTCGAGCTCCTCCTCGACCTTGGCTTTTAGCTCCTCGATGTCGTTTAGAAACTGGCTCGTTTGATAGACGATGTTAAATTCCCAGCGCGTAGAAAGGTAGCTCGCCGCCTTTAAGATTACGGCTTCTTTCTTATGATCTTTGGAATTTAGATATTTTTTAAATCGCTCTAAAAACTCGCCGTTTTGAATAGGCAAAAGATCGCTTTCTAGGACGCTTAAAACCCATTCGTTGATCTTTTTTTTCTTGGTTTTTTGTATCTGATGAAAGACGTCCGGACGGATGTCGGTCACGACGATGCGCGCTAAAAACTCAAATATCCCCGCTTCTATCACGTAGTTGATATCCACATCGCGCTCAAAGCTAGCGATGAAATAAGCGATTATAAATTTATGCGCCTGCTTGTCGAGCTCGACTAAACTCACCATCTTTGGGTAATCGTTCCAACGGCTAATGCTTGCGGATTTAAAAATTTGTTCGACTAAATTTGAGCTTATCATCAGTAAATTTGATCCGAGTTTATTTCAATTACCGTGTGGACGTTGCCGCGCGGATTAAAATCGCCCGTGATTTTCATAAATTTAGGCTTTAGCTTGCTTTGCAGCGCGCCGTAAATTTCATTTATACTATCCTCGTGGCTGATGTAGCGATCCATAAAGGAATTTATGTAAATTTTAATCGCTTTAAGCTCGACTACGAGCTTATCCGGGATATATTCCAAATAGATCGTCGCAAAGTCCGGATAGCCCGAGCGCGGGCAGCGGCAGCAAAACTCGGGCAGGGTTATTTTTATCAAATAATCACGCTCCTGTTTATTTGGCCAAACTTCTAAATTTTCGATGTCAAATTTTTCAATTTCCTCTTCACCGTATCTCACTATGATCTCCTTAAATTCGATATATCGTTCGGCTTTTCGACGCAAAATCCCTGAATATAATCGATACCCATTTTATAAAGCTGCATTTGAAATTCCTCTTTATCAACGAAACGCATTACGGTTTTGATACCTGATTTAGCGCAGGCTTCGTTGATGCCGATAAATATATTTTTAATCTTTTCGTCGTTCAAATTTTTGTTAAATTCTATGTCATAAACGATAAAATCCACTTCTAAAAATTTTAAATACTCAAAGCTCGCGTTTGAGCCGCCGAACTGCGACAGCGCGAAGCTAAATCCAAGTTCACGGAATTTAATCAAAATTTCATCAAAACGCTTGATCTCCGAATAGATAAGCTTTTCGTTAAACTCAAACACGATCTTTTTTGGATCGATCAGATTATTATCAATGAGCTTTAAAATTTCATTGCGAAACTCGTTATTTCGCAGGGTCTGAGGCATGATCTCGATAAAAATTTTAGCGTCAATATCTTTAAAATAGATGATCCTAGAAATCTGCCTCATCATCGAAATATCGTATTTAATATCGTAATGATTTAGAAGCAAAATATCTAAAATTCTACTTTTTGTGATCTTTTCGCCGCTTCTTAGATCGAGTTTCGGGATTAAATTTATATGCGATTTTACGCCGTTTTTATCTGCAACACGCTGATATTTAAAGCTGAAATTTTCGCTATCGATTGCTTCCATTACGTCGGCGGAAAATACGTCAATTAATACCTTTTCTACGTCGATCGCTTTCTCGCCGTGCTCTTCGTCGTCCAGGTGATTTATCTTATAAAATAGCGCATTTACGATATTATTTAGATTGCGATCATAGGAGCTTGGAAGCATCGTAAATTCGCTTTTTATCTCTACATTTTTAATCGTTTGACTTGAAATTTTATGTTCAAACATCCGCAAAATATGGCTTAAATTCGTAGCTTTTGATTCTACGCCGAATACAAAGTAACCGTTTATAAAGCGCCCGATCGGAAGGTCCTTAAAACCCTGCTCCGCCATAAAATTTGAAAGTTCTTTACAATACTCGTATAAAATTTCATCGCCGTTTTTATAGCCGTATCGATCGTTTATGTCGATGATATTTTTAATTCGCAAAAGAACGATATTTATTTGACGATTTTTAGCTAGATCGTTGCTTAAAATTTTTTCGATCTCCTCTCGCACAAATACGTGAGTAACGGGATCTATCAGCGTTTTTTGAAAGCCAAAATAAATTTGATAGATGACATAATAAACATAGCAGATCAAAAGTATCAAAAACAAAATTATATCATCAAATTTAAACTCACCATTTCGGAATAAAATAATTCCAAAAACAATCAAAACACAGGTGAACGGCACCGAAATTTTAAGCGCCGTTATGAAGCGGTTTTCGCGCTCTTTGGTCTCACTAAATAGAACAGACATTATATATCCAAGTGTTTAACGTCTTTAGCATGATCTTGGATGTAGTTTCGACGCGGCTCGACCTCGTCGCCCATGAAAAGATTAAAGGTATCGCTAGCGCTCTGCGCATTGGCGATATTTATTTTTAAAAGCCTTCGATTTTCAGGGCTCATAGTTGTTTCCCAAAGCTGCTCCGGATTCATCTCTCCAAGACCTTTATAGCGCTGAATATAAGCGCCTTTTTTCGAGCTTTTTTCGATTTCATCTAAAATTTCAATAAAATCTTTACCAAAGCTTACATCCCGTTCTTTGATCTTCGAATAAACTCTGATCGCCTCTTCAAAGATATAATTGCCAAATAAATTCTCATCTATCACGAGCTGTTCTAAGCCGCTCGGAGTTTGGACATAAATTCTAATGCCTTCATCATTTACGTAGGAATTTAAGATATTAAATCCTTCGCTTTCTAGGCGCGGTTTTAAAATTTTAAATAGCTCCTCATAGCCGAGGCTTCGCGCTTCGTCGTTTTCTATCAAAAATCTGATCGCGCTAAGCACGCTGAAGCGCTTTTTAAGCTCATTCAGAAGCGAGCGGTAGTTTGAGACGATTTTTAGATAATCGATCAGATCCTCGTTGCCGATGCCTTCAAACTCGCCCATATCGATGCCCGTTTCGATCAAAAACTCGCTCAGCGCCTTTTCGTCTTTCAGATAAATCTCTTTTTTGCCCTTTTTATATCTAAAAAGCGGCGGCTGTGCCAGATAAACATAGCCGTTTTCCACGATAGGGCGCAAAAATCTAAAGAAAAATGTTAGAAGCAGCGTCTGGATGTGACTACCGTCGACGTCCGCATCGGTCATAATGATGATTTTGTGATATCGGAGCTTCTCTTCGTTAAATTCCTCGCCGATGCCGCAGCCAAAGGCCGTAATCATATTTTTAATCTCTTCGGATTGTAAAATTCTATCCAGGCGCGCCTTTTCTACGTTTAAAATTTTACCTCTAAGCGGCAGTATCGCTTGAAACACGCGGTCTCTTCCCTGCTTCGCCGAACCGCCCGCACTATCGCCCTCGACTAGATAAATTTCGCTAATGCTTGCATCTTTGCTCTGGCAATCGGCTAACTTTCCCGGAAGGGTGCCGACGGAATTTATATTGTCTTTTTTGCGCGTTAGATCGCGCGCTTTTTTTGCCGCTTCGCGACCGCGCGCAGCTAAAAGGGCCTTATTCATAATGGCGCGCGCTTCAATCGGATTTTCTTCAAAATACTTGCTAAGCACCTCAAACGCCATCTTTTGCACGATCGGCTTAACATAGCTAGAGCCCAGCTTACCTTTAGTTTGTCCCTCAAACTGCGGTTCGGGAACCTTGACGCTAATTACCGCGATAAGCCCCTCGCGAACGTCGTCGCCGGTAATCTTTGTATCCTTTTCGCGCGCAGCCGCATTTGCCGCGACGTAATTTGTTATCGCGCGAGTAAGACCCGCTCTAAATCCCGCCTCATGCGTACCGCCGTCCGGAGTTTTGATATTATTTACGAAGCTTAGTAAATTTTCGTTATACGTTTCGTTATACATAAGCGCAAAATCCACCATAACATCATCCGCGCTGTCACTAAACGATACGGCTTTGGATATGGCAGGCGCTTTATTCATATCGTTTACAAAGCTCTCCAAGCCGCCTTCGAAGTGAAAGTGCTCGTCCCTGCCAGTGCGGTTATCTTTAAAATTTATCGTAATTTTTGGATTTAGATACGCTAGCTCGCGAAATCTTTTTGATAAAATTTCATCATCAAATTCTAAAATTTCAAAAATTTCGCCGTCGGGCCAAAACTCGATCGTAGTGCCCGTGCGGTTGGTAGTTTTTATCTTTTCAAGCTCTGTAGTAGGAATTCCTTTGGCAAATTCTTGTCTATAAATATTTCCGTCACGTTTGATCGTAGCGACTAGCTTTTTTGAGAGCGCATTTACGACGCTAACGCCTACGCCGTGTAGACCGCCGGAGACTTTATAAGTGTCTTTGTCAAATTTACCGCCTGCGTGAAGCACGGTTAAAACTACCGTCGCGGCAGGAATTTTTTCAGTCGGATGTATATCCACTGGGATTCCACGACCGTTATCACTAACGATACAACTTCCCTCGTTTGTAATTTCGATATCGATCGTGTCGCAGTAACCTGCCATCGCCTCGTCGATCGAGTTATCCACTACCTCGTAGATCATATGGTGAAGTCCGCCGATATTGGTGTCTCCGATATACATACCGGGGCGCTTCCTAACGGCTTCAAGACCTTTTAAAACTTTAATATTACTAGCGCCGTAATTTTGCTTCATAATTTTCCTTTAAATATTATTTATCGGCATGACGACCGTTTTTAAACCATCCGCGCTAAGCACGAATGCCGTATCGGAGCTGTTAAAATCAAGCTCAAAAATTTCGCTCTCGATATTACTTAAAAAATCTAGCAAAAAGCGATTTTTAACACCAAAAACTATCTCGCCGTTTATCTCGATCGCCGCTTCAATTTCGGTCTTTGCCTCGGAATTATCCTCGTTTATGCTTTCAAAAACCATTCCGTCCTTTTTAATGGTAACTTTCATCTCCTCGCACATAGCGTTTATCGCTCGTACGCCACTTACCATCTTATCGCGCGGAATTAAAATTTTATATGCCGTATCGTTTGGGATAACGCGCTCGTAGTTTGGAAATTTGCCGTTAATAAGCTTTGTAAAAAACTCAAAATTTTCGCTCACTGCTAGTAGCACGTTTTCGTCGTAGTAAATTTTAATTTTATCCGAAAATAATTTTTGAATTTCGCCTATCGCCTTTTTAGGAATTAAAATTTTAGTATCTAGCTCGCTCGCTTTTGATTGAGTGATCAGCTTATAAACGCTAAGTCGCTTTGTATCGGTTCCGACTAAATTTAAAAAGCCCTCTTTTACGTCGATTAAGGCTCCATTTAGCTCATATTTTGGATTGTTCGTATCGATCGACGGATAGATTTTTTTAAGACTTCTGCCTAAAATTCCAGCATTTACGTCAAAACTGTTTTTACCATCTATTGTAGGGAAGCTTGGAAAATCCCTCGTCTCAAACATCGGAAGCTTGTACTTGGATTTTTTTTGCTTTACGAATAGCACTCCGTTGACAGTTTCTAAAGTAACGTTATCGTCGCTTAGACCTTTAATTACGCTAAGGAGCTTGCCTCCATTTGCTGTAGCTTCTCCCTCTGTTTCTATTGAGACGTTTTGAAGATTATAGCTTAGACCGATTTCGTGATCGGTAGCTTTTATACTAAAAATTCCATTTTTTGCACTCATTAAAAGATGCGAAGTTATCGAGCTTAGATCTTTTTTATCAAGATAGGAGCTCGTATTTGAAACTATCTCTTCTAGAAGTTTTTTAGTGATTAACACTTTCATATTTTTATCCTTTTAAATTTTTATCGTTGTAGTAGTTGGTAAGTGGTTTTTGTGAAAAACTTATTCTAAAACTTGTCTTTAGGTAGTTTATCCAGTGAGTAAGTAGCTTTGTTTTATTCACTTTCATTCACCTTTTTTGCTTTATTTTTATAAAGTTTAAATTTCATTCTTGTCCTTTTTGGTTATTTTGTTTTTTAGCTCTTCGATTTTTATCTTTAACATCTCGTCGGTTTGTATGAGCTCGTTGATTTTTTTGATATTTTTGCTGATGGCGCTGTGATCTTTTAGATTAAAAAATGCGGCGATTTTAGGCATTGAGTTTTGAGTTAACTGTTTGGTTAGATATATGCAAATTTGACGCGCTTCGACGACGTTTTTAGCTCGCGTTTTGCTCTTTAGTTCACTAGGTTTTACGTTCAGTTCTTTTGAGATCACCTCGATGACGTGTTCGAGATTCACGCTTGAATATTTTTGGTGAATTTGATCTTGTAGTGTACTTTTGGTAAATTCCAGCGTAATCTTTGTGCGAAGTATTGAGGAATAGGCATTTAGTTTATTAATCGCGCCTTCGATCTCGCGGATATTGTCGCCCATATTTGCAGCGATATATTCTACGACGTCGTGTGGAATTCTAACGCGATTTTCTTCGCTTTTTTTATTGATAATAGCGATTTTAGTTTCTAGATCCGGCGGGGTTATGTTTGCTATTATGCCGCTTTCAAATCGCGTTGTGAGGCGACTTTCAAAGCCTTTTAGGAATTTTGGTGGTAGGTCGTTGGTTAGCACGATTTGGCAGTTTTTGTCTTTTAACTCGTTAAACGTATAAAAAAGCTCTTCCTGAGCCTTATCGCGCCCGATTAAAAACTGAATGTCGTCGATGAGCAAAACGTCGCAGTTGCGGTATTTTTGTTTAAATTTATCGATCGAGTTGTTTTTAAGGTTAAAGACGAAATCATTAGCAAACTGCTCGCTGGTGACACAAATGACGGTCTTTCCCTTTTTGATGCAGTAATTTCCGATCGATTGAAGCAGGTGAGTTTTTCCAAGCCCACTAGGTCCGTAGATAAAGAGCGGATTAAAGCGAATTCCAGGCTCTTTCGCGACGGATACCGAACACTCGAAGGCAAATTTATTTGAGTCACCGATGATAAAATTTTCAAAATTATAATTTTCGCTTAGAATCGTGCTCTTTGGCTTTTCCGAGATGATTTTTACCTTTTCCTTCGGTGAAATTTTAGCCTTTGAGGTAATTTTGACGATCACGTCGTTTAGTCCAAATTGTTTTTTGATAAGTTCTTTTATTTTAGTGCCGTATTTTGTCTGAGCGTATTTAGCGATAAACTCGTTAGTTGCGTTGTAGATGAAAAATTGGGGTGTAGAGCTTTTATCGTTAAATTTCAAATTTTTAATGTATCTAGAGTATTCGATAGGTAAAATTTCCTTCTCTAGGTTTGATAAAATTTCTTGTGCTTGTGACGTCGCCATTAAATTCCCTTATAAATTAAGCCGCTATTTTAGCTAAATTTCACTAAATTTGCGGTAAATTTCAGTTTATTCACCGGTGATTAAGCCGTGAATAAGCGTGAAAGGTGGCTATGAAAATTTTAGGAATTGATCCAGGAACTAGAAATTTAGGCTATGCGATTCTGGAAAAAGATGTGAATAAGATAAAACTCATCGAGGCTGGACTAGTAAAAATGAAGGCTGAAAACGTGCAATTTCAAATGACGCAGATGAGCGAGGCGATCGATCAAATTTTTAGCGCTCATAAAATTGATGAGGTCGCGGTAGAATCGATGTTTTATGCCTACAACCCGCAGTCTGTTTTAAAGCTCGCTCAGTTTCGCGGTGCGCTGGCTCTTAAAATTTTACAAATTTTTGGAAATTTTGCCGAATATACGCCACTTCAGGTAAAAAAATCGGTCACGGGCAAAGCAAAGGCGGCGAAGGAGCAGGTTGCGTTCATGGTGAAGCGGATCTTGGGGATTAATAAGGAGATTAAGCCGCTTGACATCACCGATGCCATAGCTATCGCGCTTACGCATGCAAATGTTATGCGCTTAGCGCCTAAATAGGAGGTTTTATGAAAATCGCTATTTTGCAAATGGATGTGAAAGTAGCTCAAAATTTTGCAGATTGCGAGCAAAATTTTATTCGCGCGCGCGAGCTGATAAACCGCGCGTTAAAACGCGGTGCGGACGTAGCGGTGCTGCCCGAGGCATTTAATACGAGTTTTAATACGGCTAAATTTAAAGAGCTCGCCGATACGAACGCTGCTCATACGAAAAAATTTTTAAGCGAAATTTCGCAAAAAAACGGCGCCGTTTTGATTGGCGGAGCGATAAATTCTAGGCAAGATAAAATTTACAATTCCGCTTTCGTCTATCAAAACGGAGCCAAAATTTTACGCTACGACAAGATCCATGCCTTTTCGCTCGCTCGCGAAAACGAGATCGTAAGCGGCGGCGATAAGCTAGGCATTTGCGAGATAAAATTTCAAAATCGCGCGGTCAAAATCGGCGTCGTGATCTGCTATGATCTGCGCTTTTGTGAAATTTTTCGTGCCTTAGCGCTTTGCGGCGCGCAGATAGTTTTTGTGATCGCGCAGTTTGCGCAAAGCCGCATAGAGCATTTTATCACGCTCGCTAAGGCCCGCTCGATCGAAAATCAAATTTTTATCTGCGCAGTAAACGGCTGCGGCGATACGGGGCAGGGCGAGAGTTTCGGCGGAAATTCCATGCTGATCGGTCCGGGCGGTGAGATCGTCGCGCGCCTAGGCAAAAAAGAGGCCGTGAAGATTGCTCGAGCGGATTTAGACGAAATTTTAAAATTTCGCGCTAAAATGGATCTTTTAAAAGATATGAAACCTGAAATTTATAAGGAGTTTTGATGAAAACTTTGGTATTTGTGATCGATATGGTAAACGGCTTCGTAAAATTCGGCGCGATGGCCGATCCCAGCATAGCAAAGATCGCTCCTGCGGTGCTTAAACAGATTGAGGCGGCGAAAAATGTGCATTTCATCTGTGACGCTCACGCCGAGCGGGATTTGGAGATGAAGCGCTACCCGATCCACTGTCTAGTTGGCTCGCCCGAAGCGGAGGTGATCGAGGAGCTCGCGCCCTACGTAAGCGAGCAAAACGTCACTTTTAAGCGCAGCACGAACGGCTTTCATAATTTGGATAAGAAAATTCTGGACGGCTTCGATCGCTTTGTGATTACGGGCTGTTGCACCGACATCTGCGTGATGCAGTTCACGCTTAGCCTGCGCACCTATCTCAACGAAACTGGCGAGGATAAGGACGTCATCGTTCCGCGCGATGCGGTAGCTACCTACGATGCGCCGAACCATGAGCGCGGATACTACGACGAATGCGCGCTAAGCTTAATGCAAAATGCGGGGATTTTGGTGATTTAAGCTGCGCTTGGATCAAACAGAATTTTAAGCTAAAATTTTAAGCTAAATTTTGTAGCGTATAAATTTTTAAAATTTAGAGTCGCTCTTAAATTTTTAAAATTTTTGAGCGGTAGAATTTTAAGATTTTAATCTTTTTACGGATTTTAGCTTTGTTTTACCGCGACTGCTTTTGCGACGAAAAATCCCACTACCCCGGAAATTATCGAGCCTAAAAATACCGCGAGCTTGTCCGTGTAATGATACATATCGCTGCCGCCGTATGCGAGGCCATCGACGAAAAGCGCCATCGTAAAGCCAATACCACAGATGATTGCTACTGCGTAAAGCTGTGGCCAGCCTGCATTTTCGGGCATGTAGGCGATTTTGGCTTTGATTAAGATCCAGCTGAAGGCAAAAATTCCGATCTGTTTACCAAAAAATAGTCCGAGCATAATGCCCATAGGCACCGGACCGAAAAGGAAGCTAGGACTGATGCCCGCTAGCGAAACGCCTGCGTTTGTAAAGGCAAAGATCGGCAAGATGAAGAAATTTACTGGGTAGGCTAGTCCGTGCTCCATATCCTTTAGCATAGAGCCCGAGCGGGTCTTAAGCGGGATGCAAAAGCCCGCCAGTACTCCTGCGATGGTCGCGTGGATGCCGGAGTTTAGTACCATTACCCACAGCACAACGGCTACGATGATAAACGGAAGCTTTTTATCAACGCCAAGTCTGCTCATCGCTAGCATTATTGCGACACAGGCAGCCGCGCCGCCTAGATAGATTGCGTTTATGGTAGAGGAATAAAACAAAGCGATGATTAAAATTGCACACAGATCGTCCATTATCGCAAGTGTCAAAACGAAAATTTTAAGGCTAGCCGGGATTTTTTTGCCTAAAAGCGCCATAACGCCCACGGCAAAAGCGATATCGGTCGCCGTAGGGATTGCCCAGCCCTTCATCGCGACGGCATCGCCCCAGTTGATGATCGAAAATATGATTGCGGGCATCATTACTCCGCCCAAAGCCGCGAAGCTAGGAAGTAAAATTTGAGAGAAATGGCGCAACTGCCCTTCGATCTTTTCGCGCTTGAGCTCAAGTCCGATGGCAAAGAAGAATATCGCCATAAGCACGTCGTTTACTAAAAAATGCATCGATTCGTCGAGCTTCGCAGAACCCACGCCTATTGTAAAACTTAGATGCAAAAACGCTTCATAATACTTTGATAAAAATTCTACGTTTTGAGCTACGATCGCAAAAACCGCGGATAGAAGTAATATAACGCCGGCACTACTTTCACTTGATAAAATTTTCTTAATGATATGTTGCACATGCTTCCTTTAAAATTTTGCTCTAATTTTATGCAAATTTTAATTAAATTTTTATCAAAACGGGCTAGTTGCTCGGTAAATTCGGCATTATTAGCATTGCATAAAGTATTATAAACATTATGATCGTAGGGCCTTCGTTGATCGCACGGAAGTATTTTCCGCTCCTGTGACACTCGTTTTTTTCAAATTTATACATATAATAATACAGCCACAAATGATAACAGATTAACAAAACTCCGGCTAGTAATTTTATATGAAAATACCCCATTTTCATAAGCCCCGGATTTAAAATGATAAGCATCACGCCGCTAAAAACCGTCACTGCCATTGCTATCCAGCCAATCGCGTGATACAGCATCCGCTCCATCTTTTTAACGACCTTTACGAAATCCGGCTTGTCTAAATTTTCAGCATGATAAACATACAGGCGCGGCATGTAAAACAGCATCGCCATCCATGAAATAAAGCCCGCAAAATGGACAAATTTAAACCAATAGTAACTCATTTTTTCTCCTTAATCTCTTATTAAAATTTCTTTTCGCGCCTCGAATTCTTCTTTAGAAATCGCGCCTTTTTGATACAGCTCAAAGAGCGCATCGACTTTTTTTAGACGTCCTTCGTAGTCGTCTTCCTCAGTCTCGCTTGCAAAAGCATTTAAATCTTCTACCCAAATTCCTACGAAAAATATATCTAGCAAAATCCAAATTCCCCAAATCGCCCAAAACAAAAAGCCCACTAAAAACCACAGCGTAAAACTTCCCAGCCAAAATAGCGCGATTTGAGCAAATCCGCTGATAAATTTGCCGCAATAAATTCTATGCAGTCCGCCACCGATTGGCATAGCTGCGATCCACGAAAACGCGCCTAAAAACCAAAGCGCGTAAGCGATGTAATTATTTCTCTTCATTTTTCTCCTTTTTTGCGGTGCGTAAGCCCTGAAAAATAAAAATCACCACGGCTAGATCGATCATCACGTCGGCAAAATTAAACACCGCAAACTCAAACCACTTATGCCATGCGACATAATCGACCACGCCGCCGCGAATGAAGCGATCGAGCAGGTTCGAGCAGCCTCCCGCGAGCATCAGCGCAAACGGCATCCAGTGCTCACAAAAGAGCTTTTTATGGCAAAATACATACGCTGCAAGCGCTGAGATCAGCGCGATCTGGATAAATTTTAAATTTTCGCCCAAAAACGCAAACATCGAAAACGCAACGCCGCGATTAAGTGTAAGCTCTAGCGAAAAAAACTCCCCCTGCCACGAAAAGCCGTTTAAAAACGCGAGCTTGATCGTTTGATCGATCGCAAAGATCACCGCGAAAAGCAGGATAAATTTAATACAGGTCTTAGCCATCTTGCAATCCAAATTTAAATATATAAAGCCTGCGTTTTTTGCCTGTGCTTTTCATGTGGAGCTGGTAGCTTGTCGCGCCGTAAAATTTTATAAAATCGCTACTCATTTAGGGCTTTAGTAAAAAATTTTTCGACCTCGTCCATTCGCTTTTGTAGCAATTTTTCGTTTTTGCCCTCGATTAAGAGGCGGATAACGTTTTCGGTGCCGGAGTAGCGAAAGAGCGAGCGGATCTTGTCCGTTTTAAGGCTTGCTTCAAGCTCCTTTAGCCCTTTTAATTTTTCAAGCGGCTTTTTATCCGAAATTTTTAAATTCTTTAAAATTTGTGGATAGGGCTTAATCATCCCCGAAAATTCGCTTGCCTTCTTTTTCATATCCAACATGCAAGCGGCAAATTGCAGCGCGCTTGCGATGCCGTCGCCCGTTTTGGCGTAATCGCCGAAAATCACGTGCCCGCTCTGCTCGCCGCCAAAATTTGCG
This sequence comes from Campylobacter gracilis, assembly GCF_018374135.1. Classification (GTDB taxonomy): domain Bacteria; phylum Campylobacterota; class Campylobacteria; order Campylobacterales; family Campylobacteraceae; genus Campylobacter_B; species Campylobacter_B gracilis_A. The sequence continues at coordinate 36,018 of NZ_JAHAFS010000013.1, read as the reverse complement.
CCTAGTTCGTGCATCGTCTCAAGTACAAATTTATCGCCTACATTGCAGCGATGAAGCGCGATGTCGTGTTTAGCTAAAAAATCCTCCAGCGCAGAATTACTCATTACTGTGGCTACCATTTTATTGCCTGCTAAGTGATTTTTTCCTTTCAAATAGACTGCTAAAATTCCAAGTAGCGCGTCGCCGTGGATGATCTCTCCGTTTTCGTCCACGACCACGAGTCTGTCGGCGTCGCCGTCAAAGGCAAAGCCCACGTCGGCGCGTAATCTTTTGACCTCCGAGGCTAAATTTTGCGGGCTTAGCGCACCGCAAGCGTCGTTTATATTTTTGCCGTTGGGTTCGTCGCCGATGACGATCGTTTCGGCCCCCAGCTCGTTAAATACCGTAGGCGCGACCCTGTAGCTTGCTCCGTTTGCGCAATCAAGCACGACGCGAAGCCCGTGCAGCGTCTTTTGCTTCGGGAAGGAATTTTTAATATGCACGATATATCTGCCGATGACGTCGTCCACGCGCTTTGCGGCGCCGATTTGCATCATTTTGGTGCGCGCCTCGGCAATGAGTTCGTCGCTGAAATAAATTTTTTCGATCTGCGCTTCCTCTTTTTCGTCGAGTTTGAAGCCCTCGCTGTTGAAAAATTTAATGCCGTTGTCGTAGTATGGATTGTGGCTTGCGCTTATCATGATGCCCGCGTCGCAGCGCATATCTTCCGTAAGAAAAGCAATCGCAGGAGTAGGCATCGGTCCGATCTGGCGGACGTTGTAGCCCACCGAGGTAAGGCCTGCAACGATCGCTGTTTCTATCATATAGCCGCTTCTGCGGGTATCTTTGCCGACTAAAATCATATTCGTAACGGAATTTTTCCTAAAATAAATTCCCGCTGCCATCGCTACGCGCATTGCAAGCTCGGCGGTCAAAAATTCTCCCGCTTTGCCTCGTACGCCGTCCGTTCCGAAAAGTTTCATTATCAAATCCTTGTATAAAAATCGGGAAATTCTACCAGAAAAAGTTTAATCTTAATAAATTTAAACTATATTTAAATTTTACTTAAATTAAGCGTCGATTAAATATTTTTTACGTATAATCGCAGGTTCAAATTCAACCGAAAGGGACGTTATGGCAAATCACAAATCCGCCGAAAAACGCGCGAGACAAACCATAAAAAGAACGGAGCGAAATAGATTTTATCGCACCAGAGTAAAAAATATCACAAAAGCCGTAAGAGAGGCGGTCGAGAGCAAGGATCTAGACGCAGCCGCCGAGGCTTTAAAAACGGCTAATGAAAGCTTTCACAGCTTCGTAAGCAGGGGCTTTTTGAAAAAACAGACCGCGAGCAGAAAAGTAAGCCGCCTAGCCAAACTTGTAAATTCTTTAAAAACCGCCGCGTAAGCGCCCCTTACGCATAAAATTTAAATGCTAGCCGATAAACTAAAGCCTTTTTTGGATCGCTACGACGAGCTTTCGCGCATGCTTAGCGATCCCGCAGTTACTGCAGATATCGCTAATATGACGGCGCTATCTAAGGAGCAGCGCAATATCGAGCCGATCAAAGAGGCGGCTAGCGAGTATCTTAAAATTTTAAATCAGATCGAAGAAAACAAAGCCCTGCTAAGCGATGCCGATCTGGGCGAGCTAGCCAAAGAGGAGCTTAAAAACTTAGAGACGCAAAAGCCGCAGCTTGAAGAAAAGATCAAAATTTTACTGCTTCCGAAAGACCCCAACGACGATAAAAATATCTTCCTTGAGATTCGCGCCGGTACAGGCGGCGACGAAGCGGCGCTGTTTGCGGGCGATCTGCTCGGCGCATATCTGCGCTACGCCGATCTTCGCGGTTATAAATGCGAGATCGTAAGCACCAGCGAAGGTAGCGTCGGCGGTTATAAAGAAGCTATCTTGCTCGTAAAAGGCGCGGGAGCGTATTCGCGGCTGAAATTTGAAGGCGGCACCCACCGCGTGCAGCGCGTCCCTGAAACGGAGAGCCAGGGCAGGGTGCATACCTCCGCAATCACCGTTGCCGTCATGCCGGAGATCGAGGATAGCGAGATACAGATCAATCCGAACGACCTTCGCATCGACGTTATGCGCAGCTCCGGCCACGGCGGGCAGTCCGTAAATACTACCGATAGCGCCGTTCGCATCACTCATATCCCGACCGGTTTAGTCGTTACCAACCAAGATGGCAAGGATCAGCACAAAAACAAAGAGGCGGCGATGAAGGTGCTAAAGGCGCGCCTTTACGATATGCAGGAGCAGGAGCGCTTAGAGAAAGAGCGCAAAGATCGCAAGGATCAGGTGGGCACCGGCGACCGCTCGGGGCGGATCCGCACCTACAACTATCCGCAAAACCGCATCAGCGACCACCGCATAAATTTAACGCTCTACCGCCTGGACGCGATCATGGCGGGCGGCTTGTTCGACGAGATCATCGATCCGCTCATCGCGCACTCTCAAGCCGAAGCGATCGCAAACGCGGGCTATTAAGCCTTTTAAAATTTAATCCTCATATTTTCAAAATTTTGCTGCGATTATGCTGCAAAATTTTACTTAAATTTAGCCGCGAGCCTTCAGAGCAATGTATTTAATGGCTTTCGCCTCGGCAAATTCACTTAAATTTCGTCGCGGTCGCCGCTAAATTTAGCCTTTTTAAATTTAAATATCGCCGCGCCGCCTAGCGTTTTAAATTTCGCCGTTTTTTAAAATGCGCGCCTTAAACGCCGCTTTAAAATTTACGCAGACACGAGCAGCTAGAAATCTTTGCGATAAATTTTTAAAGGCAAATCCCACTCTTTGCCATCTTTTAATTCGTTTCTTATTTTTAATATATTAAAATCCCGCTCCGTTTCATTTGCAAATTTGAAACGTATTTCTAAAAAGGAAAATCAATGAGCGAAAGAAATTTACAAATTTTAGGTTGGGCGGGCACATGCCTGTCGGTCATCATGTACGTATCTTACGTGCCAAACATAATGGCGAATTTAGACGGCAACAAAGTCCCGTTTCTCCAGCCGCTTGCAGCCGCGATAAACTGCACGATATGGGTTAGTTACGGTCTGCTAAAGCCTAAAAAGAGGACTATCCGCTCGCCGCGGCGAATTTCCCGGGGATCATCTTTGGGCTATTAACCGCAATAACGGCGCTTTAACCGCGCCTTTAGCGGCTTAATAAATTTCAAAATCGTCCGCGCCGTACCTTGCCTACCGCATCCGCAACGCTTTTTGGCCGCCTACTACGTACTGTAACTGCTAGCTCGCTGTCACGCCGAGCCTGAGCTAGCTTACCACAAGCGCGCCCACGCCTCACAAACTCATTACGACGCGGCTTTAGAATTTTACAAAATCACCCGCGCTGCATTCAAATCTGCCGAATTTAAATAACTTTTATACAAAATTTGATAAGCTTATTTTGATTAAAATTTTATCTTATAAAAGGACGAAAAATGAAAAAGGTCATCACTTGCGTCGATCAAAATGCGCTTGCCCCGGCAGTTAGAGATTATGGAATTTATGTCGCTAAAACCTTGGGTGCCGAGCTCGTGTTTATTCACGTGGTTGAAATTCCGGAGCTTGGCGAGAATTTTTATGGGCTAGCCGCAGGCGGGATCGTCCTAGGAGAGAATGATATCCTTGCAAATAGCTACGGAAGTCCCACATTAGGCGGCGTGGATGCGGAAAAGGACCACGAAGAAGCCGAAGCGATGCTGGATGAATATATCTGCGCTGCGACTGCTGCGGGCGTGAAGGCGAGTAAGATCATTAAAGATGGCGATTTTATCGACGTTATCGCCGAGTATAAGGACGAAGCTGAAATTTTTGTACTCGGTATCAAGGGCTCAAATAACGAGGACGTAGGCTTTAACGCAAGCGTGCTAATAAAGGAGCTTCACGTGCCGTCGCTGCTCGTAAATAAAGAATTTTCGCCGATTAACTCCGTGCTCATCGCGTTTGACGGCACCGATGCGGCGAAGCGCACGCTTGAGTTTATAAAGAACTCAAAGCTTCTTGCGAGCGCACATAAGCATGTCTTGCACATCAATCTCGATGCCACAGAGGGCGAGCGGATGCTGGATCTGGCGCGCGAAATTTTAGGCACTCAAAACGCCACTTTCAAATACATCCAAGCGGAAGTTCCCGCCGATGAGATCATCAAATATCGCCGCGCCAATAATCTCGATCTGATCGCTACCGGTGCCTTTACGAAAGGGTTTTTCAAAAAGCTCTTTTTAGGCAGCGTCTCCGAGGATATCTTACACAATGCGCTTGTACCGGTGCTAGTGCTATCGTAATCGCAAGACCAAACGCCGATAAACGCTAAATTCCGTCGCTTACGTTATTTTAAAGTGGCGGAATTTTAAAATTTTAAATTTTTAAATCCTTTGTTTTTCAAATTCATATACTTTTTAAAATTTATATAAATTTTGCTTAAAAATTCGTCAATATATCTTATTAAATTCCGTTAAATTAGTAATTGCATATAAAATTTTATGATTTAGTTTATTAAAAATTTTATTATTATTTAAGAAGAATTGTAAGATAATCTCGCCAGTAAATTGATATAGATTATAAAATCTAAAAAGGATTTTTATGAAAAAGGGTAAAATTTTGCTCTCTTTTGCGCTACTTTGCTCGCCGTTTTGGCTTACTGCGACGCAAAATAGCGACGCTTCTCAAAACTCGTCTGCCGCAAGCTCTGCCTCTAAAATTTCGTCATCGCAAAGCTCTGCGCAAAAACCTGGAAACCGCCCTACCGCTGCAAATTCCGCGCCGCAGGGCAACGCCGTCGTAAGCCCCGCTACTAAAGGCGTTGCACAAAATTCCATGCCGCAAAGCGGTAGCGCGGCAAATTCTACGCTGCAGGGTTTGGACGACGATAATCTCGGCACCATAAACGTCACGGGCAAGGCCGATCTGTCCACTACCGAGGGTACGGGCTCTTATACGACGGGCAATATGAGCACCGCGACGGGGCTAAATTTAAGCATAAGAGAAACGCCGCAGTCTATAAGCGTCATCTCCAATCAGCTTTTAAAAGATCTGAACTTACACAACGCCGAAGAGGCTCTTTCAAAATACGCCACCGGCATTTCGCTAAATAACGACGCAGGCGGCAATCGCATCGTCTCGCGTGGCTTTTATGTCGATAATATCCAAGAAGACGGCATCGCAAGCTCGGTTTCCAGCTCCGTGTTCGGGCCGCTGGGCTCATCGAAGGAATTTACCGATTTGGAATTCTACGATCGCGTTGAGGTTCTGCGCGGCGTAGCGGGCCTTACGCAAAGCAATGGCGAGCCCGGCGGCACGATAAATTTAATCCGAAAGCACCCGAGCGATCAGTTCGGCTTTAACGCAAGTCTAAGCAGCGGTAGCTGGGATAATTATCGCGGTATGATCGACGTAACGGACGCGGTAAATCAAAGCGGTACGGCACGCGCGCGGTTGATCGGAATTTTAAGTAAAACGGGCTCGTTTAAGGACTATCCGCGCAACGGCTATCGCGAAGGCGTCGGCGTTTCGACGGAATTTGACGTGGCCGATAAGACGCTTCTTAGCGCGGGATTTTTGTGGCAAAAAACCGTCGGCGTCTATGATATTTACGGCGTGCCCGTCTTGGATAATCAAAAAAATTTATTAAATTTACCGCGCAGAAGCTATTTCGGCTCAAACTGGGATGAGAGCGAATATAAAAAATTTAACGTCTACAGCGAGCTCTCGCACGAATTTAGCGATGATATAAAAGCCTATGCGAGGCTCAATTATACCGATAGCGACAGCATGTTAAAATTCGGAGCGCTCGGCGGGGCAAATCCTTACAACGGCACCACGTCGCATACGGTGCGATATAGGATTTACGATAACGACTCCAAAGAGATCGGGTTTCAAACGGGGCTAGACGGTAAATTCGAAGCATTCGGGCAGAAGCACGACTTTTTCTTAAACGGCTCGCTTAGCAACGAAAAGCTTAATTGGCGCGAGACTAGGACGAGAGATTCGTCTCTGGCGTCGCTGGGGATGAATATTTATAACTGGGACCGCTCAAGGATTGCCCAGCCCGATTGGAGCAGTGCCGCTAGCTTTAAAGACCGAAGCTCCACTACCATAAAGCAGCGCGCGATCTCGCTCGGGACTAGATTAAACTTAACCGACGATTTTCACTTTTTGCTTGGCGGGCGCTTTTCGAAGGTAACCTACAGCAGGTATTATTATAATATTTTGCGCGGCACGGCTTCGCATAGCGCGAGCCCGAGCAAATCGGATTTCACGCCGTATGCGGGAGTGGTCTGGGACTTTGCGGATAATTTTTCGTGGTACGCAAGCTATGCCGAAATTTTTAAGCCGCAAGCCGCGCGCGACAAGGACGGTAAAATTTTAGATCCCGTCGTCGGCTATAATTTAGAAACCGGCGTGAAGGGAGAATTTTTTGACGGTGCACTTAATACGAATGTTGCGCTGTTTCAGATCATTCAGAAAAATAGGGCGATGAGTGATCCTCTTAATACGAACTACTCCATCGCCGAGGGCAAGGTGCGAAGCCGCGGCGTGGATGCCGAGCTACAAGGCTCGCTTACTGAGAATTGGAAATTATTCGCAGGATATACTTTCAACCGCAGCGTCTATTTAAAGACGGAAAGAACCTCCGCAGCGGTCGATTATAGCAAGGGCGCAAACGCCAAGCGCTACATTCCGAAGCATCTGTTTAAGCTCTATACGAACTATGAAATTCCGCTCGGCGAAAATCGTAAGATCACCCTGGGTACGGGCGTGCGCTATCAGAGCAAAACCGCTTCGATATATCGCGAAAACGTTGCGTATTACGCCGCGCCGCAGAAGGCTTACGCGCTGTGGGACGCGAACGTCGGCTATCATTTCGACAAGCACTTTAGCGTAAATTTTGCGGTCAAAAACATCACGGATAAGAAGTATTTTCAAAATACGCAAAATCGCGTCGCGGGCCATAACAACTACTACGGCGAGCCGCGGAATTTTATGTTGACGCTTAATTATACGTATTGAGCGCGGATGAAATTTGCGCTTATGCGAACTCGGATAAACTTCTCGCACGCGGCCTTGGATAAATTCCGCGCTTCATAAGGGCGCGGATGAGGCGGGCGCAGAGGCGAGAGACTAGGCTTTGCCGCAAGTAGCACGTAGCGAGGCGGGTAAAATTTGAACGAAGCTGCGGGATTAAAATTTAGCTCGCGATTTGGTTGATTAACGATTGATTAGCGCGAGCGATTGCAAGCGATGCGGGCGAGGGCGATAAATTTAATCTCGCGAAATTCCAAGCAAATTAAACGCGCAGGCTTGCGAGCATAAATCCGCTCGCGAGCCTGCGGGATCAAATTTAATCCCGCGATCTCGCTGTAACCGGCGCTAAATTTTAAAATTTAAAGAGAAAATTTGAAAACGCTAAAGCAATTTTTTGAAATTCTACGTCCGCACTGGTTCGGCAAGGGCGCGGCGAAGCTGTGGGCGCTGCTGCTGCTCGCGCTTGGTTTTAGCCTCGCTATCATCAAAATCAGTGTGCTGATGAACGCGTGGGACAAGCGCTTTTACGACGCGCTAAGCGAGCTTAAAGGCGAGCTCATTCCCGCGCTCGTGGGCGAGTTTTTACTCTACACGGCGCTCATCGTGCTTTTCATCGTCTGCGGCAGCTGGCTTCGCAAACTGCTCGTAATCGTCTGGCGCGAGCGGCTGAGCGCGATGATGGAGCGCAAATGGCTACATAACGCAAACTTCTACCGCACGAGCCTTGATGGAAATTTTAGCGCCAGGGGCGGATCAAATTTAGAAAAACCCGGCGACGCGAATTTAGATGAAAATTTAAACGAGCGCGCGGAGTATTCCGCAGTGGAGGCGGACAGCACCGCTTTACATAGAGACGCAAAGGGGTTTGAAATTTTACCGAGCACGGCGGAGCAAAATGCAGCAGAGCAAAGCGGCGCAGGCGAGAATAAAATTTCATCCAAAACTTGCGCAGATCGTGAAATTTCAAAAACGATCGCAAAGCTAGACAACCCCGATCAGCGTATCGCCGAGGACAGCCTGCTGCTCGTGCAAAAAAGCGTCGATCTCGTAAAATCGCTCGTCTATAATCTCGCCAAGCTCATCGCCTTCGTTACGATCTTGTGGCAGGTCTCGAAGGTGCTGAAATTTGAAATTTTCGGCATGCGCTTTGAGATCGAAGGCTTTTTGCTATACGTAGCGCTCCTTTATACGCTGCTTTGCTCGCTGATCACGCATCTCATCGGGCGCAGGCTTAGGAGGCTAAATTTTGCCAAGCAGCGCGCCGAAGCCGACTACCGCTCGGATCTACTGCTCGTGCGCGAAAACGCAGAAGCCGTAGCCTTTATGCGCGGAGAGGGTGCCGAGCGCGGCCGCTTCCGCGCGAGCTTCGGCGAGATCATGAGAAACTGGCGCAGCATCATGAATACGGAATTTCGCCTCGAATGCTTTTCGGCAAGCTACCTAAAAATCACGAATTTAATCCCGATCTTTGCCTGCTTGCCGCTGTATTTGTCGCGCGCGATGAGCTTTGGCGACATGATGCAGGCGCGTTCGGCGTTTTACAGCGTGCAAGACGGATTTGCGTGGTTTATGGACTATTACAAACAGATCATGGAGTGGGCGGCGAGCGTGCAGAGGATTTATGAGTTCATCTCGCGCATGGACGGCGAGAGCGCAAATCTGCGTGCTTGCGTCAAACAAAGCGACGAAAATTCCGCTCGTTGCGAGGGCTTGTCGGTCTTCACGCCTGCGGGCGAGCCGCTGATCGAGGATCTACGCTTCGAGCTTGCGCCCGCGCAGTTTATAATGCTGCGAGGCAAGAGCGGCGCGGGCAAAAGCACGGCTCTGCGCTACGTCGCGGGTCTTTGGAGATACGGCCGCGGCGAGATCAGTTTGCCGCGCACGGGAGTGATGTTTATCCCGCAAAAGCCCTATCTAGCGCCGCTTAGCCTAAAGGAGCTTATCGCTTATCCGCAGCCGCCGCGCAAAGACGATGCGGAATTTTTAGAAATTTTACGCAGCGTAGGACTTAAGAAATTTGCCCGCATGCTAAACTCGCGCGCCGATTACGTTAAAATTTTAAGCGGCGGAGAGGCGCAGCGGCTTAGTTTCGCACGCATTCATTACCACAAGCCGAGCTTTGTTTTCGCAGACGAGATCACGTCCGCGCTCGACCCTGCCTCGGCGCGCGAGCTGCTACTGGGTCTGCGTGCGGATCTGTCTAGCCTCGGCATGCTAGCGATCGTGCATCAAACGGGGCTTGAGGACATATTCGAGCGGACGATAGAGCTTTAAATTTTATCGTTTAAATTTCTCGTCGGGGATTTCGCCTTTAAATTCATATCTTTTTAAATCCAGATTTATTAAAATTACTCATTTATATTAAGCGGCGATAAAATTTAGCCGAAGCGCTCGGTGTTCGCATACATGGGCATCGGCATCCGCGTGGCTAGGTGCTCGCACGCAGTCGGTGGCATAGCACCGCCGTAGGTAAGTATTTGCGGCGCAACGAGTAGCTCGGAAGTTGGTCAGCAGTGCGCGATCGCGATTTTGCGCGAAATTAAGTCGATAAAATTTAAACGCAAGATAGTCTGCTCAATGCGGGGCGTCTCGATAAAATTTTAACCTACGTGGCGAGCGGTTTGGAAGTCGGTAAACGGCGCGCTAATGAGTGGGCTGTGTAAGCGGTGCGATAGCATGATGGTGTAGCGCGCGGTACCGCAACAACGCCACGGAGATACGATAGCGGCGATCGGCGAGGCGCACCGGTGCAGAGCTTAGCGCTTGCAGGCACTCCGCGTGAAGTCGCTAAATTTTAAAAACAAAGCAAGGAGATTTGATGCTTAAGGCGGGGATTGTTTATAAATTTGCGCTCATCGTGTTGCTAGGCTGCGCGCTTTGCATTCTGGGCTTTTCGGGCGCTTGCTTTGTGCGCGGCGAGTACGGCGAGACGTGGATGAGCCTGCATAAGATCGCGGGATTCGGCCTGCTTTGCGTCGCGATCTTGCATCTAATCACGAGGCGAAAGAAGCTCACAAAGCTATGGGGCGAGTTTTTGGACGTGGTTTTGAGCCGCAAAAATCCCGGCTTTTGTAATATGGATCGCATCATAGGCGCGATCGAGTCCTATAATATTAGAGAGATCGCTAGTAAAATGGGCTTTAGTGCGGACGAGCTCGCTACGATTTTGAAATCAAACGGCATCAAGCTCATAAGCGTAGATCAGAACCTACGTGAGCTTACGAAGCTTAACGACGAAAAAATTTTCTTCATCTTGGTGCTTTTAATCGAGGCAAAATTCGGCAAAGCGGGCAGCTGCAAGGTCTAAATTTTAAAATTCCGATCCGAATTCGCTCCATAAACTCGCCGCTTTAAGAAATAAAAACCGCCAAATAATATAAATTTAAAACCGAAATTTTACCGCGCTACGTAAAACGCTCAAAATTAAAATTTCATCCAAATTCCGCTTAAATTTTAAAAAATCTATCTTTAATCTTTGAAATTTATTATTATTTAATCAAGAGAAATTATAATATAGCATTTGCAAATCATTCGCAAAATTCTAATTTTGAATAGGGGAGAGTGATGTTTAAGAAATTTTATCTTTCAAATGCCGCGGTCGCGCTAAGTTTGTGCGCCGCCTTGCAACTAAACGGGGCCGAAAATAACGCTACATCCGCAAATATCGCGCCTAGCGCGCAAGCGGTAAATTCCGCAGCTTCTAAAAACGCTTCCGGCGCGAACGCCACGAAGCTCGGTACCATAGTAGTTACCGCGACGGGCTTTGAGGATATGCTTAAAAACGAGGTTCGCAACGTCTCGGTCATCACCGCGGAGGATATGGAAAACCGCGGTTACCGTGATCTGCGCGAAATTTTAGAAAAGGCGCCTGGGGTTAGCTTTAACGGCAGGTCGGTTGATTTGCGTGGGCAAGGCGCGAAGGCCAATACCTCCGTCAAGGTCCTTCTTAACGGAGTCGCTCTCAATATGATCGACACCACGCCTACGACCATCCCGATTGATCTCGTTCCGATTGAAGATATCGAGCGCGTGGAGATCATCCCCGGCGGCGGTAGCGTGCTTTACGGCAGCGGCACCAGCGGCGGCGTGATAAATATCATCACAAAAAAAGGCGCAAAATATCCATACGCCAATGTCTCTACCAAGATCGCGTCGTATAATTATAAAGATCTAAATTTCGGCGCAGGCGGGAATGTGAGCGAAAATCTATTTCTAAAGACCGCAATAAAGGGCTTTGATCAGCATGGATACCGCAAGGGCGAAAGAGAGCGAGGCTACTATACATCGTTCGGACTAAATTATAAAATTTCAGATGATCAAAGCCTCTCTTTTAATCCGAGCTTTTATCGCGCTAGGACGCATGATGTACCGGGTTTAGGGCTTGTTGAGCTCAAGAAGGATCGCCGCCAACAGGGAGGTGAGAGGACCTTTACCAAAAGTACGCGACTAAATTTTGACCTGGATTATGCGGTGAAATTCGGCGATAGATTTGAAGCAAATTTACAGCCTTATTACCAAGATATTAGAATTTTGCAGAAGGGCTTTGTGATGAAAGATCGCAAAGAGGGGGCAAATTTAAAGGGCAAGTTTACCTATGATAACGACGAGCTCATAGCGGGATATGATTATCTTAAAAATAAGGGTTTCCGCAGGATCGACTTTACCACTTCGATGAATCCTATGATGAGCCTTTCGCAGCTTACGATCTTTGATATGCAAAAACAGACGCACTCGGTTTATGCCTTAGAAAAGCACGACTTCACGGAGCTGTTTTCACTTAGTGCGGGCGGGCGTTTTGAGCGCGCCGAATACAAAGTAGATCGCGAAGTCTCTACGACGATGCGTAGGATGGGGCGCATATTTCATACTCAAGAAAGCACGCACGTAACGGATCATAAAAACAACTACGCTTTTGAGATCACGCCGAATTTTAATTATTCCAAAGACGGCAATCTGTATTTTAAATTTGAGCGCGGCTATATCTCGCCGGGCCCTAATCAACTCATCGATAAGCTCGGCCGCAACGGCCCCTATGTGCTTAATAACCTCAAATCCGAAACCTTTAAAACCTACGAGATCGGCCTTAAAGACCTGATCTACGGGCAATACGTAAGCGCTACGATCTTTTGGACCGATACGAAAAACGAGATCGTAAACGAAACCTTGGGCAGCTCGATCACCGACGGTTGGCATTTTATAAATATCGACGAGACGCGCCGCAAGGGCGTGGAGCTGTATGCGGAGCAAAGTCTGCTTTCAAATTTAAAGCTCAGCGAGACCTTTTCATACGTGGACGCCAAGATCCAATCCGGCGCGAATAAAGGCAAGCAGGTTCCGCTAGTGGAGCGCTCGAAGTTCGTTTTGGGTGTCGATTATGAGCCGATTAGAAATTTAACGCTTATGAGCGATTTTAAATATTTCTCATCATCACACGACGCCAACCACGATAGGATCGATTCGCGCACGATCGTGGATCTAGGCGCTGCGTACCGCTTCGCAAGCGGGTTTTTGATAAGCGCCGGAGTCAAAAACGTCTTTGACGAGGAATATAATTACAACCAAAATTTACGCGCAGACGTCTATACACCAGCTCCCGGGCGCAACTACTACGCTGAGTTTAAATACACCTATTAGCGTGCGTTTAAATTTAGGCGGGGTTTTGAGCTGCGGACTTTAAAATTTACGGGCGAAATTTAAAATTTTGCCGCAGCCAGCTTTTCTGCCGCGAGATTAAATTTAATAAAAGGAGCGAAGATGAAACCGGACTATAAAAACTGGGTGCCTAAGGGCATGATCGCGTCATTTGCCGCGGGTGCGGGCGTAGCGTTAGTTTTATTTTTGATTTTCGGCGTTTGCGGTTTGGGTGTTAGTGGTGCGCTAAGAGGCGTGCTAGCTGGGCTTTCCGGCGCAGCGGCGCTGGTTTTGATCGGCTTTACGATCTACTGCGTCGTGTGGTACCGCGCGTTTGATTACGGCGGCAAGCGTCAGCTCTCTCGTGCGATCGTAGAGGGCACGGCAAAATACGTAGATCTGCCTGAGGGCGGGCGCGGGCTAGACGTAGGCTGCGGCAGCGGCGCGCTAACGATCGCCGTTGCTAAGCGCAACCCGCACGCATCGGTGCTAGGCGTCGATCGCTGGGGCTTTGAGTACGCGTCTTTTAACAAGCAGCTGTGCGAATCCAACGCGCGCGCCGAAGGGGTGCAAAACACTAGCTTCGAGCAGGCCGACGCCACGCAGCTGCCCTTTGAGGACGGCAGCTTTGATGCGGTTACAAGCAATTACGTCTATCACAACATCATGCGCAAGGACCGCCAGGCGCTGCTTTTAGAGACGCTCCGCGTGCTTAAAAAGGGCGGCAGCTTCGCGATCCACGATCTTTTCTCGCGCGGAAACTACGGCGACATGGATGCTTTCATCGCGCGACTCAAGGAGCAGGGCTATGAGCAGCTCGAGCTCATAGACACGACGCAGGGGCTTTTTATGGGTCCGCGCGAAGCCAAATGGCTGATGCTGGGCAGTTCAAAGCTTCTGGCGGGTAGAAAATAAAAAGCCTCTCCGATTTAAAACCGCTGGCTGACGCGAATAAAATTTTAAAATTATTAAAAATCTTGAAATTCTAAGATTATGAAATTTTAGAATTTTGCAAAATTCTAAAAAAGCACAATGCGGCGGAATTTTAGAATTCTGCCTAATTTTAAATTTTGAAATTCCGCCTGACGACTACTGCATTAGTATCGCGACAAATACCTTGATCTGCGCTTTAGATATATTTGCCGTATTGAAGCGGCGCATTTTCGTTCCCGCCGCGCACCCAATCGGATTTAAATCCCACCGCTTAGAAAATCCGCGAAATTTTTTATAATTCTATAAATCTAAAATTTTATAAATTTTAAAATTACGTATCGTTATGCCACTATCGCGGCAGAGTACTTTAACCGCGCCTACCTCACCTGCCCGCTGAATATCTGCACGGCTAAATATCGATAACGCCGAGGTGCGAGAGTAAAATTTTAACCCCAATCAGAATTAAAATTACGCCGCCTAAGACGAGCGCCTTGGCTTGCAGAAATCTGCCCGTTAGCTTGCCTGCGTAGCACGCCGCGACGCATAGCGCGAAGCAGACGAGCCCGATTACGCAACAGGCGTAGAGGATGTTTATCTCGCCAAAGGCAAAGGTCACGCCCACGGCCATCGCATCGATGCTGGTGGCGATCGCACCCAGCACCAGCTCCTTCGTGCTTAGGCGAAGATCTGGCTCATCCTGCTCGCGGCGGGATTCAATGATCATCTTAACGCCTAAAAACGATAAAATTCCAAACGCGACGAAGTGATCGATCTGCGCGATAAATTTTACGAAATTTATCCCCAAAGCGTAGCCTGCAAGTGGCATTATGAACTGAGCCGCCGCATAGAAAAACGCGACGCGCGCGATCTGTGCAAATTTGAAATTCGGATATTTCGCACCGTTTGAGATACTAAGCGCGACGCTGTCCATAGCAAGCGCAAAAGCGATGAGTAAAAGCTCCATATCTAGCCCTTTTGGTATTATAAAAGCGTTGATTATACATTAAAATTTTCGAAATAAAATAATCAATCTTTAATTAGGGAAAAACTTTGCTTAAAAAATTAATCTTTTGTTTATTGCCGATATTTGCGACTGCTAGCTGGGAGGAGGTCGCCGTAAAGGGACTTGACGTGATGCTTAGTGCGGGCGCGGGCGATAGCGAAAATTTTAAAAACTCACTAAGCACTTTGATAGAGCGTGCCGCAAATGAATACGAACGCACTGGCGTGCAGGATTACGAGCTCGATCTGCCTAGCTACATTACCGAGCGCGCGGGCAAAAAGAGCATCGCCGTGCAGAATATGCAAAGGCTGGCGAGCAAGAAGCTAAGTCTTGCCGTAGAGCCGATCAAAAAGCTCGTACTCGCTAAAATAAAAGATATGTCCGAAGCCGATACTAAGGCGGTAATGAGCGGCGAGGTGTTATTCAGCCACTATCTGCGCACCAACGCCTTTGATGAAATTTACGAAATCATTCGCCCTTTGGCACGCGAACTAGGAGCCGACGCGAGCTTTGCTAAAAGCTTTAAAAGTGCCGTCGGACGCGAGCCTGGAGACGATTTTAGTAGTGAATTCAGTAGCGCCTTTATCAACGAAAGCTTTGATTTTTTAAGCAAAAACGAAAGGGAGTTTCGCAAAAACTCGGGCGCGATTTTAAACGCCATAAAGACGATCAGATAGGCGCGATCGCACTAAAATCTCGGCGAAATTTTACTTTAAATTTATGAAAAATTCTATCTTGGAACTCGCGGAAAATTTTAATTCAAAATCCGCTTTAAATTTTATCTCAAATCAGGCATGCGAGCGCGCAAAAAACACAGCGTCCGGCGGTGCGATAAATTTTGCTCCCGCTCCCTGCCTCAAAAGAAATTTCAAATTTCAAGATACGACCGCCGAGTTAAATTTCATCCGCGAAAGAAATTTAAAATTTTATCCCGCTTCGGCCGGTTTTGCCGCACGCAATCGTACCTCGGCCGGTTTTGCCGTGCACAGTCTAGTCGCGTTCTATTCCGCCCCGCGCGTCAAAAATCTTGAAAGAAAATCCGCTTTAAATTCCGCGGCTCTTGCGCTAAATTTAAAGTCCGCGCAGATTCCAAGCTGCGTCGAAAATAAAGCTTTAAATTCCGCAAAAGTCTCCGCAATAAATCCTTGCGAAAATTCCGCAAGAAATTTCAGACGAAATTTTATATTAAATTTTGCGGAAAATTTCATTCGCAACGGCGCAAATAGCGCGAGTTCGCTAAGCCGTGTGAGCGCCGTAAACGATCCAAATTTAAGTCCCGCAAAAAGCCTCGCTGCCGCCCATACGCGACGCTCAAAGAAAAATTTTACCGAGACCCTTGTAAACGATCCGGCCTCCGCTAGTGCGCCGCAGAGCTTTGGATTGAAAAATTTTAAGGCGCAGAATTTTGCGAAGAAATCTAATTCGGCAGAGAATTCTAGCTCCGCTCGAAGCTTAAATTCCGCGCAGAATTTCGATTTCGCGCAAAGCTCTAATTCTACGCAGAGCCCTGCTGCCGCGCAAAATTCTGCCTCTACGCAAAACTGCACGCAAAGCTCGAATTCCGTGCAGAGTTTCGGGCAAAATTCTAGTTCCGCGCAAAGCCGCGCGCAAAATCCCGCTCCGCCTAGCAGACTGTGGGATCTGGGGCTGCTTTTTGTAGCGATCGTTTGGGGATGCACTTTCGTGCCGGTTCAGCGCGCGCTGCATAGCGGCGACGTTTTTAGCTTTTTATTTTGGCGCTTTTTGGCGGCGAGCATTTTTACCTACCTCGCCTGCCTGCGCTTCGGCGTCAAATTTGACCGCGGCACGATAGGGCAGGGCGTGTTTTGCGGGCTGATGCTGTTTTGCGATTTTTCGTGCCAGACTATAGCGCTTGATTATGCGCTATCATCGACGGTGGCGTTTATTTTGGGGCTCAACGTCGTCATCGTGCCCTTTTTAATGCTTGCGTTTTTCGGCAAAAAGGTTGGTGCGAGTGCCTTTGGCGGCGCGGTCGTGGCGCTTTTGGGGCTGTATTTTTTAAGTGGAGCAAGCGGCGCGGTGGGATTTGGCATAGGCGAGCGACTGACGCTGATTTCGGCGTTTGCATACGCGCTTCATATCGTATTTACCGGCGTCTGCGCGCGCAAAAGCAATCTCTACGGCTTTGTGATCGTGCAGTTTATCTGCGTCTGCGTCTGTGCGCTAATCGCGGCAGTTTTCGTCCCGCACGCGGAATTTGAAGGCGAGATAAAGGTACTTGGGAATTTGATCTTTTCGCCGAACTTCGATTTTGTTTTCGCGCTGGTTTTAACCTCGATCTTTGCCACTGTCGCGGCGTTTGTGATCCAAACAATGGCGCAAAATCGCGGCGTAAGCGAGATAAAAACGGTGCTTATTTTCGCGCTGGAGCCCGTAAGCGCGGGTATTATGGGGTATGCTTTTGGCGAGAAGCTAAGCGCGCTTCAAATTTTAGGCGCGGCGCTGATACTCGCAGGCATCCTGCTTAGCGAGCTGGGCGGGCTTTTAGGCGCGAAGTTTGCTAAAGATCGAGCTTGCGAAAAAGCAGACCGAGGCGACTAGGATTATCGAAGCGCCGCTGGTTAGATTGAGCTTGAAGCTCAAAACAAGCCCCGCCGCGCAGAAAAGCGCCGATAGCGCGCAGCTTATCGCCATCATCGAGCCTAGGCTTTTTGAAATTTTTTCGGCGATGAAGGGCGGAATCGTCATCAGCGAGATTACTAAGATTAGTCCTACGATCTGAATCGACGCGACTACCGCGAGGCTCGCCATCACTACGAGGACGTAGTAAAAGACGCTCGTATTCACTCCGCGCAACAGGGCAAATTCCTTATCGAAGCTGATCGCTAAAAACTGCCTGTAAAAGCACGCCGTAAGCGCCGCAAATGCCGCGCCGCAAATGCCGATGAAGATTAAATTTTCGTGATTTATCGCTAAGATCGAGCCGAATAAAAAGCTCATCAAATCGGATTTGTACCCAGGTGTGAGATCGGCGAAGATTATCCCCAGCGCCATTCCAAACGCCCATATCGCGCCGATTACGGCGTCAAAGCGCTCGGTGTTTCGCAGCGTGACGTAGGCGATGAGTAGCCCCAAAAACAGCGCAAATACGCTAGCTCCCAGCACGGGCGAGATTCCTAAAAATAGCGCGATGCCGATGCCGCCGTATGCGCCGTGTGCGATGCCGCCTGCTATGAAGCTCATGCGATTTATCACGACTAGCGAGCCCACGACGCCGCAGACTATACTGACTAAAAGTCCGCCGAGTAGGGCGTTTTGCATGAAATCATAAGATAAAATTTCAGCCATTTTCGCCCTCCTTGCAGCAGCATTCGTTAAGCGCGAGATCGACGGCGCAAAAGTGCCCGTGCTCGCGTCGCAGGTGATCTAAAAATTCCGCTCTGCCTCCCGGATTGATCTCGTGGGTATGCGCCGAGCCGTTTGCGACGTAAAGAGCGCGGTTTGCATAGTTTAGCGCAAGCTGCACGTCGTGGCTGATTAGAATTATGCCGCAACCGCTCTCGTTTAGGGATTTTAAAAGTTCGTAGATTTGAACCTGCCCCATCGTGTCGATGCTCGCTAGCGGCTCATCGAGAAGTAAAATTTTAGCCTTCGCGCACAGCGCCCGCGCGATGTAAACGCGCTGTCTTTGTCCGCCGCTAAGCTCGCTGATACGGCAGTCTGCAAGGTCTTGCATCCCTACGCGCCCCAGGGCTTGCATGGCTTGCTCGCGCTCGGATTTGCTATAAAAGCCAAAAATTTTCTTATCTATCAGCCCCATTAAAACGACTTCGAGCACGCTGATGGGAAAGCTTTTGTTTATCGCGATGAACTGCGGCACGTAGCCCATTTGCGCTCTGGCAAGCGCTGGCGATCTGCCTAAAATTTCGATCATGCCCGAGCTTGGTCGTAGCAGCCCCAAAAGAAGCTTCAAAAGGGTGCTTTTGCCGCCGCCATTGGGCCCAAAAATCGCCAAAAAATCGCGCAGCTCATAGTTTAAGTTTATATCTTTTAAAATTTCGCGTTTTTCGTAAGCAAAGTTTAAATTTCTTATCGTCACGTCCGCCATGAACGCCCTTTCGCCTAGATTTTGAAAGCATTTATTATAGCCCAAATTCGGAAAAATTGCCAAATTTTGCTATTATTACAAAAAATTTAAAGGCTAGCGGTGGAGAAAATCGGCGAAAAATCAGATGAAAATAGCTGGGATAAAAAGTCCGAAAGTTACGCTAAATTTAGCGGCGAGCCGGGCGATTTCGGCAAGCGGGTGTTTGAGATACTGCGCGGTTGGGGCGTGAGCTTTGCGGGCAAAAGCGTGCTCGACGTGGGCGCCGGCACGGGGGTTTATTCGCTGTATCTCGCGTCGCTGGGCGCAAAGGTCACGGCGATCGATAGCTCGGAGGGGATGCTGCGCGAGCTAAGGCGCAGCGCGCAGGAGTTTGGCATCCCTTTGCAAAACGTATTAAATTTAAGCTTTGCGGAGTTTTACGAGCGGCTGAGCCGCAATGGTTTTGCAGACGCGGCGGGCGAAAATTTTAAAATTTATCCGCACCCGCAGAGCGAAATTTCAAACGCGCAAGCTCAAGAAGCGCAGGCTTTAAATTTAAAAGACGCTGCGAGCAAAAGCCGCGAGAGCGAAAATTTTAAAATTCCCGCAGCTTTTGACATCGCGTTTCTTACGATGAGTCCCGCGCTAAAAAGCACGGAGGATTTTGAGGCATTTTTGGCTTTGGGCGAGCGCAAAATTTATCTAAACTGGGCGAGCGAGCGCAATTCGTCGATGCTGGCGCCGCTGTTTGAGCGCTTTGGCACAGGAGCTAAAAGACTTGCTACCGCCGCCGAAAAGTTTGAGGCGCTGCTCGGAGCGCGCGACATCAAGTTTAAAAGCGAAATTTTAACCGAGAGGCGCGAGCAAAAACGCAGCCTGCAAGAAGCTGTGCAAAACGCTACGTGGCACCTACATATGGACGGCGCGAAGGCTAGCGAACGCGAGATCGAGGAGATTTTGAAAAAGCGGGCTAAAGGCGGGATGATAAGCGATGAGATCGAAGCGAGCTTTAAGCTGTTTTATATTTAGCCTGGCGCCGCTTTTGGGGCTTTGCGGCAATCTTTTTACGCCGCTTGAGATGCCTAAATATGATCCACAAAAGGCGCGGCTGGGTGCAAAAATTTTTACCGATGTAAGATTTAGCAGCAAAGGCCGCTCCTGCGAGAGCTGCCACAACTTCTATCTAAACGACTCAGGCGCTTCGGTGCGCGACGGGCGCGTGCCTACACTAATAAATTCTTATTACTTTGATCGTTACTTGGGCGATTATAATTTCGCGGGCTTTGAAGCGCGGATCGCGGCGTCTGTTTTTGGCAAGAACGAGCTTGATGCGAGCGAAGATAGAATTTTAGAGCTTATCAGGAAGAATTTAGCCTACAAGCAGGCTTTTGAAAGTGCTTACGGCGAGGCGAATACGGCGAACTTCATTGATGCGCTAAAGGAATTTTTAAAGTCCAAAACGGCGATAAATTCCAAATTTGACCGATTTTTGCGCGGCGAGGTTAAGCTAAATGATGCCGAATATAACGGATATGTGCTTTTTGTGCGGCTGTGTTCGGCATGTCATAACGGTGTTAGCCTTGGCACCGGCAGCTTTACTAAAATTCGTCCAAGCGCGGAAGAGGAGGATGCGCCTAGGCATAGGCTCACTTCCGACGGATTTGAGTTGCGCCGCGTGCCTAGCTTGCGCAATATCACGCAAACCGCGCCTTACGTAAACGGGCAGATGGATTTGCGCCTTGCGGTGCGGCAGATCGCAAAGGATCTGCTAAAATACGATCTTAGCGATGGGGAGCTTGATGCTTTGATGAGCTTTTTAGCTACACTTAAGGGCGAGACGACGGAGGCGCAGGATGAAAGATAAGATAATGTGGGCTTTGATGGTGGGGATTATGATATTAGGCATAATCATCGCCGGGAATTATTTCTCGTCGCTAAGAGATGTAGCGAGATTTAGCACGATTTCGCGCGAGCTAGCTTTGATCGATAACGCCGATAACCGCTTAAATATATTATTTGATGCAAAGATCGCAAGAAGGGACTTTTCGATTGCAAATGCCGATATGCGCGGCATCTATCAGGTGCTACAAGCTCTGCAAAAAGATAAAATCATTGATAAAATCGGACTTAGCGGCGATGTGCGCGCGATCGGAAGCGCTTTTAGCGATAAAATTTCACTTTTGGACGAGCTTGGGGCTTTAAATTCGCAGAATTTAATCCTTTTTCAAAGTCTTCAGCAAAAATTTTTATCCAGTGGTGCAAATGCGCAAAGAGCAAATCTCTACTCTCAAATTTTAGGGCTTAACTATAAAAATCGCTCCGAGATCTCTGCTTTAAAAAGCGCGCTAGAAAGCGCAGATGCGTCAAGCCCCGACGAAGCTGCGTTTATAGGAATCGCGCGGCAAATTTTAAGGAATTTCGAGCGTCAAAATATCATCGTAAGTGATAATCTCTCGTTACTAAACGAGCGCTTCGCAAGCCTGCGCGAGCGATTTTCTTACGCTAGCGAGGAATTCTACAGCTCGTTTATGCAAATGACGATGCTTTACACGGCGGTGTTTTTATCGTTTTTACTGCTTACTTACATCATAAATTCCGATGCTTTGCGTAGCAAACGCGCCCTCGCGCCCTATCGCGCGCTATGCAAGGAGGCAGGCGAAGCGATAGTTTTAGCAGATCAGAGCTTTAAAATTTTATACGCTAATAAAAGCGCGCTTAGCTTAAGCGGCTACGAACAAAGCGAGCTGGAAGGGAGTGATCTTGGAGTTTTGATGCCCAAAGATAAAGGGATCGAACTTCCTGCGATGGTAAATAAAAGCGCCAAAGATACGCGCCTGCTTCGTAAAAACGGCGAGCTAGTCGATGTGAGCCTAAGGCTATCAAATATCGCTGCTACGTCTAAGCCGCCACTATATGCGCTTTACGCTCATGACATCGGCGAGCGCGAGATTATGAAACTAGCTCTTGCGAGCGCAAAAGAGAGCTTAAACAATCAAGTCTATATCGATCATCTTACGGGCCAGGGCAACGAAGCGGCGCTATATGAGCTAATAAACGCCGAAAAAACGGGCGTAGCGATTTACATCACTATCGTAAATTTTGCAAATTTACGGCTTTTTTACAAGGCGGAGACGACGAATGAAATTCTGCGCTCATTTGCGCGCACGCTTGCGATGTGTATAGAATCGCACGAGATCAAAGCTAGTATCTTTCGCATCCAATCGGATGAGTTTTGCCTATTTTACGAGGGGCTAAATGTCACGCGCGACGTGGAGATTATAAATAAATATTTCACCGACAAAGTTTTTAATCTTCATACCACCGAGGGCTTTGCCTCCGCGCCTTTAAATATCACGATGGGCGTGAGCGAACGCGCAGACGTAGCGGGTGGCGCAAATAGGGTCTTTCAAGCGGTTATGGCGATGTATGAGGCGCAGAGCAAAAACGAGCATGTGGGCTTTTACTCGCGCCCAAATACGATTGAGGAAAAATATCTGCAAAATCAGATTATGATCAACACCATTCAAAACGCGATCAAGAAAAATCAAGTCTTTGTGCTTGTTCAGCCCATATTTGATATCACCCACCGCGATCCTAGTGGTAACACATACGGCACCGAGGGTGGTGATTATGTCCCATTAGTATATGAAATTCTAATCCGCCTAATCGACCGCTCAGGCAAGACGCGCTGCCCGGGTGAGTTTATCGACATCGCAAAGCAGACCTCGCTTTACATCCCACTAACTCAGGTCGTAATAAACGAAGCTTTTCGCTTGCTAGACCGCTTCGCAGGGACTTGCTTTAGCATAAATCTTTCATATTTTGACATCGCAAACGAAGGCATCAAGGAGCTCTTAGAGCGCAAGCTCGCATCCAGTCCAAACGCTTCAAATCTATTCATCGAAATTTTAGAAAGCGAGGAATTCGACGATTACGAGAGCCTACGCAGCTTCATCGCCGTAGCCAAAAACTACGGCTGCAAGGTCGCGATAGACGATTTTGGCAGCGGATACTCCAACTACTATAGAATTTTAACGCTTGACGTGGATTACATAAAGATCGACGGAGCGCTCATCAAAAACATCGCAAACGATAAAAACTCGCGCGCTATCGTCGAAACTATCGCTAACTTCGCGCGCAAGCAGGGCTACGAGCTCATCGCCGAATACGTAGAAAACCACGAAATTTCAATCATCTTAGAAGAGATGGGGATTAAATATATGCAAGGCTACTTCTACAGCAAACCAATGGAGCCCTCGAGGATAAAATTCTAATCTCATCTCGCCGCGGTCTATAGCCCGCCTTTTTAAATTTACGAGCCAAAGATCGCCTCCGTAAGGCGAGAAATTCTGATTTAGCAAGCCGCCGCTTTAATTTATACAGAATTCATCTTGGCAGATACTGCGCGGTTTTATCGCAAACTTATGGCGCGCCTTATAGCTAAATTGCCAAAAAAGCTTACGCGTGGCAAATGAAGTGAGAGCTAAATTTAAAATTTAATAGCGGATTTATGGATGAAATTTTACGAAGTTTAAAATTTTAAAATTCCAAGCCGTAAAATTTTAAAATTTGAAATGCGTTAGCTGCAAATTTAGGGCTAAATTTTAAAATTTAGTAGCGATAAAATTTTAAATTCCGCGCCTTAAATCCGCCTGCAAATTTTAAAATTTTATGGCGTAAATTTCGATCCATTCGTTTTATAACATTTCGCGCGAGCTTTGCAAAATAAAAATTTTAACGAGCTTTACTCTAAGTAGCGATAGAGCTTTCAAATGCAGGCGGAATTTTTAAGTGCAAACTTCCCACTTCAGCGAGAATGAGCTTAAATTCTAGGCTTTAGCGCATTAGCTCAAGCAAATTCGCTCTAAGCCTTCATACTCCCCGTATCCTTAAATCTTTGATGCCACGACAGCGCCTCGCTTAGGATGTGTGGAGTATGCCCCGCACAGGGCTGCGCACATGCCCGCTCGAAATAATCTCTCAGCGCGTCTTGGTAAGTGGGATGCGCGATGCTTATCATCGCGAGAGCACGCTCACGAGGGCATTTGCCGCGCAGATCGGCGATGCCGTATTCGGTGATGATGACTTGAGTGTCGTGCTCGGTATGATCAACGTGACTCACGAACGGCACGATAGCGCTGATCGCGCCGCCTTTAGCTAGCGACGGGCTAAGAAATAGCGACAAATATCCGTTGCGAGCGAAGTCACCGCTACCGCCGATGCCATTTTTCATCTGCGAGCCCATGACGTTAGTGGAGTTTACATTGCCGTAGATGTCTGCCTCTAGCATGCCATTCATCGATACGACGCCAAGCCTTCTGATGAGTGCTGGCGAGTTGGAGACATCTTGTGAACGTAGTATGATGTGCTTGCGGTAGAAATCGATATTTTTTTGAAATTCCTCGACACCTGCAGGGCTAAGCGATAGCGCTGTGGCACTTGCAGTGCCTACGACGCCTCTTTTGATGAGATCTAGCATGCCGTCTTGGATCACCTCGGAGTAGCACTGCAGCCCTTGATAGCCGGCGCCTTGTAGCGAGCTAAGCACGGCGTTAGCGACGTTGCCGATGCCCGATTGTAGCGGCAGTAGCTTCTTTGCGGGAAGTCTGCCACAAGCTTCCTCGTTTTTTAAGAATTTTACGACGTTGCGCCCGATCGCACTTGAAATTTCATCCACGGCGGTAAAATTATTGACGCGATCATGCGTCCTAGCCTCTATTACAGCGACTACTTTGGCAGGATCTACATGCATGTAAGGGCTGCCTACACGATCGCCTACGTGCTTGATCGGCAGATCCTCGGCATGCGGCGGTAGGCGCAGATCCGTAACGTCGTGAATGCCCTCCAGCTCAAGCGGCTGATAGTAATTCACTTCTAAAATCACGCGATCGGCGATATCGAGCCAGGCCTGGTTGTTGCCTAGCGATGTGGACGGCACGAGCTCACCGCTTTCTTTAATTGCCACTACTTCGATCACAGCAAAGTTTAGATGCGGAAAAAAGCCCGCCTTAAGCTGCGCGGCAAGGCTTGATAGATGCACGTCCGCGTATCGCACGGCGCCGCTATTTATCGCACGGCGCATATCAGCATCCGTAAAAAACGGCGCGCGAAAGCTCACGGCACCTGCTTTTGCCAAAACTCCGTCTAAAAGCGGATCGGTCGATGCGCCTGTAAAAATTTCAATTTGATAGGGCTCGCCTTTTTCGTGCAGCGCCGTCGCTCGTTGTGCCAGAGCTTGTGGTAGCGCTAGTGCGCAGCCCGCCCCAACAAAGCCGCTAAAGCCCACCGATGCGCCATTTGGGATCAGTTCGCAGGCTTTCTCGGCGCTCATAATTTTTGATTTTAGATATTTGTTTTGCACGCGTGAGTTCATTTTC
Source organism: Campylobacter gracilis (assembly GCF_018374135.1). Classification (GTDB taxonomy): domain Bacteria; phylum Campylobacterota; class Campylobacteria; order Campylobacterales; family Campylobacteraceae; genus Campylobacter_B; species Campylobacter_B gracilis_A. The sequence goes on along the minus strand of NZ_JAHAFS010000013.1, from coordinate 11,007 downwards.
CGTCCTAGCCGTGATTTGGGCGAAATTATAATATTTTTGCGCTAAATTTCAAAATCTAAAATTTCGTTCGCGAGCTAGGCTATAGAGCAAAATATGAGGCGCGGTAGGTTGAGATATACGCCACAAACGCTTTCGATCAGGCTTTTTTTGCTTCGGCGGTTTGCAATACCCGCTTGCGCGAGCGCTCGGTAAATAGGGCTTTAGCGTGATTGGAGCTTAGTTGATAGTCTCGCTGCGATACTGCAAATACTTATCGCACACCCAATCTTGCGAAATTTAGACGCAAAATTTCATCGCATAATTTGTGAACTGCGATATTTAAATTTAAGCTTCTTTTTGCAATTTAATCGCTCACCGCACTTAAATTTAAATTTCCGCTTCGCAATTTTAAAATGGGTGTTTTGAAATTTATCGCTCGTGGCGTTTAAATTCCGCGTCTAGCGAGCCTTGAACTCATATTTGAAATTCCATCGCTTGCGGTGCACGCATTTGCCCACCGCACCTATATTTTAATCCGCATTAATTGAAATTCTTACCGCTTAAACTTCTCGCTGTCCGAAATTCTCGCCGCTGCACACAAGACGGCAGTTTAAAATTCAAATTTCGCGCTTTTTTGGGAGCGGCTCGACGTAGATACGCAAAATTTTGATAAATTTTACGCTTGCGAAATTCTAAAAAATTATATCATCATCACGGCTAGATTGTAGATTTTGTTTAAATTCTAGTTCTTAAAATTGTAGCTCCAGCCGTTACGCGAAATTTTTGATTTTAAAGTTTTAGCGCGCAAATTTCGATTTTTGCCGAGCTAAAACTAACGCCGCTTACGACGCAAATTTAAACGCGTTTTAGAATTTAAAATTTAGTCCGCCTTGTTACCATTTTCGGTCGAGCTTTACTAAAATTTCGGCAAATTTTATTTTGCTAAAATTCCAAAAATTCTATCGCTGCAAAATAGGGTGAAATTTCATCTCTGCGGCTTGCCGTCGCCGAATTTTGCGACTATCTCCTCGCTGCAGCTCTCCTTAGGCGCCCAGCCTTCGCGCTTCATTCGCGCCAGATTGTCGCACGCCTCCTGCGATCCTCCCTCGCAAAGCTCGTCGTATATCACGAGGCTGCGGCACTGCCCGCTCGCGAAACTCTCCAGCGCCGCGGCGTTGCCTAAGCAAGCTCGCTCGCGCAGATCGCTCATCGCGCGTTTGCCTGTGCCGCCCATTTTATCTCCCTGCTTCCGCTCAGCGAGGGTGGCGAGCTCGCAGGCGTCTGCGAAAAAGCCCTGCGCTTTGAGGCGGTTTCGCACGACGCCGCGACCGCCCAGCTCGTATCTCATCGCCGCTTCGTAGCATGCGGCGGCGTCCTTTTTGCTGCATTTTGCTAAAAGCGCGCTGGTTTTTGCGCTGCTAAATTTAAACTCTTTGGCTTTGTCGTCCGCGTTTGCCAAACTAAGCGCCAGCGCCGCCGCCAGCACAAGCTTTAAAGCTTTCATCTCTGCTCCTTTTATTTCGTTTATCTGCCGCTCGCCCCTATTTACTGCTTCATCGCGCCGCACTCGCTAAAATTTAAAAGGCTCGCGCGCACTATTTACGATTGAAGCCAGAAATTTTATCGCCTCTGCTATGCTAATTTTTCGGCAGTAGATCGAGCACCGCGCAGGCGCGCTTGTTGTGCATTTTGCACGCTCTGTCTAGCGCCTGCCCCGAGAGCTCAAAGCTTTGAGAGGTACCGATTCCTTGTAGATATTTGACCGACAGCTCGTAGCATGCCTCGCTGCTGCCGGCATCGCACTGCTCGCGAAAAAGCTCAAACGACGCCACGGCGTCCTTCTCTACGCCCAAGCCGCGCCCTAGCGCATCTGCGTAGAAAAAGCACGACAGCTGATCTTTGCGCTCGCAGCCGCTTTTAAGACCGCGCGCGACGCGCTCGCAGGAGCCTTCGTCGCTTTTTACGATGCAGCTTTGCAGATCCGCCCGCGAAATTCCGTCCGTTTGGATGACCGCATCGGCGCTGCTTTGCGAGCCGGCGCTTGCTTCGCCGCTCTTTATAAAGCACGCGCTTGCGGTCTCGCCGATACTCGTTGTTTTGCCCGTTTTGCCCGTCGCAGAAATTTTATCTGTCCGCCCGCTCTCGTCGCAGTTTGCCGCAAGGGTGCAGAATAGCGCCAAAAATAGAAATTTTTTCATACCCGCCTCCGTTAAATCTAGCGCCATTTTAATTAAAAATGCTGAATTTAAGGAAAACTACTTATTTTTTATTCGGTCAAATTCTGACCACGACCGCGAGTATAATTCGGCTAAATTTTTGCCAAGGAGTAAAAAATGGCTTCAAGTTCAATCGACAGCAGGGTCTTTGGGGTGCTTTTTGCAAGCGAGGAGATGAAGAAAATTTTCAGTGATGAAAATCGCGTACAAAAGTGGCTTGATACCGAGGCTGCGCTTGCTAGAGCACAAGCAAAGCTCGGTATAATTGAACCGCGTAGAGCGGAGCAGATCACGAAATTTGCTCGCGCAGAGCTCTTGGATCTAGATGCGATCGGCGAGAATTACAAAAGCTCGATCACCATCGTGCCGCTTTTGAAGGAGTTTAAAAAGGTCTTTGACGACGATAGCGGCGAGTTTGTGCATTGGGGCGCTACGAGCCAGGACATAATGGACAACGGCATGATTTTGCAGATCCGCGAGGCGCACGCGCTGCTTACAAGGCTACTAGATAAAACATATCGCGAGTGCCTAAAAATTGCAGAAAAATATAAAAATACCGTAATGGCGGGCCGCACGCACGTGATCCACGCGCTGCCGATCACGTTTGGTTTCAAAGTCGCGATGTGGGCGCAGGAGATCAAGCGCAGCTTGCAGCGCTTGGAGGAGATTAAGCCGCGATTATTCGTAGGGCAACTTAGTGGCGCCGTGGGTACGCTAGCAAGCCAGGAAGGCAAGGGTTTTGAGATGCAAAAGCTGATGTTTGAAGATCTTGGCTTAAACGTACCCGTCATATCCTGGCATCCAAGCCGCGATCATATCGCGGAATTCGTAGCTTTGCAGGCGCTCATCGCAGGCACGATCGGACGTATCGCGCATGAAATTTTAAGTCTTCAGCGAACCGAAATTTGCGAGGTCGAAGAGCCGTTTTTTATGGGTAAAGTGGGTAGCTCTACGATGCCTCATAAGCGTAACCCACAGGTTTGCGAGAGCGTCATTGCACTTACTAAGATCGTGCGTGCTCAAGCGCCTCTTGCGGTCGAGGCGATGGAGTGCGAAAATGAGCGAGATTGGGGTTGTGAAGCCGTCGAATGGGACTGCATACCGCATGCTAGCGTATGCCTGGCCGCGGCGCTTGAGAAGCAAAACGATATTTTGGAAAATTTGATCGTCTATCCGCAGCATATGCGCCGCAACCTAGACGCGCTAAAGGGTGCTATGTTAAGCGAAGCCGTGATGCTGCACCTTGGCGAAAAGCTCGGCAGGATGAGCGCTCACGAGATCGTCTATGAGGTCTGCATGAAGGCTTTCACCGACGGTAAGCCGGTTATCGACGATCTGCTCGAGCGCGAAGAGGTTGCCAAATACTTTAGTCGCGCCGATTTGGAAAAGATCATGAATCCGGAACTTTATACGGGCGAGAGTGCGGCGTTTGTGGATAGGGTTTTAGCAGACAGCAAGAGGTAGGCGGGGCTTTTGCTCTGCTTCACATTGCAAAGGGCGGGTCGTCGCGACGCGTAAAAGCGCGCCCGCTCTGCTCGTTCATTTTGCGTAGCGGAAACGGCTCGCGATCGCGGCGTAAAATCGGCTTTAAATTCGCACGACCTTACGCGGCACGGCTACTGCGGTTGCAGGTAAAATTCATAAAATTTTACCGAAGCTCGCGCAGCGCGTGAAATTTAAAGCGACTTTGAATCGCGGTGGAATTTTACGCCGCACGCCGCGAAATAGAGAATTTAAAATTCTCCAAATTTGCTGCGCGCCGCAGGTAGCAAGCTGCACGGCGGAGAATTTAAAATTTCGTCTAGTTTGCCGTTAGCTTGAAGCGATTAAATTTAAAGCCTCGCCGCCGTTTAGGCTAAATTTACGGCGGGACAAATGAGGCAAAATAAAATCAGGGGGTCATTATGAATCCGAAATTTATAAAATTCTTAGCGCTTATAGCAGTCGGCGCGGCGATCTGGTTTTGCCCGCACCCGCAAGCAGTAAGCGCGCAGGCCTGGCATCTATTTGCTATCGTGGTGGCGACGATTTTAGGGCTCATACTTCAGCCTATTCCGATCGGCGCGATTGCCTTCATCGGCGTTACGGTTGCGGTTTTGACAAAAGTTTTAAAACCTGCCGATGCCCTGGGCGGCTTCGGCAATACGACGATCTGGCTTATCTTTTGCGCTTTTATTCTAGCGAGAGGTTTTATAAAGACGGGGCTTGGACGCAGGATCGCATATAAAATCATCTCTCTAATCGGCGACAGCACCCTTAAGATCGGCTATTCTATCGTGATTAGCGAGTTTATCATTTCGCCCGCGATGCCTTCTGCGGGAGCGAGAGCGGGCGGCGTACTCTTTCCGATCGTAAAAGGGCTAAGCAGCGCGCTGGGTTCTGAACCGGGCGATTCCAGGCGCAGAGCGGGTGCGTATTTGATGCAGACGCTTTGGCAAAGCAATGGCATCACGAACGCAATGTTTCTAACCTCGATGGCGGGTAATCCTTTCATCGCAAAGCTCGCCGCCGATACGCTAGGTATTCAAATTTCATGGTCTTTGTGGGCGATGGGCGCTATCGTGCCGGGGCTTGTATCGCTTGCTTTGATGCCGAGCTTGCTTTATAAAATTTATGCGCCCGAGCTTAAAAAATATCCGCAGGCAAAGCAGATCGCAAGTCAAGAGTTAGCCGCTATGGGCGCGATGAGCTACGGCGAAAAAGTGGTCGTAGGCGTGTTTGTTTGCGCGCTCGCACTTTGAGCTACGGGCGGGCTAACGGGCATCGGCGCTACGACGGTGGGAATGCTTGCCGTTTGCGCGCTGGTGCTAAGCGATGTGTTGTCGTGGCAGGATGTGCTCGGTGAAAAAGGCGGCTGGGATACGCTCATCTGGATGGGCTCGCTTATCACGCTTGCGGGCGGTCTTAGTAAGCTAGGTCTGGTTAAGTGGTTTGCAGACTTCGTAGCTGCGGGCGTCAGCGGAATCCCATGGATCGCCGCACTTGGAATTTTGCTTTTGGTATATGTCTATTCGCACTATCTTTTTGCTAGTCTCACGGCACACATCGCCGCGATGTATGCGACCTTTGCTGCGGTTGCGGTAGCTGCGGGAGCGCCTGCGTATCTGGTCGCTTTAGTGTTTGCGTATGCGTCGAATTTAATGATGCCGGTTACTCACTACGGCGGCGCACCTGCTCCGATAATTTTTGGCGCAGGATACGTCACGCAAAACGAATGGTGGCGGCTGGGATTTATAATGACTACGCTAAATTTAGTGATATGGACTTTTATCGGCGGGGCTTGGTGGAAAGTGCTTGGGCTATGGTAGAATTTCATTGGCGCGATAGTCTTTAAATTTGCCGTGCTAAATTTAACCTGAGCACAGGAGCGTAGATGGGTAATAAAAAAATATTCGAGTTTTTAAATTTGCTTAGCGTACTCGTGCATACCGGCGAGATAAACCTTAAATCTTACGCCGCGACCACGGGCCTTAGCGAGCGTACGCTGAGACGGTATTTTGCCGATCTACGCGAGTTTTTCGGTGCCGAAAATTTCATTCTTACCGAACGCGGCAACGTAGGCATCACCGATAAAAATTTACTCAGCTCACTAACGCTTCCAAGTGAAAAGGAAAAGCTTGAGTTTCAAAAGCTCGCCGATCTGCTTCATGTTATCAATCCAGGCTTTACCGAGGTTTTGCCGCCTGCGTATAAACGCGTGGACGAAAAGCTCGCCAAGGAGCTTGCGGATATATTTTTGATCAAGGGTAGTCCGCACGAAAGGCCACCTAAGATCGGGGTTTTGATCAAGCTCCGCAAGGCGATCGGCTTTAAAAAATATTGCGATATCACGTATGAAGATGAGACGATAAAAAGCGCCAAAGCGTTAAAAATAATCTATTCTAAAGGAAACTGGCAGCTTGCGATCATCGATGCGCAAAATCCCGTAAATAATGGCTTTCGCATCATTCGGATTAAATTTATAAAAGAGGTCGTGCTGCACGCAAATACCTTCAATCTCAGCGAGCATACGCGGAAATTCCTGCTGAATATGGAGAGCTTTTACGACGGATACGACGTCGAGACTTATATGTGCGAAGTCGCTTTATCGCCCAAAATTTTAAAATTTTTCGAAGCAAAGAAGTTTTTTCGCTCGCAAAAGATCGAAGGTAAATTTAAAAACGGCTGGAGCCGCGTAAGCTACGAGATCAGCAGTGACGATATGATTTTGATGCTCGCGCAAAGATTTTTTCCGCATTTCGTGATCCTCTCTCCGCACACCGCCCGCAAAAAATTCGACGCTCAAATCCGCGAGTATCTGCAAAATGAGAAGTTAGAATTTGAGTAAATTTAAAACGTTCGGGCCGTTAGCACGGATCATTAAGTACGCCTAATAGCGGCACCGCAAGTTGCTCGCGCTTTAAAATTTATAGATTTCTTAGCGCCGCAAGTATGTTTTGCGCGTCTTGCTCGGGCTCCGCGATTCGGCTAAAGCGCTTTATCTCCTTGCCGTCTCTAAAAATCAGGGTTTGGCGGTGGTAAAATTTCTTCCCGTCGCCGGTGGTGAAGGTTTCGAGCCACAGCGGCGCTTCAAGCTCGAATTTTTCGTCGTTTATGAACTCAAACGTAGCGCCCGTAGCGCGCTTAAACTCGCTCGTGCCCGCCTCGCCCATGCTGCCTACGGCGATAAGCTCGAAGCCGAGGGCTTTTATCTGCGCAAACGCGCTCTCGTAGGCCTTGCACTGAAGCGTGCAGCCAGTAAGCCCCGCCGCGCCGCGCAACTCTGCGGGCAAAAATTTGCCGCTGTCGCCCATTTTCGGATAGGTAAAAACCACGCAATTTTTCGGTAAATTTATCATCTCTCGCCTTTTGATCGAAATAGGTCGCAAAAATAGCATAAAAAATCTTAAACCCGCTTAACGGATGAAATTTTAATAAAATTTAGCGTAAAATAAGGGGCAAAATTTCGGCAAAATCAAATTTGGAGTTAAATTTGGATATTGACAGAGCGATAGAGGAGCTGGCAAAAAAGCAACAGCAGTGTAAGATAAAATTTCTAAAACCGCTGATTTTATTGCTATGCATCGCGGTTTTTTCCGTCGGCTGGTTTATCCACGGCTTGATCCAAAACGAATACTCTTCCGCCGTGCTGATGTCCGCGATGATCCCGATAATTGCAGTAAGCTGCGTATGGGGGATTTATGATGATTCCATCGCCAAGTGGGAGTACAACGCCTTTTACAAAGACGCCTTCGTCCGCGCTATTATTTCAGATATCGATCCCGCCTTTAGATATGAGCCGCAAAGCGGCATAGACGAAGAAGAAATCCGCAAAACGGGCATCTATCCGAATAATGAATTCGTAGCCGAGGATCAGATAGACGGCGTTTATAAAGGGGTGAAATTTAGCCTAAGCGAGGCGATAAAAATCTATGAAACGCGAGAATCTATGAGGCTTGTAGAGTTATCCCAAAGATCCAAGAGCGATCTTTCCGCGGCTTTTTTGCTGTCGGCGATCGCGCTTTGGAACGCTTGGAGGCTCGGCGAATACGTGCAGGCCTTTAGCGGCTCGGTTTTGGTGTGCGAGTTTTATAAGAAATTTAAAGGACGGACTATCATCGCGGACCGCTCGCCAGGCACAAAATTTTTAGGCGATCAGGAGCTGATGGACGATGTGATTTTCGGCGAGGAATTTCGCGTGTTCGCAAGCGATAAGATCGAGGCGCGGTATCTTTTGACGCCTAGCTTTATGGAGCGTCTCGGGGCTTTGAAGCTTAAGCTTGCGCCCAAGATCGCTCTTAGCGCGGCGTTTATGGACGGAAAATTTTATCTATTTTTAAACGGCGCGAAAAACCGCTTCGAAGCCGCGCTGTTTTCGCCGCGCACTACGTCAAGAGACGCCGAGCGGATAAAGGCCGAGGTTTTGCAGCTTCTTGGTATCATTGACGAGCTGCGTTTGAATGAGGAGCTTTTTGGCGGCGCAACCGAGAATGGCAAGCCCGCGAATAGCCCGCCACCCGGCGGCGAGGAGCTACAGAGATTGCGCGATAAAGGCTTGAGCTCGCGCGATCGCTGATTTGAATTTTAAAATGCCATCTCGCGTCTTAAAATTTAACGCTTTTCGTAAAATTTTAATCTCATCGTTCGCGTCTTTAAATTTAGCAGCTTTTAGAATTTAGCGTCTCTTGAAATTTAACGCGGTGCAACCGATTAAATTTTACCGCTTGCGGCGGTAGCTTGAAATTTTAAAATTTAGCCTGCGCGCCGCAAAGCTCGCTATGAAATTTCACTCGTTGTTTCCCGCGATCGTTTCGATCAGTTTGCGTTTGTTGCGGCGGTTGTAAAGCACCGACGAAAGGAGCGATAGCGCGATAAATAAGATCCCCACGGTGCCGGTTATGATCTCGCTTACTTCAAATTTCAACTTGGCAAACATTATAAACGCCAAACATGCGATAGCGTAGTGCGCGCCGTGCTCCAGATACGCGAAGTGCGACAGCGTGCCGCGAGCGATGAGATACAGCGTGATGGAGCGCACGAACATCGCGCCGGCACCTAGCCCCAGCATAATGATGAAGATATTGTCGCTTAGCGCAAACGCGCCGATCACGCCGTCGAAGCTAAAGCTCGCGTCCAGGGTTTCTAAATACAAAAAGCCCGCGAGGCCGTTTTTTACGCCGTCCGTGCCGAAAAGGCGGTCAAAGCAGGAGATGAGCAGATAGAGCAGGATCGCGCCGAAATACGCCGCGCCGAGCGTAGCCGAGCCCGTTTTAGCAAGCAGCGCGAGCCCCGCGGCTAGAGCGATCAGCGTGGGCGCATTTGGAATGCGCTTTAAAAATCGCACGAGCCCGTTATTTTCGATTATGCCTAGCCAGTGTAGCTCGCGCTGCGCATCGAAGAAAAAATCGCAAAAGACCATCAACAAAAACGCGCCGCCGAAAACGTAAATTTGCGCTTCGTTCTCGCTTAAAATTTCATGGTAGCGCTGCGGCTGCTTAAGCGCTAGCACGAGGGTTTCCCAAAGACCCAGATGCGCGCTAGCGGCGACGATTAGTACGGGGAATAAAAACCTCATGCCAAAAACCGCGATCGGAATGCCCCAGAGTATAAATCTGCTCTGCCACACCGGCGCCATATCTTTTAGTACCTTGGCATTAACTACGGCGTTGTCGAAGCTGAGGCTGATTTCGAGTGCGCATAAAAGCGCGCAGATGTATGCAGCACCCGCACCGCCGATATAAAACGCGATAGCAAGCGCAATTAGGCTTACTACAAAAGAGGAGTAAAAATATTTCATCATCGTCCTAGCCGATTTTTTGCGCGATTTTAGCAAAATTTAGCCCTAAATTCTATATAATTGCAAAAATTCCAAAAAAGGCAAAAGATGCTTACCAATCCCGTATTTATCAGTATCTGTGTGATGTGCGCGTTATGCTTGCTGAGGTGCAATGTAATGCTCGCGATCCTAATCGGCACCATATGCGCCGTGCTCTCAAGCAATATCCCGCTGGGCGATGCCATAAATTTATTCATAAACGGCAACCCCGAAAACGCCGGCAGCCTCGGCATGGGCGGAAATTTAGAAACCGCACTTTCATATCTGCTGCTAGGCGTCATCGCAAGTGCGATCTCAAAGACCAACTTAACGGCGATCTTGGTGCGCGCGGTAGCAAATTTAATCAGCGACAAAAAATACGTCTTTATCTTTTCGATCGCCTTTTTTGCGTGCTTCTCACAAAATTTAATCCCCGTGCATATCGCTTTTATCCCGATTTTGATCCCGCCGCTAGTCAAGATCATGAACTCGCTAAAGATCGACCGCCGCGCCGTAGCGTGCGCGCTGACGTTCGGCTTGCAGACGCCGTATATGGCGCTGCCGCTGGGATTTGGACTTATTTTTATGGGGCTAATCGAAAAAAATATGAACGCAAACGGCATCGCGGTAAGCCTTGGCGACATATCGAGCGTGATGTGGCTAAGCGCCGTGCCGATGCTCGTGGGGCTAGTGCTAGCCGTGATCTACTACCGCAAGCCGAGGGAGTATGCCGAAACCAAACAGAGCCTGGATGCGCATTTTAGCGAACTTAAGATGGGTATGCGCGAATGGGGCGCTCTAGCGGGCATCGCGGTGTGCTTCGCGGTGCAAATTTGGATCAAATCCCTTCCGTTTGCCGCGCTTAGCGGAATTTTAGTGATGCTTGCTAGCAAGGGCATCGAGTGGAAGAAGCTCGATAACGTATTTGACGAGGGCGTGCATATGATGGGCTACATCGCGTTTTTGATGCTGATCGCCGCAGGATACGGCACGATCTTAAAAGAAACCGGCGGCGTGAACGAGCTGGTGCACGTAGCGAGCACTTTAAGCGGCGGCAAGCTAGGCGGTGCGCTGCTGATGATCGGCATCGGACTGCTGGTGACGATGGGTATCGGCTCGAGCTTCGGCACGATCCCTATCATCGCTACGATATACTGCCCGCTAGCCGCGCAGCTGGGCTTTAGTACGGCGGCGACGATCTTTATCATCGGCGTGGCTGCGGGTATCGGCGATGCGGGCTCGCCTGCGAGCGATAGCACGCTCGGGCCTACCGTGGGGCTGAATATCGACGGCGAGCATAGCCATATGTGGGATACCTGCGTGCCGACCTTTATTTTCTTTAATATCCCGCTAATCATATTCGGCATAATCTTTTCGATGATGTTATAGATTGCGGAATTTGCGCGGGTTTTCGCGGGCAGAATTTTAGAATTTTAGAATTTTAGAATTTTAGAATTTTAGAATTTTAGAATTTTAGAATTTTAGAATTTTAGAATTTTAGAATTTTAGAATTTTAGA
>NZ_JAHAFS010000012.1 GCF_018374135.1 Campylobacter gracilis | reverse complement strand
CCTTTGCCACAGATAGAAAAAAAGCAACCCGCACTAGCTCAAAGCAGTGTCGTTAAATAATGGCTCGGTTTTACGATTTTCCAGATCCTATGGATGCGCCCGATTTTGCGCCGCTTGCAAGTGGCGGCGATCTGAGCGAGGATTGCTTGCTTAGTGCTTATAGCGCAGGGATATTTCCGTGGTTTAGCGAGGATGAGCCTATTTTATGGTGGTCGCCCAATCCGCGCGCGGTGCTTGATCCGCGCGAAGTGCGCGTGCAAAAGTCCATCAAGCCCTATCTTAAGCGATATGAAGTGAAATTTGACGCGAATTTTAAGGGCTTCATCGAGCGCTGCAAAGACGTGCGCAAAAAAGAGAGCGACGGCACGTGGATCAGCGAGCAGATCGTGCAGGCTTACTCGCGTTTGGCAGCAGACGGCTATGCTCACAGCGTCGAGACATACGAGGAGGGCGAGCTTGTGGGTGGGCTATACGGGCTAATTTTTGGGCGTGTGTTTTGCGGCGAGAGTATGCTGAGCCTAAAGAGCAACGCTTCGAAAGTAGCGCTGATTAGGCTTTGTGAGGTGCTTGAAAATTTCGGCTTTCTAATCGATTGTCAGATTATGAACGAGCATCTGAAATTTATGGGTGCTAAAGAGATGCCGCGAGCGGAATTCCTCGCTTTATTTGCTGAGCTTAGTGTGCAAGATAGCGGCTTTGAGCGATTTGCGGATCTTAAAGTTCCGCGCGGAGCGCAGCATTGAGCCAAAGCTTGAAATGCGGCGGCGTAAAAAACGCGCGGAATTTAAAATTTTAAAGAAATAAGATGTGGCAAAGAGATAAAAGCTCCTCAGTCGGTATGATTATCGTGATGTTTATATTCGTGCCGGCGGCGCTTTTCGTATTTTTGGCGATTTTATATTTTTGGGGCAGCACCGAGCGCAAGTTACCGCGTCTGGACGTCAATGAAACCAACAGCGCGATCCGCGGCGCGATAATCGCAAAAGATAATTATGTCGCGGCAAATTCCGTCAAACTCTACAAAGTTAGTGTCGATGCACGTAGCATCGATAAAAACAAGCTTGATCTTTTCGTGCGGCTATACTGCATCTACACGGGCGATAGCGAAAAGCGTGTCAAAAGCGCTATCGAGGGCTCTGGCGGCACGACAGTGCTGTCGTATAAGATCGACGCCAAAACCGCCGTGCACCTTAAAGAGCTTGCGTATAAGCTAAATTTAAAAAAGGTCTTTGTTAGCTTTATAGGCGCAAACGGCAGGCTAAATCCGCCTATCCGCATGAGCGTGAGCGAAAGCGGCGAGAAGCGCAGCTACAATGTCGGTGATTCGCTCACTCCGTTAATCGGCTATATCAATAAAAAAGAGGTCGGCGGCATCACTAAGGTTAGCGGCATCAAAGGGATTGAGAAGTACTACGAGTATTATCTAGCGCCGGTTAGAGATGAGTTTATCGTGGGTCCGCGCGATATCGGCGGTAATATCATTCTAGAGCGCAGCAGCAAAAAGACGGGCAGGATCGACGGCTACAATGTCCGCCTAAGCGTGCCGCTAACGCTGCAAAGAAAGATAGAGCGCCTAAGCGATGAGGGCGCTGATAATTACGATGCGCGAGAAATCGTGGTGGGCATTATGAACTCTAAAACGGGCAAAATTTTATCTCTTGCGACCAATGCCCGCTATGACCCCTCAAACATCACGAAAAACGATCTTAAGAATTTAAATTTTACCGCGAGCGAATACGCCTACGAGGTGGGCTCTATTATGAAGCCGATAATTTTCGCAATCGCCTACGACGCCAAAGCCGTCAAACCGGGCGAGATTATCAATACCTATAACGGCAGCTATAAGCTTGGTACTCGCACGATCCGCGACACGCACCCGGCTAAGCAGATGAGTGGCGAGGAGATCATCATCCACAGCTCAAACATAGGAATGATTAAAATTTCAGAGCGGCTGGAGGGGCAGGCTATTTATGATGGGCTTATGAATTTTGGTATGTCGCAAAAAACAGGCATTGATCTGCCGTATGAGCAAAGCGGAAATATCCCAAGCATCAAAAGCCTGAATAATAAAATTTACAAAGCCACGATCAGCTACGGCTACGGCGCGCAGATGACCTTCCTTCAGATGCTCAATGCCTATACCGTCTTTAACAACGGCGGCGTCATGATTAGCCCGCGCCTAGTCGAAAATCTAGAAAATAACGGCAAAACTTACACTGTTAACGAAAGCGAAACCCGCCAGGTAATCTCTAAAACTACCGCTGACGTAATCAAAGGAATTTTAATCAAAACGGTTGAGAGCGGCACGGGGCGCAAGGGGCGGGTAGCGGGGCTGCAAATCGGCGGCAAGACGGGCACTGCGCGCATCGCCAAGGGGGGCAGCTATTCGAGCGCCTATAACAGCTCGTTTTTTGGCTTTGCCAACGACGCGGACACCAGCTACACGATCGGCGTTTTGGTGCGCGAGCCTAAAAGGGGCAGCTACTACGCCGCTCAAAACGCGCTACCGATATTTAAGCGAGCGGTAGGAATTTTGATAGAGGAGGGCTATCTAAAGCCCGCAGCCGACGCAAACGCCACGCAAAAGGTCGAGATCAAGGATGAGGCGGTTGAAATTAAAGATTAAATTTGCTAAATTTCGCGAGGTTTTTTAAAATTTTGCGGCGATGAAATTTTACGGAATTCGGCGCAGCTTTTTGAAATTTTAAGGCGTTTAAATTTTATGGCGCGGAATTTTGGTGGCATAGAATTTCGCAGCGCAAATTTTAACGGCACGGCGATGGAATTTTATCGTGATGCGAAATTTTGCCGCGGCGTAAAATTCCGTATCAAGACAAAATTTTAAATTTGCTGTCGCGCAAGTAATGCAAGCAAAATGGCGAGCAAGCTTGTAGCGTAAATTTTTAAGACGCAGCGCTATAAATTCACGCCGTATGTCTGCGCAACTGCGAAATTTAGCGAGTTTGGCTGCGGAATTTAACGATGAAATTTAACGCAAAGAAAAGAGGAAAATATGAAAGCAAATGAGGGAAAAATGAAAATAGCGATAATCGGACTTGGCTACGTGGGGCTTCCTTTGGCGGCGGCGTTTGCCGCGAAACACGAGGTCGTGGGCTTTGACGTAGCTCAGGACCGCATAGACGAGCTGCGCGGCGGGCACGATCGCACGCTGGAGCTTAGCGACGAGGAGCTTGCTGCGGCGATTCAAAACGGGCTTAAATTTAGCGCAAATCTAGATGATATGAGGCAGAGCAATTTTTATATCGTGTGCGTGCCTACGCCCGTAGATAGGCTAAATCGCCCCGATCTTACGCCGCTAATCAAGGCCAGCGAAAGCGTCGGGGCCGTGCTTAAAAAGGGCGACATCGTCGTGTATGAAAGCACCGTTTATCCGGGCGCTACAGAGGAGGACTGCGTACCAGTACTGGAGCGCGCCAGCGGGCTTAAATTTAACCGCGATTTTTTCTGCGGATATTCGCCCGAGCGGATCAATCCGGGCGATAAAATTCACACCGTCACGAAGATCAAAAAGATCGTCTCGGCAAGCACGCCGGAGGCTTTGGACGTCGTAGATAGCGTCTATCTTAGTATCCTGCAAAACGGCACCTTTCGCGCTAGCAGCATCAAGGTCGCCGAGGCCGCAAAGGTGATCGAAAACACCCAGCGCGACATCAATATCGGCTTTATAAACGAGCTTGCGATCCTGTTTGGCAAGCTCGGTATCAACACCAACGACGTCATCGACGCGGCGGCTACGAAGTGGAATTTCTTAAGCTTCCGTCCGGGCCTCGTGGGCGGACACTGCATCGGCATCGATCCGTATTATCTGGCGCAGAAGGCGACCGAGGTGGGTTATCACCCCGAAATCATCCTCTCAAGCCGTCGCATCAACGATAATATGGGAAGCTACGTCGCTACGGAGGTCATCAAGATGATGATAAAATACGACGAAAAGGTAAAGGGCGCGAAGGTCTTGATCTTGGGACTTACGTTTAAAGAAAACTGCCCCGACACCCGCAATACGCGCGTTGTGGATATGATAAACGAGCTTAAAAATTTCGGCTGCGAGGTAAGCGTCTATGATCCTTGGGCGAGCGCCGCCGACGCTAAGAGATACTACGACATCGATCTGCTGCAAAAGCCCGATTTGCGCAAATTCGACTGCGTCGTAATTGCCGTGGCGCATAAGCAATTTTTCGAGCTTGATTACAGGGGCTCGCTGGTTTACGACGTGAAAAACGTCTATAAAGACGCGCAAGGAAGGCTTTGAGATTTTGCTTGGGGTTTAAAATTTAGACTTTTAAATCGATGGCTTAGCGGGGATAAGGATGAACGAGGCAAGGCTTGAAAAGTTAAAGAGACTTTTAGATGGGCGGCGTCAGAATTTAGAGCGGGGCTCACAGGAAAATTCTGACGCTCAAAATTCCAATGCCTTAATTTTAATAAAGGAGATATAGATGAGTAGAGGAAGTGTTGATAAAAGGTGTACTTATTACAGGTGGTTTTAAATCGCTACAAGAATATTCTGATTTGCCAAAAGCTACTAAAGGAATACAATGAAAAACCCGCTTTACTACGTAGATTATTGGTATGATTTGATTAAATTCGGCTTCGATCGGAAACACACTTTTATAACGCTAATCGTTGTTTGCGTTTCATTTATCGCACCGATACTTCTTTTGATAGCATATCAAAGCGCACCTAGTAGAAAAAATATAGAAGATCCTTTTGTTTTTGTTGGAACTATAAGCGAATTTCATAAATATGATAGCTATCGTGGCGGAACCGGCTGCAATATATCCGTGCGAGGAAGCGGTAAAATTTTTGATCTGCATATCGGAAATAGCAAGACAGATTATGAACAATTCGGTATGCAATTTTGTGATTTAATTTACAAAAACTATATAGATCAAATTTGCGTAAAAATTAAAATGTCGGAAAGATTTTTAAATGAATACGGGTATTGCGATGGAACAAAAATACATACCTCAAATGCAGAGGATTGGGATAATTTATATTTTCAAAGAAATATACTAACCTTAACTAGTATATTGCTATTTTTATCCGCATTGTATTCAATCCTCAAGCTTCATAAAGAATATAAAAAATCCAAACTAAAAGATTAAATTTTAATCTCTAAATTTACAGCGCCTGCGCGAGTATAAATTTTGCAAAATCCTCGCGGGAGTTCGGGCATTTGCACACTTCGTAGTATTCGTAATTCAGCTCGCGCGCAAGCTGTCTATAAAAAATATCTAATTCGAAATTCGTTTCTGAATTATCCACGCAAAATGCGATCGGAAATATGAGCGCTTTTTTGCTCTGCAGATCTCGCAAGACGTCCGCGACATTGGGCTCTAGCCACTTCACGGGACCCAGGCGCGATTGATACGCCAAAATGATCTCTTTAAATTTAATCCCGCGCGCAGCCAGCAGATCTTTTAAAATTTCCACATGCGCCTCGACCTGTGCCTCGTAAGGATCGCCCGCGGCGATCATTTTTACCGGCAGCGAATGCGCAGAAAATATGAGCGAAATTTGCGAAATTTCATCCGCGCTAAATTTCGCGACGCAGCTTGCGATTAAATTTAGTAAAATTTCGTTGTAAGCGGCGTTGTCGTAGAAGATGTCAATGGTTTTATAATTTTTTATACCGAGCCGTTTAAGCGCCGCTTCGGCAGAGTACAGGCTCGATTGCACCGTAGTTTTCGAGAAGTGCGGATACAAAGGCATCAAAATTATCTCGTCAAAATCCGCGTATTTTTTAAACACATCCTCCGCAAATGGCGGCGTGTAATTCATCGCATAATCGCAAATCAGCTCGTCTATCGGTTTTTTATCCCGCGGCGCTTCATTTTGCAGCGCCTCGCCCTGCGTCAGGACGTCTCGCGGCTGCTTGCTTTGCAATGAAATATCTTGCGGCGGCTCATTTGCGGCACCTGCATCCGCCGTGCCTTCAAATTTTAATCCCGCGCCTAATTCGGCTCGCGCTAGCTCGTTTACCCGCCCGCAAAGAGCTGCGGTGATGGAGCATATCGGCGAGCGTCCGCCCAGTTTTTCGTAGTTGCTACGCGCCGCCGCCGCTCTACTTCTTACGATGAGTGTAGCCAAAATGCTGCGCCAAAAACCACTTTTAATGCTCAAAATAAAGGGGTCGTTAAACATATTTTTTAAAAAAACTTCAACCTCGCCCAGATTGTTCGGACCGCCCATGTTGAGCAAAATTAAAGCTTTTTTCATGAGATGATTTCTCTGATTTTTATCGCATCCTCTACGCTTGCAAGACCTGCGTTAGTGCTGCTGTCGCACATCGCGCAAAACGCTTCGTGTTCACGTCGTAGCGAAAAGTCATCGCGATCGACGCGTAGATTCACGCGCCCGTCAGGCGTAATTTTAAAAAGAGTTATTGAGATTAGATCGCCGAAATACACGCCACTATCGGTGCAAATCTCGATACCGTGGCGTCTGATCGGATAGAGATTGGACTGCATTAGCGTGCAATAGCAGCCGCTTTTTGTGTGAAGCGTTGCACATGCGGCTAGAGTGCGCTCTTTAGAGATATTTTTGCTAAGTTCTATGCAAGCGATCTCGCTGTGAGAAAGCAGCCGCACAAGATCGATATCTCTAAAAAGGGCATTGGCGACGATATCTGCTCTATCATCGTTTGCAAAACCGCTTACAAAGCTCATCGAAAAAATTTTATCCCCCTTGGCAAGCTCGCGTAGCAAGGATACGATGACAGGATTGTAGCGGTCGGAGTAGCCTACGGCTAGGCGTGTACCGTTAGTGGTGACTGCGTAGTTTATCTCTCTAGCTTCGGCTAGGCTTTGTGCGAGCGGAGATTCTACAAAGATATTTTTAGTAAACGGCAGGCATTTTAAAATCAGCTCTTTATGCGATGGCGGGGGAGCTGTGATGACTACGGCGTCGGGCTTAGCGACGTTAAAAAGATCGGTTAGATTATCAAAGATCGGATAGCGCGGGCCAAAATTTTCACTGCTGCCCTTATGATAAAGCGCTACAAGCTCGAAATAATCGCTCCTTCTTAGCTCGCTGAAGTGCTTTTGACCAAGCTCGCCCATGCCTATGATCGCTATCTTTTTTTTCATCGCCATGCCCTAAATTTAATCTTTTGTGCCATTATAACTAAGAATGGTTAAAATTTATAATTTTTAAAATCTAATTTAGCTAAAATGCGCCTTTAAAATTTAACTTGAAATAGGACAAATCATGGATATTAGAAGCGAATATTTAAATTTCTTTGCAAGCAAGGGCCATCAGATCATCCCTAGTGCACCGCTGGTGCCAGATGATGATAGCTTGCTTTTTACAAACGCGGGCATGGTGCCGTTTAAAAGCATATTTACTGGAGCCGTTCCGCGTCCGACGCCGCCTATCCGCACGAGCTGTCAGACCTGCATCCGCGCCGGTGGCAAGCACAACGACCTAGACAACGTCGGCTACACCGCGCGCCATCATACGTTTTTTGAGATGCTTGGAAATTTCAGCTTCGGCGAGTATTTCAAAGAGCAGGCAATCGCCTATGCGTGGGAGTTTATCACTGAAATTTTAAAGCTTCCTAAAGATAAACTCTACGTCACCGTGCATGAAAAGGACGATGAGGCGTTTGGGTTCTGGGCGCGCCACATAGCGCAGGAGCGCATCTACCGCTTCGGCGATCACGATAACTTTTGGGCGATGGGCGATACCGGGCCGTGCGGACCGTGCAGCGAAATTTTTTACGATCAGGGTGAGGAGCATTTTCACTCGCCCGAGGATTATATGGGCGGCGACGGCGACCGCTTTTTGGAGATTTGGAATTTAGTTTTCATGCAGTACGAGCGCAGCAAAGACGGCAAACTTAGCCCGCTTCCAAAGCCTAGCATCGACACTGGCATGGGGCTTGAGCGCGTCACAGCGATTAAAGAGGGCAAATTTAGCAACTATGACAGCTCGCTTTTTATGCCACTAATCGACGAGGTTGCAAAGCTTTGCGGCAAACCTTACGTTTATGAAAGCGGCGCGAGCTATCGCGTCATCGCCGATCATATCCGCTCGGTTACGTTTTTGCTAGCGCAGGGAACAAATTTTAATCGCGAGGGCAGGGGATATGTTTTGCGTAGAATTCTGCGCCGCGCCGTTCGCCATGGCTATCTGCTCGGCATCAAAGAGCCCTTTATGTATCGCCTCGTGGATAAAGTATGCGAGCTGATGGGCGGGCACTATGCCTATCTGAATGAGAAAAAGCAAGCCGTAAAGGAGCAGATCAAACTCGAAGAGGAGCGGTTTTTCGCCACTTTGGCAAACGGCATCGAGCTTTTTAACGAGGAGCTTGCGCGCACTAAAGAAATTTTTAGCGGCGAGGTCGCGTTTAAGTTATACGATACCTACGGCTTTCCGCTCGATCTGACCGCCGATATGCTGCGCGAGAAAAATTTGCGCGTGGATGAGGCTAAATTTGACGCGCTTATGAGCGAGCAAAGGCAGATAGCTAAGGCTGCATGGAGGGGCAGTGGCGATAAAAACGTCCGTGGCGATTTTAAGGCACTGCTAGAGAAATTCGGCGAGAATAAATTTAGCGGTTACGAAGAGCTTAGTCGCACGAGCAAGGTTTTAGCACTGCTTAACGAGGATTTTGCGGAAGTGGATGAGCTCAAAGCCGGCGATATCGGCTGGGCGATGTTTGATATCACTCCGTTTTATGCACAAAGCGGCGGTCAGATGGGCGATAGTGGTGAAGTGGAGTCCATAGCCGATGTGTTTGATACGCAGAAATTTTATGGGCTAAATTTATCCCACTTGCGCCTTAATCGTAACTTAAAAATTGGCGATATCGTCGGGCTCAAGGTTTCTGAGGAGCGTGAGCAGATTGCACGCCATCACAGCGCGACACATCTTTTACACGCGGCGCTTCGTGCGGTGCTAGGGGCTCATATCGCTCAAGCAGGAAGCTTAGTCGAAGCAGACCGCTTAAGATTTGACTTCTCGCATCCTAAGGCACTTAGCGATGAGGAGCTAGCTAAAATCGAGGAATTTGTAAATAATGCCGTTTGCAAGGGCTGTGCGGCAAAAACTGAGATTATGGATATAGATGATGCTAAAAACAGCGGCGCGATTGCGCTTTTTGGCGAAAAATATCGCTCAAAAGTGCGCGTTGTGAGCTTTGGAGAGATTAGCAAGGAGCTTTGCGGCGGAATTCACGTGCGTAATTTAAGCGAAATAGGGTCGTTTTTTATAGTCAAATAAAGCGGCGTAAGTGCGGGTGTTAGACGTATCGAGGCGGTTTGTTCTCGCGCTGCTTTAAATTTAGCGCTTCAAAATCGCGCTAAGCTTGCTGAAATTTCTGCGGAGCTAAAAGGGATTGAGCCTCTCCGCGCGATTGAGAAATTAAAAGATGAGATCAGATCGCTAAAAGATCAGATCAAGCATGCAAGCAGTTCTCATTCACTGGCGTTTTTAAATGTTGGCGATACCAAACTTTGCGTAGCCTCGGTCGAAAGCGGCGATATAAAAACTATGATAGATGAGTTTAAAAATAGCCACGAAAAGGCGGCGATAATGCTGATGCAAGTGGGCTCAGATGGCAAAATTTCAATTGCAGCAGGCGTTAAAAACGCACCTATTAAAGCAGGTGAGTGGGTTAAGCTCGCGGCGCAAATTTTAGGCGGCGGCGGCGGCGGACGCGATGATTTTGCAACCGCAGGCGGCAAGGACGTGCTAAAAATCGAAGAAGCGATCAAAGAGGCGATCTCTTACGCAAAAGGTAAAATTTGAACGAAATCGATACCGGCTTCATCAAAGCCTCGCAAATTTTGCCGCTGATTCACATTTTAAGCGTGATTTTTTTGATCTGCGCGCAGATCTGCGTATTTTTGATCGCGCGAATTTTTATGAATTTAAGCAGTAAAAGCCAAGCAGATGTAAAGGATGTAAAATTTACAGAAATTTTGCGATATATGAAACGCTACGAACAACTCTTTGCACTATTTTTGGCGATCGTTTGCGTAAGTGGATTTTTTCTTGCGGACGGCGGAGGTTTTAAATTTTCAGATCCTATGGTAAAAGGCGCGATTGCGACACTGTGGGCTGGCGCCGGCTTTATATTACTAAATTTTATCTACATGCATTATAAAATTTCATCTTTGAAGCGAGCTTTGGATGCGGGAGATGAGCTTGAGGCGAATGAGCATTTAATCATCGTCGTTAAATATTTCATCCCGTTAAATATCGTAGTTACGCTGATTTGCGTTTATTTGGGCGTGACAGTGGGTGAATTTTGATGATTTATTTAGCTTCAAGTTCGCCTACTAGAGCGCAAATTCTAAAGGATAACGGCGTAGAATTTACGCAAATTCCTTTTAATTTCGATGAAAGCGGCATTAGCAAGGACGATGCACGCACCTATGCTTACCGCGTTGCCGTAGCCAAGAAAGTGCAGTTTTTTAAAATTTATAAAAATTATGATAGAGTGCTGTTTGCCGATAGCTCCGTGCTTGCCGGCGGTAAAATTTTAGGCAAGGCGCGGGATGAAGCGGACGCATTAAGAATGCTGCGAGCTCAAAGCGGTGCCAGCTGCGCCGTTTATACTGCGATGATTTTTTGCAGTAAGGCGCTAGAGCTTTCGGCACTTAGCGTCGCAAGCTTTGAATTTGCGGAATTTAATGAAGCGGATTTAAAAAGCTATATCGCTAGCGGCGATTGGCGTGGCAAGGCGGGTGCGATGAGTATCGAAGGCTTTAACGAAAAATATATCAAAAGCTCGCGTGGGTCAAAATTCACGGCGATGGGGCTTGATCTGGAAATTTTAAAGAGGTTTGTATGGTAAGAGTTTTATTTAGTTTTATTACGGTTTGTGCGTTTGCCGCAGGCGGAATTTTTTTGTATTTTTACTCGCAAATCCGCTTGGAATCGGACTCGATCATAGATTATCATCCCGAGCTTACGACTAAAATTTATGACCGCAACGGCAATTTGATAGCCAATGTTTTTAATGAACAAAATAGAATTTACGTAAAATTTGACGAGATCCCGGGCCGCGTGATCGAGGCGCTCGTAGCTATCGAGGATACGGCGTTTTTCGAGCATGGCGGCGTGAACGTGGAGGCGATTTTTAGGGCGATTATTAAGGACGTCAAAGCGATGAAATTCGTCGAAGGGGCTTCCACGATTACGCAGCAGATCACGCGAAATTTAGTTCTTTCGAGCGAAAAGAAGCTTGATCGCAAGATCAAAGAAGCGATTCTATCGCTTAAGATAGAAAACGCCCTAAGCAAGGAACAAATTCTAGAGCGTTACTTCAACGAAGTGTATTTCGGGCACGGATATTACGGCATCCGCACGGCGGCTTTGGGATATTTCAAAAAGGATTTGCAAGATTTGAGCCTTAAAGAGATCGCGATTTTAGTGGGCTTGCCGAAAGCTCCTAGCAGCTTCGATCCTACTAAGCACCTAGATTTGTCGCTTTCGCGCGCCAATAATGTGATTTATAGGATGCATGAGCTCGGCTGGATAAATAAGACCGAATATGAGCTTGCGATGAACGAACAGCCTATGATCTACAATGAAACGCTCACGCAAAACGTAGCGCCGTATGCCGTAGATGAGATTATAAAAGAAGCCGAAAAAATTCTGCCGGACGTCCGTACGGGCGGATATCGCATAGACACGAGCCTTGATCTAAAGGCGCAAGCGATGGCGCAAGAGGCATTAGTTTTCGGCTACAATGAAATTTTAAAGCGCAACAAAGACGCCAATGCAAGTAACGTAAACGGCGCTATGGTCGTCACGCATCCGCAAAATGGCGAAATTTTAGCCTTAGTAGGCGGCGTGGATTACGCGAAATCAAATTTCAATCGCGCCAGCCAATCCCAGCGCCAAACCGGCTCCAGCTTCAAGCCTTTCGTCTATCAAATCGCCCTTGATATGGGCTACTCGACGATGACCGAAGTTCCCGATATAGCTAGAGAATTCGACGATGGCAGCGATAAAACGTGGAAGCCGAAAAATTACGACAAGACTTACAGCGGCTACATCACGATCAAAGAAGCTTTAACGCGCTCACGTAACCTTGCCTCGATCAATCTGATGCAATCTATCGGCGTTGATCGCGCGGTAAAAAAGCTGGGCGAGTTCGGCTTTAAAAACGTCCCGCCCGCTCTATCGGTGGCTATCGGCAGCTACGGAATTTCGCCGCTTGAATACTCCACAATGTATTCGATGTTCCCGGGGCTTGGAATTACAGCAAAATCAAAATTTATCGTTTCGATTACCGATAAGGACGGCAAAACTCGCTTTATCGAGCCTGAGAGACGTCGCGTGCTGCGCCCTGAGCAGGCATATCTGATGACTACGCTGCTAAAAAATATCGTGCAGCGCGGCACCGGTACTCGCGCGCGAGTGCAAGGCATCGACATAGCGGGCAAAACAGGTACCTCAAACGACAGCATAGATGCATGGTTTTGCGGCTTTACGCCCGATCTGCAGATCATAATCTGGTATGGCAACGACGATTATAAACCTATGCGAAAGGTCGAGGGTGGCGGACGTACTGCAGCACCGGTCTTTGCGAAATTTTTAGATGCCTATTTAAAAGAATATCCGCAAACCAAGCGCAACTTTACCATCCCAGACGGCGTTTTTAGCCGCCAATACAACGGCAAGGAGGAATATTATACTAAAATTTCGCCGCTTCCTAAACCCCGAGAAAGTAGCAGCGACGGATCGCTTTAAATTTGGATGCAAATCCAAATTTAATCCGTTCTCGGAAGCCCTTACATAGATTGCGTTACACAAACTATAAATATGCTAATTTTATAGTTTGTGTAAGGTTGTAGGCAATAAAATGCGTAATCATTTTATTTAGGGGTTAAGATTGCAGGATTTAGAATTTGAAAGCAAAAAGATAAGAATAGAAAATACTCGTATAAAATTCGGTAAATTTTTTACGAAATTGTGTTTTATATATTTTTTATATTCTCTTAGCGCCTTTATAATTCCTAAAAATATTTTAGATATTTCTCCTGTGTGCTTAAATTTCGTAAATTTTATGAAAAGCTATTTTCCAAATATCGAAATTATCGGCAATATTAGCCCATACACCCAACTTTCGGAATTTTACGTTAGTATTATGTGGATATACGGGATTATTATTTTTTGCGGTTTCTAGCTTATATTCATTGGTTTATTATATTTACTTTTGCAGATATGATGATGATTTTATAGTGCTTTCAAAAAAGAAGCGGGAAAACGATTGCCCGTTTTTGTTGCTTCCATTTATGTTCGGTCTTGGTATTTTTATGTTTTGGGTTTATTATACCGGATATTTTGCAAGTAGCGGTATAAGCATAAGAACAAGCCATTTTATGCCGGAATTTCAAAGTAGATTTTCAATTTTTGGATATATCTTTTTCTTTCAATCCGGTTTTTCTCTTTCGGGTTCCGTAATATTAATGTCTACATTCGAATTTATTTACAAAATATATTTCTATTTAAAAGGAGTGAAAGATGCAGAGCAAAGTCAATGAAAAGAGCGGCGTATTGAATTAAAAATTTGGAGTATTATCGTATGAAATTTCAAAGTTATAAATCTGAAATGCCTCTTTTTATGATCAAAGATTATTGGACTAAAATCAGCACAGAATGTTATTTAATATTAGCTGTATTTTTAGTTATATTTCTATTTTTCTGCAGAGGAAGTGCTTGGGCATATCAATTTTTAGGAGCTGTTACTTTTTTAGTGGGAATTTTATTTATTAATAAACATAAATTTTTAAATTTCTATTCCGATAGAATAGAATATAATTCTTTATGCAAAAATTATAACGATGTATATTCGGTACATAAAAGTGTAAAGGCTTCTAATTTCGATAAAATCGCTATTTATAAATTTTCTGGACTCGTGATTGAAGACGCTTGCAAATACAATGCCAATATAACTAGGTTTAAAAAATTTCTCTTGCTAATTTTATCGTACGCTTTGCATCCGATAAATCTTCTTTGCTTTGGTGTACTTAAAATTTTAAGAAGAATAGATAGCATAAATTTAAATGTTCTAATTTTATTAGATAGTACTCATAGTAATTATTTTGCCATTCCGTTAACTATGTTAAGTGAGTATGAACGAGTAAATTTGAAAAAGTATTTAAAAGACAAACTAAATCTAAATCTTGATAATATTGAGGTAAGGGATAGATTTATAGATATAAATTTTATATAAAATTTTTTAAAACCCTTTATTTCAGTATACTTTAATAAATTCCAGCTTAAGCAGATAAATTTTATCTTTTTATTGACGGACCTCAATGCTTATAGAAATTTAAATAGGTAAAATTCACTCCTAATTTCAGTTAAAGGAGTGAAAATGGCAGAATTTAAGAAGCTCTGGATGGCGCTTGTAGCGGTGCTCATCGTGGGCTTTAGTTTCTTGGGTTTTTACGGCGGCGAGGTGTATAGGCAGTCTCCGCCGGTGGTAAAATTTACCGATGCTAGCGGCAACGAGCTAATCAGCACCGAGCGTATTTACCGCGGGCAGGAAGCCTGGCAGAGCATCGGCGGTATGCAGGTGGGCTCGATCTGGGGTCACGGCGCGTATCAGGCGCCCGATTGGAGCGCGGATTGGCTGCATAAGGAGCTGGTTGCGTTTATGGATATCAAGGCGCAGGAGCGCTTCGGAGCGAAATTTGACGCTTTGAGCGACGAGCAAAAGGCGCAGATTAAGGCGCTTACCAAGGCCGAGTACCGCACCAACACCGTAAAAGACGGCGCCGTTAAACTAAGCGATGATCGCTTAAAGGCTATGGCGGTCGTAAAAGACGAGTACATGGGCGTTTTCGGAAACGATCCGCGCTTTAAAAAGCTTCGCGAGGATTACGCGATGAAGGAAAACACGCTCGCAAACGAGCAACACCGTGCCGAGCTCGTGGATTTCATATTTTGGACTGCGTGGGTGGTTTCTACGGATCGTCCGAGCGGAGAGGCGACCTATACCAATAACTGGCCGCATGAGCCACTGATAGACAATGTCCCTACCACGGAAAACGTCGTTTGGACGATCGCAAGCCTCGTTATTTTGCTTACCGGCATCGGTCTTTTAGTGTGGTTTGGAAATTTCTACGGCAAAAAGGATGAGGATTTCGAGGCTCCTGCGAGGCTTAGCGCAGATCCGATCGCCGCTTTAGCGCTTACGCCGTCGCAAAAGGCGCTCGGCAAGTACCTTTTCGTAGCGGTTGCATTGTTTGCATTTCAGGCCTTCATCGGCGGCTTCGTTGCGCACTATACGATCGAGGGTCAGTCCTTTTTCGGGCTTGATATTTCGCAGTATATCCCTTACTCGCTAGCGCGCACCTGGCACGTGCAGGCGTCCATTTTCTGGATCGCTACGGGCTTTTTGGCGGCGGGATTGTTTCTAGCTCCGATCATCAACGGCGGCAAGGATCCGAAATTTCAAAAGCTCGGCGTGGACGTGCTTTTCTACGCGCTTCTTTTCTTGGTCGTCGGCAGCTTCGCGGGCGAATACATGGCGATTGCGGGCAAGATGGATCCAAGCAGCAGCTTCTGGATCGGACATCAAGGATACGAGTATTTAGACCTCGGTAGAATTTGGCAGCTGATACTGTTCGTGGGCCTCGTGATCTGGATGGTGCTCGTGCTGCGCGGCTTTATCGCGGGCTTTAGAGCCGAGGGCGATAAGAATTTATTAGCGATCTTTACCGCTTCGGTTATCGCCGTGGGGCTTTTTTACGGCGCAGGGTTATTTTACGGACAGCGCTCGCCGATCCCTGTGATGGAGTATTGGCGCTGGTGGGTCGTGCACCTTTGGGTCGAGGGATTTTTCGAGGTTTTCGCAACGGCGTCTTTGGCGTTCGTGTTCGCGTCCTTAGGCTTAGTAAGCAAGAAATTTGCTACCTACACCTCGATTGCTAGCGCGTCGATTTTCCTAATCGGCGGAATTCCTGGCACCTTCCACCACCTTTATTTTGCGGGCACCACTACGCCGATAATGGCTGTGGGCGCGAGCTTCTCGGCGCTTGAGGTCGTGCCTTTGGTGCTTTTGGGTTCGGAAGCGTTTCATTACTACAAGCTTCAATTCGCGCAGGATTGGGCTAAGCGCCTAAAATGGCCGCTTTACTGCTTCATCGCCGTAGCGTTTTGGAATATGCTGGGCGCGGGCGTTTTTGGCTTTTTGATCAACCCGCCGCTTGCGCTATTTTACATCCAGGGCTTAAACACCACCGCAGTGCACGCTCATACGGCGCTATTTGGCGTATACGGCTTTTTGGCGCTCGGCTTCGTGTGGCTCGTGGCGCTGTATATTTACAAAGACAAAAATTTTGACGATACGCTGATGAAGATCGGCTTTTGGGCGCTTAACGCGGGTCTGCTTCTAATGGTGCTGATTTCGCTATTACCTGTCGGAATTTTGCAGGCGTTTGCGGCGATCGACGTAGGTATGTGGTACGCAAGAAGCGCGGAGTTTTTGCAGAAAGATAGCCTCTACGGGCTCCGCTGGGCGCGTATCATCGGCGATACAATCTTTTTGGTTGGAAGCGTATGCTTCTTGCTTCAAATCGTGCGAATGATATTCTCGCGCTCTAAATAGAGCCTTTGCGAGCTTTTATCGCTTGCTTTGCCTCGCAGGAATTTTTGTTCTTACGGGGCTTTTAAATTTTACTAGGCTTCGCGCGAGCCTTTCGTGCGTGAGCTTATTTTCGCGGACGATATCCGCGCGAGCTTTAAGCTTAGCCGCAAATCGTGCTAAATCTTTAAAATTTTAAAATTTAATCCTCTTAAATTTACCCGAGCCAAATTTTAAATTTGCTACAATTACCGCCGAAATTTCAATCTCAAGGAGTGGAAAATGGGTGTGCGAGAGCAAATTTTAGAAGACATTAAAACGGCGATGAAAAGCGGCGATCACTTCCGCAGAGACAGCCTGCGGATGCTTAACGCCGCGCTTAAGCAGGTCGAGGTGGACGAGCGCATCAGCCTTAGCGACGAGCGCGTCTTTAGCATACTTCAAAGCGAGATCAAGCGCCGAAACGACTCTGTAGAGCAGTACCGTGCGGGCGGTCGCGACGATCTGGTGCAAAAAGAGCGGGGCGAGATCGAGATCATCGCGTCTTATCTACCCGCGCAGCTAAGCGATGCCGAGCTTGCCGCCGAGGTTGGCTCACTAATCGCGCAGCTCGGTGCGAGCGGCGCAAAGGATATGGGGCGCGTGATGAAAGCCGCCAAGGAAGCGCTCGGCTCAAGCGTGGACGGCAAGCGGCTGAGCGAGGCGGTCAAAGCGGCACTGAAGTAGAGCCGGGATTTAAAAGCCGTGGCTTTTGCTTCTCGGCGGAGTTTTACGGAGAGGAATTTGTGGCTGGAGCTTTGCTGAGCGCAGAATTCCGTATCGAAATTCCGCACCCAAAATTCTGCGCCGGGATTTTATAGCGCGGAATTTGGCACTGAAATTCCGAGCGTGAAATTTAAAGCGCGAAATTTCGCTGCTGAAATTTTTAAATAGAGTTTTAGCCGTGGAATTCATACGTTAATTTAAAATTTTAAAGGACTATCATGAAAAAATTTATCGCGGTTTTACTAGCTGTCCTGCTTGTGGGATGCCAGTGCAAACAAAACGTAGTGCCTGGGGCGAACGAAACGCCCGAAAAGATCACAGCATTTTTCATAAACGACGGTAAAGAATACATCGTAGGCGAGAAACTCAGCTATGTGCTGACGGACGGCTCGTCGCTTAAGAATATCTCGGAATTTTACGATGGCGGATACGCCAAAGGGCTTAAGCGCGAGTTTGTGCAGATCGAAGTAACCGATGCTAAAAACGGCGAGGCGCGCGGCAGCTTCAGTGCATTTTTGAATTCCGCAGCCGGTGCAGATGTCGCCAAAATCAAAGCTTTAGCAGATCGCATCGAAATCGATGAGAAAAAAGGCGAGATAGAAGCGATTTTCTACTTCGATGCGCGCGTCGTGCAGATCAAAAATCTTAACGAAATAATGAAGCCTAGTGATAGGTTGCGCTCCCCAATCCCAGCCAATATCGAGGTTAGGCCTGAACGCTGCGAGGGCAACGCCCTATTGTATACGATAAGCACCATCGTAGCTATACCGATAATAATCGTGGGAACAGTGCTATTTCTACCTGTGGTGGCGATGCAGGAATATAGCCCGCGATAATAAAAGCCGTGAAAATTCCGTATCTTGCAGCGAAACTTACAATGTAATGATCGATGAAGCTCGGCGAAATTTGGCATAACTTAGATCGTAAGTTTGATCTATTTATGATCGCATTTTATTTGGCGGCGATGTGGTACGGATTTCTTTTTGGCTTGAATCCGAAAAGCTTAGACGACCTGAAAATTGCACACGGAATAATCATGGATGTTGGAAGCGATGATGAGCGCGAATATATGCAGATTTTTACGGACGAGTGCAAATTTATCAAAATCTTTTTAAATGGCGATACGGATAACTTAACCTCCTTTTATAAAAATAAAATTTTGCTCAATGCAGCAATTGCTGAAGCTAATTTTAAGCGGACAGGAGCAGACGAGTGGCAAGGCGTAAATATTAAGCCTTCTATCTCGTTAATCGCATACGAATGGCTAGAAGGCAAGCGAGTTAAAGCTTGGTATCAAAGCCGTCCGTTTCCGTTTCAAGATCGCGGCACGGCATATCAAGTTTTATTTTTGGATTACAATGCAAGCATATATCCGCCGCAGCGCGAGTATCTGATGAAATTCAGATATGACAAATACGCTGCGATGGATGATAAATTTACAGCTATGGTATTTGGAGCTTTGACACTCATTTTTCTTGCGATTATGGCGGGTAAATTTTATCAAACATTGCGCCGCGAATTTTAAGTAGCATCGGATAGCCTGAAAACACGGCGCGCAGTATTGATATGAAGCATTTTAAAAGACTCTAGGCTTGCGGCGTGCATTTCATTGCGGATAGCGGCGCAAACAGGATAAGCTTACGACGATAAATTCAGAGCGTCATTAAAATACAGGCCGAAACGAGATTTAAAATTTAGATAAATAGCGTGCGCCGAGTTTTGAAATTTTGCGGCTTTGTCTGCGCCAGCTAGCGCTAAATTTTAGAATTTAAACTGCGCGAGATTTCAAAATTTCAAAATTTTAAATCTCGCGCTCGTTTAGCAGGATCCATAAATTCCAAACGTCAAATGGGGGCGGATGGGCTAAAATAGCCCATTTATCAGTCCCTTAATCGCGTCAGATTTTTCCTTTTTCGCGTCGTTTTTGCTGCTGTTATCGTCCTTTTTTACGCCGAAAAGTTTGTCGATACCCTTGCCGATCTGCTTGTCGAGCTTGCCCTTTAGATAATCCGATTGGATATTGTATTTCGGCTCTTTGATCGTGCCGGTGATGTTTATTTCAAGATCGGTCTTTTCGATATTTGCTTTAACCGGTACCGAAATCGCGCCCGTTTTGCTATCCAGCGTGCCACCGGTGACGTTTAGCTTGCTTTTTTGCGCGCTCATATCGGCGTTGAAATTTATCAAATTTTGCTTGATCGTGCCGTTTACTTTGGCGTCGTTATAGACCTCGCCGCCTAGATCGCGCCCTAAAATTTTACCGATTTTATCGATCAATCCGCCGCTAGGAAGGCGGCCGTTGTTGATGATCGCGTCGAATTTGCCGCTGTGCGAGCTCGTATTATACGTAAGATTTGCGTTGCCCGTGCCGTCGTAGACGTGATCGATATTTAGAAGCGTCGTAAGCTCTTTGACGATAAAATTTTGGATTTTAAAGTTCGCTTCATCGCCCGCGATCTGTCCGTTTAGCTCGCCGCCCGCGACCTTGGAATTTATGGTCGCAAACAGGCTCTTGCCGTCATGCGAAAGCTCGCCCGTCGCAGCAATTTTGCCGTTTAGTCTGCGATTTAAGAAAAACTCTAGTCGCTGCAAGCTCGGGATCAGCAGCGCGTAGTTTGCTTTAAGCGCTTTGTTTTTGAGTTCATAAGTGCCGTTTAAGCTCTGAAGCTGCGCCAGATCGGAGTTTGCGCTAGCGCTAAAGGTCGCGACTGAGTTTTTGATATTTGTCTGCGCCTGCGCGTCCGCTTTTAGATCGCTCGGGAAGTTCTTGCCCGTCGCGCCGTCTAAAAATTTCTTAAAAATCGCGCCGTTAGCGAGCGAAATTTGCGCCGTGCCGTTGATGCCGTCTTTTAAGCTTAACTTCGCATCGCCGTTTATCGTGCCCTCTCCGATGGCGCTACCGTAAAACAGAGCCGAAAGCACGGCCAGATTTAGGTTGCTCGCCTTAAGCTTTAGATCGCTTAAATTTCCGTTCGCATTCAGGTTGCCGCCCATCGCGTTTAGATTTAAGTTTAGATTTTTAAGCTCATTTTGCGCTAGAGCCGCGCTAAGCTCGCCGTTTGCCTTGCCCTGCAGCTTCACTCCCAGGACGTTTTGCAGCGCGGCTAGATCGTTTGCATTTAGCTTCGCGGACAGCTCGCCGTTTTTGTTTTTCAGGTCAAATTTGGCCTCCGTATCCGCTTTAAGCGCGTCTCTAAACGCCGAAATTTGCGAGTTTGAAAGCTCAAGCGTAGAAAAATCGGTCTTTAAATTTCCGTTTGCTTTAACGTCGCCAGAAATTTTACGCCCGAGCAGGCTTTCGAGCTTCGCTAGATTGGGCAAATTCAGATTAAAATCTGAGTTTAAAGTTTTGTTTTTCAGATCAAATTCCGACTTTTCGGCGCTGATTTTGCCTAGCGTCGAATCGATCTTGCTTGCTGCTCGCAAGACGTCATTTTGCGCCGTGATGTCCGAGTTTAGCGTGATCTGCACGCCTTTTGGGATGGAGATATTCATATCTTTAAACGCAGATTCGTTTAGGATCAAATTTGAGCTTTTGATGCTTGCGTTGCCCTCTGCGCCGCCGCTGCTAGCCTTGATGTCCGAGAGCACGTCGATATTTCCTTTTGCGTAGATCGGCAGTGAGGCCACGGCAAGGGCTTTTTCGACATTTAGGCCCTTAGCGTCGATTTGCAGATCAAGTGGTTTAAGGTCTTTTAAATTTGCTAAAAATTTTACGTTGCTATCAAAAATCCGCCCGCTGCCGTTGATGCCGAATTTGTCAAGATCGCCCAAAATTTGCCCTTTGAGGCTTAGCCCTTCGCTCGTTTTGATGCCGAGCTTGGCTAGATCGTGCGCATTTGCGTCGTAGTTAAGATCGAAAGAGCGCGCAAAAAGCGAGTATTTGCCCTTTACGTTTACGCTCGCAGCATCATTTACGTTGGCGCTGATGTCCAGATCGCCGAAATTTAGATCGAATTTCTCAAGCTTCACGTCAAGGCCGCTTTTTTCTTTGATCAAATTTTCTACGTAAGGCTTGGTAAGATTGTTGCCAAAATCGCTGAAAAATAGGCAGCCCGCGCCTACGATAAGCAGGATTAAAATTCCTGCGATTATGCCGAAAATTTTCATTTCGTCCCCTTAAAATTTAAAATTTGAGGGTATTATAGCCCTTAAAATTTAACGTTTGAAATCTCAATACTTGAGTTCAAATCACTAAAGTTTTATAAAAATTTTTCATAAACTATTGACAAGATTTTAAATTTTGCATATAATCTTAGCACTCAAACACATTGAGTGCCAATTTTAGAAATCACAAATCAAAGAAAGGACTGAAATGAAATTTCAACCACTTGGCAAGCGCGTTCTAATCGAGCGCGAGGAGGAAACTAAAAAGACCGCTTCGGGTATCATCATCCCCGACAATGCTTCAAAGGAGAAGCCTTCGACCGGCAAAATCGTAGCCGTCGGCAGCGAATGTGAAGGTGTCAAAAATGGCGATACCGTAGCGTTTGCAAAATACGCAGGCAGCGAGATTAGCTTAGATGATAAGAAATACCTTATCTTAAATTTAGAAGATGTTTTAGGCATAATTAAATAAAAAGGATTGAAAATGGCAAAAGAGATTATTTTTTCAGACGACGCAAGAAACAAGCTTTACGCAGGCGTTAGGAAGCTCAACGACGCTGTAAAAGTTACGATGGGACCTCGCGGTCGCAATGTCTTAATCCAAAAGAGCTTCGGCGCTCCTGCGATCACAAAAGACGGCGTAACCGTCGCTAAAGAGATTGAGCTAAAAGATACGCTAGAGAACATGGGCGCTTCTTTGGTGCGCGAAGTAGCGAGTAAAACCAACGATCAAGCAGGAGATGGCACTACTACAGCAACCGTGCTAGCTCACGCGATCTTTAAAGAGGGTCTACGCAACGTAACTGCGGGCGCAAATCCGATCGAGGTTAAACGCGGTATGGATAAATTTAGCGCTGCGATCATCGAGGAGCTAAAAAAGTCCTCTAAAAAAGTAAGCGGCAAAAAAGAGATCGCTCAGGTCGCTACGATCTCTGCCAATAACGACAGCGCGGTGGGTGATCTGATCGCAGACGCTATGGAAAGAGTCGGTAAAGACGGTGTTATCACTGTCGAAGAGGCAAAATCGATCAATGATGAGTTAAACGTAGTCGAAGGAATGCAGTTTGACCGCGGCTATCTAAGCCCGTATTTTATTACAAATGCCGAGAAAATGCTAGTCGAGCTCGGCTCGCCGCTGGTTTTGCTATTCGATAAGAAAATTACAAATTTAAAAGACCTGCTACCGGTTTTGGAGCAGGTTCAAAAAAGCGGCAAACCGCTTCTAATCATCGCCGAGGATATCGAGGGCGAGGCGCTTGCGACATTGGTCGTAAATAAACTTCGCGGCGTACTAAACATCTCCGCGGTCAAAGCCCCAGGATTTGGCGATCGCAGAAAGGCGATGCTTGAAGATATCGCGATTTTAACGGGCGGTACCGTCATCAGCGAAGAGCTTGGCAGAACGCTAGAAAGCGCTTCTATGGCTGATCTCGGACAAGCCGAGCGCATAGTGATCGACAAAGACAACACCACTATCGTAGGCGGCGCGGGCAAGAAAAAAGATATCGATGCGCGCGTTTCGCAGATCAAAGCTCAAATAGCCGAGACTACGAGCGATTACGACAAAGAGAAGCTTCAAGAGCGCATGGCCAAGCTTAGCGGCGGCGTCGCGGTCATCAAGGTGGGCGCTGCGACCGAAACCGAGATGAAAGAGAAAAAAGACCGCGTGGACGACGCTCTAAACGCAACCAAAGCAGCCGTAGACGAGGGTATCGTAATCGGCGGCGGCGCTGCGCTAATCAGAGCCGGACTTAGCGTAAAGCTAGCTCTAAGCGGCGACGAGCTTATCGGCGCAGACATCGTTAAACGCGCGCTTTTCGCTCCGCTTCGCCAGATTGCCGAGAATGCGGGATTTGACGCGGGTGTCGTAGCAAATAAGGTCGAGCAGGGCTCAGACAAAAAATTCGGCTTCAACGCCGCAAACGGCGAGTACGTCAATATGTTTGAGGCAGGTATCATCGATCCAGTCAAGGTTGAGCGTATCGCGCTTCAAAACGCGGTCTCCGTCGCAAGCTTGCTTCTAACGACCGAAGCGACTGTAAGCGAGATCAAAGAGGAGAAACCTGCAATGCCTCCAATGCCTGATATGGGCGGAATGGGTGGCATGGGCGGAATGATGTAGTCCCATAGGAGCGTCATTCGGCGCTCTTATGCTATTGCAACGGCGCTGCAAGATTTTGCGGCGCCGCGAAATGCTTTATGCGCGGCGATGTTTTAGCTATACGCCGCTAAAATGATATGTGCCGCGTTTTGGATATGTCTAAGACGCGGCGATTTATTATGAATTAGCGATTAAGCGGTGTGATTTTTAGTCATTGCTTGATCTGATAAATTTCGTATCTCATCGCAAATTTAGGATTTTGCTGCATTATCCTTTAACTTAAAGGCTTTATCTGAACTTGCTTTTTACCTTAAATTCTGACTTGCCACTCAAAATTTAAGCGCAGAATTCTAAAGCTTTAAAATTTTATCAGCCCTCCCGCCTAAACACTTACAAGATAAAATTTTGTCGTGGTGTAATATTTTTTTTGTGATAAAATTTTATTGCCAAACAGAATCCTAGCTGCGGAATTTTTAAAGCTTAGCCTTTATCCAGGTTTTTATCTGGCGATACGGCTTGGAATTAGAGCTGAGATTTCATAGCCTCACTCATTAAATTTAACGCGGCTTAATCTAAGCTTTGCTAAATTTCGCCTAAAATCCATGGAAAGGAAAACGATGAAAAATTTAGCTCGTATCTTTTTAATCACGTTCATTTTGGCGAGCTTCTCTAGCGTTTTTGCTGCGCAGCAAAGCCACAAATCGCCCGCCGCGCAGCAAAACCATAAATATAAAATTTCATCTCAAAATCTGCGAGCCAAAGATCATTCGAGTAAAAATATAGCGGCAAGATCCTCTGCCGAGCCACATGCTAAAAAACCTGCAAATGCTAAAAGCCTTTCAAATTCCAAGCTCACAAAAAATACGCGTGCATCTGGGGATTCCGCTAAAAATTCCACGCAAAAAAGCGCGAAAAATTTCACTAAAAATCCCGGGCAAAATTCCGCATCGCATTCTGCGAGAAATAAAGCACCTAGGCGCTCAGCCAATCGATCAAGCAGTCAGAATGGAGCTAGCAAGAGCCTAGTCGCGACGCTGATGCGTTTGCCAAAGACCCGCATCTATGAGGATGAGGTGCCAAACGCCCGCGATACGGAGCAAACTTACAGAGGTGCAGATATGCGGAGAAGCGTAAGCGCGCAAACCCATGGAGGCGCGGATGAGCAGACTGACAAAATCGTAGACGCACGAACTCGCAAATTAACGACGACTCAAATTGTACAGCCGCAAGCTCGCCACGGCTATAGTGCAGCTCGTTCTGGCACTATGGAGCATACAGCAGCCGCATCTCATTCGAGCGCCACGAAATATACGGCTCGTCAAAATGCTCGCGCGCCCTATCTTCCCACATCTGCTCGCTCTAGCCGTGCGATAGGGCGCCCTGGCGGTAGCGCGCTTAGTAAAATACAGTCGCCGGAGAGAAGTAATGCGCTAGGGCAAGGTGCTGCGATGCGTTATGATGAGCGTTGGGCGAAGCCCGCTCCACAGCCGTACGAGCCTGCGCCTGAGACCGAGAAAAAGCGAGGGCTAATATTTTCGTCGCAGTGGGGTCCCGCCGCGCCGAAAAGTAAGTGGCAGCAGCACGAAGCCCCGACGGATGACGCTTCGTCGCGCAATGAGTCGGTGATGGATATGTTGCAGGACAAGATGAGCAGGGTCAAGGTGAATATGGAGCTGGTGCGCTAGCCTAGGCGGCACGCCGGCGCAATTTATATGCGTAGGCGGGTTAATTTTGCTTCCTCTGTAAGAACGGCGCTTGCATTGCAAAAACACGAACGCTGATGTTTTTTCGGCTTTGTCGCCGTGCGAAACAATACTCCCTACTGCTGCAATTAAAAATAAAATTTTCATATTTCATCCATGCGCTTTGAAATTTCACGGCTGCATGCCGCGCTGCTAGGATAAACCAGACTACACTCGTTTTGCGCGAACGAGCGCTGCGACGATACTGCGGATAAAATTTCGCCGAAATTTCAAAAGCTTAATTTTGTAATTTTACGTCGCAGGACTTCGCCCGCCTCGCCTACTAAATTCGCGGAAT
Organism: Campylobacter gracilis; assembly: GCF_018374135.1. Classification (GTDB taxonomy): domain Bacteria; phylum Campylobacterota; class Campylobacteria; order Campylobacterales; family Campylobacteraceae; genus Campylobacter_B; species Campylobacter_B gracilis_A. The sequence continues at coordinate 59,642 of NZ_JAHAFS010000012.1, read as the reverse complement.
TTTGCTTGGCCGCGTAGTTTGTTAAATTTCGCTTGCCATCAAATTTTGTAGAGTTTCATTTGTCGCCGGAATTTTTATAATTTTATTAGATGGCGGAATTTTATAGAACTCTATTCGCTCAAATTTCGCGGCGAAATGAAATTTTTTGCAAGCGCGAAAGCAAAATTTAGCGGGTAAAATTTTGCAGGCAAAATTTTAGCAGTGGTCAGATGGCGCTTTGTTAATCGTTAAGTTCCATTGTTTGCGCGGACTATAATAAATTCCGCGTAAATCACGGCTTTGCTATGCTTTTTATTTTCCCTCATCGTGGCTTTTATTATAATCCTGCAGGCGAAATTCTACGGCGGCTAGCGAGTGCGAATTATTAAATTTTAACCCCGTTTTGAATAAAATAGCGCAAAAAATTCTAAAGGCTTAAATTTGAAAAATCGCTATCCGACCCGCCAAATCTCCGTCGGCTCCGTCAAAATCGGCGGCGGCGCGCCCATCTCCGTGCAGTCGATGAGCTTTTCTAAAACGAAGGACGTGGAGGGCACGCTAGAGCAGATTAACCGCCTGTATTTCGCGGGCTGCGACATCGTGCGCTGCGCCGTGCTCGATAAGCAGGACGCGGACGCGCTCGCACGTATCAAAAAAAGCTCGCCGCTTCCCATCGTAGCGGACATCCATTTTAATTTTCGCTTGGCGCTGCAGGTTGCGGAGTTTGTCGATGCTATCCGCATCAATCCGGGCAATATCGGCGGCAAGGACCGCATTAAAGAGGTCGTGCGCGCGTGCAAAGCTCGCAGCTTACCCATCCGCATCGGCGTAAATTTGGGCTCACTCGAGGAGCAGTTTGAGCAAAAATACGGCCGCAGCACTGAAGCAATGGTGCAAAGCGCGCTGTATAACGCCGCGCTGCTGCAGGATGAGGACTTTAGCGACATCGCGATCTCGCTTAAGACTTCGGACGCGCCGAGTACGGTGGCTGCGTATCGCGCGCTGCGCCCCCTGTGCGAGTATCCTTTTCATCTGGGCGTGACCGAGGCCGGGACGAAATTTCACGCGAGCATCAAGAGCGCGATCGCGCTGGGAGCACTTCTGATGGAGGGGATCGGCGATACGATGCGCGTGAGCATCACGGGCGAGCTTGAGGAGGAGATCCGCGTCGCGCGCGCGATCCTGCAGGATGCGGGCGTGCAAAAAAGCGGCGTCAATATCATCTCGTGCCCTACCTGCGGGCGTTTGCAAAGCGATCTGCTAAGCGCGATCAAAATCGTCGAAGAAAAAACCGCGCATATCAAAACGCCGCTAAACATCAGCGTCATGGGCTGCGTGGTAAATGCGATCGGCGAGGCGAAGGGCGCGGACGTGGCGATCGCGTTCGGCAATGGGCGCGGTATCGTGATGCGCCACGGCGAAGTGGTCGCCAAACTCGAGGAGAGCAAGCTCGTGGAGCGGTTTTTGCAAGAGGTCGAGGACGAGGTGCGGGTTCGCGAAGGCGCGTGATAGCTGCGGAGCGCCTAGCGGCTTAAATGTCGCTATGACGCGCGGCTTGGGCGGCTCAGCCCTGAATTTCGGCGCGCTTGGCTAGTTGTAGTTTGCTCGGCGTTTTAAGGCGCTCTCGGGCTCATCGCGGTTCGTTTAGGCTCATCGGTACAGCGCGTCTTGGCGTGAAATTTTAAAATTTCATCTTAAGGCAGCGCTTTTAATTTGAGCCTTTGGAGAGTGCAGCTTAAAATTTCGGGCTTAGAATTTTAGCTTGAAATTTCGTGTGAAATTTTTGAGTTTAAAATTTTAGCTTTGAAATTTGGGCTAAAATTTCGGCTCCGAAATTTTGCCTTGAAATTTCGTTTTAAAATTTTAAACTCGCGATTTGAAGTGAAATTTTATAGCGCAGAATTTGCAGTGTAAAATTTTAAGGCGCAAAATTTTAAACCGTAGGGCTCGGCTGCGTAGAGTTAAAATTCGGCGTTCAATACCAGCCGCGTTAATTTAATGCGCTCACGCTCACGACAGCCGTGCGGGCTCCTGAGCTTAGATGAGCCGCGTAAGCGCCGGACGTGCTGTTTTGCGAAACAGCGGGCGAATGTTAAATTTAAATGCCGCGGCTTCGGCTCGTATTTAAGGCGCTTGAAAAATTTCAAGTCGCGACGTTCGGTTTAAATGTAGCAACATTCGCTCGCTACGGAGTGAGCATAAAATTTGGCGCCAGAGCTCGAGGCGCTAAATTTTTAATGGGCGGGCTTAAAATTTTAACAAATTCTAAGCCCTAGCGAAATTTCAAGCTCTATGAAATTTCAAAATTTTAAATCCGCCACCGCAGTCTTTGGGTGTAGCCTAAAAGTCGTTGCGGTATATGTGGCATAAGGCATAGCGGCTTAAAATTGCGCGACTTTTGAAAACGTTAAGTTTTAAGAATGCAGCGGTTTCAAAATCGTTCGATCTTTCAAGATCGCAAGCTGTTTGATCTAGCGAGGTTTTGGGTTGCAAGGCTCCGAGCTTCGCGAGCTTTCGGAAGCACAAAACTTTCAAAGCCGCGATAGTTCCAAGGCCACGACGAACGTTCAAAGCCGTATCGGTTTTCAAAAGAGCGGACCGGGCTGCGGATTAAATTTACGATTTTATAGAGCTTAAAATTTAGACGCGCAAAAGCGCGCGAAACGACGGGAGAGACGATGGCAACGAAGCAGAATGTGCCTGCAAATTTATACGATCTGGATATGGAGCGCGCGATTTTAAGCTCGCTTTTGCAAAACGAGGACGCATACGGCGAGCTGAGCGAGATAATCTCGGTCGGCGATTTTTTCTACAAGCCGCACGCCGACATCTACGAGGCGATCGTCAAGTGTTCTTCGCACAACGAGCCGATCGCGCCGAGCTTCGTTAAAAAATGGCTGGCCGAGCGCTACGACGATGGCGCATTTACCGAGGTCGTAGCCACCAGCGGCGTGGTCGATGCCCCAAAATACGCGCTCGAACTGCGCGAAAAATCGATCAAACGCTCGCTAATCAAGGTCGCGCACGAGATCCCTTCGATGGTAAATGAAGCCGTGCGCAGCAAGGACACCGCCGATAAAATCAGCTCTAAAATTTACGAGCTCATCGATGAGGAGCGCCACGGCGGCATCAAAAAATCACACGAGATTATTGCCGATGTGGTGGAGGAGCTGAAACGCCAAAAGGCGCTCGCAGGCTCGGAGCTCGTGGGACTGGATACGGGCTTTCGCTTCCTAAACGACTGCACGAAGGGGCTGAAGCCGGGCGAGCTCATAATCATCGCCGCCCGCCCCGGCATGGGAAAGACCGCATTTGCGCTAAATTTGATGATGAAAACGTTGCAAAGCGGCAAAGGCGTCGTATTTTTTTCGCTCGAGATGCCCTCTGTGCAGCTGATGTATCGCATACTAAGCGCGCTTAGCTCAATCCCGCTAAGCGACATAATGAGCGCCAAGCTCAGCGACGACGACTGGACGCGGTTCAACGACGCCTGCGATGCGGTGCTGAATATGCCGCTTTTCGTCTATGACAGCGGCTACGTGAACATACACCAAGTCCGCACCCAGCTGCGCAAACTCAAATCCGCGGATGCCAACATCGAGCTTTGCGTGATCGATTACATCGGACTTATGACGAGTACGAGCAACTACTCCGAGCGCCACCTACAAATCGCCGAAATTTCACGCGGGCTCAAGCTCTTGGCGCGCGAGCTAAACATCCCGATTATCGCGCTGTCGCAGCTAAACCGCTCGCTTGAGGCGCGCTCGAACAAACGCCCGATGCTAAGTGATCTGCGCGAAAGCGGCGCGATCGAGCAGGACGCCGACATCATACTTTTCGTCTATCGCGACGAGGTTTATAAGGAGCAGATGGAGCGCGAGCGCATTTCGCGCCTGGAGGCCGAGGGCAAGGACGCGGGCGAGCCCGTGTTTAGGCGAAACGACTATCAGGAAAAAGCCGAAATCATCGTCGGCAAAAACCGCTCGGGCGAGGCGGGCAGGACGATCGAGGTGGGCTTTCAGGGCAGATTTACCCGTTTTGTCGATACGAGCTTCGGCGGCGAGCCCAGCGAGAGCGCGATCTTTAACGAAAATGACAATCTCGACTACGTCTCTCAGCTACAAGATCAGGGCTTCGAGGACGCCGCTGCGGCGCGCTTCGATACGGCGCAGCAGGGTGTAGCACAAAATTTACAGCAAGATTTAACGCAGAATTTTAATGAAGCTCAAAATTTTAACGAAGCGCAAAATAGCGGCGTAAGCTTAAATGAAAGCTCCGCTAGCGCTCGAAATCCCGGAGTAAATATCGATTTTGATGAGATGCCTAGCTTCGGCCAAAGCGGTGCGCAAGACGGCGAGGAGATAGACGGCGAGTCTAAGCTTAGTGCAGAACAGGGCTTGGCAGAAACACGGCGCGCAGCACAGGGCGCACCGCAGAAGCAAGAATTTGAGGGGCAAAATTTAGATGATACGAGGATGGGCGGTGTCGCGCCCGAAACAAAGCATATGCGCGGAAATTCGGCCGAGCAAAACGTAAAGAGTGCGGAAGGCGCAAAAGACGCGCGGCAACGTGCAGAGGGCAAATCGCAAGGCGCAGAGAAGGTAGCGGGAGCGTCGCGAGGAGCGGAGAGTACGCAGCGAGAGGATGCCTCGTATTTTGAGAGTGATGATAGTGCCGATGGCGGCAGGTCGTCTTTTGAAGCGCAAGAGCGGCGGCAGGATGAGGCGAAATTTAAACCCGCACCGCCTTTAAATATCGAAGAGATGGGCATTCCAAAGATCAATGAGGCAAACAGGCTCGATGACGACGACGCGCCGTTGGATCTGTGAAATAGCGCTTAGGCTAGCGCTGATCGTTAGCGTTTTTTGCTTCGCGCTTTACGCGCAGGGTTTCGACGATGCGGGCTTTTGCGCGTTGGCGGTGTTCTGGGCTTACGCACTATTTCGGGTGCTATTTAGCTTTTTTTACGAGGCGAGGCAGCGCGCTAATGCGGCGCTATTTCGTAGCGGCGGGACTTTGATTAAAATTTTTAGAGGCAGGCTAATAAGCGGAGTTTTAGCCTTCGCGGGCGCGATCCTTTTAAGCGCTACTTTGGCGCTAGGTCTAGCGGATCTGCGCGGCGCAGAGCTGTTTGTGACGCTAGCAGCGCTGCCAGCGGGGCTTGCTCTGATGCGTCTAGCGGTGCTTAAGCTCAGCCTAAAAGAGATTAAAAATCCTAGAATTTTATCGCTCAAACTTAGTATTTTGCTGCTCGCCATGCTTGCCGTAGCGGTAAATTTTGCCATAAATTTGGCCTATTTGCGGCTTGCAGACGCTGCAGATCCAGCCACACACTCTTTAAATTCCGCGATAAATTTTATTTCGTCCGCCAGCGCTACCGTATCTTCTAGAAATTTCGCAACAAATAACGCTTCCGCACCTGTCGGAAATTTTGCAACAGATAATGCCTCTAAATCCGCTAAAAATTTCGCGACAAATAACGTCGCCATAGTTATCGGAAATTCCGAGACGGATAATGCCGTCAAGTACGTGCCGGTCACCGTCAAAAAACCTACCGCTTCGGCCGCAAATTTTAAAGCGGGCTCCGTCAAGGCGGTGTACGCCTCGGCTGAAAATTCAAAGGCAAATACCGCTGCCACATCGCAAATCAACGCTAAAAATTCTACGACTAGCCCCGCTGCACCGAGTATGGCTGCCGACAGTTCCGCTGAAAAATCCGCGACTAGCCCTACATCGGTAGCCGAAATTTTTGAAATTTTAAAATCTACCGCGCCGCAAGCGCACTTCAAATCCGCTCTGCTAAATGAAATTTACGCTTTGAAATTTTACAAAAACGCGCTGTTTGAGCTGGCGCTGTCGCAAAGCCCTAGCTCGCTAAAAATCGTCCTTTTGCTTCTGATCTGCGCGGGAGATTTCGTCTTTTACTGCGCGATCTTGCATCTTTGTGCCTTCGTGCTTTTTATGCCGCGAGCTACGTCCGCGCCCAAAATAGGGCGCTTCAGCGGCACTATCTTTGCGCTTGCCTACGTCACGCTGTGTTTGATCTGCGCCGCGCAGACGTACACGGCAAGGGGTGAGGCGGAGCGCCCTAAAAGCGCGGTCGAGACGGGCGTGCAGATCGTGCTGCAAAGTGGCGAGCGGCTGATCTTAAGCGCGCGAGAGGCGGACGTTCTAAGAGGCGAGCTAAACGCCACGCGCTTTGCCGCGGAAGCGAACGCCGCGTCCGCGCTGAATAGCTACATCGACGCCGTTTACGACGAGAGCGCGAGGCTTAGCGCGCAGAAAATGGCGGATTTCAATTACTCGTTTCTGAGCGATTATCTGGTGCTGTGGCACGGCGTGTGGGACGATGACGCGGGGGCGTATCTGAATGAGAAATTTGCGAGCTTCGTGAGCGAAAGTTTTCCGAAAGATTTTGGCGAAAACATTGCTAAAATCGCTGCGGCGAACGTCAAAAATTATGAGAGCTCGCTAAATTTTACGCTCAAAAAATACGGCGCGAAAATCGATCTTAACGTCACGCAGAGCTTCAGCCTAAAAAGCAAGGCGTATCGCGCGAGCGGGACGGGGCTGGGGGCGCTGGGCGGCGTGCTGGGCGCAAAGCTGATAAGCAAGAGCCTCGCTAAAACTGCAGCCAAGACGGGCGCGAAAGCCCTTACCAAGGCGGGCGCCAGCGCGACTAGCGGTGGTGCGGGGCTCGTGTGCGGCCCGGGCGCGGTGGTGTGCGTGCCTGCGTTTGCCGTGGCTACGTGGTTTGGGCTGGATTTTGCGTTTGCCAAGGGCGACGAGGCGCTGAATCGAGAGGAGTTTGAAGCTGCGATCGTGCGCGATATGATGGCGGCGAAAGAGGAGCTAAAGCGCGCGCTGGCGGAGGATTTCAACGCGACGGTAGATGAAATTTCGAGCGAAATTTTAAATTTAGACGGGAAGTAGGGCGGCGGATTATGCCCGCGCAACTTAGACTCCTTGCGAGTGAAATTTTACGGCGGATTATGGAGTTTTCGTGCGTGGCGGGCGGCGAAATTTTAAAATTTAATCTAAGTGTGGGCGGCGGACGGGATTACGGCGCACTTATAGCACCGCTGTGCCTCTTAAATTTTAAGAAGCAGCTAAAAATTTTTAAATATAATCGCCGCTTAAAATAAGGAGTGCTAATGAAAAAATTCTATCTTAAAATTTCGTTATTTGCGTTTATAACGGCATTTGCGGCGATTCCTGCTGCGGCACAACCGCCTTTGGTAAGCTTAATAGAATTAGAGAATTTTAAAAATGAAGAGCAAAGGACGCTTTTGAAATCCTGTGATTACGGCGAAGGTAAATATAGCTCATGCAATAAACTCGTTGAAATTTTATCTAAAGAGTGCGACGACGATAGGCGTTATTTAAGTTGCGAATTAAATGCGCTTCTTTTATTGACATTAAATAGAGACGAAGAAGCTATAAATTATCTTGTTAAAAGTTGCGATGCAAATTTAATGACGAGTTGTTTATGCCTTAATTGGGAAGATCTGTATTTCACCGGAAATACGGATAGGGTTTTAAAGAGCTTTAAAAAAATATGTAGTATGGATTCGGAATCTGCACATGAGTATTGCGAATTTTACGATGAACTTAAAATTTGTATGGAAGATAAAGAGTGCAATCCAAGAGGAAAAATGAAAGAAATTTATAATAAACTATATGGGGAGTTGAAATGACAAGGCTATGCTTTATATTTTATTCTATGATATTTTTAGTTTCTGTCGCAATGGCTGGCAAGCCTACGGCTGAAGAGGAAAATCTTTATAATGAATGCGATAAAGGAAACGGCAAATATAGCTCATGCACTAAGCTAATAAAAATTTTATCCGAAAAATGCGATAGCGGAGATATGATCGGGTGCGCCGATGTGGGTTATATTATGGGCTTTGAACTGGGTATGCGTGAAGCAGCTTTTGTGCCTTTAGAAAAATCTTGCAAGGCGGGTATTGCAGCCTCTTGTTTTAACCTAGGAATTCATGATATTGCGATAAGAGGCAATGTCAAAAGAGCGGCACATAACTACGCTATAGCTTGCGAAAAATATTCAGAGCATCTAGAAAAAGAAAGAATATTTAAACTAAAATCTTGCGCGCTAAAGATGGCTTTAGAAAACTGTTTACGAGATGAGGAGGAACACGATCCCGTAAAGTGTGCGAAAAAAGCCTTTTGGGAAATAAGTGATAAATACGACGCAAATTCAACCAAGGAGTAAAAGATGGCGAATCCAAAGAGGGGTAAAGAGCGATAATGAAAGAATTTTATCCCGCAATTTTGGCTCCTTTAATAACGCAAGCCGCGGCAGAACTCAACCAAAGCGCAGCCGCTAGCAAAGAGATAAAATTTACGTCGTTTTCTGATTTAAAATTTAAATTTATATCGTTTAGAGCGGCTGAAATGAAAGCACTATGTTTATACTCGTATCGGCTCTGTTTTTGAAAGCCGCGAGCGTAAGCGAAATTTATTCTCTAGGGGCGCCTGCGTGCGATACTTACGATTTAAATTTAAAGAAATGCAGTAGCGGCGACGGCGAAGCATGTTATTTGGCGGCTTTAATTCTAAATAATAAATCTTGCGCACGAAAAAATGGCGATTTGGCATTGGAATTTTTTGAAAAATCATGCAGTTTGGGATATGCCAAAGGCTGCATTTTTATGGGGCAAGCGTATTCGCTTACTTCTTTGGACGAAAAACACGCGAAAATCAAGACATATTACGAAAGAGCTTGCGAGCTAGATGCGAAATTTTGCGACGATTACGGGCTTTTATATTTTTACGGCGAGGGCGTAAAAAAGGATGAGCTTGCGGCAAAAGAGTATTTTAAAAAATCCTGCGATGCGGGAAATCCCGCAGGATGCGGGCACTTTGCCACATCGTTAAACAGAGAGGACAAAGATATAAACGAGGTTACGAAATTTTATGAAATCGGCTGTAGCGGAGAGCATTACCCTTCGTGCTACGCTTACGGACTGCTGTTGTGGGCTAAAGTAGATAAAAATAAAGGCAAAAATTTTTGCAAGAAGGCTTGCGACAGGGGTAATATAAAGGAGGCGTGCAAATGGGTGCTTGATATGAGCGAGGAGGAGGAAGAGCAAATTTTATATTTGAGGCGGTATTTAAAGCTGGGCTGCAAAGACGGCAATGCGCAAATGTGCAAGGATTTAGAAAAAACAGGGAATTAGGGCAGAATTTTAAATACTAAATTGCCCCACTTGCAAGCTCATGAAATTCGGACTTTAAAATTTAATCTTAATTGGGCTATAATCTTAGAATTAATATTCAAAAAAGGAGTTTTTATGCAAACGCAAAATAATTTTATAAACCGCGAGCTAAGCTGGCTACGCTTCAATACACGCGTGCTGGAACAATGCAAAAAGGATATCCCGCTAATTGAAAAATTAAAATTTCTAGCGATTTACAGCACTAATTTAGACGAATTTTATATGATCCGCGTGGCGGGCTTGAAGCAGCTTTTTACCGCCGGCGTTATAACCAGCGGAGATGACGAGATGACGCCTCTTGAGCAGCTACGCGCGATTCGCTCCTATCTAAGAAACGAACAAACCGAGCTTGAGCAGCAGTATTTCGGCATCCAAAAGGAGCTTTGCAAAAACGGGCTTTTTATCAAAAGCTACGACGAACTGCAGCCCGAGCTAAAGCCGGCGGCGGATGAGTTTTTTTTCTCGCAGATAATGCCAGTAATCGTCCCGATCGCAGTGGATGCGACCCATCCGTTCCCACATTTAAATAATCTCAGCTTCTCCCTTGCGGTCAAGCTCTGCGATGAGGGCGCGCCCGAGTCGGTACATTTTGGAATGATTAGGATCCCACGCGTGATCCCGCGCTTCGTACAGGTCGCGCAAAACACCTACGTGCCGATCGGCACTATCGTAAAGCGCCACGCGGAGGAAATTTTCCCGGGCTATAAGCTTCTTAGCTCCGCAGCTTTCCGCGTTACGCGAAACGCCGACATCGTAATCGAAGAGGAGGAAGCGGACGATTTTATGATGATCTTAGAAGCGGGGCTTAAGCTGCGCCGCAAAGGGGCTTTCGTACGGCTTCAGATCGAGAAAGACGCCGACGCCGAACTATTAGAATTTCTAAATTCTCATCTTAAAATTTTTTACAAAGATATATATGAATGCGCCGTGCCGCTTACGCTGGACGGGCTTTGGGAGATCGCTTCTAATAAGGATTTTTCCTTTCTAGCCCATCCTCAGTATCTGCCAAAGACGCTGCCCCCCTTTAACGAAAACACCTCTGTTATGAGCGCGATGGAGAAGGAGGATATCCTGCTGATCCATCCTTACGAAAGCTTCGATCCGGTGCAAAAACTCATCAAAGAAGCCGCCAAGGATCCAAAGGTCATCTCGATCCGTATGACGCTGTATCGCGTGGAGAAAAACTCCCCGATCGTCCAGAGCCTGATCGAAGCCGCAAGCGACGGCAAGCAGGTGACGGTGATGGTCGAGCTTAAGGCGAGGTTTGATGAGGAAAATAACCTACACTGGGCGAAGGCGCTCGAAGACGCCGGCGCGCACGTCATCTACGGCATCACGGGCTTTAAAGTCCACGCCAAGGTAACTCAGATCATCAAAAAAGAGGACGGTAAGTTAAAATTTTATATCCACTTAGGCACGGGCAACTATAACGGCTCGAGCGCTAAAATTTACACCGACGTGAGCTTTTTTACCTGCGGCGACCGCTTTGATAAGGACACGACGAATTTCTTCCACATCCTCTCGGGCTACAACAAAAACCGCAAGCTTGACAACCTCTCTATGTCGCCGATGCAGATCAAAGAGCGGCTCCTGGCGATGATAAAAAACGAGGAAAAAAAGGGCTCCGCCGGCAGGATCATCGCTAAGATGAACGCCCTTGTCGACGGCGATATGATCAAGGCGCTGTATAAAGCAAGCGCTGCGGGCGTGAAGATCGATCTCATCGTGCGCGGCATCTGCTGCTTGCGCCCGGCGCTTAAGGGCGTCAGCGAAAATATCCGCGTGATCTCGATCGTCGGCAAATACCTGGAGCACGCTAGAATTTTTTACTTCGCGCACGCCCAGCCCAGCCTATACATCGCGAGCGCGGATTGGATGCCGCGAAATTTGGAGCGCAGGCTGGAGCTGATGAGCCCGATTTACAACGAAAATTTGCAAAACAAGCTCAAAGAAATTTTAAAACTTCAGCTAAGCGACAACGAGCTTGCATTCGAGCTGCAAAGCAGCGGCGAGTACCGAAAGATCGCGCCGAAAAAGGGCGAAGATAAGATCGACGATCAGGAATTTTTAGAAATTTATTTCAATAAAATTTATAAAAACATCCGTAAACACGATGAAAGCGGCACGGCACTAACTAAGCTTTTGAAAGAGAGCTAGGCGCCTAGAAATTTTGCGTCGTTTGGGCTAGCTATTCGCTAAGCCCGCGCGCAAACCGAGATCATAAAATATTAGATGTGGAATTTTGCGCCGTGAACGCGCAAGTAGATTTACAGAAATTTCAAAGGGATTAAATGAAAAGATATCTTTATCTAGCCGTTATAGCTATGTTTTGCATGGGTGGAGTTTTTGAAGACGCAGACAAGCTCTATGAAGACGGCGATTATTCTAAAGCGATAAAAATGTGGCAGCGCAACTGCGACGGCGGAGATACGCGAAGCTGCTATAGGCTCGGGAACTTATATAAATTCGGTAGGAACGTCACTCAAAACTATCAAAAAGCGGCGGATTTTTATCAAAAAGCCTGCGAGAGCGGAGATATGACCGGCTGCTATGAGCTTGCAGGACTATACTTCAAAGGCTATGGCGTTAGACAAGATTATCAAAAGGCGGCGAGCCTGCATCAAAAGGCTTGTGACGGCGGCAATATGTTTTCGTGCAATTTACTTGCAATTTCATACGAATCCGGTATCGGCGTCCCAAGAGACAAGCACAAGGCTATGGTTTTGTGTCAAATGATTTGCGATAACGGTGATGCAGATATGTGCAATAACCTTGCATATTTATATAAAAACGGCGACAAGGTCAGACAGGACTTGCAAAAGGCGGAGATTCTATATAAAAAAGCGGCTGTTTTGTACCAAAAGAAGGCTCAAATAAATCAAAAGAAATGCGATGAAGGCGACTTATATGAGTGCCAGCGCCTAGCGGATCTATATATAGACGGCAAGGGCGTAGAGAAGGATTTCAAAAAGGCTGCGGATTTATACCAGAAAGCTTGTGATGGCGGCAGGGCGGCGGCGTGCTTGATTCTGGGAGACTTATACAAAGCAGGTAATTACCAAAAAGCAGAAAGCCTATATCAAAGCGGGCTAAATTTGCTTAAAAATACTTGCGAGAGCGGGGATGCGGACTCGTGTAGTTATCTCGGGGATTTATACAAAAATGGATGGCATATTAAACAAGATAAATCCTTAGCAAAAGAATTTTACGGGAAAGCATGCGATTTAGCAGAGCAGATCGGCTGCGACGAATACAAGCAATTAAACGAAGCGGAACTCATCGATGATAAGCACGACATCGCACCGAGCGCGCCTTAATCCATGAAAGCTTGCATGCTTGCGCGCAAACAAGGCTACGCAATCAGCGAGCTATCAAATTTTTAGAATTTTAAAATTCTAAATTTTATAAATTATCTTAGGCGCAGCTTCCTAGAAATACTAATCTGCCATGATGTCAGCTATAAACTGCGCGTAGATAAAATTCCGCTCACTTATGATAAAATTTTGAAATTTCTCAAGTTGGAATTTTAAAATTTACTCACTGTCTCATCGCATGCATTTCATGAAAATACTTTTAAATTTAAAGTAAAAATTTGTAATTTTAAAAAATGTAAATTTAAGAGATAAAGGCGTAAGCCTGGGGATTCTTTAAATTTAATTAAATTTTATAACTATAAATGATAAATAAATTCTTTTTAATTTAAATTTAAAGAATTTTTCACTAATATACTGTTCTTTTTAATAACGCCTATGAGAAATAGTATTATAAAAGGATCAAAATGAGCTTATTTAGGTTTTCCATTGCAGCGGCGGGAGCGCTTTGTTTATGCGCGGCCACTTTAGCTGCACAGGATGATAGCGAAGGTGGCTCCCAAAATTTAGGGCAGATCAATGTTACGGGAAACGTAGAGAGCGACCCGCTTACCAAAAAAGTCGGCGAAACGAAAAAGAGCGCCAAGCAACTCGCCAAAGAGCAAGTTAGCGATAGTAGAGATATGGTTCGTCACGAAACCGGCGTTTCAGTTGTCGAAAGTGGAAGATTCGGTGCTAGTGGCTACTCGATCCGCGGAGTAGATGAAAACCGCGTAGATATAAGCATAGATGGACTTCGCCAAGCAGAAACGTTAAGCTCGCAAGGTTTTAAAGATCTATTTGAAGGATACGGAAACTTTAATAACACTAGAAACGGCGTTGAGGTTGAAAACGTAAGACAGGTAGATATCACTAAAGGTGCAGATTCGGTAAAAAGAGGCTCGGGCGCGCTAGGTGGCTCAGTAGCGTTTGAGACAAAGGATGCGAGAGATTATCTAACGGAGAAGGATTGGTATTACGGATTTAAGCGCGGGTATCAAAGTGCGGATAGACAAAACTGGCAAAGCCACGCAGCTGCAGTTAGGTTTAAGTGGTTTGATCTTTTGGCTATTCACACCGATAGAGAAGGACATGAACTAAAAAACTGGGGATATAAAAAATATGATCCTACTGTTATAAGAAAAGTTAGAGAAAAGCCTGATCCCTATAGAATTTACAAAAAAAGCACATTGATAAAATTTGGCTTTCAGCCTACCGATACCGATAGATTTAGCCTAGGATACGATAAGTCTAATATAAAATCAGAGGGAATAGACTGGTCGAATCAATTTGCTCTTTATAATACGCAAACTCCTTGGGGAGCCTTGACTAATGACATACGACATACCAACGATAGAAGCGAAAGAAAAAACTATTCGTTCACTTACGAGAATTTCGATGAAACGCCTTTATGGGATAGCTTAAAATTTAGCTATAACAAGCAACACATTAAGCTAAAAGCGAGAACGGATGAGTATTGCGAAGGCGATGACTGCGCGGGGATTTCAAATCCCGCGGGGCTTCATTTAGAAAACGGAAAGTTAGTGGATAAATACGGAGGCGAGCTGAAGCAAGGACTAAAATGGGGATTTATGCCGATAGTAACGGACAGTCGCGGAGAGGAGCTGGATACCGATATTTACGACGGGCAAGAAAACACTATGAGGGGCGGCGTCTCGGATGTCTTAGTCAATTGCGATAACTACGACTGTTCCAAAGGTATCGATCTATTCGATATGAATACGTGGAGTTATCAGCACTACGATCTTACCCCTACCCCTACGCCTAACGGCAAAGGAAATTATGCGGTAATAAACCCGAAAGACAGCAACGGCGATTATCTTTTACTGCCTACTCAACACGGATTTGTGGATAATAACTGGAAAGATAGGGATCTAATCACCGACACGAAGCAATTCAATCTCGATCTTACCAAGGATTTTAATATAAAAAGCACCGAGCACACCCTAAGCTACGGCGGTCTTTATAGCAAAAGCGATAAGCGAATGGTAAATAGGCAAGGATACGGTCCCATTAATAAACAATGGTGGGCGAATACCTTTTTCGGCATATCAAATACCAATCCGTCTTTTCCTATACTAGGCACTTGGTATGCCGATAAATGTAAATTATACAACGGAAACGACTATGTATCGCTTTGCGGTCACGAAGACGATCCTTTTAGCTTTCTTATTCCGGTCGAGACCAAAACGGGAGCGCTTTATGTGGGAGATGATTTTCAAATAAACGACATTTTAGGCTTCGATCTCAATTATAGATACGATAGGATTAAACATAATCCCTCATATACCCCGGGCGTTACGCCTAAAATTCCGACCGATCTGTTTATCGGGATGTTCGTTCCATACACGCCGCTTCCGGGCACTCCGTCTAACGACGAGATAAAAGCTCATAGAGACGCCAATGCCGAAGCCAACGCCGTGTATTTGGCTTCGCAAAAAAGAAAATATTCGGCAAGCTCATATTCTTTATCTACGAATATCGATCCGCTCGATTTTTTTAGAATTCAGCTTAAATACGCAAACGGATTTAGGGCTCCTACCTCGGATGAAATTTACTTTACGTTTCAGCACCCCGATTTTTCGATATATCCGAATTTGGATTTGAAAAAAGAAACGGCAAAGACTAAAGAGATTGCCTTTACGCTTCATAATTCGCCAAGCTTCGTTACATTGAATTTATTCCAAACGGATTATAGAAATTTTATAGATTTACAATATAAGGGGGAATTCCAGCTTCCTTACGGAAACGGCGGAAGCAGGCTGCCTACCTCCGTGTATCAAAACGTAAATCGTCCCAAAGCTAGGGTTAGAGGAATAGAGATCGAATCGAAGCTATTTTTGGATCAAATTTGGCAGCCTCTGCAGGGCTTTCATATAGGATATAAGCTAAGCATTCAAAAAGGCAGAATGGATATAGGTCACGGCAAAACCGATACGCCGATGAATGCGATCCAGCCGCGAACAGCGGTTTATAGCGTAGGCTATCAAAGCCCGGGCGATAAATACGGCGCGGATCTGTTCGTAACCGCGGTAGCCGCGAAAAAGGCGAGAGATACCTACAATATGTATTGGTACGAGCAGTATCTAGGCGGCAAAATCGTAAACGGCAAACTCGTAAGAAATAGCGAGGTGGAGTGGAGAAGCGGCGGATATACGACGATCGATTTCGTAACCTACGCCAAGCCGATCAAATATCTGACGCTTAGAGCGGGCGTTTATAATATAACCGACCGCAAATATATCACTTGGGAAAGCGCGAGATCGATAAGACCTTTCGGAACGAGCAATCTGATAGATCAAGAAACAGGACTTGGCATCAATCGCTTTTACTCGCCTGGTAGGAACTATAAACTGACATGGGAGTTTCAGTTTTAAAATTTAATCAAGTGTTTGACGTCTTATTAAAACAAAAGCCTTTGGAATCAAAATTTATAGATTTATTACTAAATTTAAAAAGGATAGTGATAGTAAATCATTTGGTGTCATTTAAATTTTCAAATTTTATGTAGCGTGTAAATTTCAAATTTTACGTGGCGCGGTAGTCCAAAGGCTTTTTTCTGCGATGACATCAGCTTTATAATTTTGCAATGACGCTCGCGATCTCTTTCAAAATTAAGATAGCGAATTTTGAAATTTTAACTGCACCATGCAAAGCCTTTTGGCCCACGGAATTTTTCTGCCATTAGTTTGTAGGGCTCCGATCCTCGTCGCACCATTTCACGCAATGTAGTTTTAAAAAATCTTTATTTAATAACCCAAGACTGCTTAGCTTAACTGCCGAAAAACAAGCGAAAAAAACCAAGCGCGGGCTTCAGGTAAAATTTGCGTGGAATTTAAAAATATTTTAAAATTTGAAAATTTATAGAATTGAAATTTAAAGATAAATTTTGACCGAACTGATCGGTCAAAATTTGATTAAATTTTAGCGCCGAGCGCGCAAAAAGGGATTATTTATAAGCCTTAATCGCTTTGTCTAGGATTTTCTCCGCTTCCGCGGCGCCTGCGAAATCCTTCACTTTGACCCATTTATTCGGCTCTAAAAGCTTGTAGGTTTCGAAGAAATTTTTGATCTTATCCAGCGTCGCTTTAGGCAGATCGGCGACCCCTTTAATGCCCTCATATCGGGGATCAATCTTGCTAACCGGCACGGCAAGCAGCTTCTCGTCTATGCCGCTTTCGTCCTCCATCATCAAAACGCCGATTAGACGGCACGGGATCACGCTACCGGCGGCAAGCGGGTACTCGTTCAGCACCAAAACATCCGCAGGATCGCCGTCGTCTGCTAAGGTGTTGGGCACGAAGCCGTAGTTTGCGGGATAAAACATCGCGCCGTAGAGCACGCGATCTACGCAGAGCGCGCCGCTTGCTTTGTCGATCTCGTATTTGATGTTCGAGCCGTAAGGGATCTCGATTACCGCGTTGATTTTATCGGGGTTTGAGCCCACTTTTATCTTTGAAAGATCCATAGTTTTCCTTTATTTAGAATTTAAAATTTTGATATTTTTTACGTCTATCGTCGTTTTGGTAAAATCTTTATCGATCTCGCCGCTAATTCGCACGAGCGTATTTTCATCCACGCTCACGCCGCGCCAAACATCATCATCTATCTCAACCTCGATGCTATCGCCGTTTTGATCCACAAATCTATAATGCTCGTGTTTGAGCTGAGATTTTATCTTGCCGTCTATTACGACAAAAGAATCATCTCTTAATTTAAGCGCTTCTTTGACGCTTAACGGCTGAGTTTGCGCCGCGGAGCCGCTTGGCACAAACCCGCCCGCAGCGAATGCAGCTGCGCACAAAGCCATACTAAGTAAAAATTTTCTAACCATATCTATCCTTAAAATTTTAATCTCTGCGTCCGCAAACAGATCTGAAATTTTATTAAATTTAAATCCATTTGTATTTGACGCTTGCATTTAAATTTACACAGCGAGCTGCTTAAATTTACGCTTGAACTTTGGCTATCTCGCGCAACGGCAAGTATAAATTTAAAGGCGCGCTCGCTTCGTAGGCGCACTAAATTTAAGCGCGATCTGCACCGCTTGCGCTATGAAAAAGAAGCCAAAGGCACTTAAAATTTAAGCCGCCATCCAAGCGCGCTAGCCCAGTTTTTCGATCTGCGCGGCGATTATAGCGTTTATGTCCGCTACGATCTCCTCGACCGTGCGCTCGCCGTTTACGCTGTAAAATACGCCTGCGTCGCCGTAAAATTTACGGATATCCTCGATCGGCTCTGAAAATACCGCCATGCGGTTTTTAAAGACCTCTTTGTTATCGTCCGCTCCGCGAGCGCGTCCTAAAACGCGCTCCTTGGCGACCTCTTCGCTAACGCATACCTCGATTACTGCGCTAAGATTTACATCATCGTCGCCTCGCAGCACCTCGTCTAGTTTATTCATCTGCTCGACGCTTCTTGGATAGCCATCGATGATGATGAAGTCTTTAGGCGAGCTCTTAATTGCGCTAACGATAGCATTTACGACGATATCAAGCGGCACGAGATTGCCCTTAGAAATGAAGCCGTCTATCTGTTTGCCCAAAGCGCTGCCGCTTGCCACCTCGGCGCGTAGCAGATCGCCTGTGGAGTAGTGCTCGATGCTTTGATTCATCTGAGCGATCATACTCGCATCGGTCGTTTTGCCGCTTCCCGGAGCGCCGATGATTAGAAAAAGGCTTTTCATTTTTGCTCCTTCTTGTGAAGCCTAAGACCTAGCTCGCGAAGCTGCTCGTCTGTAACGACGCTAGGGGCTTTGGTGAGCGGACACTGCGCGCGCTGCGTTTTAGGAAACGCGATAACCTCGCGGATACTGCTTGAGCCGGTAACCAGCATCATCAGCCTATCAAAGCCGATCGCGATACCTCCGTGCGGAGGCGCGCCGAAGCTTAGCGCATCAAGCAGGAAGCCGAATTTCTCCCTCTGCTCCGCAGGCTCGATCTTAAGCAGCCTAAAGACCTTTTCTTGAATGTCCGCTTTGTGTATCCTGATGCTGCCGCCGCCAAGCTCGATGCCGTTTAACACGACGTCGTAGGCAATCGAGGTAATATCCTCCAAATCGGGCTCGTCTGGATTGTTCGGCATCGTAAAAGGATGGTGCATCGCGGAGTAGCTGCCGTCGTCGTTTTGCTCAAACATAGGGAAATTTACGACCCACAAAAACTCAAGCCTGTTCGGATCGATTATGCCAAGCTCATTTGCAAGGAAAATTCTAAATCTACCCATATAATCAAGCACGATTTTCTTTTTGCCCGCGCCGAAAAATACGACGTCGCCGACCTTTAGCTCGCAGCGCTTGATGAGCTCGTCCAGCTCGCTTTTTTCAAAGAATTTTACCAGCGGCCCCTTTAGACCGTCCTCTTTTACTTGGATAAACGCCAAGCCCTGCGCGCCGAATTTTTTCACGTATTCCTCAAAGCCTTGCATCTGGCGCTTGCTAAATTTCAGATCGCCGCCCTCTACTTTTAGGGCTTTTACGCGGTTGGCTTTGCGGTCTTTGGCTAAATTTGAAAAAATTTCGTTGCTCGATTTTTCAAAAATATCGGCTACGTCGATGAAAGGCATATCGTATCGCAGATCGGGTTTATCGCTGCCGTAAAGCTCCATCGCGTCCTTATACTCCATATGTCTAAAAGGAGTGACGATCTCGCGGCCGCAGGATTTGAAAATATCCTTTAGAACCTCCTCGGCTACACGCATTACGTCGTACTGGGTATTGAAGCTCATCTCGATATCGATCTGCGTAAATTCCGGCTGGCGGTCGGCGCGCAGGTCCTCGTCGCGAAAGCAGCGCGCGATCTGGAAGTATTTATCAAAGCCTGAGCACATCAAAAGCTGCTTGAAAAGCTGCGGGCTTTGCGGAAGCGCATAGAAGCTGCCCGGATATACGCGGCTAGGCACTAGATAATCCCTAGCGCCCTCGGGCGTCGCGCGCGTTAAGATCGGCGTTTCGACTTCGACAAAGCCTAGCCTATCA
Source organism: Campylobacter gracilis (assembly GCF_018374135.1). GTDB lineage: Bacteria > Campylobacterota > Campylobacteria > Campylobacterales > Campylobacteraceae > Campylobacter_B > Campylobacter_B gracilis_A. The sequence continues at coordinate 40,077 of NZ_JAHAFS010000012.1, read as the reverse complement.
AGAGCATTTCGCGCAGCGATCGCAGCCTTGGAGCGCATCTTAAATTTATCGAAGCTTCCCTCTGCGCGCAGATCCAAAAAGCGGTACTTAAGCTTCGTTTCTTCGTTGACGCTTTTATCACCGATTACGAAAGGAAGCGGCTTGCTTGGATTTTCGATCTCTAAACTTTCTACTACGACTTCAATGTCACCCGTTTTTAAATTTGGATTTTCCAGCCCTTCGCCGCGAGCGCGGATCTTGCCGACGGCTTTTAGAACGAATTCGTTTCGCACGGTATTTGCTACCTCGTATGCCGAGTGGCTATCTTTGGGATCACAGACTAGCTGTAAAAGCCCGCTTCGGTCGCGCAAATCTATAAAAATCACGCCGCCGTGGTCGCGGTAAGAATTTACCCAGCCGCACACGGTTACACTTTTGCCGATATCGTTTTTACTCAAATCGGCGCAATAATGACTTCGCAAATTTACTCCTTTAAATTTATTTGTAAAATGCAAGTATAGTTAAATTTTGCTTTTACAAAGCTAATTTTTTATAAAATAAAACTATGGAAAACAAAATTCATAAAAACCTTAAATTCGCGGGGCTAATAGCCAAAAAATCAGAAGAGATTCGCCCCGTCGTGGAGCAAATTTGCGAAATTTTAAAAGCGCAAGGTATTGAGCTTTTGCTTGAAGAGGACGGAGCGGAATTTTTCGGCCTTAAGCCGCATACGCTTGCAGAAATTTTAAAAAAGACCAATTTTTTAATCAGCCTCGGCGGCGACGGCACGCTTATCGGGCTTGCGAGGCTGCTAAGCGACAAAAACGCTTTTATTTTGGGTATCAACGCGGGCACTCTCGGGTTTTTAACGGACGTGCAGCCGGGCGAATTCGCAAAATTTTTAAAGGAATTTTTGCGCGGCGAATACGAGATCGAGCGCCCGTTTTTGCTCGAAGTGATACTGGAAAACGGCAGCGGTAAAATCGTCCGCAAGACCGCATTTAACGACGTCGTAATCACCCGCAGCCACATCTCTTCGATGGCGAAGATCGACGCGTTTTTAAATAGAAAATATTTCAACACCTATTACGGCGATGGCGTGATCGTAAGCTCCGCCGTAGGCTCGACCGCGTATAATATGAGCGCGAACGGATCTATCGTCTATCCGCTGTGCGACGTGTTTTGTGTCACGCCGATCTGCTCGCACAGCCTAACGCAGCGACCTTTGATCCTGCCAAAAGAGTATCTCGCAAGTTTTAAAAACGCCGGAAGCTCCGAGGTTAGCGTCGTCATCGACGGACAAGACGTTTTTGATATGGCGGAATTTCACAGCGTAAGCGTTAAAATTTCACACGCCAAGGCAAATTTAATAAAACGCAGAAGCTACGATTATTTCGACGTTTTAAAAGCCAAACTCAGATGGGGACACGGCGGATGCTAGAAAGAATTTATATTAAAAATAATCTAGGTTTTTGCGAGAGCGAGCTTAGTTTTGGCCCGGGACTTAGCGTATTTACAGGCATCAGCGGCGCGGGTAAATCGGTATTAATAGGCGCTATTTTAGCGGTGTTCGGGCTTAAAGAATGCGAGGCAGAGCTCATAGAAGCGGACGTAGAGCATAAATTTGATATGGAAAATTTCGGCTTGATAAACGATACGCCAAATACCTTTCGCGTTCTAAAAGAGCGTAGCTTGCGATACTTTATAAATTCTCAATCGATCTCGAAAAAAAATCTAAGCACGATCGCCGGCGAATACGTGAAATTTTTAGGCGCGAAAAACGCCGGCGAAATGAGTAGCGACAGCTTGCTAAAATTACTTGATTTTATCGCCGCGAAAAAAGATACGGCATACGCGCAAAGCTTATTGGAGCTTCAAAGCGCTTTTGTGGAATTTAGCCGCACAAAAAAGCAGCTGGATGAAATTTTAGATCAAGAGCGCAAGATTGAGGAGTTAAAGGAATTCGCTCGCTTCGAGATTGAAAAAATCGAGCGCGTATCGCCTAAGATCGGCGAATATGAGGAGCTTTTGCAGATCAAAAAAAAGCTTAGTAAAAAAGATAAGATCGAGGAACTTTGGGCTAGGGCACAGGGCGTTTTTGAGCTGGAACGCAGCGTCATCGAAGCGCTAAGTCTCAGCGGACTGGATAGTGCGTTTTTTGAGGATGCGATGAACGAGCTACGGCTAAAGCAGGAAAGCTTAAATTTAGAGGAGCTAGAAAACATCGACATAGAGAAAATTTTAGATCGCATCGAAGCTCTTAGCGCGCTAAATAGGCGCTACGGAAGCGTAGAAGAGGCTTTAGCTACGCTTGAAGCGCGCAAGAAAGAGCTTGAGCATTACGAGCAGTTAAGCTTTGAAAAAACCAAGCTACAAGCGGAATTTAAACGTCTTAGCGAAAGCACCGCTATCCTTGCCAAAAAAATTAGCGAGGCTCGCAAGGGCGCTAAAAAACGGCTCGAGGATCTGATAAATTCCTATCTAAAGCAGCTCTATATGGACGGCGTGGAGCTTAGTTTTAAGCTTAAGGTGCTTAGTGAGTGCGGCATAGACGAAATTTGCGTTAGCTTGTGTAAGACGGAATTTAAGAATTTAAGTTCAGGCGAAACGAACCGCTTACGCCTTGCTTTTATTGCTGCGAGCTTGGAGCTTACAAATAATGGCGAGGGGATTTTAATCTTAGACGAGATTGATTCAAATTTAAGCGGAAAAGAGGCGATGAGTATCGCAAATGTGCTGGTAAAAATTTCAAAATTTTATCAAATTTTTGCGATCTCGCACCAGCCGCAGCTTAGTTCCAAGGCTGCGTCACACTTTTTAGTAAGTAAAACGAACGGCAAATCTAGCGTGAGGTTATTAAGCGAAAATGAGAAAATAACAGAGCTAGCTCGTATGATAAGCGGCGAGACGATTACTGCAGAAGCCCTGGAATTCGCTAAAAAACTAAGGCAAAGCTGAAGGAATTTTAAGCTTAAGTTTAAATCTGAAATTTTTTGTTACAATACCGCGTTTAATTTAAATTTAAGTGTGATTTTGCAAAACGACGTAAAATCCGCTTCGAAAAATTTTATCAAGTGAGTTTTATGATTATAGATACACATTGCCATTTAGACGATGCTAGTTTCGATGCTGATTTGGACGCGGTGATTGAGCGCGCCACGATTGCAGGCGTGCGCAGCATCATCATTCCCGGTGCCGATGTAGCAGACCTAGATAAGGCATGTAAAATTTCGCATGCATGGGATAATGTGTATTTTGCCGTAGGGGTACATCCATACGAGATAGATTCTTTCGATATGGAGGTGCTGAAGCGGTATGCTGACGATCCCAAATGCGTGGGCGTTGGCGAATGCGGTCTTGATTATTTCAGACTTAAGCAGCAAGAGAACAAGGAAACCAAAGCCTTAGAAATCTCCCGCCAAAAAGACGCCTTCATCTCACAAATCGATCTAGCAACACAACTTCAAAAACCACTTATAGTCCATATCCGAGAAGCAAACGAAGATAGCTTTGGAATTCTAAAAGATCGTGCCGGCGATTTATGCGGCGGTGTTTTGCACTGCTTCAATGCCAGCAAGCTTTTGCTAGGTCTTAGCGAATACGGATTTTACTTCGGTATCGGCGGAGTTTTGACATTCAAAAATGCAAAAAACTTAGCTGAGATCTTACCGCAAATTCCGCAAGAGCGCCTCTTAATCGAGACGGATGCACCATATCTAACTCCGCATCCGCATCGTGGCGAGCGCAACGAGCCTGCATTTACGAGACTCGTGGTAGAAAAAGTCGCGGAAATTTTAAGCCTAAGCGTAGAAGAGGTCGAAGCAATAACGACTCAAAACGCCTGTAGGCTTTTTGGCGATAAAATCAAAGGAGAGATATGAAAGCCATAAAATTTATACTACTAGCCCTACTTTTAGTGGGCGAAGCGTTTGCGAGCCAGCCCGGTCTGATGCGCGCAAATCACGACTATATTTTAAATCAATTCGGCATCGAAAATAACGAATCGAGCAAAAATGTAGTCGCGGGCATATTCCGTGCGATCAATGCAAGCGATCGCAAGCAGTTTAAGCATATCGTGACTTCACAGTCGCACAATGCCTACTTAGTCAAATCCGAGGTCGATAACATTGAAGCTCCGGAATTCTTATTGTATTTGGCAATGGTAGAATCTCATCTTAAAAATACGGTCACATCAGGCGCTAGCGCAGGTGGTATGTGGCAGCTGATGCCGGCGACCGCAAAAAATTTCGGTCTTAGAGTAGATAGTGCTGTAGATGAGCGTCGCGATCCCGCAGCCTCTACGGATGCTGCGTTTTCGTATATTTTGCATCTGAAGCAAAATTTTGGCAAGTGGTATTTAGCGCTAATGGCGTATAATTGTGGCGATCAAAAGCTTAAAAATGCGATTGCAGCTACTGGCAGCGATGATCTGGATCGCTTGCTAAAAAGCCCCGCACTTCCTAATGAGACTAAGAATTTTATCAAGCGCATTATCAAATACGCTTACATCGCTCAAAATGAAAATATGCGTAAAATTCTGCTTTTTGAAAGCGAGCCGTGGGGGCTAAAGCGTATCGCAGTAGCTCCGGGCACAAAGCTAAGCGCAGTTGCAAAACAGATCGGAATTTCGCCGTCGCAGATGCAGGATTATAACGCACATATTAAAAACGGAATTTCGCCGCTTAACGGCAAGTACTTCTTTTATATCCCACAAAGCAAATATGCAGAATTTGTCGTAAATCAAGGCGCGTTTCAAGCGTATGAACCACGTCTGAAACAGCGCAAGCCAGGACGTGTGCTAGCAGGTTTGGCGAACGAGCTTAGCCTTAAAGACAAAAACGAAATAGCGCTAAATAATATAAAATTCAACAAATAAGATCGGATCGTAGGTGTCGTACCAGAAAATCGCTCTTTTTAGTGCGCTTTTTGCGCTGATTTTTGCCGGTTGCTCGTTCCGCACCGCACCGTCGTCTAGATCGTCTGCGGGCGGTGCGGGCAAGATTGGCAAAAACTCTCCCGCCACCATGCGCCCTTATAAAATCAACGGCAAAACCTACTATCCAGAGCAGGTAAGCGTCGGTGACACTCAAATCGGTATCGCCAGCTGGTATGGGCCGAATTTTCACGGCAAATACACTTCTAACGGCGAAATTTACGATATGAATGGCATGACCGCCGCACACAAAACCTATCCAATGAATACTATGGTAAAGGTCACGAATCGCGACACCGGCGCTACCGCAACCGTGCGCATCAATGACCGCGGTCCATTCGTGGATGGTCGCATCATTGATCTTAGCAAAACAGCTGCCAATCTAGTGGGCGTATTTGCCAAAGGTACGGCGCCTGTAAAGCTCGAAGTAGTGGGCTTTTATGGGCATACTATCGCCAAAGGCTCGCCGAAGGCAACCATCGTCGGCGGAAATTTTATGGTACAAATCGGTGCGTTTAGAAACAGAAGCGGCGCACAAATTTATCAGCGCGATTACCACGGCACGGCGGGATATCCTGCGATCATCAAAGAATTTAGCATAGATGGCGCGCCGATTTATCGCGTCTTTTTAAGTGGATTTAAGAGTGAGGATGAGGCGAGAGATTTCGCGCATAATGGCAAGTTTACTGGAGCTTTCATCGTAAGGGAGTAGCAGTTTTATTTGACGGCTTTTAACTTTGCTTTTTTGCTTGATAAGGGCTTTGTTAAATTTATTGTGAGCTACTTGCGGTAAAATTTCTCGTCATCTAATAGTCGTTGCTTTAGTTGCGGCAAAGTGCGAATTGCTTACAAGCTGTCTGTGACAGAAAAGCATGCTTGCTTGTTTGTGCTTCGCTTTTAATAGGGCGCCGCAGCTGATAAAATTTTTATATTGCCAGGGGATAAAGTATGCAAAAATATCCGGAAGTTTATAGTTTAGAAAAGAGTTTGGCTATACTTGAAAAATATAAAGACGAGCTGAGCGTAGAACAATACGAGTAAAACAGATCTATCATCTGCAACCACGTGATAGAGGGTATGTTTGCAAACGAGCAAGATATAATCGATCTTATCAAGGTTGATAAGGGAGAAAAAACATCCGATGAGATAATAAACGAATATAAAAGAGAGTGGGGGGTGTTTTATAGCGCAGTAGAAAATATTAAATTTGGATGGTGAAATATCAGAGGTATTTTGACGCAGCTCATCGGTCCTTTGAATTTTAATCGTGCAGAAAAGTTACGACTTCGTGTTCTTTTGAAACATATTCCCTATTTTCAATACCGCCGCTACCATACTCAGACAAGGCTTCATTTAAAATTTTATAAAGCTCGTCTATCGAAATATCTCCAATGTCAGAATTTATGCTTTGGAATTTATATTTGACCTTAAATGGATTTTCCGTGAAATATTTACTCGTAGTCTCATCATAAATTCGCCTTATATCAAGCTCGATTTCTCTACCTTTATAATAAAGCAGCCAAATATCCTCGCCCGTATAGCCATCTCGTGGATCCGGTAATTGAGGGCTACCGATAAAGATAAGATAGGTATGTTTTTGTTTATCTACTACCCAATTTAACCATCTAATATCTTGATTGCTCAATAAGGGTTTTTTAAATTTTGTCCTAATTTTATTAACAGTGTCTATAACATTATATTTCTTCAAATCCTCTTTCAAAATATATTCCGCTATAAACGCCATCTAGCCCTCCTTGAGAAATTCTATAATTTAAAGTAGATCGATCGCTCGTATATAGACCGAACAAAGACGAGATTTCAAATTTAATCCTTTCGCTGACGATAACTTATCGTTTAAACAGCCAATTTATATACGATTATCGTTAATTCTTAATATAATCTTTCGTAAAATTCGTTATGAAATTTAAAAATTTCAAGCACTTTGGCGCTCGCCACCTCTTTTAAATTTAGCGTCCAAAAATACGCAGAATTTCACGCCGTATAGGTAGAAAATCCAGCTTATGTAGATCCACAGAAAGAAAAATAGCGCGACCGAAAACGAGCCGTAGATACTAAGATAGGTTTTGTTATAAAAGACGTATTGCGCAAAAACCAGTCTTGAAAGCCACCATAAAATCGATGCCACGAGCGATGAGGCAAGTACCGCTTTTGCACGGATCTCGCGGTTGATCGCCGTAGCGTAAGTGATCGCAAAAATCCCCCAAACGATTAAGTAGGGTAGAATTTTAAGCAAATTTATCCAGCTCGTAAGCTCGGTTTTATTTAGTAGCTCCTGAAGCTCGCCGCTGATATAAAATGACGCTCCAAGCCCCACAGGAGCGAGCGTCATCAGAGTCCAGTAGGTGCTTAGGCTCTTAAAAAAGCTTCGCTCGGGCGAATGCGAAATTCGCGCGATAATCGCTTCAAAGTCCCCGAAAAACAGCACCGACGTAACTAACACCGCGCAAAAGCCCGTTACGCCAAGGCTTAGCCCGTTTGCCATAAATTCTTCGATGTAGTGCGCCATGCTCGCTTGATTTGCAGGCAGGAAGTTTGAAAAAATAAAGCCCATAATCTTATCGTAGTAGCCTTTAAAGCTTGGCAGCTGCATAAAGACGCTAAGCGAAACCATCAGCACCGGCAGTAGCGCCAAAATCGTGTGAAAGCTAAGGCTTGATGCATGGTGCATGAGCTCGGTATCGTAGAGGCGGAAGAAATTTTTGAGTCGGTTTTGCGCTTGCTTAAGCGCCAGTATTAGTTTTTTCATACGGGCGATTTTACATTAAAAATTTAGAATTTCATATAAATTTGCGCAATTTTTCTTTTGTATCTCAGTATATCGTCTATGAAATTTTAAACTGCAAAAATGCGACTACAAATATATAAATTTATATCTCGAATTTAGTCTAAATTTAGGAAAATTTTTCTAATATGCTAAAAAATAATATTAAATATATCCATAACGAAGGGAAAATAATGGAACGAAGGAAAACGATGAAATTTAAAATTTCATTAGCGGCATGTATGTGCTTACTATGCAGCAGTTTGGCTGCAGTGCAAAGCGGCAGTAATTCTGCGTCTGAAAAATCGCAGAATATGGGTGTAATCGAGGTAAATTCCGTCGGCGATAATATCAGCGAGAGCGGCATCGACGAGGGCTTTTTGAGCAAAAACGTGCAGCATAGTATGCTTGCGGGTAAGCGCGCTTTGGATCTTCCGTATCAGATCAACACGATCAGCAAGGAGATTATGAATCACCAAGGCGTCACCGGCTATGAGGAGGCGGTCAAATACTTCCCGTCCGCGCAGATTCAGATGCGCGGCGGCGCTACGGTAGGACGCCCGCAGACGCGCGGCTTTGAGGGCAGCGTCGTAGGCAACAGCTTCTGGGACGGCTTTTATACGATTTCGACGACGGCGATTCCGATGGCGATGTTTGAGAGTTTTCAAGTACAAAACGGCGTCGCGGGCTCGCTCTATGGCGCGCAAAATCCGGTGGGCATTTTCAGCTACACGCGCAAGCGTCCGGTAAAAGATCAGTACATAATTTGGGGCGATTATATGTCGCGCAGCAATCTAGGTCTTGGTCTTGATCTATCGAATAAATTTGAAAAATTCGGCTACCGCACGGTATTTTACGGATCAAACGGCGACAGACAACCGAAGGGCTCAAATTTGCAGCGCCGCCTAGCTAGCGTCACGATGGAATTTTATCCGACGGGCGATCTTACTTTTGAAACCGCGGCGAGCTATTACGAGCACAATACCAAGGGCTTTGCAGGGCAGTTTGCTCTCGGCGTGCGAGACGGTAAGATCGTAGACGGCATGGAGCTTCCAAAGGCTGTGGATTCCTCAAGGCGCGGTCTTGGACAGAGCTTTGGAGGCATGCATCTAAAAACCACGACCGCAAGCGCGAAATTTAAATTTACGCCTACCGATAAATGGTATTTAGAGGGCGGCTTTCAGTTTCAGCGTGCCGATCGCGACACTCACGGCATCGTAAACTACATCTTGCCTAGCACGCATCCGCAATATACGAAGCCGGGCGATTATCAAACCAGACACAGCGGCGGTGCTACGGCGGCATATAGATTCGACCTGCCAAGCGGCTATCTCAAGGCCAATACTCAGTTTAACACGGGAGATATCGAACATGATTTCAGCGTGCAGACCAACGGATACCATTGGACGCAGGATAGATATAAAAACGCGAGCACCAACTATACCTCGCCTACCATAGGCAATATCTACGATCCTAAAATTCTAAATTATACCGGTGCTAGACGCGGAAGTGGGCTGTATCACTACGCGATCTTGGATATGTATAACGTCTCGGTGCTAGATGATATCACGATAAACGATAAATTTGACGTGATGCTAAGCGCATCTAAGGCGTGGATGAGGCAGGAATCCTACAATAATCGTCAGCAAAGACTTGTCAAAGCCTATAGCGATTCGGGCTATAGCTGGGCGGGCAGTTTGATATTTCATCCGGTAGAGGATGCCAGTATCTACTACACCTACGCAGATAGCTTGCAGCAGGGCTCTACATTTACTTATCCGGCCGGCAATCCGCGCGCAGGCGAGGTTGTTACCACATCTTCGTATCGCTCCAAGCAGCACGAGATCGGCGCTAAAATCCGCGTAGCTGATATGATCGATTTTAGCGTGGCGTATTTCGATATCCGCAGACCTATCGCGTATCTAAATAGCTCTACGGGGATCTACGGCATAAACGGCGAGCAGCGCAACCGCGGATTTGAGTTTATGAGCGGTGGGCGAATCACCGAAAATTTAAGCGTGTTAGGAGGCTTTACCTACATCGATCCTAAGATGCATAACGTAAGCATCGCGGGCGCTAATCGCAAGGTCGCAAACGGCATCCCGAAAATCAATGCAAATTTAATGCTTGATTACGTGATCCCCGGCACCGATAAGCTTGCGATCAGTACGAATTTTCACTACACCGGCAAGATGTATCTGGATGATCTAAACACCCAGCACACGCCTAGCTTTTTCGTTACCGATCTTGGTATCAGATATACGAGCGAGCGTCTTTTGGGCGATAAGACCACGCTGCGCTTCAACGTAAATAACGTATTTAACAAAAAATACTGGGCGGGAATGTATCCTGCGAGCGCCGACGGTGCGGGCGGACTTAACGTAACTAGCGTGCTAGGCTCGGCAAACGGCGTGACGCTGGGCGAGAGCAGAAGCTTCATGCTCTCTGCGGAGGTAAAATTTTAAAATCTAGCGGGTTTAAAATTTTTGCTTAAGCGACGCGAATGATTATGGCGCCGCTTTTAAATTTATGAAATTTTATCGCTCTAAGCGGCGAGATTAAATTTAACGAGGCTTGTTTTAATTCATTTTAAAATTTAAGCCTTGGATTTGGAATTTTAAACCTTGATTTTGAAATTTAAATCTTTAAATTTTTAAGTCGCCGTGCCTCGGCTCGCCCGCAAAATTTATCCGCGCGCGGTTTAAAATTTAGCCGTTTTTGGTTATAATCTTTGCAAAACCACGAAACGGAGAGCAATGAAACAAGTTTTAATCATCGCAAGCGGAAAGTTTGCGCGCCATTTTTTATCCAAAGTTTGTAAAATCAAAGATGTCATCAGATCATATCGCGTCATAGCTAAAAATACGGATGCTGTGCCCGCAGAGCTTGAAAACGAGTCAAATTTTTCGGTCGAAATTTTTGATCCTACTAGCATTGAGCGGTTGCGCGTGGTGCTAGCAGGAGAGGAATTTGACCGCTGCATAGTGATAATGGAGGATGAATTTGACACTAAAGTAACGCTTGAAAATTTAAAGACGCTCGCTCCGGATTTAGAGCTTTACGTGGCCGATTTTTGGGGACTTTTGCGCGAAAATAAAAATGAAGCTCACGTAAAAATCGTAAATACCCTCGCGCTAAATTCCTCGCGCTTCATCGGTTTTTTGCCTGATAGCCCCGTTTTTGCTGATAATATCGGGCTTGGACGCGGAGAGATAATGGAGGTAAAAGTGCCCGTAGGAAGCTCGTTTGCGTATAAAAAAATCAGCACGCTTTCTAATGCTAAATATCAAATTCCCATGATCTACCGCCACAATAATTACATCGTAACGACGCCCAGCTCGCGGATATATCCGAATGATACGATCTTGGTCGTGGGTGAGCCTAGTGCGCTGCGAGCGGTGTTTGCTGAAGTAAAAAAGCAAAGCGGGCAATTTCCATCGCCGTTTGGGCTAAATATTTTCGCGCTAATCGATATGAAAAAAATGAGCGGTGACGAGATAGCTAGGACGGTTAGGGCGCTTGAGTTTTTGGATTTGCATATTAGAAATCATAAAATTTATCTGCGAATTTTAAATCCTTTGCTAAACGACGCTTTTAGCGAGCTTAAAGCTCTGTGTGAGCGGGATAAATTTGAAATTCTCATCGATTACTCGGGCGAGCTAAATTTAAAGCGCGACGTGAGCGAAAATAAAGCGGGCTTGGTAGTTTGCTCAAGCGGAGTTTTTGAGGCGAAAAAAGCAGCACTTAAAGCGCTTGAAATTCCGGTGTTAAGCCTAGGTGAGGGCGAGCTAAAAGATGTGCGTAAAAGCGTCGTGCTAAGTGCCGGCGAGCGGCTTCGTGAGGAATCAAGTATCGTCTTTGACATAAGCTCGCAGCTAGGGCTAGATGTGTATTTGTATCTTTTCGGCGAGAGCGAAAAAGGCGAGTTTGCGCAAAGCTACGTGAGCTTATCGAAGCTTTTTAAGCAAAGTTTATTCGTGATTCCTTGCGAGCGGCAAAATCCGATTTTAGCGCTAGGCAGCGAGCGAGATCTGTTGCAGTTCGTGCCATTTAATGATAGAATTTTGGCGCGCAAGCTCACATCGATTTTCAATCAGGATTTAGACCGGATGTATTTTAAACTCGGCAAAAATCATCAAATTTTCGTTCCGAGCGATTACGGGTATGAAAAGTAATCGAAATTTATGTTACAATACCCAAAAATCAAAGGCTAGCGTATGAAAATCGATCTTAATTTAGGCAAAAAATATAGCGTTTTTATCGACGAATTGCATAGTTTAAAAATTAGCGGTAAGGTCGCTATCGTGACAAATCCTAAAGTAGCGGGGCTGTGGCTTGATTTCTTACTACAGCGGCTAGATTGCGAGCAAAAATTTATCATCACGATCCCGGACGGCGAAGAGTATAAAAATACCGCGAGCGTGGAGCAAATCTTAGAGCAGCTTTTTGGCTCCAAGCTTGATCGCAAAAGCATGCTCATCGCTCTTGGCGGTGGTGTCATTAGCGATATAACGGGCTTTTGCGCGAGCATTTATGAGCGTGGCATCGATTTTATCAATATTCCGACGACCTTGCTAGCGCAAGTAGATGCGAGCGTTGGTGGTAAGACGGGCGTAAATAATCGCTTCGGCAAAAATTTAATCGGCTCGTTTTATCAGCCGCGCGCGGTTTATTGCGAGAGCAAATTTTTATCGACGCTTCCTGCGCGAGAGTTTGCGGCGGGCGTTGCAGAGGCAGTAAAGATGGCTGTATGCTTTGATGTCGAACTATTTAAATTTTTCGAGACGCACGATCTAAAAAGCGCCGATGAAATTTCGCACGTAATCGCTCGCTGCGTAGAGATTAAAGCAAGCGTTGTAGAGCGAGACGAGCGCGAAAGCGGCGTGCGTGCGGTGTTAAACTACGGGCACACCTTCGCTCACGCTATCGAAAAAATTACTGATTATAAAAAATTTTTGCACGGCGAGGCTGTGGCGATCGGCATGGTGATGGCAAATGCGCTAGCGCGGCGCCTCGGCAAGCTAAGCAGCGAACAGGAGGAGCAGATCCGCAAAGTGCTTCAAAAATTTGCGCTTCCGATAAAATTCCACGTAGAGGATGCGGCGGAATTTTACGAGCTGTTTTTTCTCGATAAAAAAAGCGAAAACGGCAAGATAAAATTTATCCTGCCCGATTGTATTGGTAAATTCTACGCTTCCAAAGAGATTGCAAAAGATGAAGTAATTGCAGCGCTGAAAGAGTTTGAATGAGAGCGCTTGCAGCTATTTTTTTGATTTTTAATCTTGCATTTTGCGAGGCAAATTCTACACTCTCCACCGCGCGCGCGCGCTTAGAATCTAACGCTAGCTCCGCCGCTAGTGAGAAGAAAGATGAAAATTCCAAGCTAACCGCGTCGCTAAAAGATCAGATCCGTGTTATTGACGATGAGATTAAAAATAATATCTGGGTCTCGCGCTTTTCAAATTTCATCGGCTATCAAAATTTACAAAAGCAATCCAGCCAGCTCGAAGCGGAGCTAAAAAAGAGCGCCGGCACCGATAAGATCGCAGAGATTCAAAAAAGACTTCGCGCCGTAAAAGAGCAGCTCATACTGCTAAAAGAGTATGAAAAATCTCCGTTTTTAGATATCATTGCTATGCCTGAAACTCCAGAGCCTGCGCGCATTACAAATCCTTTTTCGATAATTTCCGGTTTTTCTACGATTAGAAATTTGCAAGCTCAAAAGATGGAGCAGAAAAACGCCATCGAAAATATTAAAGCTTTAATCGATAAACTTGAAGCAAAAAGGGCGTTATATGAGCGTTTGATGCAGATTGATACGGACGCAAGCGCTGCGGCGGAGCTTAAAAGCTTAGATTACGAGCTTAGCGAGTTTAGCTCCGCATACGAGATCGCGCAGACCACGTACGACGTTTACGAAAAAAAGATTAACTCCCAAATCGCCGTGCAGACCGCCGATATAAAAGCGCAGATTAAGCGCGCGGGAAACATCGCCGTATGGATACTCGTAGTCATCGCGCTGTCGTTTTTCTGCAAGGTAGTGGCGAAAAAATATATCAAAAACGACGAGAATTTTTATATCGTAAATAAAGCTATCAATGTTTTAAATTTCACGCTGATCGCGCTGATACTGCTCTTTTCTTACATCGAGAATATGACACACTTCGTAACAGTTTTGGGCTTTGCCTCGGCAGGTCTTGCGATTGCAATGAAAGATATGTTTATGAGCTCCTTAGGCTGGCTTACGATCGTGCTTGGCGGCAGCTTTCGCGTGGGCGATCGCATCAGAGTACATAAAAACGGCGAGACCTACGTAGGCGATATCATCGATATTTCGGTGCTTAGGATGACGATTTTTGAGGACGTTACTATGACTACGTGGAGAGAAAATAAACGCGCGGGCAGGGTAATTTTCATACCGAACAATTATATTTTTACCGATCTTATCTCAAACTACACCCACAGCGGACTTAAGACCGTCTGGGACGGCATCAGCATACTTTTAACATTTGATAGCAACCATAAAAAGGCGATGTATCTCATAAAAAACATCGTGCGGAAGTATTCCAAAGGCTACACCGACATCGCCAAAAAGCAGATGGGCAAGCTTCGTTCGCAATACAGTATCAAAAATCCAAATGTCGAGCCTAGAATTTTTAGCTTTTTTGAGCCATACGGCATTGAAATTTCGGTTTGGTATATGACGAACTCTTACGCGACGCTCGGGCTTCGCAGCAACATCTCGGCTGAAATTTTAGACGCCCTAAGAAGCGAGCCCGACATCAAGATTGCCTATCCTGCTTACACGCTTTTTAACGGCAAAAATTATGCGGCGGCGGGCGGAAATTTTGCGGCGCAAGATCTCGGCTCCGAGCAGCAAGGCTCGCAAAATTTAAACGCAGCGGCGCAGGGCGCGGGCTTTGCCACAGGAAGCGGATCCGGGAGCGAAATTTGAAAATTTATTTTAAAACGTTTGGATGCCGCACCAATATCTATGACACGCAGCTTATCAAAAGTAACCTCAAATCGGGCGAGATCACGCACGACGAGCAGGGCGCGGACGTAGTCGTGATAAACTCCTGCACCGTTACGAACGGTGCCGACGCAGACGTACGAAACTACGTAAATAAGATGAACCGCCTCGGCAAAAAGGTATTGCTAACCGGCTGCGGCGCGGTCTCGCGCGGCGAGGAGCTGTATAAAAGCGGCGCGGTCTTTGGCGTATTCGGGATGTCGCAAAAGGAAAAGATCGACGAGTTTTTGGGCTCGGAGTCGAAATTTTACGATATCGGCGATCTAAGTAGCGTCGAAAGAAACCTGGTAAGCGACTACGAGGATCACACCAAGGCCTTTATTAAAATTCAGGAAGGGTGCGATTTTAACTGCAGCTATTGCATAATCCCCTCGGTGCGCGGCCGCTCGCGCAGCAGCTCTGAAGACGCGATCTTAAAAGAGGCGGAAAGCCTTGCCGCAAACGGCTTTAGCGAGATTGTGCTAACGGGCACCAATATCGGAAGCTACGGCAAAGCCGCAGGCACGAGCCTGGGCGCGCTGCTTCAAAAACTAGGCGCGATACGCGGAATTCGCCGCATTCGCCTAGGCAGTATCGAGCCCTCGCAGATAGATGAGAGCTTTCGCGAAATTTTATCCGAGCCGTGGCTGGAGCAGCATCTGCACATCGCGCTTCAGCACACTTCGCAAAAGATGCTAAGCATAATGCGCCGCCGAAATTCCGCGCTAAGGGATTTGGAGCTTTTTTGCGAGCTTGCGGAGCGTGGGTTCGCGCTGGGTACGGACTTTATCGTCGCGCATCCGGGCGAGAGTGAAGAGATTTGGCTAGAAGCGGTAGAAAATTTCAAAAAATTTCCGCTCACGCATCTGCACGCCTTTATCTTTTCGCCGCGGCAAGGGACCGCCTCGGCGTCGCTAAAAGGTCGCATAGACGGCAAAACGGCGAAGGCGCGGCTAAAGATGCTACAAAACATAACGGCCCTGAATAATTATAAATTTCGTCTTTCGCACAAGGTGCCGCTAAATGTGCTAATCGAGCGGAAAAACGGAGAGTTTTATGAAGGATATGATCAATTTTACGATAAAATTTGGATCAAAAGCGATGAGGATTTGTCGAAAAAATGGATGGAGATAAGAGATTATGAGGTTAAATTTGATGGAAATTTTGCATAAAATCAAAAGAAGCAAGCTAAATATAATTCTAATTTTTTTGGTGCTGCTTATCGTTTTGCTCTCGATCGTTTATTTTAAAGACGATTCGCGATACATTACCGAGCGCGAATTTAGTGAGCTAGTCCGCGCAGATCAGATCAAACGCGCGCATATCGAGGACGGCAATTTAAATTTTACCTACGACGGCAAACGCTATAAAATTTTAGTCGATCTCGTAGATCTTAAGGAGCTATCAAATCACGCTCTAATCAGCAAAGAAAAGGATGATGGCACGAGCGGTATCAGTGCGATTTTGGTGATTTTTACATTCGCATTTTTTCTCTTCGTATATTATTTTGAAACCGTTTTGGCGCGGCGCCGTAGGCTAGACGGCGTAGGCGCCGCACGTCAAAATACTAGCGCAAGCGGCGAGCTCGGTGATCTCTCGCCAAGCGTTAGCGACGTGAGATTTAGCGACGTCGCGGGCATCAGCGAGGTTAAGGACGAGCTAATCGAGATCGTGGATTTTTTAAAAAATCCCGCAAAATACCGAAATTTCGGCATCAAGCTGCCGAAAGGAATTTTAATGATCGGCGAGCCGGGCGTCGGTAAAACGCTAATTGCAAAAGCCGTGGCGGGAGAGGCAGATGTGCCGTTTTTTTACCAAAGCGGCGCAAGTTTCGCCGAGGTCTTTGTGGGCGTCGGCGCTAGGCGGGTTCGCGAGCTGTTTGCGAAGGCCAAATCCTGCGCGCCTGCGATTATTTTTATCGACGAGATCGATGCAGTCGGCGGCAAGCGCGGTATCGGGCGCAACGACGAGCGGGAAGCGACGCTAAATCAGCTGCTGACCGAGATGGATGGATTTGAGGAAAATAGCGGCGTGATGGTAATCGGCGCGACCAATAAAATAAATTTGATCGACGATGCGTTATTGCGCTCGGGGCGCTTTGATAGGCGCGTTTTCATCGGGCTTCCGAACTACAAAGACCGCATCGAAATTTTAAAAATTTACCTCGAGGGTAAAAGGTGCAGCGCGAATATCAACAAAGTAAGCCGCCTCTGCGTGGGCTTTAGCGGCGCGGGAGTAGCGACGCTGGTAAATGAAGCCGCAATCAACGCTCTTAAGCGCGGCAGCGATACGATCGAGCTTAGCGATTTTGAAAACGTGCGAATGAGAGTCTTTTACGGCGTGCAAAAAAGTAGAATTCTCACCGAATACGAAAAGGAGATCCAGGCGTTTTATCAGGGCGCAAAGGCGCTTAGCGCGTATTGGTATTCGTTTGATTTCGAAAAAATCGAGCTTTTAAACGATAAATTTTTAAACGAGGATTTCGAGATCGAATCCAAAACGCAAATTTTAAATCAAATCAAAGTGCTTTTAAGCGGTATGGCGGCGCTGCAGATTCATAAAAACGACGCTTTTTCAAATTCTGCTAGCGACGTAAAACAGGCTATCGCGCTGGCGCAAAAGATGGTTTTCGAGCTCGCGATGGGTGATAGTTTCACCCCTAGCGCGCAGAGTGTGAATAAAATTTTGCAAGATTGCTACGACGAGGTAAGCGAGATAATCCGCACGATGCAGGATAAGCTAAATCAAATTTCAAAGCAAATTTTCGTTTATGAGTTCATAACTTTCGAGGATGTTCAAAAGATCTGCGAATCTGATAGTGTGGAGCAAGAAGGCGTCTCCGCGCAAGAGCAAGATTTAAAAAAGCCGGAAAAAGATAGTGAAAGCTCTGAAGAAAAGCCGCAAGACGGCACGCTAAATTTCGATTAAATTTTAAAATTCTAATAAAGGAGAGGAAATGGTAAAAATAGGAATTTTAACGATCAGTGATCGCGCTAGCGGTGGCGTTTACGAGGATTTAGGAGGCAAAGAAATAATTGCCGTGATGGATGATTGGCTAACTTGCGAGAAGCAGTATTTTTATGAAATTGTCCCCGATGAGCTAGAGCTGATCAAAGATAAGCTGATTTATCTTTGCGACGAAGCGGGTTGTGATTTGGTGCTAACTACGGGTGGCACGGGTCCTGCTCCACGCGATGTAACGCCTGAAGCGACCGAAGCGGTAAGTGAGAAATTAATGCCAGGCTTTGGCGAATTAATGCGCGCAGAGAGCCAAAAGATCGTGCCTACGGCAATTTTATCTCGCCAGATAGCAGCGATCCGCAAAAAATCTCTGATTATAAACTTACCTGGCAATCCAAAAGCGATTAAAGAGTGCCTCCTGCCGGTATTTCCTGCTGTGCCGTATTGCATTGATCTAATGGGAGGAAATTACATAACAGCGGATGAAAATAAGATAAAAATATTTCGTCCTAAACGCAAATAATTCGCAAAATTTAGCAGGAATTAAATGATTTATGATATTATTTGGGCGCAAATTTAAGGAAAAATATGAAAATAAATCACAACGATATTTTGGAATTTCATAAATATTTTAGCAAAATCAGCCACAGCAAAGGTCGTATTCGTATCCGCGTAAGTCCCAAAATTAGAGAGTTGCGAGATAGCGTGAGCGAAGAGAGCCTGAAGGCTAAAATAGCTGCAATTCGCGGGATAAAAGAGTATAAATTTAACTCTCTAATCGGCTCGCTGACGATTCATTATGATGAAAGCGTTTTTCCGATGCACCTTTGGGAGCAGTTTTTAAGCGGCATCAGTTCGCCTGAGCTAGTAGCGCTTGTAAATTCCAATATAGAGGCGATTTCTTGAACGAAGAAGTATTACGTAGCACTAAAAAATCGCGCAAAATTTCTAATAAATCTCGGAATTTAAATGAAGCGCAAATTGCAGATATCGCTCTTTTGCTCGAAAAAGAGGCACAAATTTTACAGTTTTATTCACTGGGCGCAGTTAAATTTCAAGATAAAAAGTTAGGAGAAATTCTATCTTTACGAGCTGGATTACTTGAGCGGATGTTAGACTTTGCAAATTCTTGTGGACTTGGTGCTATGCCTCCTGAAAATGGCAGTGAGGCACTGGCTGCAAAAGGTATGAATGAGTTTTTGGCTTCGGCGCTTTTGATAGAAAAAAGCTCTATGATGTTTTATGACGATCTAATTAATTCGTGCAAGAACGCGGAATTTAAAGAGCTGCTGTATAAGGCACAGGCTATTTCGTATAATGAAATTTTGCCGATTTTGAAGGAACTGAATTCTAAATGCGAGGCTGATTTAAATTCTTTGAATTTCGCTGATTTATTAAACGAAATTTTTAAAAATCCGCAGGAATTAGAGCGGATATTTCAAAAATACGATTTGCAAAATATCTTAAATAGCGCATTTTCCAATTTAATTAAAGGAATTTTGCAGAAAAATTAAATTAGGATTGCAAAAATCTAAAAAAGTCGCTATAATATCAAAATCTATGTAAAGTTGATAAAATGACTTTATAATCTTAACACAAGGAGAATGAAATGCCGATCCCATTTCTAGCAGGTTTTGCGCTTGGTTGCGCGGCGGTTTACGCTTATAACAATCGAGATAAAATTAAAGAAGGTGCGAATAAAATCGTGAGCAGTAAAAGCGTCGAGGAGCTGAAAAATAGCGTCAAAGGCGGAGCGGAAAAATTAAGCAAAAAATCAAAAGAAATTTTTGCGGAAGCCAAAGAAGGCTTAGATGATGTCGCTGAGGCGGTAAAAGGTAAAAGAAAGTCTGGTAGTAAAAAAGCTGCGACAAGTAGCACTAGCACTGAAACTAGCACTGCAAAAAAAACCAGAAAAAAGCCGGGACCAAAACCGGGATTTAAAAGAACTAAAAAATCCACCGCGAGCTCTAAGACTGGCGAAACACCGGCAGGTGAGACATCCGTAGCATCTACTACTCCGCTTAATATCCCGCAGATCGTAAAAATGGACGATAATTCTTCGGTAAAATTTACGTCCGCAGATGACAAATCAGAAAAATAGAGGCCTAAATGAATAGATCACTTACGACACAGCGTTCGCCGCTGGATCACGTTTTAAGCGGCGCTATAGCGGGGGCGATCGGCGGTTGCGCCGTAGAGCTCGTTAAAGCAAAAGAAGGCAAAAGCAAATCTAAAGCGATTCGCGATGCGCTAGATATTGCGCTAAGCGGCGGTATCATCGGCGGCGGCGCGATTTACAGCGCAAATAAACTCGTACAAGGCGAGTATCTACGCGCAGCGGCAGGCGTCGCAGTATGCGTAGGCGCGCTCATTGCGGGTAGAAATTTTATTCTTAAGGTAGGCAATGAGTAATCCCTATATCACAAAAAAAGATTTGAAAGAAATTCTAGACGATTACGATTTTGGTAACAACAAATATGCTAGCGGCTCTGCGGGTAGCTTTGCCGGCGACGAAAGGCTTGGCGGTTGGGCTAAATGGATAAACGAGCGGGTAAATTCTACACCTTTTAATAGTTCTGCTTCCAGCAATAACTCGGATAGTAAAGATTCCGCCGCTCAAAGCTCAAGCGACGTAAATTCTACTCAGGGCTCGCATAATTCTGCTTTCGGTGGAATTTTTAATTCCTTGGGTGGCAGGCAAAACGCGAACGGCTTATTCGGTAGCAACTCATTTATCACAGGCATCGTTCTGGGGGCCGCAGCGACCTATTTTCTCACCGACGAAAATGCGCAAAAAAAGCTTTTTAAGCTCATTGCAAAGGGCACCGAGATGTTTCAGATGGGCATTGAGGAGATGAAGGAACGCTTCGAAGACGCCAAGGCAGAGATGCAAGAGTAGTCGATGCAAAATTTTAAAATTTTACATGAGATCGAAACTAGACTACGGCTAAAGATCGTCGGTTTTAGAGATATCGATGCGAGTGCACTGCAAAAAGCTGCTGCGAGGCTTGAAGGCGTAACGGAAGCTAGATTTAACGCTAAAATCGGCTCTTTGATCCTTAAGCTTGACGCGGGTGTAGATAAGGCAGGAATTCTAAAGCAACTTGAAGCTTTAAATTTAAGCGAGCTAAAATCAATTATCCCCTCTAGCCATAAAAATCTGCCAAGCAAAAACGAATTTATTTTAGCGCTTCTAGCGTTGGGGGGAAATTTAATCTTCCGCACTTCGCCTTTAGCGCGCGCATTTAGCATCGTAGCGTGCGTGCCTATCTTAAAAGAGGGCATTAAAGAAAGCTTTCGTCATGGACTTACTTCAAAGGGTTTGGAGGCTGCTGCTGTCGGAATTTCTCTCGCGCGCGGAGATATCTTTGCTGCAAATAGTACCAACGCTATGCTCGCTCTTGGCGAATACATGGAGGAGAGCACCGTTTATAAAAGTGACGATCTTATCCGCGAGCTCGCCCGCCCGGACATTGCCGAGGCGTGGGTCGAGATAGATCAAAACGGCAAAAAGACCGAAGTCAAAATCGCAACTTCCAAGCTAAAGGTAGGCGACATCGTGGTTGTGGGCGCGGGCGATGTCATAGCCGTGGACGGACACGTCGTAAGCGGCGAAGCGATGATAAATCAAGCCAACATGACGGGCGAATCGGTCGCGGTAAAAAAATCCCGCGGCGATAGCGTGCTAAGCGGCACGATCGTAGAGGAGGGCAGGATCCGTATCTGGGCGGAAAACGTCGGCGAAAACACCTCCACGCAGCGCATCAAGCACTACATCACGGCATCTCTTAACGAGCGCTCCAGCATCGGCATGCATACGACCCACTTGGCTGACAAACTCGTGCCGGTAACCTTCGGGCTTGCGGGCGTGTCCTATCTGATAAATCGAAATTTTATGAGCGTAGCTTCGGTGCTGCAGGCAGACTACTCGTGCGCGCTTAAGCTGCCTACGCCGGTTGCTTTTAAGTCGAGCATCTCGAAGGCAGGCAAGAACGGGATTTTGATCAAAGGCGCCAAGGCTCTTGAGTCGCTTGCGAGCGCCGACACCTTCGTATTTGATAAGACGGGCACGCTTACGTACGGCAACCTGGAGGTCGCCGAGATCATATCGTTTGACGAGCGCTTTAGTAAAAACGATATTTTAAATTTAACCGCGAGCGCCGAGGAGCATTACTTTCACCCCGTAGCCGAGGCGATCGTGGATGCCGCCAAAAAGCACGGTTTTATCCACAAACACCACGACGAGGTGGAATTCGTCGTCGCTCATGGCGTAAAGACTAGTATCGAGGGCAAAAAGCTCATCATCGGCTCGCGCCACTTTCTCGAAGACGACGAGATGATCTCATTCGCGGCGCACGAGGAGACCATCGATCTTGCGATGCAAAAGGGGCTCGCACTGCTTTACATCGCATTTGACGGCAGACTTTTAGGCGTCATCGGGCTTAGAGACGAGGTGCGCGCAAACGCCCGTGCCGTCATTACTAGGCTTCGCGAGCTAGGCGCTAAACAGATCGTCATGCTAAGCGGCGACGTGAGCTCAAAAGCTCGCGCCGTAGCCAAAAAGCTCGGCGTAGATCGCTATTACGGCGAGCTACTGCCGACGCAAAAGACCGAAATTTTAGAGCAACTCAAAGCCGAGGGGCGCAAGGTGGTTTTCGTGGGCGACGGCATAAACGACGCGCCGAGCCTGATGAAGGCGGACATCGGCATCAGCATGTTAAACGGCGCCGAGATCGCCAAAGCTTCCGCTCAAATCGGGCTTTTGAAAAACGACATTGAGGGCGTCGCGCAGGTAAAGGCGCTAGCCAACGACACGCTGCGACTCGTAAATCGAAATTTTAACGCCACCGTGGGGATAAATTCGATCATTTTATTTTTGGCGACCTTCGGCGCGCTAAGTCCCGTAGCTACGGCGCTGCTGCATAACGGCACGACGATAGGACTACTACTGAATTCCATCAAAGGGGTAAAATTTGAGCATTGAAGATAAAATTTTGGATCTAAACTTTCAGCGCAAAGCGGCTAAAGTGACGCTGGGAGTGAGTATGGGCATCACGGCTCTAACCGCGCTGAATATGAACTCGCGCATGTCGCAGCTGCATAAAATTTCCGGCATAGTGATGCTGGGATGCGCGATCTGGCACGCTAGTCTTTACAGCTCGCCATACAGCGAGTTTTTGCAAAATAGAAAAGCAAAGAGCAGGGGCAGAAAGAGATCCGTAGCAAATTTAGCCTTGGAAAATTTATCGGATAGCAAAAGCACGCCTGCAAAAAGTACTCCTGCGAAAAGAAAGCCTCGCGCGCGCAAAAGCGCCTAGCGGCATAGCGCGTCGCGGCTTTTGAAAGTGCAAAAAAACTCTAAAACCGCTAAATTTCTTTAGACGCAGCCGCCGAATAAAACGTCGTAAGCGGTGAAATTTGCGCCGTTTGCGACTAAATTTACTATTTTATTAATTATTTATCTATTTATCCATATAATTTCATCAAAATTTTAGGGAGAGACGATGAAATTAGTTTTATTGTTTTCGGTATTGACTAGTCTTGCTTTGGGGCTTGATTGCAACGCCAAGACCTATTGCTCGCAGTTTAGCAGCTGCGAAGAGGCGACGCGGTATCTGCGAGAGTGCGGCAGGGCTCAGGAGGGTGGCACCCAGCACACCGACGGCGACGGCGACGGCGTGCCGTGCGAAAAACAGCTGTGCGGTCATAGTGGTCATAAATTTAGCGGATTTTCTAGCGCGCGCGATGAAAAGAGCGAAGTTTCAAATTTAAAAGACGTTGCCGACTCATGCGGTGCGGAGAAATTTAATGGTAGCGTTATAGCTATAAAATTTGCTTCATAAGTGCGAAATTTTATCTCGACGCATCTTTAAATTTATAATATAAAGCGCGCCGTGATCTAATGCCGCCGCGCTCGCTAAATTCGCAACGTTTGATTAAATTTTAATTATAAGAGAGCCGGTAAATTTTACATTTAGCGGCTGTGTCGCTCGCTACCGAAATTTTAATCCGCAAACGCCTCATAATACCCTTATAAATTTTTCCCCGTCTTTACCTGCCGCAAATTTAAATTTCGCTACAATCGCTTTTTAAAATTTTGCGCCGAGTGCGCACAAGAAGCTAAATTTAAAGGATCAAGATGGATTTTCAAATAGACGCCGAGGACGGCGCGGCGCGCGCTTGCACGATCCGCACTGCGCACAGCACGATCCGCACCCCTGTTTTTATGCCGATCGGCACCGTGGGCGCGGTCAAAGCGCTCGATGCGACGGACGTAGTGCAGCTCCTGGGCGCGCAGATCATTCTCGCTAACACCTATCATATGTATCTGCGCCCAGGCTCGCGGGTGGTGGCGGGCTTCGGCGGGCTGCACGGATTTACGAAATTTCCCCGCAGCTTTTTGACCGACAGCGGCGGCTTTCAGGCTTTCAGCCTGCGCGCAAACACCAAAAACGACGAGGGCGGCATAAAATTTAAAAGCCACATCGACGGCAGCATGCATTATTTCACGCCGCGCTCGGTGCTGGATACGCAGTATGAGCTAAACTCCGATATTATGATGATTTTGGACGATTTGGTGGAACTACCGCGTGAGCCGGGCGCACTGAGCTTCGATGATAGATCGCGGCTTAAAAAGAGGATCGATCTAAGCGTCGCGCGCACGATAAAATGGGCTCGCGAGGCGATAGATTATCACGAGGCCATGAAATCTCGCGGCCTGCACGTGCATCAAAACATCTTCGGTATCATACAAGGCGGCACCGACCCGCAGGCGCGCAAATTTTGCGCCGAAGCGCTGTGCGATATGAGCTTTGACGGGCTTGCGATCGGAGGGCTTAGCGTAGGCGAGAAAAACGAGCTGATGTACGACACGGTAGAGGCTATGATGCCCTTCGTCGATGCGGCGCGCCCGCGATATTTGATGGGGGTCGGTACGCCCGAGGATCTCGTCGAAAACGTCGCTCGCGGCGTGGATATGTTCGACTGCGTGATGCCTACGCGCAACGCCCGCAACGGCACGCTATTTACGAGCTTCGGCAAGATCAGCATCAAAAACGCGAGCTTTATCAGCGATCACGATCCGATCGATCCGCACTGCGACTGCTACACGTGCAAGCGCTTCAGCCGCGGCTACCTAAATCATCTATTTCGCGCGCGCGAGCTTAGCTTTTACCGCCTTGCGAGCATTCACAATCTGCATTATTACCTGCGCCTTGCCGCGGATATGAGAGAGGCGATAATGCACGGGCGGTTTGCGGAGTTTAGGCGGGAATTCTACGCCACAAGAAGCGGGGCGCGAGATTAAATTTCAGCAGGCGAGGGCGCGGAATTTAGTGCGATAGTTAAATTTAGCCGCGGCGGCGACGGGGCGGAATTTTAATACGGCGCGCGGTTAAATTTAAACGCGACAAAATTTTGGCATTGAAATTTTAAGAGCTGCGGCGCACAGGGCTTGTAGCTTTAAATTCCGTACTTAGGCTTTGGCATCAATTAGAGTTTTATTTTGGCAAAATTTTATTATGATAGAGCTATGTCTTGGAATTTTGCCGTAGAATGCGATGTGAAATTTGGCTTTGAATTTCGTGCCGAATTGCGTGGATAAAATTTTCTGCGTCGATATGTGCTGAGCGCGCGAGATTTAAAGATGGATTTTAGCGGTAGGATTTTACAGACGCTATGTAAAATTGCTATGACTTTTGTCAAATAAAAGAGGGCATTGCATCGAAATTTCGCGGACATTGGTGTATTTTTGCAAACGAGCGTTACGTGTAAAAAAACACGTATATTGCTTTAGGGCGCGCGATCTGCTCCTAAATTATGAAATTTTATTGTGATAAAATTTTAATGCGGTAGAATTTTACTTTGATAAAGTTCAAATCCCCTCTAAATTCTGTCTTAGTGCTAAATTTTGCGATGAAATTTTGAGCAGAATTCAATCATAGTAGAATTTCATCATAACTAAATCTGCGGTAAAATTTTGTAAAATTATTTTTTAATCCGCCTTAGCATACAAAACCCAAGGAAATAAAGCGGCGACATAACGATAAAAATTATGATGTATCTCCACGCCGTGCTCGCAAAAAATAGCCCCGTAAGCTCCATAAATTTCATCGACGCGCCAGTATAGCGGTCGCCGATGCCGATGAAAATAATAGCTGCGAGCTCCACAAGCAGCGCGGGAGCAAATAGGATTGAGCCTGCAGTTTTGAAAAACATAAACGCAAACGCCTTGAGCTTATAATAAAACGAAATTAACCCAAATCCGATCACGCCGCAGATGAAAATCTGCTCGAACTCATCCAGCCCCAGGCTCTTATCCTGCAGGATCGTAGAGATGACGCACAGGATGATAAAGACATTGTAATTCGCCATTTGACGCATCGGGTATTGATCGTGCGTCGCTATGGAGAGTAGGTTTATCGCGCGGTTAAGCGGCAGCAGATAAAATAGCGCAAAACTGAGGAAAATCAGCAGATCCATCACCATATAAACCGTATCTTGATTAACGTAAGCTTCGATCTGTGAAAAAGATAGAAATATACTTGCGATTTGCGAACGGAATATCAAAATAATGACTATCGGCACTATCGGCAGGATTATGGATTTAAGCCCTTCCTTACGGATAGATGAAGTATAAATCTTACTCTCAACGCTTTGCGTAGTGCGCAGATCATCGGTTTGGACGAACTCAAATCCAAAGAATTTCGGTTTTTTTGCACTCGTAGGCTTGGCTTTGCGGTTAAATTTAAATTTATTAAATTTTTTTGCGACCTTCGTTTCTTTTACGGCAGATATATCGTTTGCAATATTTTCGGTAGAGCTTTGAAAGGATGGCGTTTCGGATATATTGTTTTCTGCAGAATTCTTATCACCAAAAATTTCATCGTTTTGTTTTGCAGATTCTTTTGGCTGTGGGGCTACTTTTTGCGCTACGCGGTCTTTAGATTTAGAGCCCTCGACGCGCTTTATATTTATCGCGCTGGATGTTAGCGTGTCGAAGCTTACCTCATCGCCATCGGTTAGGCTAGGATCGCGCTCGCCAAGCATTTCGTAGCTATACTCGACCCCGCCTGTGGCGACTATGACATTTTCACCTCTGATAAATCCGATAAGTCTCATATACTAACATTCCCCGATTTTTTAATGAGAAATATTAGTCAAAATGAACTTAAAAAACGATTATTCTACGGTGACGCTTTTGGCTAAATTTCGCGGCATATCCACGTCGTTGCCGAGTCGCACGGAAATTTCAAGAGCTAGAATTTGTAAAATTATCATCATCTCAAAAAACTCGCTCATCGCGTGGCTTTGCTCGCTCGTTTTGATAAAATCGTCCGCGACTTCGGGCTCTTCGGGGCTGATCGCTAAAATATACGCATCGCGCGCGGCAAGCTCCTCGACATTGCTTTTGGTTTTTTCATAAAGCGTATTTTTAGGCATTAACGCGATCGTAAAAAGGTTGGAATCCGCAAGAGCGATCGGTCCGTGCTTCATCTCGCCGCTTGGATAGCCTTCCGCGTGCAGATAGGAGATCTCTTTGAGCTTGAGCGCGCCCTCAAGAGCGAGCGGATAGAAAATATCGCGCCCGATAAAGAAAAAGCCGTGTCCGTGCAGATAGTGCTTACTCATGCGGTAAATTTTATCCTGCAAGCCGTCTTTGATCTTTAAAATTTGCGGGATATGAAGCATCGCTGAAATTTCAGCGGAATTTATGCGCGCCGAGATGACTTCGCGCAGATTTGCAAGATACACGACGAACATCCATAGCACCATAACCTGTGTCGCAAAGGCCTTCGTAGATGCCACACCCTTTTCGATGCCGGCGCGGGTGAGGATCACGCTGCCCGCCATGCGCACGATCGAGCTGTTATCGACGTTGCAGATCGCAAGCGTCCTAAGACCAGCTTTTTTAGCGATATGTAGCGCCTCTAATGTATCGGCGGTCTCGCCGCTTTGTGAGATCACGATAAATAAGGAATTCTTGTTTAAAAATGGCTCCTTATAGCGGAATTCGCTGGCAACTTCTACTTTTGTGCGGATTTTAGCGATGCGCTCGAAAAGATACGAACTTACGAGCGCGGCGTGATAGCTTGTACCGCAAGCGCATAGCACGACCTCGTCGATACCCTCAAACATCGCCGCATCAAGCTCGTCAAATTTTATCTTACCGCCCTTTATTACGCGCCCCATCATCGCTTCGGTTACGACCTGCGCCTGCTCGTAAATTTCTTTTTCCATAAAAAATCTAAAGCCCTCTTTTTGCGCATAGCCTTTATCTTTCGGAAGCTCACTAAAGGTGCAATTATGCGGTTTGCAATTTTTAAAAATGTCTATTTGTCCGAGCTTGGCAACGCCGTAAATTTGATCGTCCAGATACGCGGCCGTATTTGCAAGCCCAATGAGCGGAGCATCCGAGGAGCTAAAGAAAATTTCGTTTTTATCGTTTTTTGCGACGATCAGCGGAGCCGCGTTTTTAGCAAAGAAAATTTCGCCGGGTGCTGCCTTGGTGATTAAAAGCGTTGCGTATGCGCCTTTTAGCCGTTTAATTGTGGCTTCATATGCCTTAAATGCATCGTTGCTAGCCTTGAAATTTTTCTCGAAAAGATGCACGATTACTTCGGTATCGGTCTGGCTTAAAAATTTCACGCCGTCCGCTTCGAGCTCGTCCTTTAGCTCGATGTAGTTTTCGATGATGCCGTTATGTACGACGAAGCTAAAATCTCCAAAATGCGGATGCGCGTTAAGCTCGGTGGGCTTTCCGTGCGTCGCCCAGCGAGTGTGACCGATCGCGACGCCAAAGCCTTGCGAAGTAAAATCTTTCATCTTTTCTTCGAGATTATTTAGCTTGCCGACTGCTTTGAAATATTTGATATTGGCGCTCTCGTCCATAACGGCAAGGCCCGCGCTGTCGTATCCTCGATACTCGAGTTCTTTCAGTCCATTTATTATGATTTTTTTCTTTTCGGCGTTTCCGATGTAGCCTACGATTCCACACATTTTGCTTTCCTTGTTCAAAATTTGGCGTCCATTTTACTACGCTATTTTAAATTAACGAAATTCGGCTCTAAATTTAGTTCGCTTATCCGTTTTGTAAGCAAAAAATTATATAATTAGCACAAAATTTGGCTTGGGAAATCGATGGAAATTTTAGAAAAACTACAAAGCGGCGAGAGATTAAATTACGAAGACGGCGTGAAGTTATGGGATTTGGATCTTTTCGATCTGGGCAAATTCGCCTTTGCTATTCGCAAAGAAAAAAATGGCAAAAACGTCTATTTCAACGCAAATCGTCATATCAATCCTTCGAATTTATGCGCAGATACCTGTAAATTTTGCGCATTTTCGGCGCACCGCAAGAACGAGAACGCCTACACGATGAGCGATGATGAGATCATGCGTATCGTGGACGAGACGGTAGCGCGCGGCACGAAGGAGATTCATATCGTAAGCTCGCACAATCCGTTCGTTACGCCGCAGCAATATTTGGGAATTTTTAAAGCGATAAAGCAAAAATATCCGTTTCTGCACATCAAGGCGATGACCGCGGCGGAGATCGATTACTGGCGGCGAAAGTGGAAGATGAGCTACGAGGAGACGATAGAGCTGATGATGCAAAGCGGCGTGGATTCGATGCCCGGCGGCGGCGCCGAAATTTTTGACGAACGGATCAGGGATCAAATTTGCAAAGGCAAGGTCTCAAGCGAACAATGGCTACGTATCCACTCGCTGTGGCATGCGCGCGGGCGTCAGAGCAACGCCACGATGCTTTTTGGTCATATCGAAAGCCGCGCTCACCGCATCGATCACATCTTGCGCATCCGCGCGCTGCAAGATGAGAGCCTAGCTCGCGCTAACGGCGGCGGTTTCAACGCCTTCATCCCGCTCGTGTATCAGCGCGAGAACAACTACCTGGACGTGAAGGGCTTTTTGGGCTCGGTCGAAATTTTAAAAACGATCGCGATTAGTAGAATTTTGCTCGACAACGTCGCGCATATCAAGGCGTATTGGGCGACCTCGACGCTAAGCTTAGCTCTTGTAGCGCAGGATTTCGGCGCGGATGATCTTGACGGCACGATCGAGAACGAAAGTATTCAAAGCAGCGCCGGCGCCGGCAGCAAAAAAGGGCAGAGCAAGTGCGATTTTATCGATATGATCGGCACTGCGGGCTTTGTACCCGTAGAGCGCGACAGCTTGTATAATCAGATCGAAATTTACAAATAAATTCTAAAGGAGGAGCAAGTGGAGAAATTCTTTCATCTCGCCGCGGCAAAAACGTCGGTAAGGCAGGAGCTTATCGCAGGGCTTACTACGTTTTTGGCGATGATTTACATCGTGCCGGTAAACGCTAACATTATGAGCATCGCAGGTATGCCGTTTGATGCGCTGGTTACGGCAACCGCGCTTATTACGATAATCGCAACGCTATTTAATGGGCTTTTTGCAAATACCCCCGTTGCGCTTAGCGTCGGCATGGGGCTAAATGCGTATTTTACCTTTGCGTTGTGCGTGGATGCGAAGATGCCGTGGCAGAGCGCACTTGGCATCGTAGCGATAAGTGGAGCGCTTTTTACCGTGCTTTCGTTTACAAATTTTCGCGTTTGGGTTATCAAATCTATCCCGCTTGATCTGCGTCGCGCCATAAGTGCGGGTATCGGGGCTTTCATCTGCTTTATCGGACTTAAACAGATGGGCGTCATCGCGCCTAGTCAGGCGACGCTAGTAACTTTGGGAAATTTAAAAGATCTAAATGTTTTGCTTGGGATTTTAGGCTTAGCGGTCGTGCTTGTGCTTTTCGTGCTTAGAATCAAGGCAGCGTTTATCTTAAGCATCTTGATTACTTCGTGCGTTGCGTGGGTGGCTGGAATTTCGCCTGCACCTCATGGCATAGTAAGTGCGCCAAGCGGCATAACGCCGATATTTGCTAAGCTAGATATCCCCGGAGCGCTAAAGCTCGCGTTCGTGCCTTTTATAATCACATTTTTCGTTACGCATCTATTCGATAGCATCGGCACTCTCACCGGCGTGGGAAACCGCGCGGGGCTTTTTGGAGAGAACAGCAAAGACGGCATGAAAAAACTATCTAGAAATTTAACCTCCGATGCGATAGGAAGCGTCGCAGGAGCCGTTATAGGAACGAGCACGGTCACCGCATTTGCCGAGAGCGCGAGCGGCGTGGAAGCGGGCGGCCGCACGGGGCTTACCGCAGTGTTTTGCGCTATATTTTTCGTGCTGACGCTGTTTATGCTACCGCTATTTAAGGCGATCCCCGCAAATGCAATCTATCCGATCCTCGTAATGGTCGGGGTTTTGATGTTTAGCGAGCTTGGTAAGATCGATTATAGCGACGCGGGAATTCTAATCCCTGCGTTTTTCATAGTGTTTTTGATGCCTTTTACTTACTCGATCACCAATGGCCTAAGCTTCGGCTTTATCGCTTATATCGTAGTTAGGCTCGCTCAGCGTAGGATAAAAGATTTAAATTTCGGCGTTTTGACGCTTGGCGCGATTAGCGTTTTAGTATTTTTAATGCATTAAATATTAAGGAAAGATATGAGATTTTATAGTTTTGACGAGATGGATCGCGACGCAAGAGTTATAGCAAAGCAGGTTAGGGACGAATTTATGCCCGATGCAATCGTGGCGATCGCTAGAGGCGGGCTCACATTCGGTCACGCGCTAGCTAATGCGCTTGATATGCGGACGATATTTTCGATAAATTCCATCCACTACGCGGACACCAAAAAGCTCGACACCATCGACGTTTTCAACGTGCCCGATCTGGAGCTTTACAAGCGCGTGCTGCTGGTGGACGATATCATCGACAGCGGCGACAGCATGGTCGAGATCAAGCGCGTGCTGCTGGAGAAATTCCCGCAAATAGAGCTTAAAACCGCGGTGATTTTTTACAAACCCAAGGCGCTTATCCAGCCCGATTTTAAAATTTCAAAGACGGATGAGTGGATAAATTTCTTTTGGGAAAATTATACGATAGAGGAATGAAGCGGTGCGCGGTTAAATTTAGCGGCTAAATTTTAAAAGATTCGGCGGCTTAAATTTTATAAAATTTCGGCCATAGAATTTAGCCGTAAATTTAAAGCGCCCGCAGCAAGGATGAGAGTGAAGAAGCTTTATCAAAACGAAATTTTCGTGATCTCCATAATGTGCCTGTTTCAGGGCATATTTTTGCTTTATGCTATCTCAAATTTAAGCATCAGCTACTACGAAGCCGAAATTTTTTACGAGAAAAAATCCCTCGTTTCGCTAATCGCAAATTTAAGCTGCGAAATTTTCGGGCGCAACGATTACGCCCTGCGCATACCGTTTATTTTGATCCACTTCGCAAACGCTGCGATGATCTATAAAATTTCAAAATTTATTCTAAAGCGTCGCTTCGATAGAGTGGTCGCTACGGCGCTATTTATGGCGCTTCCTGCATCGATGAGTAGCGCGATCTTGCTAAATCCTGCGGGCATCATCGTTTTTTTCACACTGCTAGCGATATATTTTGCAAAGAGCGAATACAATATCGTGCTTTTCGTGCTTCTGTCCGTTTGCGCCCTGATCGATCGCGCGTTTTTTATGCTCTACGTAGGCTTTGGAATTTGGGCGCTTTATACGCGCAAAAAGGAGCTTTTGCTACTTTGCATAGCGCTATTTAGCTTCAGCGTGATCTTTTACGACGTAAGCTCTGAGGGCAAGCCAAAGGGATATTTTTTAGACACCGTGGGCGTTTTTGCGGGCGCGTTTTCGCCTTTAGTGTTTTTATTTTTCATCTACACGATCTATAGAATTTGGATCAAAGAGGAGAAGAGCCTGCTTTGGTTCATCGCTACGAGCGCGCTTTGTCTAACGATGCTTTTTTCTCTAAGACAGCGCGTGCCGCTTGAGATGATGCTGCCGTATTGCGTCATCGCTACGCCTTTAATCATTCGGGTTTTGTTTAATTCGTACCGCGTTAGATTGCCTAAATTTCGCACTTTTCATAAGATTGCCGTGGGTGTAACGCTGGTAAGCTTAGCGGTGAGTTATTTTGCAGTGATTTTCAGCGACGTGATGTATGAGGCGATGTTCGCAAACAAACCGCAGCGGCATTTCATCTATAAATTTGACGTAGCTAGGCAGCTGGCAAGTGAGCTAAAAAATCGCGGAGTAAAAAGCGTAAGCTGCGAAGACGAGAGGCTCTGCCTGCGCCTGAAATTTTACGGACTGCCTAGCGGGGATAGCGCTTTTATCTATGCGGATAAGCCGGAATATGTCTCGGATCATAAAAATTCGATACAAAATATAGATATTTACAAGCGAGGCGTGCGAATTGCTAAATTTTATGTTAAAATATAAACAAAATTTTTATGAAAGGTAAAAATTATGAAAAAAGCATTTACTATGATAGAGCTGATTTTCATCATCGTGGTGGTTGGAATTCTAGCGGCGGTGGCGGTGCCTCAAATCAATCGAAATAGCCTTGTGGAGGCGGCAGATCAGGTTGTTTCGCACATTCGTTACACGCAACAGCTTGCAATGAACGATAATAAATTTAATGCAAGTGACCAGAATTGGTTTAGAAGATTATGGAGAATACAATTTACTAACGCTGGTGCTCCTGGTTCTGCTGCAGGATGGAGATATAATGTGTATTGGGATAACGGAACTTTTCCTAAATCAAACGGACAGCCTAATAGTTTGGCTTCAATTGCCGTAGATCCTTTAAATCCCAATAAATTGCTTACTTCAGGCTTTGCATCTCAGCCTTCAAATACAGATGGTGCAAAAATGAATAAAAAGCTGAATTTAGGTGGTAGCTATGATATCGTTAATGTGACTTTCGGTGATGCTTGCAATCAAAGAGGGAACACTACGATAGCTTTCGACGTTAAAGGAAGACCTATGAGACAGGTGGCTAAAGTTGCGCTTTATGCAAATTTAATTGCCGCTCCCTGCACCATTACTTTAACTAATAGTGCAAACGATAGGGCAATCATTACGATTCAACCTGAGACTGGATATGTAAATTACGTATTAAATCAAGCCGGTTCGCGATCGCAGTAAATTTTAAATATAAATTTTATGTTACGTTAGATTAAAATACTTGACGGAATCAATAGAAGGAGAATAATGAAAAAATACATAATGACGCCGATTTATTACGTAAACGACGTCCCGCACATCGGTCACGCATACACGACGATCATCGCCGATACGATGGCTAGATTTTATCGCTTGCAAGGACACGAGGTGTTTTTTAAAACGGGCACCGACGAGCATGGCCAAAAGATCGAGGAGGCCGCAGCCAAGCACGGCCAAAGCCCAAAGCAGTACGCAGACGGCGTAAGCGCTAAATTTAAAAACCTGTGGGACGAGTTTGACATCAGCTATGATATGTTTTCGCGCACTACCGATGCCGCGCACGAGGCGGCGGTGCAAAACGTATTTCGCAAGATGTATGAAAAGGGCGACATTTATAAGGGCGAATACGAGGGCAACTATTGCGTAAGCTGCGAGAGTTTTTTCCCTTCCGCTCAGCTAATCGACGGCGAGTATTGCCCCGATTGCGGCAAAAAGACTAAAATTTTAAAAGAGGAGAGCTATTTTTTCAGGCTTAGCGCCTATGCAGAGCGGCTTTTGAAATGGTATGAAGACGAAAAGTGCATCCTGCCGCTAGGCAAAAAAAACGAGGTAATAAGCTTCGTAAAAAGCGGTCTGAAGGATCTTTCAATCACGCGAACGGGTTTTGATTGGGGCGTTAAAATTCCGCCCGAGCTAAACGATCCGAAGCACGTGATTTACGTCTGGCTGGACGCGCTGATGGATTACCTTAGTTCGCTTGGATTTTGCGCGGGCGGCGAGCGGATGGAGTATTGGAGCGACGCGCTGCACATCGTAGGCAAGGACATTTTGCGCTTTCACGCTGTTTATTGGCCTGCGTTTTTGATGAGCCTGGGACTAAATATGCCACGCAGCATCGCAGCTCACGGCTGGTGGACGCGTGACGGCAAAAAGATGAGCAAAAGCCTTGGCAACGTTGTGAATCCGCGCGAGGTCGCAAACGCCTACGGGCTGGAGCAGTTTAGGTATTTTTTGCTGCGCGAGGTACCGTTCGGTCAAGATGGCGATTTTTCGCAAAAAGCGATCATCAACCGCGTAAATTCCGAGCTTGCCAACGAGCTTGGAAATCTACTCAGCCGCATCGTCGGCATGAGCGCAAAATACTCGGACTACATCATAAATTCCAAAGACGTGATGAAATTTTTCACCGCCGAGATCGAGGAAGCAAACTCCTATCTGAGCACCGCACTTAGCGCGCTTGAGGAAGTCGCTACCAATAGATACTTAGAGGAGCTTTGGAGGGCGCTTGCGCTCGCAAACGCTTCGATTGCGAAATATGAGCCGTGGAATTTGATGAAAAACGGCGAGCAGGCTAAGGCGCTGGCTCTCGTCGCATTGGTCGCAAATATTCTGGCTAAAGTCGCCGTGCTGCTAAGCCCTGCGATGCCGAAGACGGCGGCACGTATCGCAGACACGCTCGGCTTTGAAATATCCACTCCGCTTTATGAAAAACTCGTACTTCGAGGCGAAATTTTAGATTTTAAGGCCAAGTCGTGCGAGCCGCTTTTTACCAAGATCGATCATGAGCTAATGCCGAAGGCGGACTACGATAGACTGGATGGCGCTGTAAATTCTACAAGCTGTTCGGGCGCAGACGCCGCGGCAAAAGGCGCGCTAAGCTTAAACGCAAACGCTTCCAGCTCGGACGCTACGGCGCAAGAAGCCAAAGGCGCGGCATCTGAAGCGCAGATTAAAATCGATGATTTTAAAAAATGCGTTATCAAAGTCGGCACGATTTTGGAGTGCGAAAACATAGAGGGCAGCGAGAAACTATTGCGATTTATGATCGATCTAGGGGAGGAGAGGCCGCGTCAAATCATCAGCGGTATCGCGAAATTTTACGATCCCGCCGCGCTTGTCGGCAAGCAGATCTGCGTGCTGGCAAATTTAAAACCCGCTAAAATTTTTAAACATAGCAGCGAGGGTATGATTTTAAGCGCCGAGGACGGCAGCCTTACGCTGCTTAGCACTCTCGCACCCGTAAAAAACGGCGCGATCGTAGGTTAGCGATGAGGGCTCTAGCGCGCAAGGCTTCAAAGCTCGCTATCTACGGCGCGGCCGGGCTCTGCGCGCAAAAAAGCAGCGCTTCGGATAAAATTTTAAAGCTTTGCCGCAGCTCCTCCCTTGCCGCAAAGATCGGTGCAGGCGGGCTTGTGTGCGCCACGCCTTTGGCGCTAAAGCTCGGCGCAGGTGTTGCTTTAAAATTTGCGGCGCGTAAAATTTTAACGCTCGGCATTTGCGAGCTGTCGAAGTTCGCCGCTTTAAAATGTGCAAAGCTCGGTACGCGCGCGGTTGTGCGCTCGTTTTCACATACCGATAAATTTACGGACGAGCGCACAAAAAAGCGTGCAAGTGCGGATGGCGAGAGCTCTAAAGCAAGCGCCGCGTCGCGCAGAAAGCGCACGGCAGGTGTTTCTAGCGCAAGCATTAAAAAAGACGCCTTGCTTTCCAAAAGTGTCACTACTAAAAAAAACACAGCGACAAAAAGCGCGCCCGCAAAAAAATCCCCGCTTGCTAAAAAACCTGTACCTATCGCAAAAACCGCATCGACCGCCAAAAGTATCGCAGCAAGTGTAGTCTCTACATCCACGGCAAAATCGCCATCTGTCGCAAAATCAGCGTCCATAAAAAGCGCCGCGCAAAATAAAATTTCCGCGCCAAGCGCAAAATGGGTACCGGCTAAAAGTGCCTCTCGGAACGCAAAATCTCGCCGCATCGAAAAAAATACTGCCGCACCTGCCGTAATCGCCGCAAAAGACGCCGCCGCGTCCGGCGTAAGTTCCGCATCTACCGCAAAGCAGCCGCACCGCGCCGCAAAGAGCGCGCTTCTTAAAAGTTCCGCCGCGGGGAAATCGTAATGGTAAATTTATTAAATTTAACCCGTATCGTAAACGGAACGATGCTAAATAATCCTGCGATCTCCGCGGTCGAGAGCTTTGCGATCGAGCCCGCAAAGGTCGCGAAAAAGGGAGCTTTCATAGCACTCGGCGCAAACGAGCGCGACGTGCGCACCGCGATCGATAACGGCGCGTACGCGATCATTTTCGATAACAATTTCAAGCCGCTTAACGACGAGATCGCCTTTATCAAGGTCGAAAATTTATGCTCGGCGCTCGTGCGGCTGATAAAATTTCTGGGCGAGACGTGGCGGCACGGCTTCGTGCTGATAAACGAAGTGCAAAGCGAGATCCTGCGCTACACGAGCGTGCCGAAAAATTTGATGTTTGCGCCGCGCAGCAAGGGCGAGCTTTTCATCAGTCTGCTGAATGCCAAAGAGAAAAATACCTACTTCACCACCGACGGCGATCTTTTGCAAAGCCTCGGTATCTCGCCTGTCACGATTCCCGCTAGCGCGGATTTTAGGCTGCTTTACGGCGGCTCGATATTTTACAGTAGCTTCGTTTTCGGCGGGCTTTATTACTCAAACTTAATCTTTCCGCAGCTATTTTTGCCCGAGCTATGCGGCGTGATCGAGTATCTCTCGCGCAAAAACATACCCTTTAAATTTCAAAACTTAAGCGCATTCGGCCATTTCGAGCCGATTTTTGTGGATAGGTTTTTTAACGTTAGCTCGCTTGGCGGAAGCTACCGCGCCTTTATTGCCGAGAGCGATCCTGAGCTTTTTGCGCGCGAGGCGGATTTTTTGCGGGCGAAATTCCGCGAAAAAATTATCGTCTGCGCTAGCTGGGAGGATCGCTTAGACGGCGTTAAAATCGACTTTCGCTTTAATAAGCTAAGCGCGCTAAAGAGCCTGCCGGAGTTTCATTACGCGCTGGTTTTTGCGGAAAAAAGCGCGATCGTGCAGCTTCTAAATCAAAAACCGCAAGAAAAAAATCTATTTTTTTAAAGGCAGCGGATGCAGAGCTTTGATGAAATTTTAAACAGAAATTTTTGGATAAAGAGGCTTTACGAAAACGGGCTATTGCGTGAGGTAAAGGAGCAGATCGGCACCGAGCTTGAGATCGCGCACGCAAGCTACATCGAGGTCAAAAGGGAGCACTCGCAGGCGTTGCTTTTTACGAACGTGCGAAACGCGCAGGGCAAACGGATGCCGCCGGTGCTAAGCAATATTTTCGGTTCATCTTCTGCATTAAATTTAATCCTCGGTCGCGAACCTGACGAGATCGCCGCCGAGATTGAGAGCCTGCTAAAGCCGAAGCGTCCGCAAAACTTCAGCGAAAAGCTTGATTTTTTAGCGCACTTAATCTCGCTGCGTAAAATTTTTGTAAAGCGCCTTAGCGGCCGCGGCGAGTGCCAGCAGGTCGCACATCTGGGTGCTGACGTCGATTTGGGCGAGCTTCCCGTGCTTAAAACCTGGGAGAATGATGGCGGCGCATTTATCACGATGGGGCAGGTCTATACGAAGGATCTGAACTCGCAAACGCAAAATCTCGGCATGTATCGTCTGCAAATTTACGGGCGCGACCGCTTGGGGATGCACTGGCAGATACACAAAGACGGCGCTGGCTTTTTTGACGAATACCGCAAAGCGGGGCGCAAGATGCCCGTATCCGTGGCGATCGGCGGCGACCCGCTCTATATCTGGTGCGGTCAGGCGCCGCTGCCGAAGGGGATTTTTGAGCTGCTGCTTTACGGCTTCATCCGCCGCAGCCCCGCTCGCCTCGTAAAATCGCTTACGAATGAAATTTACGTTCCAGAGGGCGCCGACTACGTGATCGAGGGCTTTGTCGATCCAGCAGTAAGCGAGCCGGAAGGGCCTTTCGGCGATCACACGGGATATTACACGCCGGTAGAGCCATTCCCCGTAATGGAGGTTAGCGCGATCACGCACAAGCGCGCGCCCGTATTTCACGCCACAGTCGTGGGTAAGCCGCCGCTTGAGGATAAATTTATGGGGTATGCGACCGAGCGGATCTTTTTGCCGCTGTTTCGCACGAGCGCGCCCGATCTGATCGATTATAAAATGCCCGAAAACGGCGTATTTCACAATCTGATTTTGGCTAAGATCGCCGTGCGCTACCCCGCCGCCGCTAAACAGATCATGCACGCGTTTTGGGGCGTGGGGCAGATGAGCTTCGTAAAACACGCCGTTTTCGTGCCGCAGGACGCGCCGGGCTTAGATGAGTACGAGGCGCTTACGAAGTACGTCCTAAACCGCATAGGCGCGCGCAGCCTCGTTTTTAGCGAGGGTGTGTGCGATCAGCTCGATCACGCAAGCCCGAACTCCTGCTTCGGCGGCAAGCTCGGCATCGATGCGACGGCGGATTTAAGCTCGCAGGCGCCGCAAATTTTAAGCGACGAGGAGCTGCTAGCTAAATTTCAAAGCGAAGAGCCCGCTATTTTGGCGCTTAAGCAGCACTTTTGCGATACGAAAAACCCGCTCGTGCTGATAAACATAGACAAAAAAGAGCTCGTAGAGCGGAGCTGGCGGCGGATTTTGAAATTTAGCGAGCATTTTAAAATTTTGATTTTTACCGATGCGGGGAATGACGCGAGCAACCTCTATATGAGCGTTTGGCGCGTCGTAAATAGCATCGATGCGCTGCGCGACGTATTTGTGGCGCAGGACGATCGCATCTGCATCGACGCTACGAGCAAGCACGAGTGGGAGGGCTATACGCGCCGGTGGCCGCAGGAGACGCTTTGCAGCCGCGAAGTCGTGTCAAGCCTCATAGAGCGCGGCATCGTGCAGAACGAGCCCGAGCTATTTAAAAAATTTGAAATTTTTTGAGGACGCGGGGCTGAATTTCGCACGGATTTGAAATTTTAAAATTTAGCTTTGGTTTTAAGGGCTGCGCGTTAAATTTAGATAGAATTTCATCTAAACTTAGAGTTAAAGGCGATAAAATTTTATAAAATTTACCGCTTCGCGAGGGTTGAAATTTTAAGGCGTAAAATTTGCTGCGGCGTAAATTTTAAAATTTCAAAAATTTTTAAAGCGGCGCAAAAGCTCGATATAGCGCAAGCAAGCACAAAATGAAAGGACATAAATGATAGAGTGGATACAAAATTTTTTTAGCGGAGCGATACCGAAACTGCTGCTAAACGCGACGCTGGAGACGCTGTATATGACCTTCGTAAGCACGGCTTTGGCGTTTATTTTGGGGCTCGTGCTTGCGATCGTGCTTATCCTTACGCGTCGCGGCGGGCTCTGCGAAAACCGCATCGTCTACGCCGTGCTGGACGTCGCGATAAATACGCTGCGAAGCTTCCCGTTTATAATTTTGCTAATCGTACTCTTTCCGCTTACGAAGCTTCTTATCGGCACTAGCATCGGCACCACCGCGGCGATCGTACCGCTTACTATCGGCTCGGCGCCCTTTATCGCGCGCCTCATCGAAAGCG
>NZ_JAHAFS010000011.1 GCF_018374135.1 Campylobacter gracilis | reverse complement strand
GTACCAGTTTTGTATGAGTTTTAGATTATTCATTGCTCCTCCTTTAATTTTATAAATTTTAAAATTCTCGATTTGTTAGGCTTTGATATTGCAATTGAAGCAGGGCTTCTTTGCTATTTAAATTTAATCGCTTATTAGAAATTTCTTTTCTACGCCATCTTCCTTTATGTCGATTATCTTCCATCCCGGTCTATTTAAAAATTTTATAGCTTTTTCATCCAGTTCGGACAATGGCTCCTCTTGATTGCATCTGGTTTTAAGATAATATAGCGAAAGATCACCCGTTCGATTTTCATCCATAAGCTGCATTATGCACTTATCGTTTGGATACCCACTATCATAGCGGTTTATCATCATAAATGCCTCACAGCTCTTATGAAACGGGAAGCGGCCGAAGTTAAAAAGATTGCCGACGAGCTCAAATACAAGGACAAAAAACAGAAACAAAATGAATAGTTTGACCATTCTGCATTTCACAGCCGCGCTCCTAAATTTTGAAATCAAAATTTCGTTTGTATTTTTAAAATGGCTAGATAGTTTGCGCTAAGACTTTGGGTGCGCCCAAGCATTAGCCGAAGCGGCCGGGCACAAAATTTACGACGCTATCTCGCTCTTTGCCGCGCCGGTTGCGGCGGATTCGCTTTCGTCCATGATGATGAGCTGTTTTGCGCGCTTAATCTTGGCATCGTCGCGAAACGCCGCGCGCACCTTGTCCATGCCGGTGTAAAATTCCTTCATCAAAACAAGACACAGATACGCGCCGAATTCCGTCGTACGGATGATCTCGCCCTCGATGCGCACGGCGCCTGCAAGCCTTAGCAGACTAAGCTCTCTGCCCAGTTCGCGGCGCAGGCTTAAATCGTTTGCAGCGTTAAATTTGGTGATATCGATCTCGCCGTTAAAAAGCTCGGTCAAAAAGAGGTATTTCGCGCGCTCGGATCTGCTAAAATCGCAGGTGGCGATGACGGTGCTTTCGTTTTTGCGCACCCTGCTTGCGTACTCTTCGAGGTTGAACGCATTTACGAGCAGTCTGCCGCCTAAAAAGCTAAACGCGCCGCTTCCGATGCCTACGTATTCGTGGTTTGTGCCTACATACTCGTCGTTGATGTTTGATTTTTCGCGAGCGAAGGCCCATGCGTTGCTGCGGTGCCAGCTTGCAAATTCCTTGCAGATGATGGAGTAAAACTCCTCCTCGTGATCTACATTGCTAACGCCGAGGCTTCGCGCTATTTGATCGCGCATCAAAGGCGATTTCATCAGCGGATACAGCGTGATCTGCTCTGGTTTTACCGCCTTTGCCGCTTCAATGTCGCGAAGTAAAATTTCGCGAGTTTGAAACGGAAAGTTAAAGATCAGATCCAGGCTTAAAATCGGTAGAATTCCGACTGCACGGGATAGCTTTTCTTGCAGAATTTCGCCCGAGCCGAATTTCTCGTAGCGCGAAGCTTTGCGTAAAATATCATCATCAAAGCTCTGCACCCCCACGCTTAGGCGGTCTATGAGCCCGCGAAATCGCAGCAAGCTCTCAGGCTCGATGTGGTTGGGATCGCTCTCGCACGAAACCTCTTTGATGCTAAAAAGCGACTTGGCAAGCTCCAGCGTGCGCGCTAGCTCATCCTCGTCGATTAGCGTCGTGCCGCCGCCTACATAAAGTGTCTCAAAGTCGTAGCCCGCGTCCTTCGTGCGCTGCATCTCGGTGCGTAGCGCGCCGAAATACGCCCTGCACGCGCCGCGCTCGTAGGCGTATTTGTGAAAGGAGCAATACGGGCAAAACGTGTGGCAAAAGGGCACGTGCATGTAGAGCATATATTTTTTATCTGGGTTTGGAATTTTAGCGATATTTTCCTGCGTGATGTCGATTCTAAGGGAGTTGTATAGAGATTTTTGCATAGTTTCGGCGGCGTATTTTTTGGCGAAGCTATGCACCATTTGGCTGATAAAATTCATAAAACTTTAACCTTTTTTAAACTTAAAAATTAATTTTTGAAGTTTATCGAAAACTAACTTATAAATTTATCAATAATTCAATAAAAAGTGTAGCGCCGCCATATATATTAGCGTAGGAAGCGCTATCGTAACGAGCGAATTGCGAAATTTAGCATGCACGACAAACGCCATGATTAGGCAAAATAGCAGCATCGCCGTTTGCAGCACATCCGCGTTAAAAGCTCGCTCGCCTGAGAAGCTAGGCAGCATCGTCTTAAGCGCGTAGATCGTCAAAACGACCATTATCAGAAGACCCGAGTTTTTCTGCAGATACGATAAGCTTGGACTCGCGGTCTTTTTCTTAAAAAGCAGCAGCGGCAAAAATCGCGTCAAAATCGTAGCGAGCGAGGCCAGAAAGATATAGGGCAAAATTTCCACTACCTGCTCCTTTTTAGAAATTTTCGCAGCCTGCGTCCCGTGCGCGAAGGTCGCTCGAAGTATTTACGAAAGAGCAGCAAAACCCCTGTGCCAAAAATCAGAGTGCCGAATAAAAAGTATTTTGTAGGAAAGATAAAAAGCCCTGTAAATGCGCAGGCAAATCCTAGCAATAGCACTTTGTATTGCGGGTTTGCTTTAAAAACCTCATAGGTTAGCATCGCAAAAAGCGCCGTCAGGCTGAACTCGACTCCGCTAAAATCAAGCTTTAGGCTTGCTCCCAAAACAGCCCCTACAACGACGCCCGCGACCCAATAGGATTGATTTAATACCGCGGTTAGATTATAGAGCAGATCAAGCTCTTTTAGTCTTTGCGGCGTTACGGGCTGTTCGCCGCTAAGCTCCTCGGGGCGCAAAAAGGCGCGCGCTTTTAGCAGCGCAAAGGTTTCGTCCGTAAGGGCATATACGGCGTAAATTTTATGACGCACGAAGCGCAGCTCGTCTAGCAGCGACATCGTATAGAAAAAATGGCGAAAATTTAGCAAAAACGCCACGACGAAGGTATCTACGAGCGAGGCATGAGTTACGATGAAAGCGATCAGCACGAACTCCACGCTGCCTGCGTAGATTAGCAGTGAGGTTAGCGCCAGCGCCCATACGGGCAGGTCTTGGCTGATGCCGTAGATACCAAACGCCAGCCCCAGCGGCACGTAGCCCATCATCACGGCGAGGGTGGATCTAAAAATTTCAAATTTACTCATATTTTTCCTAAATTTAAAAGCGCGATTGTAGCTAAAATTTTATTAAATTTTAAAGAGCATGCGGGCGAATCTGTGCCGTCGCTAGCGAGTTTTATGCGGTGATGCGCCGCAAGAGGAGCTGCAAAATTTACTCGCTTTGGCGCCGTGAAATTTTAAAATTTAGCCTGCGTAGAAATTTGCGAAATTTTAAAATTTCAGGGAGCGGATTTTTAAATTTAGCCTAAAATACGTGGCGCAAAAGCACGAATGCAAACGCCGAAAGCAGCGCCGAGACGGGTAGGGTGATGATCCACGCTAGCCCGATCGGCTTCATCAGCGACCAGTTCGTGCTGTGATTTACCAAGCCGATTCCTAAAATCGCGCCGATTA
The DNA here is from genome assembly GCF_018374135.1 of Campylobacter gracilis. Taxonomy (GTDB): domain Bacteria; phylum Campylobacterota; class Campylobacteria; order Campylobacterales; family Campylobacteraceae; genus Campylobacter_B; species Campylobacter_B gracilis_A. The sequence goes on along the minus strand of NZ_JAHAFS010000011.1, from coordinate 84,924 downwards.
GCACGTGGGTCGAGGAGATCGGAAGTCCAAGCACCGATGCCGCCATGACGACGACGGCGCTTGCGAGCTCGGCGCTAAAGCCCGAGGCGGGGTGAATTTTCGTAAGATTGGTGCCTACGGTGGCGATCACCTCTTTGCCGATGAACCAAAGCCCCGCTATGAGGGCTACTGCGAACATTATCATAATCTGCTGCGGCACGGGAGTGGAGGGATTGATACTATTCGTAGCCATCGTATCGATGATGGCGGCAAACGGACCCACGGCGTTTGCGATGTCGTTGCTGCCGTGCGAAAAGGCAAAGCCGCTAGCAGTGAGCACCTGCAGCCAGCTAAACATCAAAAACGCGGATTTGTTTAAATTTGAGCGGCGTAGGGTTTTAGCGAAAATAAACATCAAAAGCCAGGTAATTAGCGTCGACATACCGATGATGAGGTAGTTGTAAAAATTCGTAAGCCCGAAATTTAGATTATGCAGCCCCTTAAATATCAGCATCGCCGAGATTACGAAAGCGCCGATACCCGCTACGGCGGGGATCCCGTACTCTAGGGCTTTGTGGGATTTGAGCTTCTCTTTTTTAGCGTCAAGCTCGATCACCTTTTTATAATACTCGCTATCCAGCTCGCTTGGGTCAAAATCGGGATCGCGCATCGCGTAAATATCGTGATTTAGCGCTTCTGCATAGGCGATCTTTTGAATGTCGTCCAGGGTCTCGAAGGTCTTTTTATGCAATTTGCGGAGAGATTTTTTTTCGCGCTTTATGCGGTCGATCTTTATTTGAGCGTAGCGGTTGTAATCCAAAATATAATGTTTGATAAGCCAGAAAATTCCAAAGGAGATCACTCCGCCCAAAATCGGCGAGAGCACCCAAGAGATCGCTATTTTGCCGATCTTATCCCACTGCACGAGCCACAATGCGGAAGTCTCTGCGGTATTAAGCAGGGCGCCTAGCGTAAGCCCCGAGCCCACGATACCGCCGATGATCGCATGAGTGGTGGATACGGGCAAACCCTTTCTGCTGGCAAAAAGCAGCCACGCGCCCGCCGCAAAAAGCGCGCTCATCATTACGTAGATAAAGTCTCTAGGATGCACGTCCATTTTGCTAAGATCGATTATGCCGCTGCGAATCGTCGAGGTTACTTCACCGCCTGCGATTACAGCGCCGCTTGCTTCAAATACCGCCGCGATACAAAGGGCTTGCGCGATACTAAGGGTGCCGCTTCCGACGCTGGTGCCGAAGGAATTTGCCACGTCGTTTCCGCCGATATTAAAGGCCATAAAGATGCCCAAAAATACCGAAACCAAAAATAGCGTTTTATCGCCGCTTCCTATAAAACCGAATCCCCAGATAAGAAAATAGATTGTTACGCCGCAGAATATGCCGTAGAAAATGAGACTTATCTTGCTAGATTTCATAGCTCTCCCTTAAAATCCGCGAAATTTTACCACACGCGCCTTAATCCCCACTAAATCGCACGGGCGAGGTATATAAATTTTAATTTTAAAAGCGAATTTAGTGGCGCGCGCTAAGCTTTATTAAATCAATACTTCGTTACAATCCACATTAAATTTTAAAACCGAGGCGAAAAATGTCTAGAATTCCGCTGCAAAGCCCGTATTTCGGAATATTTGTAATGCTAATCCTAGCTTTTTGTGTCTTTTCGCTCATCGTTAAACTATCCTCTTTGGTAGGCTCGCGTTTGGCAGATAGACGCGACGAACGGCTAAAGGGCGAAATTTACGAAAGCGGCCCCGAGGCCGTCAAACAGCCTAACCGAATAAACTCCCACTTTTTTTTGATAGCCGTGCTTTTCATACTTTTTGACGTCGAGATTATCTTTATGTTTCCGTGGGCGGTAAATTTTAAAATTTTAGGCGTGTTCGGGCTTGTAGAGATGGCGTTTTTCATCGTATTATTAGGCATCGGTTTCATCTACGCCTGGAAAAAAGGAGCGCTAAATTGGCAGAGCATAAGATAAACTACGCGCGCGAAAACGGACTTCCCGTAGTTCTTACCACCGTCGATAAGCTAATTGCGTGGGGCAGAAGTAACTCTTTGTGGGCGATGACATACGGGCTTGCTTGCTGTGCGATCGAGATGATGGCAGCGGGCGCGGGCAGATTTGACTTTGACCGCTTCGGCACGATATTTCGCGCAAGCGCCAAGCAATCGGATGTGATGATAATCGCAGGCACGCTTAGCAAAAAGCACGCCGAATTTACGCGCCGCCTATACGACGCGATGCCCGAACCCAAATGGGTCATCAGCATGGGCAGCTGCGCCAATACCGGAGGGATGTTTAATACCTACGCGACCGTTCAAGGCTGTGACCGAATAGTGCCAGTTGATATCTATCTGCCCGGATGCGCGCCGCGCCCCGAGACGCTGCAGTTTGCGATGATGGTGCTGCAAAAAAAGATTCGCACCCAAACTCCGCGCCGCGCGCAGAAAGCAAAAAGGCTGATCTGATGAGAAAATTTAATCCCAAAGGCGATCAGAGTAAAAAAAATTACTACAAAGACAGATTTTTCATCCCCGAGGAAACGCCTAAATCCAGCGCAAACGAGAGCGATTTCAAAGACGATCTGGACGCGCTTGAAGGCATACAAATTTTAAACTCGTACGTGGAATTTAACACTCTCGTGCTTTATGTAGAGCCTGCGCAAAATTTAGCGGCGCTGCGTGCTCTTAAGGGCGCGGGATATGAAATTTTATGCGAGCTAAGCGGCGTGGATTTTACCGAGGCTCGCGGCGGCATCGAGGTTTTCTATCAGCTTTTGGATATCAAAAGGGCGCGCCGCGCGCGGCTAAAGTGTTTCGTGCCGAATGAGAGCTTTTTGCAAAGCGCTGCGGGCATCTACAAAAGCGCGAACTGGGCGGAGCGTGAGCTATACGATATGATGGGCGTTTGGATAGAGGCCCATCCGAACTTGGCGCGCCTAATAATGCCCGATGATTGGTTCGGACACCCGCTTTTAAAGTCCTATCCGCTGCAAGGAGACGAGTTTGCCAAGTGGTACGAGGTGGATAAAATTTTTGGATCTGACGCGCGCGAGCGGATCGGCGAAGAAAACCGAAATTCCGCATTCGTAGATGAAAAAGATACCTTTAACTTCGCGCGGCTCTATCACGAGAGCGGTTACGGCGAGCCTCGGCCGCAAGAGAAAATTTTACAAGAATACCAAGAAGAGGGCGGCGTGCGCTTTGTAAAACGCGCTAAACGCGGAATTTACAAGATCATCACAAAGAGAAAATAATGCAAAATCCAAGCAAGCTAAGGCCGTTTTTCGAAAATATCGAGTACGAGCGCGAGGGCGCGAATATGATTTTAAATTTCGGCCCGCAGCATCCAAGCGCGCACGGCCAGCTAAAGCTCGTGCTGGAGCTTGACGGCGAGCGCATCGTGCGAGCCCGCCCCGGCGTAGGCTATATGCACCGAGGCATCGAAAAGATGGCCGAAAATATGATCTACGCGGAGTTCGTCCCAGTAACAGATCGCATCGATTACGTCGCATCGGGCTCGAACAACTACGGCTTTTGCGCCGCGGTAGAGAAGCTCTGCGGCATCGAAGTGCCGCGCCGCGCGCAGATCATCCGCACGATCTTATTGGAGCTTAATCGCATCAGCTCGCACCTTTTGTTTTTGGGTACGCACGCGCTTGATATCGGCGCGATGACGGTATTTCTCTACTGCTTTCGCTCGCGCGAATACATACTCGATCTCATAGAAAAATACTGCGGCGCGCGCCTTACGCACAACAATATCAAAATCGGCGGCGTATTTTTGGACCTGCCTAACGGCTGGTTAGAAGAGATGTTGAAATTTTGCGACGAATTTCCGAGCGACATTAAAGAATTTGAAGATATGCTCGATACGAATAGAATTTGGCTGATGCGAACCGAAGGGGTGGGCGTGATCTCGCACGAAGCGGCTCTTAGCTGCGGCTGTAGCGGCGTGACGCTCCGCGCTAGCGGGCATGCTTGGGATATCCGCAAAGAGGAGCCCTATCTCATCTACGACGAGCTTGATTTCGACGTGCCGTATGCGAGCGAGGGCGATTGCTACGCGCGCTATAAGTGCTATATGGCGGAGATGCGCGAGAGCCTTAAAATTTTGCGCCAGTGCGCGAAACACTATCCGCTAAGCGATCCGCAAATTTTAGCGATCGATCCCGCTTACGTAAATCCTAGCAAAGAGCAGATCATGACGCAAAACTACTCGCTGATGCAGCATTTTGTGCTGGTTACGCAGGGCCTGCGCCCGCCCGTGGGCGAAATTTACGCTGCGAGCGAGAGCCCTAAGGGCGAGCTTGGATTTTATATCCGCTCGATGGGCGAAAGCCGCCCCTACCGCCTTAAGATCCGCACGCCGAGCTTTTGGCACTGCGCGGTCTATGAAGAAATTTTACCCGGGCAGTATCTTGCCGACGCCGCGGCGATCATCGGCAGCACGAATATCATTTTAGGCGAGGTGGATCGATGAAGCGCTACGATTTGAGGCATCTGGGCGATAAATTTTTAAACCGCATGGGCGAAATTTTAAAAAATTCCGCTCGCGGCGAGACAATGATCTTTATGTTTGAGATGGGTGATTTTAGCGCTGTTCAAAAAAGCGCCGATCTGGTGGAGGGGCTAAATTCTACGCTTTTAAGCTCGATCCGTTATAACCAAGTCGATTGGATGGTCGTCGCCAAAAAGGGGAGAGGATGAAAATTTTAAATTTTGCGTCGCTGCTTAGCTTGCAAAATCCCGCGCTTGCAGAAGGTTTTAAGAGCGCTGAAATTTTAAGCGTATCGCCGCTGCAAGATCCGCATCTTCCGGGCGAGCTGATAAAATGCGAGATCGGCGCGCAAAGCTTCGTGCTGGCGCTAATCTGCGCTAGTTTTTGCGACGAGCCCTATTTTGCGGATCTGGATCTGGAGTATCTAAGCGGCGAAAGCAGCGTGGGCGAGGAGGAGATCGAGCAGATCGCGGAGTTTCTGCAAAGCGGATGCGACGCGCTTTTGATCGACGATGCGCTCATTAAAACTCATCCCGACGCCGAAAATATCAAAGCCTTTCTATCTCTCATAGCGGCGAAGTTCGGGGTTAAAATTTTAAGCTTACGCGGCGAGCGAGCTGATTTGGGCGCGCAAGGACGGGCAAATTTAAGCCCCCTTAAAGAGCCTGAGAATTTCGACGGCGCCGTGGTTTTCAAACACGATGCGGACGACCGACTAATCGGCGGAAGGTATTTTAGTATGGTTGCTAAGATCAAACACGGCGATCGCGTCCGCATCAAAACGCCGCACCTAAATTTAGAAAAAGAATTTATTTTGGATGAGGAGCTAAAGGGCACGATCGCGCTTTTGGGCTCGGGCGGGCAGGGCTTTGGCGGTTATAATTTCGAACTCGCAGAAATTTCTAAGGTTTAAAATGGCAAAGATCACGATCGACGGCAAAACTTGCGAGTGCGACGAGGGCGAGTATATCTTACAGGTCGCGCGTCGTTGCGGCGTTTTTATCCCTGCGCTTTGTTATCTAAGCGGCGGTACGCCGACGCTCGCATGCAGGCTTTGTATGGTTGAAGCGGACGGCAAGCGCGTCTATAGCTGCAACGCCAAAGCCAAAGACGGCATGGTCGTTTACAGCCGCAGCCCCGAGATCGATGCTGAGCGCGAGGCGATCACGCAGGTTTATTGCATCAACCATCCGATGGCGTGCGGGGTTTGCGATCAAAGCGGCGAGTGCGAACTTCAAAATTTAGCTCATCTGATGCGCACAAACGCTCAAAGCTACGCTATCCGCGATACGGCGCGCGAGGTGCAGGATTGGGGATATTTGAGCTACGATCCTAGCCTTTGTATCGTCTGCGAGCGCTGTATCACCGCCGCGAAAGACCGCTTGGGCGTAGATGCGTTTAAGCTCGTCCCGCGCGGCGGAGACGCGCTTAGTAAGGAGCAAAAGGACGTGATGCCCAAAGACGCCTACGCCGTGTGGAACAAGCTGCAAAAAAGCCTAATCGCGCGGGTTAACAATGAGGATGATTGCGTAAACTACGGCGAGAGCGCGGCGGTCTGCCCGACGGGGGCTCTGGTAGAGAGCGCGTTTAAATACGTTTCAAACGCCTGGGAGCTGCGTCAAATCCCCGCTTCTAATCCGCACAGCAGCGACTGCGAACTACTTTATTACGAGATCAAGCGCCGCAGCATAGGCGAGCCGCGTGAAAAAATTTATCGCGTTAGCAGCGACGTAAATTTTAGCGTCCTACACGCCGCAGCGCGCTTTGGCTGGGATTTCTCAAACGAGCGGGCGAGCAAAAACGAAGCGGTTTTTGACCGCATCGTGCGCGGCATCGAGGACGGCGAGATCAAAAATATTAAATTTAATAGTTTCATCACCAATGAAGAAGCCCGGATTTTAGAGCTTTTGCGGCAAAAATTTAAACTCGCTCTGATCAACGACGAAGCGCTTGCCTATCAAAAATTCCTGCGCGAATTTTCAAAGCTTAGCGGCACGAAATTTTATAATGCGGATTCTCAGACGATTAAAAATAGCGATTTCATCGTCGTTTGCGGCACATTTTTGCGCAGCGACGCTCCAAATCTGGGCTATGCGGTAAACAGCGCCTGCAAGCTAAATAAGGCAAGCGGAATCTATTTCCATCCGTTTTGCGACGAGGGCATTAAAGGCTTTAGTAAAAATTTCATCCATCAGCCGCACGCCGCGGGGTTGGAGGCGCAGATCCTACTTTGGATCTTGCAAAAGTTCGGGCGCGATCTGCCTGGGTGGCTGGATGCGAAACTCGCGGCGGAATTTAAAATTTCGCGCGCCGCGGCGAAGCAAAATTTAGACGAGAAATCCGCGGATTCGCAAAATCCTGAAAATTCTACGGAGGCAAATGGCACCGAGAACGTTGCGAGTGCCAGCGGTGCTAAAAATTCCGCGCAGAATTCCGAAAATGTTACGGAAAGTAAAATTTCAAATTTTGCCGCAGCGCTCGGGCTGGACGAGCAGAAAGTGGATGAGCTTTTGGCTAAAAAGGAGAGCTTTTCGCTCATCGTCGGCGAGGATTTTATCCGCACGCCAAATAGCGCCACGCTCGCGCGCCTAGCGGGTTTGGTGCAGCGCTACACGCCGCTAAAAGTACTAGTGGTGCCGCCGCGCACGAATAGCCTTGGCGTCGCGCTCATCTGTGAGCTTAGTGCGCAAATGAGCGCGGGCGAGACGCTAGGCTACAACGAAGCGGGCGATATTAGCTTCGGCGTGCTTGAAGCGGATCTGGACGCGCCTAGCTTGGTGCAGCAAGAGGGCACGTTTACGAACTACGACAAGCGCGTAGTGCCTACCAATGCGGCGCTTGATTATGGCGGATATGAGCTAAACGATATCGCCTGTGCGCTGGGAGTTTGCGCGGAACACGCGATCAGCTATACGTCAAGCTTGGGCGCAGATTTTGAGCAGGTTAAATTTGATGATTTAGAAAATTTTTACGACAACGGCGGCGCAAACCACCGCGGATATGAGCTGCGAAATAAGGAGTTTGCCGCTAGCGAGGAGGAGTTTGAAATTTCGCCTTCCGCGCCGCTTAGAGCAGGCGAGGGCGAAATTTTAATCTATGAGGCGAATCCTCTGCATCAATTCAATAAATTTAGCGGCGCAAGCAGCGGGCTTGGCGAAGCGGGCGCACTGTATCTAAGCCCTAGCATCGCCGAAAGCTTGGGCGTGAGCGCGGGCGACGTCGTTAAAATTTACCAAGCGGACGATGCGGGGCATAATGAAAAAACTAGCGACGCACCTAAAGCTAGCGCTGCTGATAATGAAAGCGACAAGGGCGGTGCCGGTCGTGCAAAAAAAGCGGATCGTGCAAGCGGTGCTCGCAAAGCCGATGCCACCGGTAATGAAAATGGCGAAAGCGGCGCAGAGGGGCTCGTAAGCTTAAAGCGCGAAATCGTCGCTAGCGTAAAGATCGATCCAGGCTTTAGCGGCGCGTATCTGCCGTATTTTGACGAGAAGCTGCGCGGTGAGATATTTTTCAAAACCTCGCGCTACGCCGGCGTAAAAATCGAGAAAATTTCAAAGGAGAGGGCAGATGAGCGATAGTGTATTTTATTTCGTAGCCACCGTCTTAAAGGCGCTCGTGATTTTAGCCGTCATCGCGCTGCTCTCGGGGCTTGCGACCTATGCCGAGCGTAAGGTGCTTGCCTTTATGCAGCGCAGGATCGGACCCTCTATGGTCGGGCCTGCGGGACTTTTGCAGGTGGGCGCGGATATGATAAAGCTTTTTACCAAAGAGGACGCGATCCCTGCGCGGGCGAATAAGCTTCTTTTTAAAATCGCGCCGATCATATCGGCTACGGGAGCTTTCGTGGCGCTTTCGGTGGTGCCGCTGCTGCCGGAGTTTACTATCGGCGGGCGGACGATACAGCCGATTTTAAGCGATATAAATGTGGGAATTTTATTCCTACTCGGAGCTAGCGGCACCTGCGTTTACGGACTGCTGATCGGAGGGCTTGCGAGCTACAATAAATGGGGCACGATAGGCGCGTTTCGCGCGTTTTTGCAGATAACCTGCTTTGAGGTGATAAACGGGCTTAGCCTAATCCCTATCGTGATGATCACCGGCTCGCTCTCGCTTATAGACATCGTAAGCGCGCAAAGCGGCGGTATCGACAAGTGGTTTATCTGGAAAGAGCCCGTCTGCTTCGCGCTATTTCTGATCGCCGCTTTCGTAGAGTGCAACCGCACGCCTCTGTGCCTTACCGAAAACGAAACCGAGATCGTAGCGGGTGCGGGGACGGCGTATTCGGGAATGCGCTGGGGTATGTTTTTTATCGGCGAATACGCTAATATCATAACCTACTCCGTCGTTACGACGCTACTGTTTTTGGGCGGATTTAACGCGTTTTGGTTTATCCCCGGCGGCATTATGATGGTATTAAAATCAAGCCTCGTGTTTTTCTGCTTCCTATGGGCGCGCGCGGCGTGGCCGCATCTGCGCCCCGATCAGCTGATGGGGCTTTGCTGGAAAGTCTGCATGCCGTTAGCTCTTGCTTGCGTGCTAATTACCGCGCTAGCGATCGTTTAAGGAGGGGTGCGATGGCAAGATATGTCCAGATCGACAAACGAGCCCCTATTAAATCTGGCGGCGATAAGCTTCGCAGATTCCTAGCCCGCACCTTTAACGGCGAGCTTTTCGTGGGGCTGTGGGTGGTGCTAAAAAATATGTTTAAGCGCGGCGGCTCGCACACGCTTCGGTATCCTATGGAAAAATTTGTTATGCCGCCTAGATACCGCGGCGTGCATAAGCTAATGCGCCTGCTCGAAAGCGGCAGCGAGCGCTGCATCGGATGCGGCTTGTGCGAGAAGATCTGCGTGGCGAACTGCATCGCGATGGAGACCAGCCTCGGCGCCGACGGCCGCAAAAAGGTAGATAACTACTCGATAAATTTAGGGCGCTGCGTCTATTGCGGGCTTTGCGCGGACGTCTGCCCCGAGATCGCTATCGTGCACGGCTGCGAGTACGAGCTTGCGAGCGAACAGCGGGCATACTACGGCTTTAAAGAGGATCTTTTGATTCGCGGCGAAAATTTATGTTTAAACGGCGCGGCGCAGGAGTTTGCGGGCTACGGCAGTCTGGATGAAAACGCGGGCGCGCGGATCAAGATGACGCCGAACGCCTATATAAAAAGCGACGCCGCAAGCGACGAGCCAAGCTTAAAGAGCGCGGATTCAAATTTAAAAAGCAGCGCCGCGGAAAGCTCCAAAAAAGAGGGTGCCGCTAGCGATAAAATTCTATTTTCAAAGGGCGCGAGCTTAAGCAGCGAAATTTTAGCCGAGCGGCAAGATGTCGGGCGGGCAAGCTTAAAGGAAAGCTCCGCCGCAGACGTCGAAAATTTTAAAGAAAATTCCGCTGTCGCTAAAAATTCTACGCTTGATTCGGCGCGGAATTTCAAAGAAAATCCCGTCTCTCAAAGCGCCGAAGATTCCGCCACTCAAAGTAAAAATTTTAAAGATAATTCGATTGCGCCGCACGTCGAGAATTCCACGGGCGGTCTTGCTACGAACGACGATTCTGGGGAAAATTCCAAAGAAAATTCCGCCATGCAAGACTCGGGGAGTTCCGCCGCGCGAGGTAAAAAATCTAAGGCAAATTCCAAAAAGAATTCCGCCGCGGACGCTGAGAATTTCACGCAAAGCTCCGCGCCGGATTCCTCAGCGCAGGGGGAGGAGCAATGATACAAACGCTTGCATTTTATTTTTTCAGCGCGGTTTGCCTGGCGCTTTTCGGTATCAGCGTTTTTAGTAAAAACGTTCTTTACGCCCTTAGCGCGCTTGCCGGCGGCATGGTTTTTATGAGCGGATTTTTCTTCTTGCTGGATGCGGAGTTTTTAGGCGTGGCGCAGATCATAGTTTACACGGGCGCCGTGATCGTGCTTTACGGCTTCGCGCTGATGTTTTTAGGCGCGGATAAAAACGTAAGCGAGCCGAAAAAGGGGGCAAGGCTATTTTTCGCGCTTAGCGGCGTGATCGTATTTTTGCTCGTGATTATTGTGCTTGGCGCGGTAGTTGCAAACAACGTGGAAACGCTTAAAATTTTAAACACCGACGATACAGAGGCGCTTGGGATGATTATCTTTACGAAATACCTGGCGATTTTTGAGCTTGCCGCCGTGATGCTACTCGTGGCGATGATCTGCGCTATCGTGCTTGCGCATAAGCAGATGGATGCGAGCTTGACATACGAAGAGAGCGAGGGGTAAAATGGGTCTAAATCACTATCTGATCGTCGCTGCGATGATGTTTGGGCTCGGGCTTGCGGGTATGATGAAGCGAAGAAATTTGATCATGCTCTTTTTTTCGAGCGAAATTTTATTAAACGCCGCAAATTTAGCCCTCGTCGCCGTGGCGAAATTTTACGACAATATAAACGGCGAAATTTTTGCGCTTTTCATTGTCGCGATTGCTGCGAGCGAGATGGCCGTGGGGCTTGGGCTACTCATCTTGTGGTATAAGAAGACGGGCAGCATCGAACTTGACAGCTTCGTAAATTTTAAAAATCCTTCTAAGGATGGACCGGATGCTTGATACCGTTTTTGTGTGGCTTTTAATCGCCCTTTTCGCACCGCTTGCCTCGGCGATCTTCGCAGGCGTTTTCATTCGCGCCAAAGACAAGATGTTTATTGGCGTAATCTGCTCGGCGCTGGTGATTTTAAGCACTATCGCGTCGCTTGCTTTGATGGAGCTCGTCTCTGACAACCGCCTAATCAGCGTAAGCTTAGCCGATTTCATAAGCACGGGATTTTTGGACGCAAAATTTAGCTTTCTCATAGATAGCGTAAGTGCGGTGATGATGGTGGTCGTAGGCATCGTTTCCAGCGTCGTGCACGTGTATTCGATCTATTATATGTGGGAGGATGCGGGATTTGCTAAATTTTTCAGCTTCCTGGGGCTTTTCGTATTTTCGATGCTGGTTTTGGTAACGAGCGATAATTTTTTAGGACTTTTCATCGGCTGGGAGGGGGTCGGACTCTGCTCGTGGCTGCTGATCGGCTTTTGGTATGATAGGGAGGGTTACAGCTGGTGCGCCAACGAGGCTTTCATAATGAACCGCATCGCAGATCTTGGGATGCTGCTTGGAATTTTTTTGATCTATTTAAATTTCGGCTCGTTGCGGTACGAAGTGGTGTTTGCGAACGCAGCGGGCTTGGAGCCTGAAATTTTAACTCTGATCGCCGCGCTTTTATTTATCGGCGCGATGGGCAAAAGCGCGCAGTTTCCGTTCCATACTTGGCTTGCCGACGCGATGGCGGGTCCGACGCCCGTATCTGCGCTTATTCACGCAGCGACGATGGTTACGGCGGGCGTTTATCTGGTGATCCGCGCAAACGCGATTTTCGCGCTCGCGCCCGAAGTAAGCGGCTTTATCGTCTGCTTGGGCGCTTTCGTGGCGGTCTTTGCGGCGTCGATGGCGCTGGTTCATAACGATCTTAAAAAGATCATCGCTTACTCCACGCTTTCGCAGCTTGGCTATATGTTCGTAGCCGCGGGGCTCGGGGCGTATTGGATCGCGCTATTTCATCTGGCGACGCACGCGTTTTTCAAGGCGCTTCTATTTTTGGGCGCGGGCAACGTAATGCACGCGATGAAAGACGATCTAAATATCCAAAATATGGGCGGATTATATAAGTTTATGCGGCCTACGGCGATTTTAATGTGCATAGGCTCGCTTGCGCTTTGCGGATTTTATCCGTTCGCGGGCTTTTTTTCAAAAGATAAAATTTTGGAAGCGGCGTGGAGCGCGGACGCGTATTTTATCTGGGCGCTGCTGTTTACGGGCGCTGCGATGACGACGTTTTACAGCGTGCGTCTGATAATGCTCGTGTTTTTCGGCAAGCAAAAATTTACCCACCATCCGCACGAGGCGAAAGGCTTTGTCCTTATCGCGATGGGCGTATTAGCCGTGCCTGCGGTGATCGCGGGCTTTTTCGAGCACGATTTTGCGGAGTTCGTGCTTAGCATACTGCCGGGCTTTAAAGCTTCGATCCCGCACGGCGTGGAGGTAATTTTGATCGCCCTAACGCTAGCGATGATAAGCGCGGTGGCGATCGGCACGATTTGGACATACGGCAAGGGCAAATTTAGCCAAAATTTAAAGAACTGCAAATTTTATAAAATTTTGATCGCGCAGTATTTTATCCCGCAAATTTACGAGCGCGTGATCGTGCGCGGATACGAAAGGCTTAGCGAGATCTGCGCTAAATGTGACTGCGCGATCATAGACGCCAGCGTCGATCTGATCGCTCGCATGGCGGTAAAAAGCGGCGAAGGAGCGGATCGCGTAAGCAATAGCGGAGATTTGAGCGCAAATTTAAGGTGGATGGTTTTGGGATCTTTCATTTTGCTGATTTTGGCGTTTGCGCTGTGAGGTGGGCATGGAATACTTTTTAAGTTTGGTTATATTTTTCCCGGCGGTAGCTGCGATTTTGGGCTTTTTGATCGACGAAGCGAGCATTAAGACCTACGCCGTTACGATGAGCTTTATAGAGTTCGTGCTTTCGCTCGTTTTGTGGATACTCTACGAGCCGGTGGACGGCATCGCTTTTAGCGTGCTGCACCCTTTCATAAGCGAATACGGCATCAACTACTTTATCGGTGTGGATGGAATTTCGCTGTTTTTAGTGATCCTAAGCACGCTGGTTACATTTTTAGCGCTACTTAGCCTAAGTATCAAAGAGCGCGCCAAAAATTTAATCATCTGCATTCTATTTTTAGAGATGACGATGGTGGGCGTTTTCGTGGCGCTGGATGCGATTTTGTTTTACATATTTTGGGAGCTTTCGCTCATTCCGATGCTCTATATCATCGGCGCATGGGGCAGCGGCAAGAGAATTTACGCCGCGGTAAAATTTTTCATCTACACCTTCCTAGGCTCGATGTTTCTGCTCGTAGGACTCATGGCGATGAGCTATTTCTATCACGAGGCTACGGGCGAGTACAGCTTTAATATCCTAGACTGGCAGAGCCTATCGCTGCCGCTTAGCACGCAAATTCCTCTATTTTTGGCATTTTCGCTCGCCTTTGCGATCAAGACGCCTTGCTTTCCTTTTCATACCTGGCTGCCGTACGCGCACGGGCAAGCTCCTACGATAGGCTCGGTTCTGCTTGCCGCGGTGCTTCTTAAGATGGGCACCTACGGCTTCGTGCGATTTTCGCTGCCGCTGTTTCCGGATGCGAGCGTCTATTTTAGCGGGATGATGTGTGCCGTAGCGATCATTATGATCATCTACGCGAGCTTCATCGCCTTTGCGCAGAAAGACATCAAACAGGTAATCGCGTATAGCTCGATCGCGCATATGGGCGTCATAATGCTAGGAATTTTTTCAATGAGCCGCGAAGGAATGAGCGGCGCGGTATTTTTGATGATCAGCCATGGTATCGTAAGCGGCGGGCTTTTTATGCTAGTAGGCTTTTTATACGACCGCAGGCATACGAAGCTTTTTAGCGAGTTCGGCGGGCTTGCGCGGGTGATGCCACTTTATGCGTTTTGTTTTTGCGTCGTGCTGCTAGGCTCGATAGGTCTTCCGCTTACGATCGGCTTCGTGGGAGAATTTTTAAGCCTTGTAGGAATTTTTAAGATTAGCTTTAGCTACGCGCTCTTGGGCGGACTTGGCATCATAATGGGCGCGATCTATTCGATGAACCTTTATAAAAATACCTTCTTCGGCGCGCTCGTGCATGAGGAGAATAAAAAGCTAAGCGATCTAAATAGAACCGAGCTTTGCTCTATCATCCCGATCTGCGTGCTGGTAGTGGTACTTGGCGTAGCGCCGAATTTGATGCTAAAGAGTATCGAACCTAGCGTGACGCAAAGCCTTGAGTTGATGTTTAATAAAGCCTCGCAAACCGCGACTCGCGCCTATATGGAAAAAGCAAATTTTAAGGTAAGAAGCGATGCAAAATAATCTTTTAAATTTAGCCTCGATCGCGCCTATGGCGATACTCGGAGGATTTGCCCTGCTGATGCTCGCGGTTTCGCTTTTTGCGCGCACGCTATCGTATAAATTTTACGCCGTCATTACGATACTAGCACTAGCTCTTGGCTTCGGGCTCGTTTTTGGTTACAACAGCGGCATACGCGGGCTTTTCGACGTGATGCTGGTGGACGGAATCGCGACTCTATCGATGCTTATCATGCTCGCAGGTTCGATATTTTTCATCTTTCTGTCTTTGGGTGCAAGAAGCGCGCACGAGTACCATACTGCGGAATTTTTCGTGCTGTTTTTATTCGTGCTCGTGGGGTATGAGTTTATGGTCGCGAGCGAAAGCTTAATGATGATCCTCGTGGGGCTTGAGACGGGCTCGCTAGCGCTTTATACGCTAATCGCTCTTCACAACCGCGCCAGATCAATCGAAGCGGCGCTAAAATACTTCATAATGGGCGCGCTGGGATCCGGGTTTTTCGCATTCGGCGCGGCGATGTTTTTTCTATCGACCGGCTCTATGGAAATTTCAAATATCGCGCAGATCGCTAAGAGTTCAAATTTACAAACCAGCGTCCTGCTTTTCGCCGCCTGCTCATTTATGATCGTCTCGATAGGATTTAAGCTCTCGCTGATCCCGTTTCACACCTGGACGCCCGACGTTTACGAGGGCGCGAGCTCTGCCATGGCGGGCTTTATGTCCGTCGTACCGAAGATCGCGGGCTTTGTCGTAGCGATCAGGCTGTTTGAAGCGCTGGGAAGTATCGGCATGCAGTGGCTAAACATCGTGCTCTACGCCGTAGCGGTGGCTACGATGAGCTTAGCAAATCTTATGGCGCTCGTGCAGCGCGACGTCAAGCGGATGCTTGCTTTTAGCTCCGTTTCGCACGCGGGCTTCGTACTCTGCGCGATCGTGATCGGCTCTACGCAGGCAAATGCGGCGCTTTTCACCTACTGGATCCTATACGCCGTGGCGAATCTCGGGGCGTTTGCCTTCATCTGGTGCGTACGGCAAAGGCGCGCGCGCTCGTTAAATTTAAAATTTAAAACCCGAAGCCCCGCTTTAAATTTAAATGCAAACGGCGAGGAGAAGGAGAATTTTATCTCAAACGCAAAGCTTTCTTTTTCGCAAAATCACGAGCCGAGCTCTGCCGGCGAGTTAAATTTGAGCGCGAACGGACAAAATTTAGCTTGCGGCGAGCGGAGCTTTAAGGCAAGCGAGCAAAATTCCAAAGAAAACGAGCAAAATTTTAAAGCGAGCGAGCCCGGCGCGGAAGCAACCCTTTTCGGCACTGAAACTTGCGAGCAAAGCTCCAAGTTCACGGTTCGCTTCGAGCATCCGTTTGAGAAATTTGACGGACTGATCCGCACCCATCCGCTTTTTGCGCTATGCGCGGCGATCTTTATGCTATCGCTTGCAGGCATTCCGCCGTTCAGCGTGTTTTGGGGCAAGATGTATCTGCTAAGCGCCGCGGTCAATTCGGGCTACTTCGCCCTCGCCGTCATCATGGCGGTAAATAGCGCGCTCGCGCTGTATTACTACCTGCGCCTCATCGTGCGTATGTTTTTGCACGAGCCGCGGGGGGACGCGGAGCTTGACGGCTCGCTGAGCGTGGTCTCGGTGCAGATAAAATTTGCCGTCGTGCTAGCTAGCGTGGCGTGCGTGCTGGCGCCGTTTTTAGTGAAATTCCTAACCGGCGCGGTAAATAATTTCGTCTTTTTAAGCGGGTATTGAGCTTAAATTTTAAGCGCGAGCTGAACCTATCGCGCTTTGCCAACAAGGAGAGATATGTTTTTGGGCGAGCTAAGTGCTGACGGCTACGGTTTTGCGCTGCTTGATGTGCGCGATTTGAGTGAGTTTTTGAAGGAGCGAAAATGCAGAACAAAAAAGCTTCTAAGCTACTGGAACGCGCACAAGCAGCTGTTTTATGATGCCGTAAAGGGCGCTAAAGCTTTGCCCTTCTATCCGCTTACGGTGCGCAGCTATGAGATCTTCGTTTGCATGGACGAGGAGTTTGCGCCGCCTGCGGGCTACGAAGTAGCTTTCAAGCGCGATAGGCTGTATTTCGCCCCGCAAAGCGACTCCGCGATCCTAGCGAGCTTCGATGCTTTGCAGTATCGTTTCGATGAGCTAAAAAGCGGCGAACTTGAGCTAGGCTATGAGTGCCAAAGCGGCGCTGCGGGCAAGATACGAAAATTTAATTCCACGCTCAAGCTCGGCTTGCAAAGCGGCACTTACGAGCTTTGCGTCGTTGGGCTAAAAAAAAACAGCTCGCAGCACCTCGAGAAATACGGTTACGCCTTTATTTTCAAGCGCAATGCAAGCGCGGAAAATCAAAATTTTGATAGGCTTGATAACGATAAATTTAGCTTTGATATTTGCGAAGGCGATTAAATTTAACCTGAGCTTCGCGCCGCACGAGACCTTGGCGCGACCCGCAAAATTTTAAAGATACGACCGGCGCGGTAAATTTAAATCTAAATTTTACTTCCTTGTCTCACTTTTTTCTAGCAAGCGCGCAAATTTTGATAAATTTCGATTTCAAATCTTGCGGCGAAGGAGCTTTAAAATTTCACGCTCCAGCTCTTGCGGCGGCGCCGAAATTTTATCCGCGAACTGCGAGCGGTTGAAGGTGCGCTGGCGCTTTGCAAGCTGTACCGTGTGCAGGCTTACGAGCTGCTCGCACTGCGCCCGCGAGATCTGCCCGCGCAAAAGCTGTCCGCACTCCTTTAGTCCGATGCAGCCTAGCGCCCTACACTCCGCGCCATAGCGGGCGAATAAAAACTCCGCCTCCTCTAAAAGCCCGTGCTCAAACATCGCTTTCGTGCGCGCTTCGATGCGCTGCGTAAGCCACTGCTTGGGCGCGTCGATCTCAAAAATTTTAATATCCGAAATGACGGGCGGGGCGGTTTTTTCGCGCAGAAATTTACTCGGCGCCTCGCCGCAAAATTTATAGATACTGAGCCATTTTTTTAAACGAAAGCTGTCCGACGCGCTAAATTTTGCGGCAAATTCCGGATCGATCCGCTGCACTAGGGCGTAAATTTCATCGTTTGAAATTTCGCTTTTAAAATCGGGAACCTTCGGCGCCAGCCCGCTTAGCATCGCTTTAAGATAAAACCCGCTGCCGCCCGTGATTATCAAAGGCGCGCCGCTACACCCTGCAAAAGCCCGCGCGTCGGCGTATTCTTTGATAAACTCGCCGACGCTGAAGTACTCGTTTGGATAGATTAAATTTACGCCGAAGTGCCTGATCTCGCGCAGCTCCTTCTCGCTTGGCTTAGCGCTTGCGATGTCGATCTGCCGGTAAATGCAGAGCGAATCGAGGCTCAAAATCACGGCGCCGATCTCGCGCGCGATGCTTAGCGCAAGATCGCTTTTGCCGCTTGCTGTGGTGCCGATGATCGCGATCTGCGGGCTTGCGTGCGAGTTTTGATTTTGGCTCAAGGCGTTTCCTTTCGTAAATTTTTCGTTCAAATTATATCAAATTTAGAGCTATTCTTACTTTTTTTTGATACAATGGTGCCCAAAATAAGGGGCAAAATGGCTAAATTTAAAGAAATTTTATCCGACATCAATGAATTAATAGTTTTTAAACACTCGGTTTTCGCGCTGCCGTTTATTTTTACGGCGATGATTACCGCGAGCAAGCTGCAAAGCGGCTCGGTGTGGTTCGGCTGGAAGTTGCTTTTTTTAGGGATTTTATGCGCGGTAAGCGCGAGAAGCTTCGCGATGGCGTTAAATCGCTACTTGGACGAGGATATTGACCGCGCCAATCCGCGTTGCGCTTCGCGCCCTAGCGTGGACGGACGGATCGGGCGCGGGAATTTACTGCTTTTCATCATTGCAAACGCGGTAGTTTTCGTAGCGGTTTCGGCGCTTATAAATCCTTTGGCGTTTAAGCTTTCGATGCCGATTTTAGCGGCATTGGGCGGGTATTCGTATTTTAAGCGCTTTAGCGAGACCGCGCATTTGATGCTCGGCTTTTGCCTGGGGCTTGCGCCGATTGCGGGGGCGATCGCCGTTAGCGGCGGAATTCCGCTATGGTCGGTGCTGCTATGTCTCGGAGTAGTATTTTGGGTAGGCGGCTTTGACGTGCTGTATTCGCTTCAAGATATGGAATTTGACCGCACGGCGGGGCTTTACAGCATCCCTGCGCTTTACGGTAAGGAAGCGTCGATGTTTATCTCTAAAATTTTTCATGCCGTGGCGGTGCTTTTTTGGCTGCTATTTTGCGCGGCGGCAAATTTAGGTTTTTTTGCCTATCTTGGCGTGGCTGCATGCGCGACGATTTTGTACTTCGAGCATAAGATCGTACGTAGTGATTTTAGTAAGATCGATCGCGCCTTTTTTACGCTGAATGGCTACTTAGGCATTGCGTTTTTCGCTTTTATTTTTGTAAATTTATTTTAAGGAACCCCTATGGATCTTAACACTATCATCATTTTAGGACTTTGCGTCGTTATATTTTTGATGTTTTTCGTCATATATTTTAAGGATAAGCAAGCCGACAAAAAATTCGAGCGATTTGATCAAGTTCTGACCGATGCTATGCAGGAAAACTATCTGCTTAAAAAGAAGGTCGAGGAGCTAAAAGAGATGATCGATTCGGGCGGTAAAGTCGCTCCCAATATCGATATAAACGCGATTGCCGACGTGATCGACGAGACGATAGAACAAAGACTAGACGTAGTGCCTACGATGATCGACGAGCGGGTAGAAAAGCAGATCAGACCGCTTTTGGATCAGCTTAAAGAGCTCATCGGCTCGGTAAGAAAATAGCCGGAGCAATATAAAAATAAAATTTTGCAAAATCGCTTTGTTTTTTATATAATCGCCGCAAATTGATATTAAGGCAAAATATGCTAATTGATAAATTTGGACGAACGATCGATTATTTGCGCATTTCAGTTACGCAGCGGTGTAATTTCAGATGCAGATATTGCATGCCGAGTACGCCGTTTAATTGGGTGCCGCGAGAGAATATTTTAAGCTTTGAGGAGATGTTTTTATTCGTCAAAGTTGCGATCGACGGCGGCGTAAAAAAGATCCGTATCACCGGAGGCGAACCGCTGGTGCGAAGGGGGATCGAGGATTTTATAAAGATGATCGCGGATTACGCTCCGGGTATCGATCTTGCGCTTACCACCAACGGGTATTATCTCAAAAACTACGCGCGCGCCTTGAAAGACGCGGGGCTGAAGCGCATCAATATGTCGCTTGACTCGCTGCGACCGGAGCGGGCTAAATTTATAGCTCAGCGCGGCGTGCTTTATAACGTCCTGGAGGGCCTTGACGCCGCACTTGAAGCGGGGCTAAAGGTCAAGCTAAACACCGTCGCGCTAAAAGGGATCAACGACGACGAGCTTATTTATTTGCTGGAATTTGCCCGCGAAAAGGATTGCCAGATCCGCTTTATAGAATTTATGGAAAACACCCATGCCGGCGATCTTACAGGCTTAAAATCGAGTGAAATTTTAGATATTTTAAGGCGTAAATTTATCTTTACCGCTCTGCCGAAATCGCAGAGCTCGCCCGCGTCGCTTTACGCTCTCGGGGACGGCTACACCTTCGGCATCATCGATCCGCACAAGCACGATTTTTGCGAGAGTTGCAACCGCATCAGACTAAGCGCAGAGGGGCTTTTGATCCCTTGTCTTTACTTCGAGGACGCGCTAAGTATCAAAAAGGCGGTGAAAGAGGGCGACATCGCCGCAGCCGCCGAAATTTTGGCTAAAATTTTAGCGAATAAACCCGAAAAAAATCGCTGGCAAACGGACGCTTCGAATGAAATTTCAAGTCGCGCATTTTACGAGACGGGCGGATGAGGCTCGTAGAGAGCTTTTTAAGTATCCAAGGCGAGGGCAAATTTGCGGGCAGGCTCGCGTTTTTCTTTCGCTTTGCGGGCTGTAATCTGCGCTGCGAGGGCTTTGGCGGCGAGCGCGTTTCGCCAAAGACCGGCGAGATCTTGCGCGGCTGCGATACGATCCGCGCGGTGTTTGCGAGCCACTTCGAGCACGAAGAAATTTTAAATTTAGCGCAGCTTTTGAATAAAATTCCAAATTTATCCGATTCATCCTGTTCCGCACTCGTGTGCTCTACGCCGGGGTTTTGCACTGCCGAAACTTTTTCCGAAAGCGATACCTTAAATTCCGCCGCCGCGCAAACACTTCTCCGTCCAAACGGTAGCGCAGAAAAATCTTTAAATTTAACGAGCGAAAATTCTTTAAATTTAAATCCGCAAAGCTCCGTCTTGCCGCAGAGCGCTAAGCTTCATCAAAAGCCGATCGTCGTTATCACCGGCGGCGAGCCGATGTTGCATCACAAAGAGGCGCTATTTTACGAGTTCGTCTGCGAGCTGCTCGCGCGCGGACACGCAGTGCACTTCGAAACCAACGGCACGATTTTCGTGGATTTTGAAAAATTTCCCGCCTACAAAAGCTGCGTCTTTGCGGTCTCGCCTAAACTTTCAAACTCCGCCGAGCCTCGCGAACGCAGGTTAAACTTCGCCGCGCTGCGAAGCTTAAGGCAAAACGCAAAGGATAGCTTTTACAAGTTCGTCATCTCGCCGGAATTTGACGCGCAGCCCGAAATTGCCGAAATTTTAGCGGCGTGCGAGAGCGAGGTTTATTGTATGCCGCGCGGCGCAGATCGTCACGAGCTGGAAAGCGGCGCGCAATTTTGCGTGGATTTTTGCCTAAAAAACGGCTATAATTACTCCGATCGCCTACATATTAGAATTTGGGGCGAGAAGGACGGGGTATGATAATCAGGAAATTATACGAATTCGAAAACGCTCACATCGTGCGCCTGTGCGGCTCGAAGCGGTGCCGCACGAGCATCCACGGCCACTCCTACAGATGCGAAATTTTGCTTAGCTCAAATTTTTTAGATGAAGCGGGGATGGTTTATGACTTCGGCTACATGAAGCTCGGTATCCGCGAGCTTATCGATAGTTTCGATCACGCCACGACGATTTATGCGCGCGATGATGCGAGCTATATCGCGGATCTTAAAAAACACAGCGCGCGCTGGGTACAGATACCGCTAAATCCGAGTGCGGAGCAGTTTTGTAGAATTTTTTTCGTCCTTGTGGACCGACTTTTGAGCCTGACTCAGATGCAAAACGGCGAGCGCGAAGTAAAGCTTCACAGCGTCATCGTGCACGAAACGGCCACCGGCTACGCACAGTGCTTCCGCGAGGACGCCTACAACGCGCAGATGGGCGAGATCTCGCTGGAAGAGATAGAATTCTCGCCGGCCGTGCGCGAGGAGTGGAGGCAGCCGGAGCTTTGGCAAAAGCTACTGCGCGGCGAAAAAATCATCTATCCAAAGGATTGCTGATGAGAAATTTCTTTAAATTTGGCGCGGGATTTGTGCGCGTTTTTGCCACATGCGCTATCTTTGTCTGCGCGCTTGCTTTGGGCGGTTGCGACGATGAGAAAAAGGACGCCTTGCAAAAGCCGCCTGTGGATAGCGAGGTGCCGAAGGACGTGCCTATCGCGCCTAGCGAGCCCAAAGTCGATATAAATGCCGATATGCCGCCGCTTCCGGTGACGGAATAAGGCGGAGCGTTGAAAAATCCGCGTCTAAATTTGAAAATTTTTAAAATTTGCGTGGTTCGTATGCGGCGCGTAGGCGCGATTTTAGCGTTCTTCTTACCCGTGCGATCTGCGCAGAAAAATTTTAAATTTTATAAAGCTTTATCTGCAAAATTTCATTCTTGGCGCGAGATATACGGCGCGAAACCAGGGTTGAGAGCGCGCGCGGTAAATTTTGACGCAACAAATATCCGCAGCTGCTTTGAAGGGTTTTTAAAATTTCAAAGGCGCGGAGCCGATCCGTTTTATCTCGCGCCGAAAAAATTTGCGTTGGAATTTGATCGTTTCGGCTCTAGCCGCGCAAAATTTTATACTGCAAATTTAACCCCTCGGCGGAAGTGATGGATTATCTGTATCAAAGCGCCCTGGGTTTTCATAAGTTTTTTGCGCTAGCTGCGGCGATTTTAACGATAATTTATCTGATTTTTACCCAGCTTAAAATAGACGTGGCGGCAGAATTTCGTCCTCGCGGCAAGGCTTTAAATTCCGTCGCCTCCGCGCCGCAAGCCAAAAATTTAAAGCAAAAGAGCAGATCGGGACTTAGATTTCTTAGGCGCATCAGGCTGTTTTTGCCGATCTATTATTCGTGCATCGCGGTGCTGATAATCAGCGGAAGCGTGATGCTGCCGGTGCTGCACTTTGATCTGAGCTTTAAAATTTACTTTATGGCGACCGCAGCGTTAGCGATGATCATACTTAGCGCGGCGTCGTACAAGCGGTTAAAAATCGCGTATCTGAGCCAAAACTTTGCGCCGTATCAGCGCAAAATGCGGGTGATTTTGGGGCTAAGCTTAGCGATAATTTTGATAGCGAGTGTTATTTGATGGTATATTTTTACGATAAGCTTGCAGGCGAACAGAGCCTGATTTTGCAAAATGATCAGTTTTTGCACCTAAAGGCCAGGCGAGCAAGGGCGGGCGAGCGCATAGACGTGCGCAATCTTGAGGACGGGGCGAGTTATCTATATGAGATTGCCGAAATTTCGCGCAAAGGCGCGGCTCTGAATTTAGTTTTTAAAAGCTCGGTTTTTACGCCGCCGCACGATTTTTGCGTCGCTTGGGCGGTCGTCGAGAGCGCCGTGATCGAAAAGAGCCTGCCTGCGCTAAACGAGATGGGCGTCGGGCGGCTTGTTTTGGTCTATGCCGATCTGTCGCAGAAAAACGTGCGGCTCGATCTGCAGAGGATGGAGCGGATTTTGATCAACTCGTCGCAGCAATGCGGGCGAAATTCCATCATGCAGATCGAGGTTTTGGGCGGCTCGGACGAGCTCGCGCAAAGGTATGAAAACGTAAGCCTGATCGATTTTGGCGGCAAGAACATCGACATTTTCGGCGGTGATGAGATCGCCTTCATCGGCCCGGAGGGCGGGTTTTCGCCGCGCGAAAGGGAGAAATTTAAAAACGCTTATGTGCTTAATAGCCCTTATATTTTGCGCTCAAATACCGCGCTGATCGCAACTTGCGCGAAGCTGATGTTTTAAGCGCTCGGCAAATTTTAAAATTTAAAAGTCGCGCGCTTTAAATTTTGGAATTTAAAATTTGCTCTGCACGATCCGCTATGTTTATCGGCGGCTTGACGCGCGGCGCGTATTTGCCGTGGCGTATCTTTATGCGCTGTATTTTGCACGCCGCAGCACGCCGCGGTGAAATAAATTTTACTCGCAAAGCGGGCTAAATTTTAAAATTTCGCGTTCAAAAAGCATGCTTGAAAAAAAATGCTGCTTCGCCGGGGGATTTTTAAAAACCCTTTAAATTTGCTTTTTAGATAAAAAAGTTGTATAATCACTGCCTTTTAAAATCATCAAAAAGGATCAAAAATGAAAAAAGATATCCATCCAAACTTTGTCGAAACGACCGTTACTTGCGCTTGCGGCAACACTTTTAAAACGCGCTCGAACAAGGCCGAGATCCGCGTCGATATCTGCTCCAACTGCCATCCGTTTTTCACGGGCAGCGAGAAGATCGTAGATAGCGCGGGCCGCGTCGAGAAATTTAAGCAAAAATACGGAATGAAATAGTTGCTATATCTCATTCCTACGCCGATAGGAAATCTAAGCGATATCTCGAGCCGCGCGCTTGAGGTATTGCAAAGCTGCGAAATCCTAATTTGCGAGGATACGAGGGTTTCAAAAAAACTTCTAAACTTATTATCCGATAAATTTCAAATTTCATTTAAAATTTCACAGTTTTACTCTCTGCACACGCACAATGAAGCGGAGTTTTTCGCGGGTTTTGATGCGGCGCTTTTGCGCGAAAAAGCTTGCGCATACATAAGCGATGCGGGCATGCCCTGCATCAGCGATCCGGGAATTGCGCTCGTAAAATTTGCGCAACGAAGCGGCGTGCCTTACGAGGTGCTTAGCGGCGCAAACGCTCTGCTACTCGCAGCCGCCGCAAGCGGGCTTGTGGAGAAAGAATTTAGCTTTTTAGGCTTTTTAAATAATGACGGCGCGCAGCGCAAAGCTCAGATCCTAAATTTGATGCAAAGCCCCTATCCGTGCGTGCTTTACGAATCTCCCAAGCGCGTGGTAAAGCTAATAGAGCAGATCGCGGGGATCGACGCGCAGCGCAAAATTTTTGCGATTAAGGAAGCCACGAAAAAATTTGAAACCAAATTTTTCGGTAGCGCCGCAGAGGTCTTACTCAACCTAAACGGTGCAAATTTAAACGGCGAGTGGTGCGTCGTGATTGACGGCGCAGGCGAGAAAAGCTTTGAAAAAATCACTCAGGAAGATATTCTCTCGCTTGAGATCGCGCCGAAAATAAAAGCAAAACTACTCTCAAAAATCAGCGGCGAACCCGCCAAAGAAATATATAAAAATTTGATACGCTAAGTCATATTTTAACCGTTTTTCGCTAAAATCCCAAAATGATTATTTACGGCAAGCAGCTGTTTTTGCACCTTTTGAACCGGCATCCGCAGAAATTTATCCGCATCATCCTTGCAAAGGAGTGCGAGAAAGAAATTTTTAAAAAGATCGCCGCAACCGGCGTAAAGATCGAGCGCGCCGATGCGAAAAAAGCTCAAGCCCTTGCTCGCGGCGGCAACCATCAAGGCTTTTTAGCCGAGGTGGAGGAGTTTAGCTTCGGCGATCTAGCTAGCGTCAAAGACGATAAATTCGTGCCGATCCTTTATGGGCTTACCGATGTCGGAAACATCGGCGCGATAATGCGCAGCGCCTATGCTTTGGGCGCGGACAGCGTGATCGTCGTCGCAAATAATCTAAATATGGCGGGCGTAGTGCGCGCAAGCTCGGGCGCGGCGTACGAGCTAAACGTCGTTAAGGCCGCAGACGGGCTTAGCGTGATAAACGAGCTTAAACAAAGCGGCTTTGAAATTTACGCCGCGAGTGCGGGCGGGACGAGCTTTAAGGAGTTAGAGCTCGGCGCGAAAAACGCACTAGTAATGGGGAACGAAGAAGAGGGGATACCTGCTAGAGCGCTTAAAAAATGCGACTGCGCGGTATCTATAAAGATGCGCGAAGGCTGGGATTCGCTTAACGTAAGCGCGGCATTTGCGATACTATGTGATGGAATTTTAAATGGAAGAAATAGAAGAGAAGTTAAATAATACGGACGAGCAGGCGGAACAAACCGAGAAGCCGGAGCAAACGCAGCAACCAAAAAGCAGCGATCTAGATAAATTAAAATCTATGGATCTGATCGAGATAGCGCGTACGACGCGCATCGACGCGCAAAATTTAGAATACATCATCAATAAAGACTTCGAAAAACTTGCAAATTTTAACGTTAGAGGTTACATTAAAATTTTAGAGCGCGAGTTCGGGCTGGATCTATCGGACTGGCTTAGCGAGTTTGAGAGCGCCAAAGCCAGCTTTGCGCCTGTTAAAAAAGCCAAAGTCGAGCAGGTTTATGGTCAAAGGGTCAGCCCTAACAAAAGCGGCGGCGGTTGGCTTTTGTGGCTGCTTGTGATGGTGTTAATTATAGGCGCGATCTTTTATTTCGGACTTTATAAAAGCTTCGGCGAATTTTTTGGCTCGCTTTTATGGGAGCAAAACAAAACCACCTACTCGGACGCTCCAATCGTAAATAACACTCAAAAAAAGCTTGAAAACATCGGTATCGACGTCGTTTCACACAACGCTACAGATGAAAAATTCGCATTAAAGTCAGATGCCAATGCAGCCGCTGCTGCGGATGAAAATTTAAGCTCGCTCAATGCGCTGGACCGTTCTATCAGGATCGAGCGCGCGAGCATTAAGACTGAGGAAAATTTTACCGACGAAAACGCCACGCAAAGCAAACCGGCACCCAGCAAAGATATTGTGCTTAGCCCGCGCGGTAAGATGTGGATCGGCATCATCGATCTAAAAAGCGGCAAGAAGCGTGAGATGGTCATAAATACCCCTTACGTCGTCGCTTCGCAAGGAGATGAGGAACTGCTAATCTCTACCGGTCATGGGATGTTTGAGCTCGGCAAAGCCGATGGCAACGTAACTTTCAGCGAAAGAAACACTCAAAAATTTCACGTCAAAGATGGCAATATTACTAAAATTTCAGCCGATGAGTTTCTGCGCCTAAACAAGGGCAAAAAGTGGTAAAATCCTCGCTCTCGCGCGGTTTTTCGCTCGTAGGACTTCGCCGCCATCGAGGGTAAATTTCGGCTTGCTGCGCGCTCGGTTTAAATTTAAACTCACGGCTGTAAATTTAAAAAGTTTGAATCGCGCTGCCTTGGATAAAATTTTAAACGGCGTAGATAAAATTTAGCGGTGCGGGCGCTTGCAGTAGCGCACTAAATTTAAGAGGCGCCGTCCATGGTGCCCTGCAAAACGGAGGTCTCGGTCGTTTCGATCGGATGTAAATTTAAATGTCGCCGCAAAGTAGTCGCTACGCGATAAATTTAAACGATCAACACGCCTCTGCGCCTCCGCGGTTTTAAAATTTTAGCGAGGCAAGGGTTTTAAACGTCTTAGTGATATAAAAGCGCCGCCGCATCGCTGCTAGGGCTTGAAATTCTGCCTCCGTGCAGCATGAGCAGATCGCTGCGTTTAAGGCGCGAAATTTTAAATATGGCTTGAAAATTACTTTAAAATAAGAGGTTTGAGATGTTTGACGAAATCCGTTTTTCAAAAATCGAGCGTTTGCCAAATTACGTTTTTGCCGAGGTTAACGCCATAAAAATGGCTGCACGCAGAGCCGGCGAGGATATAATCGATTTTTCGATGGGCAATCCCGACGGCAGGACGCCGCAGCATATAATAGACAAGCTTTGCGAAAGCGCGCAAAAGGACAAGACGCACGGCTACTCCGTAAGCCAGGGCATCTACAAGCTGCGACTTGCCTGCGCGAATTGGTATAAGCGCAAATACGGCGTGATCTTGGACCCTGAAAGCGAGATCGTCGCCGTGATGGGCTCTAAAGAGGGCTTCGTGCATCTAACTAGCGCGATCGTAAATCCTGGCGATGTCGCGGTGGTGCCTGATCCCGCGTATCCGATACATACTCAAGCTTTCATCATCGCGGGCGGCAACGTCGTTAAAATCCCGCTTGCCTATGATGAGAATTTAAATTTTAATGAGAATAAATTTTTCATCGATCTGCAAAAAACCTTCGACGAGAGCATTCCGCGCCCAAAATACGTCGTCGTAAATTTCCCGCACAACCCCACCACGGTCGTCGTGCAAAAGAGCTTCTACGAGCGGCTCGTGGCGATGGCGCGGCAGGAGCGGTTTTATATCATCAGCGACATCGCTTACGCGGAGATCGCTTTTGAGGGTTATAAAACGCCGTCGATCTTTGAGGTTCAGGGTGCAAAAGACGTCGCCGTCGAGGCATACACGCTCTCTAAAACCTACAATATGGCGGGCTGGCGCGTGGGTTTTGTTAGCGGCAACAAAAAGCTCGTAGCCGCGCTTAAAAAGATCAAGTCGTGGTTTGATTACGGCATGTTTACGCCGATCCAAGTAGCCGCTACGATCGCACTGGATGGACCGCAGGAGTGCGTAGAGCAGATCCGCGCGAGCTATGAGAAGCGTAGAAATTTTTTGATCGATACTTTTGCGGATGCGGGTTGGCAGATCGCAAAACCTAGCGCATCGATGTTTGCATGGGCGAAATTACCGCCCGCGGCGGCTCATCTAAGGAGTATGGAGTTTTCCAAACAGCTTCTTACCAAGGCGCGCGTCGCCGTAAGCCCAGGCGTGGGCTTTGGTGCGGCGGGAGACGATTATGTGCGGATCGCTTTTATCGAAAACGAAAACAGGATCCGCCAGGCCGCTAGAAATATAAAAAAATATTTGAAAGAGATCTGATGAAGGTAGCGATTTTAGGCGTCGGCACCGTAGGTAGCGAAGTTGCAAACATTTTGATCAAAAACAAAGATATCATCCTTGCGCGCGCGGGCGTTAGCATAGAGCCCGTAATCGGGCTCGTGCGCGATACGAGCAAAAAACGTGACGTGAAAATTCCGCTTAGCAACGACGCTGGGAGTATCATTGAGCGCGACGACATCGACGTTTTTGTAGAGCTTATGGGCGGGGTAGAAAAGCCCTACGAGATCGTAAGCGAAATTTTAAAGCGTAAAAAGGCGGTCGTTACCGCAAATAAGGCGCTTCTGGCTTATCATCGCTACAAGCTCCAGGCTTTGGCGGGCGATACGCCTTTTGGCTTTGAAGCGAGCGTGGCGGGCGGAATTCCGATCATCAAAACCCTACGCGAGGGGCTAAGCGCCAATCGTATCGAAAAAATAATCGGCATCGTAAACGGCACGAGCAACTTTATCCTTACGAATATGATGCAAAAAAACGAGAAATTTGAGGACGCGCTAAAGCGAGCTCAAGAACTCGGTTACGCCGAAGCCGATCCTAGCTTTGATATCGGCGGGTTCGACGCGGCGCATAAGCTTTTGATCTTAGCTAGCATCGCATACGGCGTGCACGGCGATCCGGAAGATATCCTAATAGAGGGAATAGAGGAGATCACGCAGGAGGACATCTATTTTGCGCGCGAATTTGATTTCATAATCAAGCTGCTTGCGGTAGCCAAGCGCGCGTGCGACAACAAAGTCGAGCTGCGCGTCCATCCTGCGCTCATTTCGAAGGATCAAATGCTCTCAAAAGTAGACGGCGTGATGAACGGCGTGAGCATCTACGGAGACTGCGTCGGCGAGAGTATGTATTACGGACCAGGCGCTGGCGGTAGCGCTACGGCAAGCGCTGTTATAAGCGATCTCATCGACATCGCGCGCGATAACAAAAACCCGATGCTTGGATATAAAATTTTGCCGAGCGAAAATTTTATGCAAATTTTGCCGAGCGAGCAGATCCGCACGAAGTATTATTTCAGACTGCGCGTGCGCGACGAGAAGGGCGTGCTGGCGAAGCTTACGAATATTATGAGCTTAAACGATCTTTCGATCGACAGCTTTTTGCAAAAGCCTAAGCTCAAAACGGACGAGGAAGTGACGCTGTTTTTCACGACGCATACGTGTTGCGAGAAGGACATAAAGCGCGCAATAAGCGTAATTAGCGGCGAAAATTTCATCACGCAAAAGCCTTTTATGATCAGGATAGAAAGTTAGCTTGGGCTTAAAAGAATACATTTTCGGCTTTGCTTGCGAGGACCGTGCTGCGGAATTTTTACGCGGCGAAGGATTTGAAATTTTAAAGCGAAATTTCCGCTGTCGCTTTGGCGAGATTGATATTGTCGCGCGTAAAGACGGGATTTTGCACTTCGTCGAGGTGAAGGCCACGAGCGGCGATTACGACGCCGTAGAGCGTGTGACGGGCGCTAAGATGGCTAAAATTTTAAAGGCGGCGGAATTTTATCTGATGAGCTGCGATACGGACGAGCCGTGGCAGATCGACGTCGTGGAAGTTTATCCAAAGCAGATAAAATTTATCGCCAACATATCTTTTTAAATTAGAATTTTTATTATTTATTTAAGATAATGAACTATAATCCGCAGAATTTTAACACAAGGAGAACATTATGGGAAAGTATATAGAGCTTACTTCGGAGAATTTCGATGTTACTAAAGAGGGTGTCGCGTTAGTCGATTTTTGGGCGCCTTGGTGCGGACCGTGCCGTATGATCGCCCCGATCATCGAGGAGCTTGCGAACGATTACGACGGCAAGGCTAAAATTTGC
Source organism: Campylobacter gracilis (assembly GCF_018374135.1). GTDB lineage: Bacteria > Campylobacterota > Campylobacteria > Campylobacterales > Campylobacteraceae > Campylobacter_B > Campylobacter_B gracilis_A. The sequence goes on along the minus strand of NZ_JAHAFS010000011.1, from coordinate 54,753 downwards.
AAAGTAAATACCGACGAAGCGCAGGATCTTGCGGTACAGTTCGGCGTTCGCTCGATCCCAACGATACTATTTTTCAAAGACGGCGAGCTAAAAGCTCAGCTCATCGGCGCGCAATCCAAGCAGATCATAGCCGACAAGCTAAACTCGCTTCTGTAAATTTCAAAGGGCGGCTTCGCCCTTTTTTCTCCCACTCATCGTTTTATTAATTAAATTCGTAAATTTAACGCTCGCGACTTTACTTAATAAAATAATTAAGGAGAAAAAATGTTAGATTTAGCAATTATCGGCGGCGGTCCTGCGGGGCTAGCGGCGGGGCTTTATGCTACAAGAGGCGGTTTAAAGGACGTCGTGATGTTTGAGATGGGGATGCCCGGCGGGCAGATTACCTCAAGCTCCGAGATGGAAAACTATCCCGGCGTTGCTGCGGTGACTGATGGGATGAGCTTTATGGCGCCTTGGCAGGAGCAGTGCTTCCGCTTCGGGCTGAAGCATGAGATGGTGCGCGTGCTACGCGTCTCAAAAGACGGCGACGGAAATTTTACGATCTATCTCGAGGGCGATCAAACGCGTCGCGCACGCGCCGTTATCGTCGCTACGGGCTCTACTCCGCGCCGCGCGGGGATCGAGGGCGAGGATGAGTTCTTCGGTCGCGGCGTTAGCACCTGCGCGACCTGCGACGGGTTTTTTTATAAGGGCAAAGAGGTTGCCGTCCTCGGCGGCGGCGACACGGCGCTAGAGGAGGCTCTGTATCTAGCTAAAATTTGCTCTAAAGTCTATCTGATCCATCGTCGCGACGAATTTCGTGCTGCGCCTTCGACCGTGCAAAAGGTGCGTGAAAGTGAGAATATCGAGCTCATCACAAACGCGCTCGTAGAGCAGATCAAAGGCGATGCAAGCGGGGTAACGGGCATAGTCGTCAAGGATAAAATTAGCGCCGCCGCGCGTGAGCTGCAACTACCCGGGGTCTTCGTATTCGTGGGGCTTGACGTACGAAACGAGGTGCTAAAAGACGAAAGCTGCAAGTTCATCTGCGACATCACGCCGGGCGGGCAGGTCGCGGTAAATTTAAAGATGCAAACAAGCGTACACGGACTATTTGCGGCGGGCGATATGAGACAGGATGCGCCTAAACAGGTCGTTTGCGCGGCAGGCGACGGCGCGGTTGCCGCACTTAGCGCGATTGCGTATCTGCAAGGACACGACAAATAAGCTTGTATTCGGCGTAAAATTTCACGGCGCGGCGAGCGAAACTGCTTCCGCCGCGTTTTAAATTTAAAATCACACCTGAAATTTTGGATGAAATTTTATTATAAAAAAAGCGGCTAAATTTTAAAATTTCATAAAATTTAGCCGCGAGATGAGGCGCTTATTGCCTTTCGTAGAAGCCTGCTATGACATCTTTTGACTTCATTTTATTTACGGGATCTTCTTTACCGTTCGTGATAAGTTTAAATTTATCAGACAGACTTACGCTTTTACCCTCATTTACGATAAAATTTAGCTCGATAGCAAGCTTTGATGATCCACCTTCTTTTTTATGCCCAAAGCTTGCTATCGAGCCGAAATTTGAGATAAATTCGTGAAGCACGTGGTTAAAAGCGTGAAAGATAAAATTTAAAGATGGAATTTTTAAAAGAATTCGGCGAGAGAGGGAGGGAATCGAACCCCCCGGAAAACGGTCAACCGCCCTCCTATCGGATTTGAAGTCCGCAGACGCCACCAGGTCGCCATCCTCTCCAAATGCGGGAATTATAGCGAGATAAAATTTATTTAGCTTTAAAGAGGCTAAATTTCAAACCCTTTCGGCTCATTATTAGCGACGGCAGGATTATGAGCGCGCCCAAAAGCAGTAGGCTCATCACCAGACATATTAACATCCCAAAGTAGATCGTAGGCCAGAAATTGCTCATCATCATCACGCTAAAGCCCAAAATGATCGCAAACGACGTATAATACATCGCGTATCCGATACTTGCGTGGCTTGCGCGGATAGCCGCAGCCTCGTCGCCAAGGCGCGCAAACTCGCGCTTGTAGCGATAGATATAGTGGATGACATCGTCCACGCCGATACCGATGCTAATCGCCGCTATCGTGATACTCATGATATCCAGCGGAATGCCCGCAACGCCCATGATGCCGAAGCAGGCGCAAAGCGGGATTAAATTTACGACGATCGCGATAAGAGCGTATGAAAACGAGCGAAAGATGATCACGAAAAGCACGAAAAGCACGAGCACGGTGATACCCAGGGTGTCTATCTGCGAGCTCATCAGGCTTTGAAGCATATTGTTATAAAGCACCATTATACCGCTGATCTGTGCGCTTGCCTGCTCGCCTTCGAGCAAAGAATTTAGCTCGTTTTGCAGATCTTTTAGGAATTTCGCTCTGCGTAAGCGCGGATCGCTATCTATCGTGCGGACGCTAAAGTGCGCCTCGTTCGCTTCGATGTTTACAAAGGGCGAAAGCACCAATTCACGGTAGTTTGCCGGCATTTCAGAGTAGATTAGAGCAAGGCTTAGATCATCCAGATCGCGCCCTTGATTAATCTGCTTGCCGAGCTTCAAAAGCGATGCGAGCGAGCTTACGTCGCCGATAAACTCGTGCCCCGTGACGTTTTTGTCTTTCAAAAAATCATCTATTTTGCTGATGATACGCATCTTTTCGGAGGTGAACCAATATTGCGGCTTGTTTTCGTTGGCGGCGTATTCGGCTTCGAAATCGCCAAAATCGTCGCTCGCAGTGGAATTTTGCTCTAAATTTGCGGCATGGGTTTGATCTAAATTTACGGCGCCGCTTGGCTGTGCTGCCGCGACGGAGCTTTGCGCGATAAAATTTTGATCATTTAAATTTTGCGCCGCGGCAACGGAACTTTGAGGTATGGAATTTCCTGCAATAGAATTTTGCGCTGTGGCGGTAGAATTCTTAGTAGCGGAATTATGCGCGATAGAATTTTGCTGAGTAGAATTTTGCTGAGTAGAATTTGCAGCAAAATTTTGCCCCGCAGGATTGGAATTTTCGCCGCTCTTAAAATTTGCGCTACCGCTTGCGGAATTTTCACTCCCGCTAGCAGTATCTGCGCCGCCTGCACTTTTAAATTTAACGACGATATCAAGCGGGATTGTTCCGCCGAGATTTGTATCGATGACCTCCATGCCTGCGCGGATGTCGGTGCTTTTTTTGAAGTAGCCGATGAAGCTGTTTTCGACGCGCAGCTGCGAGATACCGTACAGCCCAAAGATCACCGCCGCAGCGCATACGCCATAGACCGCGCCTCTGCTGCGTAGCGCCGTTTCGGCGCACCAAAGCGTAAATTTAAAGTGCTGCTCGAAGCTGCGATTATTGTGCGTACGCTTTAGCAGCGACATAACCGCGCCGAATACTCCAAACGCCGTAACTAGCGAGATACTGATGCCTACACTCATCATAATTCCCAGAGAAATTACGGGTTTTATATCGCAAAAAATTAGCGACATAAAGCCGATAACGGTCGTAAAGATTGCGAAAAAGCAGGGCATCGCGCGCTCGCGAAGCACTGCGTAAACGAGCTGGCGTTGCGAAAATGCGTGAAAGCGCGCGCTAAATTCGCGGTATGCGACGATTAGGTGGATACAGACCGAAACCGTGATGATGAGCTGAAGCGCGATAAAATTTGAGCTGATGACGGTAATTTCAAAGTCTAAAAAGCCGAAAAGCCCCGCTGCGAGCACGACCGAATACGCGCAGATGATAAGCGGCAGCAGGATAAATTTCGCCTGTCTAAAAAAGAGCCAAAAGCAAGCCAGCAGAAGCACCAAGGCGCCGAGTCCGTAGGTCGCCAGATCCGAGCGGACGTAGCCCACCATATCGTCTGCGATCATATTTAATCCGCCTAGAAACAATCGGTCGCCCGTAAATTCCTTCTCAAAGCCCGCGATCAGCGCGCGCAAAGCCACAATGTCGCGGTGATCCTTTTCGCGTAGTTCGTCGCGGTAGGATTTAAAATTTTGCTCCGCAACTTTAAGCGCGTCTTTAAGCTGTGAAATTTGAGCCCCCGAGCGGTTGCCCTCGTGCTCCGCTTGCTCTAGAGCGCTTTTAGCTCCGTCTCTTAGGCGCAAAAGCTCCTCGTAGCGGGTCTGCGGCTTTAAATTTATTAAAATTGCGGTAGTGCGAAGATCTGCGCTTACTAAATTTGACGCGTAAAAGGGGCTCGTGGCAAACTCGCGCCTAGCCGCGGTTAAATTTACGTCCGCGTCGGTAAGGGTGGGTATGTGTTTAAGCAGCTCGCTCATGCCGCCACCTTTGTTTAGCAAAAGCGGCACATTCGTGATGTCCGTGACGCTAGCGACGAAATCCAGCTTGGAAAAAGCTGCGTCCATCTGCGCTATCTTGCGGATCGTCTCGGGCGCTAAAAGATCGCCCGCGGGAGTGTATGCAAGCACCAAGAAATTTGGCGTTTCGTAGCGTTTGGATACTTCGCGCCAAATTTGAAGGTCTTTGTCATTATCTAGTAGAAGCGTCTGGCTCGAAGCGTCGATCTCTAGCTTTGTGGAGTAATATCCGAAAAACAGCGCCAGCACCGTAAACAGCGCGAGCGTGATTTTTGGAAACGCGACGATTAAGCGAAAAATTTTTTTCAAATACCGCTCTTTTTGAGTGCGCCGCTATTCGCCGCTATTGATGACAGTGGAATTTAGCCGCTTTATAAGCTCGTCAAAGCCCAAGCTTTGCGTTACGTCGCCTAGCTGCGAGCGGTAGGTCTGAATTAAGCTGACGCCCACGATATCGACGTCGTAGATACGCCAATCAGCGCCGTTAGGATAAAATTTAAAATCTATGTCGTAGTTTTTCTGCTCGCCGATGACCTGCGTTTTTAGCACGCGGCGCTTATCGCTCGGGCTTTGTTTGCTTAGCACTTTCATATCCTGATCGGTATAAAGCGAAAGTTTTTCGATAAAGGAGCGCTTTAGATGCGCCTCGAAGGCCTTATTAAATTCCGCGATCTGCGCGGGGCTAAGACTCGCGTAATGCTTGGCAAGGGATAGCTTCGCCATCATTTTATAATCAAAATAGCCGTCAAAAAGTGCAAAAATTTTCGCAGGCTTTGCGTCTTTCGGTGTACTGCTTCGCATAATATTTACGGCCTCGGCGACCTTCTGGCTCATCACCGACTCGATATCCGCATCGCTAATAGCGTGCGCCGAAATCAAAAGCGCTCCGCAAAGCGCTAGAACTTTTAAAATTTTCATTGTTATTCCTTTATTAGTTTTTCGCGATTTTGCTCGTAAGCATCGCGTAAAAATGGATACAGACCCACCGCATCTTTGGTCATTTTTTCATAAAATTTCGGATCGCGCGAGTAGTCGTTAAATATTCTAAATCCATTGACGGAGTTTCGAACGGTGCCATCTTTAATATAATTTATCGGGTTTGAAAAATAATCTCCGACAAGCCCCGCTGTATCGCGGAGATTGCTCTGTCCCAAAATCGGCCAGACGATGTGAGGGCCTGCCGGCACGCCCCAGTATCCTAGTGTCTGCCCGAAATCCTCGTCGTGGCGCGGAATTCCGTAGTATTTGCCCGCCATATCGTTAAGCCCGCCGAAGCCGACGGTCGAGTTGATCAAAAACCGCTTTGTCTCATCCCAAGAATTTTCAAATTTACCCTGTAATAGGTTGTTTACGAGCCTCATCGGATATAAAATATTATAGAAAAAATTTGAAAATGCCCCTTGAATCGGATCGGGCGTTACATAGTCGTAACCGCTGGCTACGGGGGTTAGTATGTATGAGTAAAATACGTCGTTAAAGCTCGTCATAACGCGGTTATAGCCGCTAAGTGGATCGAAAACCTCACGCTGCGCGAACTCCGCATCAAAACTATCCGTATCGCCAGGCGCTACGTCTTGCTTTTGCGAGCAACCGCAGAGTGCCAATGCTACGGCTAAGAATAGAATTTTTATAAATTTCAAATGTGACCCTTCTTTATAAATCAAAGTGGCGATTTTACAAATTTAAAGAAATTTTGTCAATAAAGGTAAAATTTCATATAGAATTTCCCTCTTTATAGCGCAAAATAAAGCCTGCGGCTCTTTAAGAAATATATCAGAGGATATATTATAAAATCACGCGAAAGTAAATAAGAAAGGATGAAAATGGATGCAAAATTTGCTTTGGAATTCCTACTTGGCAACGAAGCATCGCTTCTAGCCAAGCACATTAAGCTTCTTAAGGCCGTAGATGAGACTAAAAGTATTACAAAGGCTGCGGAGATCGTAGGAGTGTCGTATAAAAACGGCTGGGATGCGCTAAATTTAATCAACAACGCGAGCAAAAAGCCGCTCATCGTCCGCACTCAAGGCACAAAGAAAAATAGCGGCTCCGAGCTCACCCCTTACGCTCACAAGCTGATTCGCGCTTATGATGCTATCAGCCACGCGGGCGAGACGTTTTTGAGTGAAATTTTAAAGCTTGACGAGATCACCGAAGAGAGCCTTTTGAGCTTAGAGAAGATCGGTATGAAGCTTTCTGCGCGAAATCAGCTAAGCGTTGAGATTACGGATGTTCAAACAGGCGCTGTAAACTCGCAGATCACGGCTAAGCTCGCAGGTGGTGAAATTTTATGCGCGACGGTAACCGTAGAGAGCGAAAAAAATTTAGGGCTAAAGGCGGGCAAGGATGTGCTGTTTTTATTCAAGGCTCCAAGCGTCATCATTGCCAAAGGAGCTTCGGAGAAGCTAAAACTTAGCACGACGAATCAAATCAAAGGCACGATTAGCGAGGTCAAAATTGGCGCAGTAAACGCAGAGATCTGTCTAGGCACAAGCTCGCATCAAAACATCACCGCGATCATCACGCGAGAATCTGCCACCGCGATGGCTCTAGGAGTAGGAGATGAGGTAACGGCGATCATCGAGCCTAGCGAAATCATTATTGGCGCGTAATAGGGTGAAATTAGGTGCGCAAAATTTTAAAATTTAAGGCGTAAATTTAAAATTTTAGATACAATTCAATTCTCGGCGAGAGCCGAAACGAAAGGCATAAAATGAAGTTAAAAGCAGTGCTTTTAGGAATTTTAACCGCAGGCGCGCTTAGCGCAGGAGAGGTCAGCGTAGCAGCCGCTGCGAACACGACGTATGCGTTTGACGAGATCAAGGCGGAATTTGCCAAGCTGCATCCGCAAACCACGCTAAACGTGAGCTTGGGCGCCAGCGGTGCGCTTAGCACGCAGATCAAAAACGGCGCGCCGTTTGATATTTTTATGGCGGCGGATATGAAATTTGCAGACGATCTGCATAAGGAGGGCTTTGCGACGGCGCCTGCCAAAACCTACGCAAAGGGCAAGGTCGCGATGTTTAGCGTGCGCGGTGTAGATCTTAGCAAGGGGCTTGAAGCTTTAAAAGACCCTAGCGTCAAAACGATTTCGATAGCAAATCCAAAGACCGCTCCTTACGGCACTGCAAGCGTACAGGCCTTCCAAAAAGCGGGGGTTTACGATGAGATCAAAGGCAAAATCGTAGAAGCAAAATCGATCGGCGAGGCTCTTTCGCAAGCGCTTAAAGCTTCCGACGTCGGCTTTATCGCGGCCAGCGCGATGTATGCGCCTAAGATGGCAAAGGACGGCTGCAACGGCAAGCCTTGCAAGCAGGGCGAAAATTTCGTCTTGGTCGACACCAAGCTCTACGAGCCGATAGCTCAAGGCATGGTCGTGCTAAACCGCGCCAAAGACAATGCCGAAGCCAAGGCATTTTATGATTTTATCCTAAGCGATAAGGGTAAGGCGATCTTTGCTAAATACGGATACGAGTTTTAATGATTAGAGCGAGAATCAACGAAATTTTACAAAAAGACGGCATCCATTCTGTAGGATTTATCGCGGGCGGCATCAAGCTGCGCGGCGTATTTTTGCAGCTAAGTAGCGAGCTTAAGGTGGGCAGTGAAGTTTATGTGGACTTTAAAAGCACCGATGTGCTTTTATCTCGCGAAGCTCTAAGTGGTATATCTAGCGAAAACGAAATTCACGGCAAGATTACGAGCCTAAGCTTGGGCGAAATTCTATGCGCGCTCAGGTTTGAAGGCAAGATAAGCTTTGATGTGCTCATTAGCGCGCATTCTGCGCAGGAGCTTGCTTTACGCGAGGGCGACGAGGTTTTCGCATACATTAGCGCCACTGCGATATATATAGAAAAATATGATAACGATTGATTGTAAGAAAAAAATCAGTGATGATTTCTCGATTGATGCTCGCTTAGAGATTAACAAAGGCTCGTTTGTATGTCTATATGGGCGCAGCGGCAGCGGTAAGACTACACTGCTGCGCATTTTAGCGGGATTTTTGCGCGCAGATAGTGGTAGCATAAAAGACGGCGATCGCGTGCTACAAGAAGGCAATGAATTCTTAAGCGCAGGCAAGCGCAGAATCGGTTTTCTGTTTCAAGATTACGCACTTTTTGAGAATATGAGCGTGACGGGCAATCTACTTTTTGCCAGAAACGATCCGCAAAAAGCTGCGATGTTGCTTGAAATTTTAGAGCTTAGCGAGTTTGCAAAATCCGGCGTAGAGGGTCTTAGTGGTGGGCAGAAACAGCGCGTGGCACTTGCTCGCGCACTGATGCAGGAGCCTGAAATTTTGCTACTTGACGAGCCGCTTTCGGCGCTTGATTTTACGATGCGTGAAAAAATCCAAGAATATTTGTTAAAGATCCACGAGCAGTTTCATCAGACTGTGATTTTGGTAAGCCACGACGTAAGCGAGATTTATAGGCTTTGCAAGCGAGTTTATGAGATGAAGGACGGCAGGATCGTCCGCACCGGTACGCCGGAGGAAATTTTTCTTAAAACTAGCGGCTCGCAGAAGTTTTCTTTCGCGGGCAAAGTTGTCGATTTGCAAGCACGCGACGGGGTCAAAGTAGCCGTCGTAGCGATCGGTAGCCAGCTATGCGAAGTGGTGCTAAGCAATACGGAAGCCGAGGGCTTGCAAGTAGGCGACGAGGTCAAAACAGGCGCTAAAGCTTTTAATATCACTCTGCGTAAAATTTAAACGCAGGCTAGAGCAAAATTGCAATGCGAGGCTAGATAGCGTGCGGAAATTAAGCTTTAAATTTTAGATTTTGCGCAGGCAGGCATCGTTAAATTCCTTCTTTGAATTTATTATTTGGCGGCGGTGGGTTTATTTTTAAATTTAGCGGCTTTTAGCTTACTTTTTTGGCAGGAGTTGCGTGAATTCTATCATGCGATCTTGGTAAAAAATTTAATGTGAAGCTTCGCAAAAACTTAAAATTCCAGATTTAGAATTTTGCCTGAATTTTGTGACTTTGAAATTTTAAAAGCTTTAACGGCTTGAAGCTTGCGTGCTAAACTCGCTTAATTTGCAAGCTGTGGCAAGGTTTCGTTAACCCGGTTTTTTAAGTTTGCGAAATTTTAAAATTTCGTTTTGTCGGGCTCAATGTAATTCCGCTAAGTTGTTCGGAGAACGCCGTTTGGCTATATCTTGCGTGAAATTTGCGCTCAGATAAATCCTGCTCGCTCAAGTTTTAAAGCCTAGTGAAGCTTTTTGAAATTTAGCTAGGCAAAATTCGTGGCCTTGAAAATTTGCCAGCTTGGTAGAGAGCTTAAAAGCTCAGTGGAATTCGCACGCTTGAAGAAATTTATTAGCCAAGCACTTTTATAAATTCCGCTCAGTTCGGCTTGCATGGAATTTTTAAAATTTCATTTTGCTAAAGTTCTTGCGCAGCTAGCTCTGCGCAGAATTTTTCAAAATTTCATTTTGCAAGGCCTTATGACTATGAGATTTGCGTAAATTCTATCTAGCTTTGCCTCTAAATTTTAAAGCAGGGCTAGGCTTTTAAGATTTTATAGTTTGAGCCCAGCGGCTCGGCTTGGAGGATAAATGTTTGAAATTCTAAAGGGGCTCGATTACACGCCGTTTCTCGTCTCATTAAAGCTTGCGAGCTTAACGACATTTGCGTTGTTTATCATCTGCGTGCCGCTTGCATTTTTTATGGCGAGAAAAAATTTCCGCGGCAAAAGCGTGATCGAATCGATCATCTCGCTTCCGCTCGTGCTGCCGCCTTCGGTGCTAGGGTTTTACCTGCTCGTTTTTCTATCGCCCTATTCGGTGTTAGGGGAGTTTTTTGACAAACACTTCGGGCTTCGGTTCGTATTTAATTTCGGCGGGCTCGTGATCGCGAGCTGTATCTACTCGCTGCCGTTTATGTTTTCGCCGCTGGTTTCGGGCTTTCGCTCGCTTCCGCGCTCGCTTTTTTGGGCGTGCGACTCGCTGGATAAGAGCTATTTTCCCAAGCTGTTTCGCGTCGCATTGCCAGCAATTCGCCACTCCCTACTTAGCGCTTTGGTGATCTGCTTTGCGCACACGATGGGTGAGTTTGGCGTCGTGCTAATGATCGGCGGCAGCGTGAGCGAGCAGACCAAGGTCGCCTCCATCGCGATCTACGAAGCGACTGAGACGCTCGATTTTGCGCAGGCTCACGCATATTCGGCGCTGATGCTTATCTTTAGCTTCGTGGTGCTTTTAATCATGCATTTTTTGGGCGCGCGCGGAGCAAAAATCAAAGCTTAAATAGGCTTTAAAACGAAATTTGCTAAAATCCCGCAAAATTTGGAATTTGGCATGAAAAACAAAAAAGACTTCGTTACCGAAAGATTTAACGCCGCCTTGATTCTAGGCGCTGCGCTACTTACGCTTGTAGTAGTTTGCGAGATTAGCTTTTTGCGCACTAGGATCGCTACGCAGCTTGATTTGCGGACGCGCACGGCGATTACTTTACTTAAAAATACCGACGAGTCGCTTTTTAGCGAGCTTGAAATTCTAAAAGAGAATATCATTTCTTTGGACGCAAGGCACGAAGCTGCACAAAGCGAGCTTTATGCGGATTTGATCCGTAATGTCGTAAAATCTTCTCATAGATTTGACGCTATTTTTTATATGCGCGCCCACGGCGCGGAGCAGGAGAGCTTAGCACATTTTTCATCGGATGCGCGCATTTCGGATCTTGGCGAGATACGGCTTGCGGATATCGCAAGCGAGCTAAAAAAGGATGAATGGGTATCGCGCTATATGATGATGGATGGGGCGTGGCGGTATTTTTTGATCAAGCGTGTAAATGCTGATTCATATCTGCTAGGCTTTGCCAACACCGCTAGGTCGATTGCCAGACTCTCTTCGCTGGGAGATATTTTGGTCTTTAATGCCGAAGGTAAATTTTTTAACGCTCCTGGCAGCGCAACCGATATATTGGGGCAGGATTTTGATTTTTCGCGCCTAGGCGAAGTGGTAAGCTTCGAAGACGAATCTGGGTTAAGCTTTGCCTATCTTGCGAAATTTGGGGATAATTTCGTAATGGCTCGCGAACGAGCCGGCTATTTTTTGGGCGCAGACGATTTTATCGTCGTAGCGCTAGCAGCAGCTATTTTGGCTTATTTAATCCTTCTAATTTCAAATTTTACGTTTTTAAAAAAGCGCGTTTTCATCCCGCTTGCAGCAGTTCAAAACGCGCTGCGCCAAGGGGACTATCACTCCAAAATTCGAGATATAGAAGCGCTAAATCCGCTAAGCTCCGTCTTAGAAATTTCTAAATCCATAGATGAGGTTTTGAAGTCTAATCTGCGCCACGGCGATTTTAGCCTCAGCTTTAAAGATGCGCTAAAATACAGCTCTCTTTCAGTGCTTAGTATCGATAACGTCGCAGGCACGATCGAAAGCGCTAGCAACGGCGCACGCGAGCTTTACGGCGATGACGTCGTAGGGCGGAATATCTTCGCGCTGCAAGCAGGCTCGTTTTACGATCACGCCTATCAAACCCAGCGCGCAAACTACGTCAAAGAAAACTACGTCGTAACCCGCCAAGAGACCAAAAACGGCGTCAAGGACCTCTATGTTAAAAAATCTTATATCCGCGACGGAAGTAAAATTTCAACCCTTTTTGTGGTGCTGGATGCGTCAAAATATCGCAGATTTTACGATGAAACTAAGCAAAAATATGAGTATTTAAATCACGCGCCTATCGTTACACTCGTGTTTGACTACACTTCGGGCAAGATCGTAGATGCTAGCAAAAATATAAAAGAGCTTTGGGGTTACGAAGCGGCGCAGTTTTTAAGTGGCGAGATAAGGCTATGGGATTTGCTGGATGAAAAGGATGCGAATGAGGCTAAAAACGAAATTTTAAACCGCTTAGCCGATATGCCTTCAGAAGAGCTAAGCTTTTCTCAAAGCTATAAAATTCGCCACAACGACAATATCCGCTATAGCTACGAAGTGAGCATCTATGTCAAAAAGTCCGCCGCCAGGGCTGCGTTTTATTTTCAAAATATCGACGACGATGTTAAGGCGATCCGCGGCTTACAGGAGGATTTGGACTTTTACCGCACCGTAATCGAGACTAGGAATTTTTGCACCTGCTTAATCGATCTTGATGCGCAGACGCTGTCGTTTGATAAAAATTACTTTAAAATTTTAAAATATCGCGGCAAAAGGCTAAACACTGCGATGAGCTTTGGGGAGTTCAGTTATGAAATTTACTTCGCGGATTTAGAGAATTTCAATAAAATGATCCGCGAATGCACCGCCGGACTTAGAAGCGATTTTAGCTGTGAATTCCGTCTGCGAAATGCCGCTAATGCCTATACTTGGATCAGTATGCAAGGCTACGTCACCGAAAAGCACGGCTCTCGCTCGCGCCTTGTAAAAACTACGCTCGAAGATATTAGCTCGCGCAAACAGACGGAGCTGGAGTTAAATTTAAACGCCAACGTCTTTTCGCGCTCGCTAGAGGCGATCTTAATCACAGATGAGAGCGGTCGCGTGCTGCGCGCTAATAACGCCTTTTATGAAATCACCGGCTATAGCGAAAGCCAAACTATCGGCAAAATTCCAAATTTCTTCGCTCCTACAGAGGGCGGGGCAGACGTGATGGAGAGGATTAGAAAAAATCTCGTTGGCAAACAGACCTCTTACAAAGATGAAATTTACGGACTAAAACGAGGCGGCGGCACCTTTCCTGCGTTATTTACGGCAATTGCGATAAAGGATGATTTTTCGCTTACTTCAAATTTCATTCTGATGTTTACCGAAATTTCGCAGATCAAGCAAAAAGAGAGCGAGCTAGCCAAGATCGCCCATTACGACGCGCTTACCGGGCTTCCGAATAGAGTGTATTTTATGAAGGCTGCGCAGAGATTTACCGCAAACTCGGGCGAAAATTCCAAGCTTATGGCGGTGCTTTTCATCGATTTTGACGGCTTTAAAGCGATCAATGACACCTATGGGCACGAGGTCGGCGATATGTTTTTACAAGCGATCTCAAAGGCGATGAGTGGGCTACTGCGTAAAGGCGATATCTTGGCGCGCCTAGGCGGCGATGAGTTTGGCGCTATCATCGGCGATCTGCAAAGCAAGGACGCGGCGCATGTGCTATTAGACCGTCTGCTTGGAATTTCAAAGATGAAATTTAATCTTAAAGGCAATGAGATCAGCGCAAGCATCAGCGTTGGCGCAGCGTTTTACGACGGCAGCGAAAAGATCGAATTTTCAGGACTTTTATCGCGCGCCGATAGAGCGATGTATCGCGCTAAAACGAGCGGCAAAAACCGCTACTGCATCTTTGAGCGCGCCGAAGCAGACGAACCTAGCGAAGAAGGGATTGCTGCAGCGATCGAAGAGGGGGAGTTTTTCGTGCTCTATCAGCCGATCATTAGCGGCGCGCAGATTTACGGATATGAGCTGCTTTTACGCTGGGATCGCGGAAAGCGCGGAATTCTTGCCCCGCAGGATTTTGCGCAGATATTAAGCGAGCCTCGATTTGAGTTACCGATCTCAAAATTTGCGTTTTCAAAGATGATGGAATTTAATGCTCAAACGGGCGCAAACTGCTCGATAAACGTAAGTATAGCCGTGCTTACAAACGACGAATTTTACGATTTCGTAGCTCACAGCTTGCGAGACAGGGCTAATGCAAAAGGCGAGTTGATGTTTGAGATAACCGATTTTAGCGAGCAAAATTTTAAGGGATTCGCACCTGCGCGTGGGCGTTATGCAGATCTTGGGATTAAATTTGCCCTTAATAGTGCAAATAAAAATAATATCCCATTCCTGAATGCCCAGCCTTTCGATGTCGTTAAAATCGACCGCGAGCTCTGCCTTGACATAGGCAAGAAAAAAAATGCTATCCGAACGATGGTGGAGATCACGGGTAAGCTAAAGCGAGAATTTGGCTTCGCTCTTGGCGCTCAAGGGGTCGAAAACGCGCTGTCGCTGCGGCTCTTAAACAATTTGAAATTTAACTATCTGCAGGGAAATTTTATCGCAAAAGCGCTGGATCGCAAAGAGATAGACGCTTTTATCGCGCGCTTTAAAGACACGCCGAAGCTCGCGGCTATCGGTAAGGACGAGTTTATCGGCTTTTTAAACGCGCTTGATTACAAAGAGCTTGCTTTAAGCTTCGTTTCGCGCGCCGATGCGGGCGATCTGAGCCCCGGAGAATTTGAAGGCTTTAGAGCAAAATTCGGTGAAATTTTAAACAAAACTCAAAGCGCGGGCAGCGAAAAATTTGCGTTAACTACAGAAATACGTAAGCAAATTTTAGATATTCTTTCGCTTGATTATCGCGCTTTAGTAAGCTTCATCTCAGGCTTTAGGGCGCGGCTAGATCAGTTCATAAGCGATTTGGAGGCAGCATGATAGATAGCGTTAGCGCCGATTTCGATCACGAGATACCCAACGGCTCGAGGCTTTATTTCGGAAAGAGCGCGCAGCTCAAGCGCGAGCTGGAAAATAAAGCGAGCGAAATCCTCGTTAAAAACGGCTTTAGCGAAATTTTAACGCCATATTTTTCATATCATCAGCACCTAAGCGTCGCGCCGCAAAAGCTTCTTAAGCTCTCCGATCCCACGAACCACGAGCTAGCGCTTCGAGCAGACAGCACCGTGGACGTCGTGCGTATCGTGCGCAAGCGGCTGAAAGACGATAAGCTAAGGCGGCTATTTTATGTCCAGCCTACTTTCAAATACCCAAGCGACGAGTTTTATCAGATCGGCGCAGAGCTGATCGGAGAGAAAAATTTGCCCCTTGCGATTAAAATCGCGCAGGAATTTTTTAAAGAATTTGATCTTATGCCCGCGCTTCAGCTAAGCAACATCGAAATTCCGAAAAAAATCTGCGAAATTTTAAATTTGCCGCTTGAAATTTTTGAAAAGGGCAAGATTGAGACGCTGCTTGAGCAAAATTTGCCTTGGCTGGATGCTACGGCTCGCGCCACATCGCTAAAGGACGTGCAGGCTCTGCGCACGCAGGTGCCTGAAGAGCTCGTGCCATGCCTAGATGAAATTTTAAGCCTGGGCGTGGATTACGAGCGCATCTGCGTTTCGCTGCTGTATTACTCTAAAATGCGCTATTACGACGCGCTATTTTTTAGATTTTTAGACGCGGGCGCAGTGTATTGTAACGGCGGAAATTACGAGATTGACGGGCTAAAATCCAGCGGCTTTGCGCTGCTAGTGGATGCTTTGATAGAAAAAATTATGCAAAAGGATGAGAAATGAGTAAAGTTGACGTAGTCATCGGCGCCCAGTGGGGCGATGAGGGCAAGGGCAAGATCGTAGATATGATAAGCGCGAATTACGATTTCGTATGTCGCAGCAGTGGCGGGCACAACGCGGGCCACACCATCGTCATAAACGGCGAGAAATTTGCGCTGCATCTAGTTCCTAGCGGTGTGCTTCACAAAAATATCATCAACATTATCGGAAACGGCGTCGTGATCAACCCCGACGTGCTGATTACCGAGATGGCGCAGTTTGAAAATTTAAAGGGCAGATTTTTCATAAGCGAGAAGGCGTTTTTAAATTTGCAGTACCACTCGCTGATCGATCAAGCGCGCGAAAAGAGCAAGGGCGAGCTTGCAATCGGCACCACAGGCAAGGGTATAGGGCCTGCGTATGCCGATAAGATCGCGCGCACGGGACACCGCGTAGTGGAGCTTTTAGAGCCTGAAAGGCTTGCCGAGGCGCTATCGCGCGATTTTGCTTCGCATGAGAGCGTTTTTGAAAAAGCGGGGGTTAAAATCCCTAGCAAGCTTGAAATTTATGACGAGCTAAAACGCTATAAAAGCGCGCTCGAGCCATACATCGCCGATACCACGCACATGCTGTGGAAGGCGCTTGATTACGACAAGCGCGTGCTCGTAGAGGGCGCGCAAGGAAGCCTGCTTGATATCGATCACGGCACCTATCCTTACGTCACGAGCTCGACTACCATCGCGGGCGGGGCTTGCAGCGGGCTCGGGCTCGCGCCGAAAGATATCGGCACGGTGATGGGAATTTTAAAAGCCTACACCACCCGCGTGGGCAACGGCGCGTTTCCTACCGAGGATAAGAGTCCGCAAGGCGAGGCGATGCGCGAGATCGGTAAAGAGTACGGCACCACGACGGGCAGGGCGCGCCGCTGCGGCTGGTTCGACGGAGTGGCTACGAAATACGCCGTGCGCCTTAGCGGCATCGACAAGCTCGCGCTTATGAAGCTTGACGTCCTAGACGGCTTTGAGAGTATTAAAATTTGCCGCGCATATCGCTATAAGGGGGAGGAGATCGATTATTTTCCGATCGATTTGGAAGCTGCCGAGCCGGTTTATGAGCAGATGCCTGGCTGGGACAGCGTCAAAGGAATTTCAAAATTTGAGGATCTGCCGCAAAACGCGCAAAATTATATCCGCAAAATAGAGGAGCTAAGCGGCGCGAAGGTGGGCTTTATCTCTACCAGTCCCGAAAGAAGCGACACGATAATTTTATAAATCGGGCAAAATTTTAAATTTTACCCGTTGCGGGCGGCGCGACCGCTCGTAGAACTGAATTTAAAGGAACGATCATGCGAATACGACTACCACACGTGCCATATATCGCGCATAAAATAGCGCTGGATCTGCTAAACTCGGGCTGCGTTACGCTTAGTGCAGGCATAGAGCCCGTCGCCAAGGAAGCAGATGAGATCATAAGGGGCGATCTGCAAAAAGAAAGAGCGATAGACGAACGCGCAAACGAGCTGATAGATGAGCGCATAAGCGAGCTAGATGAGATGAGCGTGAATAAAAAAGATATGTTTTGGCTCATCAAACGCCACATCGCAAACGACGAGAATTTCGAGCTAAATTTCGAGGATCGCTACGGCACCATATCGCATAAAATTTTAGAAACCGTTTGGAAGAAAAATTTGATCGATTACAAAGTCTCGGAAAACAGGCTAAAAACGATAATTTATAACGCGATCGACGAATATCTTAAAAATTATCAAAAGATTGAGGATGTGGTCTATGAAAAGATCGAGGGTTACAAACAAAAATTGCTCCCCGGTACCGAAGAATACGAGCTGGTGTTTGAAAAGCTCTACGAAGAGGAGCTAAGAAAACGGGGCATGCTGTGATGAACGCGTATATCTACATAGAAAACGGCATCTATCTGCAAGCCAAGGCGTTCGGCAAGGGCGGCAGCGCATTCGGCGAGCTCGTGTTTAACACCTCTGCCACCGGCTATGAAGAGATCATCTCCGATCCTAGCTACGCGGGGCAGTTTATTATTTTCACTATGCCTGAAATCGGCATCGTAGGTATCAACGAAAATGACAAGGAAAGCTCCAAAATCCACGCAAGCGGAATTTTCGTAAGAAATTTTAACAACGAGCCTTCAAATTTTCGCTCGCAGATGAGCTTGGAGGATTATTTTTTGCAAAACGGAAAATTCGGCGTTTACGATATCGACACTAGATTTTTAACCAAGATGCTGCGCGATCAGGGCAGTCTGCGCGCCTTCGTCTCTACCGAGATTAGCGATAAAGCGGCTCTTAAAAAGGCGCTCAGCGAATCTGCGCACATAGAGGAGATCAACTACGTAAGCATCGTAAGCACGAAGGCGCCGTATAAGCACACATCGGGTCGCTGGAACGCCGAGCGCGGAAGCTACGCTCAGCCCGTAAGCTGCGGTAAAAAGATAGCCGTGATCGATTACGGCGTCAAGCGAAATATCCTAAACGAGCTTTGCGATCTGGGGCTCGGCGTCGAGGTTTTTCCGCACGACGTTACGGCAGAGAGCCTGATTGCTAAGCTTAAAGAAGGGCAGATCGACGGCGTGTTTTTATCAAACGGCCCGGGCGAGCCTCGTATGCTTAAAGAGGAGATCGCGCAGATCAAAAAGATGGTCGAAGCGCGCATGCCGATTTTTGGAATTTGCTTGGGTCATCAGCTGCTAAGCAACGCGATGGGGTATGAGACCTACAAGCTGAAATTCGGCCAGCACGGCGCAAACCACCCCGTGCAAAATCTGCGCACCAAATCGATCGAGATTACCGCGCAAAACCACAACTACAATGTCCCCGAAACGATTGCGCAGATCTGCGAGATCACGCACCGCAATCTTTTCGACGGCACGATCGAGGGGGTGCGATACAAAGAGTATCCCGTATTTTCGGTGCAGCACCACCCCGAAGCCAGCGCGGGGCCAACAGAGAGCAAATATATATTCAAAGAATTTCTTGAAATTTTATGATTTTTAAAATTTTGCCCGCATGAAATTTTACCGCGGTCGCGCGGTAAAATTTTAAATTTACGGCAAGCTTTAAATTCTAAAGCGGTCTTTGCGTCGTAAATTTAAAACCCGTCGCAGCCTGGATAATTGCAGGCTGGAGCGGTACGCAAAGTGTGCTTTTGCGGGCTGAGGATTGCCGCGGTGATTTTGGATTAAGCAGCTTTTTGGATGAAACGGATCTGCGCTAGTCGCGATTTTAAATTTAAACTGGCTGCGCGCCGTAACTTTTCATTTGCGCGATTTTGCTTCCACGTAGCTTTTAAGCGCACACGCGGCTAAATTTCATGCACTTTAAAGATCAGACTTGGTGCGCTTAGCTCTTTCAAAACAGATCCTGCGGTACATTTCGCGCAGTCTTAAGCCGTTTAAATTTGAGAAGTCGTCTTGTTGCTGTCAAAATTATGCCAATAAACGCTTTGCCGCCCGTAAAATTTTATCTAGCGCCGTTTACCTACTAAAACCTTATCAGCGCTGTTTCATTTCCCTCTAAAATATTTGCCTAAAATAAAATTCCGCTCCGCCGCGTAGTGAAATTTTACCTGCGCTAACTTTAAAATTTTACTTTCAGCCGCTCTTAAATCTCTTTCGCACCGATAAGATTTAGCTCGCGTCACTTTAAATTTTGCCCCACTCCTAGGCTGCAGTTTTTACTCACGCTTGTTTTTTTAATCCCGCCCATATTTGCACCTAAAATAAGAGTTGTGTTACTTTATGAAATTAAATTTTTAACTTAACATTATTTTAAGCTCAATAAAAGAGAAAATTTGAAAGAATTTCGTTTGAAATTTCGCCTTGAGGGGTCTGCTATGAGCTGCGCTTTAAAAGAGCTGGACGTCTTGCTAGTCGAGGATGATACTAAATTACTAGCCTCGCTGCATAAGGCGTTTGAGGGTATTTTTAACAACGTTTACAATGCCCAAAACGGGCTTGAAGGTGTGAAAAAATTTAAAAAATTTAGCCCTAATCTCGTCATTACCGATATTTTGATGCCGATCGAAGATGGGCTAGCGATGATACGTCAGATCAAACAGATCTTTCCACATGCCCCTATCGTGGTGCTTAGCGGCTTCAGTAGGGAGGAGCAGCTAAAAGGCGTTATGGAGATTGGCGTCGAGCGGTATTACTTTAAGCCGGTAGATATCGCCGCATTTGTGCTAGAGATAAGTGCGCTGATGAAGTCTAAGCTGGACTCTGTACGAGTCGTAAATATGGGTGCCGGCTACGTATTTGACGGGCTTTGCCGTATTTTACTGAAGGATGGCGAGCAGATCGTGCTTACTAAAAAGGAGCTTTCTTTCGTTTCGCTACTAGCCAGTCGCGTGGGCGAGCTGGTGCTTTACGACGAGATCAAGCGTTATGTCTGGACCGAAGGAGCCGTGAGCGATACGGCGCTTCGTACCTTCGTCAAGCGTATCCGCGATAAAGTGGGAGGCGAAATCATAAAAAATGTCCCGAGCCTAGGATACAAGATCGAGCTTGAGCCTGCTTAAATTTGATCGCGTTTTGCTGCTTTGTAATTTACGGAATCCACTCGTAAAATTTTGCATCTAAATACGTCGCGATTAATGCGGAGCGAGGCAGAATTTCGCGCTCAAAGCGCCACAGATTAAAATTTGACGCTCGTCCAACTTACTAAATTTAACTTGATAAAATTTAGCCTCTCAGGCTCCTCAAAAACTTCTTTGCTTAAAAGCCCAAACTAAAAATTTCTTGCTAAAATATCGCAAAATTCCGCGTTCTGCGAATCGCTCATAAAGGATTTGTTTTGAAAAATTTGCCCTCTAAAAATCTTTTTGTCTACACCAGCTCGCGTGCGCTACGCGCGGCGCTACAAAGCGAGAGTGGCGGCGTGCTCGCGCCCAGGATTACGTTGGCGGAATTCTACGAAAAGGCGCTTTTTGTGCCGGATCTTGTCGCTTGCGGCGAGATAGATCGCGCGCTTTTTATGAAGCAGGCGGTAAACGAGAGCAAACGTGCAGGCGAGAGGCTTAAATTCCCTAATGAGCTTTACGAGTTTATGCGTAACCGCGAGTATCTTTTTGGTTTTTTCAAGGAGCTTGCGACGGAGCGCGTGAGTATCGATGCGCTCGATCTTAGCGATACCTACGCGTGGTACGCCGAGCATTTTGAAATTCTGCGAGAGCTAGCGGGGGCGTATGCAAGGATTTTGCGCGAGCATGGATTTTACGACGAGATCACGCTACCCGCGCTTTATGAGCTAAACGAGTCCTATCTGCGCGGATTTGAGCGGATAGAAATCAAAATCGACGGCAATCCTAGCGCATTTGAGTTCGAGATTTTTAAGCGCGCGGCGGAGCTTGGCGAGGTTGTGTTGAGCTTTAGAGCCACGACCTTAAATTCTAAGCCCGTGCGCGCGGTGGAGGAGCTTTGCGGCATAAGCCTGGGGCCAGGTTTTGCATATCGCGTAAATCTTGGTACGGGTGAAATTCTAAGCCGAGAGCCGCTAGGCGTGGGCGGAGCGGTTGTGTGTAGAGGCTTTGAGCTGCGAAGCTTGCAGGCGAGCTATGTTTTTGAAAAAATTTCATCCTTTGTGCGCGCGGGCATTGCGCCGGAGCGCATCGCGGTGATTTTGCCCGACGAGAGCTTTGCCGGTACGCTGCGGCTTTACGACGAGCGTATCGCAAGGGCTCGCGGCTCGCACCGCATGTTAAATTTCGCGATGGGAGAGAAGCTTAAAGATAGCCTATTTTATGTAACGCTAGAGAAAATTTCGCAGTGCTTAAAAGAAGCGCGCACGCCGAAATTTGGCGTAGATTACCGCGCATTTAAAAGCCCGGAGGGAGGATTCTTGAATACGGAGGATTCTGCGGTACAGCAAAATTTAGCGCTTGGGAATTTCGCTTTGGAGAATTCTATTTCGCAAAATTTTACACAGCAAGATTCCGCGCCTGATTGCGAAATTTTTTCAAATTCCAAAACGGATTTAAATTTTATGTCTGCGCGAGAGTTTGAAAATACGGAAAATTTTGAAATTCTGCGCGAAATTTCGGCGGAACGCACGAATAGCGCGGGAGAACAAAGCTTTTCTTTGGATTTTACGGAGTTTCAAGAGCCTTTGGAGTGTGCGCAGCAGCGCGATTATTCGGCTCGTGCAAAACAGCAAGAGCTTTTAAAGCAGCAAAAGAGCCTACGATACTCTATGCAACTGGAGCATATAGAGCTTGAGGAGGAAGATGGGTATTCAAAAAGCCCTGAGCGGCGCGATTGCTTTAGGCACTCTAAAATGCACGAGGGTGCAGATGAATATCCGCAGCGCCCAAACCCGCAGGAGCTTGATCTGTTTTTTGCGAGTGTGGGTGTGGATGAGGCGCTTTTTGGCGAGTTCGTGCGCGATTTTGCAAAGCAAGTAAGCTTCGAGCATTTCGAGGCGTTAATTATCAAGCTCGCCTGTTTACCTAAAATTAGCGACGCGCTGCTGCAAGAAAAGCTAAAAGAGCCGCTATATCTAATTAAAATTTTACTTCGAAAATTTAAGGACGAAAACCTAAGCTTAGGCAATCTGATCGATCTTTTTTTGTTAGAAATTTCGCGCATTAAGCTTGATGATGTTCGTGGCGGAAAGGTCACGGTAATGGGGCTTTTAGAGAGCCGCGGACTGCAATTTGACGGCGTGATAATCCCCGATTTTAACGATGATCTGGTGCCTAAGCGCAGTAGCGGAGAGATGTTTTTAAACTCTGCTTTGCGCGCTAGAGCAGGGCTCATCAGCCACGCGGACCGCGAAAATTTACAAAGATTTTACTACGACGGCTTGCTAAGAGGCGCTAAAAAAAGCGCGATTTGCTATCTGCAAAGCGTCGAGAAATTGCCTTCGCGGTTTTTGAAAAGCTTTGAAGTGCAACAAGACGCGGAATTTTCGCAGGAGGATTATTTGCGGCTTTTTGGGCGGGAGGAATTTAAGCCCGCCTTATGCGGACAAGAAGACCCCGTGGCTCGCCATGATTTTTTTGCCGAGGAGCTGTCGTTTTCGCGGTTGGATACGTTTTTAGAATGCAAGAGGAAGTATTATTACCGCTACGTTTTTGGGCTGAAGGAGGGGCTAAAATTTGGCGAGGATAATGCGCTTTTGGGCAAAATTTTACATACGAGTTTTCAGCGTTTATATGAGCGAGCGGGGATGAAATTTAGCATGGAAAAATTTCGCTTTATTTATTCGCAGCTCGCGCGAGAAGCGGGCATCGCGCGCTTTGATGCGGAACTTGAGTTAAAATCGGTAGAAAAGCTAGCTAGGCTTTTAGAAGAGCATGAGCAAATTTGGGGCTTTAGCGGTAGTGAAGTATCGCTAAAAGGCGAGCTTGACGGGGTGCGGCTGAGCGGACGGATCGACCGTATCGACGAAGACAAGACAGGGCGGAAATTTATCATCGATTACAAACGTGGTTCGGCTAAAAAACATATGGAAAAATTCCAGCTTACGTTTTATCGCGCGCTTTTAGCCCAGGAGTGCGAATGCGCCTATCTGTCGCTAAAAGACTGCGCGTTTGCGGCTCCTGGCGACAAAACGCCTAGCTTAGAAAATCTGCGCGAGACGCTAAGCTCTATCGGCAAGGAATTTGCAAGCGAGGTCGCTTTTACGCGCACGGAAGCGGTGCAAAGCTGCGAATACTGCGATTATAAAATCATTTGCAAGGGGCAGATCGATGGCAAAATTTGAAAATTATCTGGCGCTTGAAGCAAGCGCAGGCAGCGGCAAGACCTTCAATCTCGCGGTCAGGTTCATCGAGCTGGTGCTAAAAGGTGAGCCGATCAATGAAATTTTAGCGCTTACCTTTACTAAAAAAGCGGCTGCTGAGATGAAAACGCGCATCGTGGAGAAATTTCAAAATTTGCTTGTCGTGCGCGACGGCGCCCTTGTGTCAAGCCCCGAGCTGGCGCAAATTTGCGAGGATCTAAATATGAGCGCGGATGAGGTTATGGCAGCGCAACAGCGCCTACTGCCTAAATTTTTAAGCGAGAGCCTAAATGTCTTTACCTTCGATGCGTTTTTTGCAAAAGCTCTGCGCTCCTTTGCGCTAAATAGCGGCATCGATCCGAGCTTTGAAAACGATGAAGGGATTTTGGGCGTGCAGCAGGCGGCGTTTTTAGGCGTGATTTGTAAAAACGAAGCGCTATTAAGAGAGGTCGTGGATTATGTAAGCGACTCAGGAATGACAAAGGGTGAGTTTTTAAATAGCTTGCAAAGCATTTGGAGAGGCGATATAAGCATAAATCCGCCCACGCTTCCCGCAAGCTCCGCGCTGGCAGAGATAAATGAAATTTTATCCCACTTGCAAAAAGCGGCGAGAGATGCGGGCGTAAGCGCGGGAGCCGTAAATGGGCTAAGCCCTGTTGGTGATCTGTCAAAATTATCTTCGGGCTTCATTCTTTCGGCTCTTGCCAACGGTAGTTTCGATTATCCGCGCTCGCAGCTTAAAAAAATTTCGCATCTTGACGGCGAGCTAGCAAGGCTGAAAGACGCCATAGCTCGCGAAATAGCGTGGATGGATGCGGTATATGCGGCTAAGCTGGCAGGACTAATTAGAATTTATGCCGAAGCGCTTAAATCGGTGCAGCGCAAAAGTCGCAAGCTTACATTCGGCGATGTCACTGCAGCCGTGCACTCGCTGCTAAATCCAAGCGCAGAGGCGTTACAGGGCAATCGCGAGCTTTTGTATTTCAGGCTCGATTCTAAAATCACGCATATTTTAATTGACGAATTCCAAGATACCGACATTTGCCAGTATGAAATTATGCTGCCGCTAATCTCTGAGGCGCTTGCTGGCAAAGGGGCGGAGGAGCGCTGTGGCAGCTTTTTTTACGTAGGCGATAAAAAACAGAGCATCTATAAATTTCGCGGCGCAGAGAGAAAAATTTTTGATATTTTGCGCGAGCAGTTTAGTCAAATCAAAACGCAGAGCCTGCCGCGCAATTATCGCAGCTTAAAACTCATTGTAAAATTTGTAAATGAGATCTTGCGCGATAAATTTGCGTCTTATGAAGATCAAATCGCGGCAAATAAGCTAGATAGCGATCTGCCCGCTTCGGTGCTGCAAAAAATCAAGGATTATCCTCTTTCTCATCCACAAATGCCGCTATTTGAGGTGCAAAGCGACGATTACGGCTACGTAGCAGCGTTTTCATACGACGATGTGCTAAAGGGGGCTGCGGAGCAAGCGCGCAGGCTTATTGAGGAGTGCGGCGTGAGAGCTGATGATATAGCGATTTTATGCTGGAAAAACGAGCATGTAAGCGCGCTAAAAGAGATGCTATCGGAATTTTGCGAGGTTTGCAGCGGCTCAAATAAGGCTCTGCGTTGCAGCGAGCAGGTAAATGCCGTAATTCAATACGCGAAATTCTGCGTAGGTGGCGATGAAATTTATCTGCGAAACGCCGAAGCGATTTTAGGGAGGCGGCTTAAAAAGATAGCGGTCGATCTGCATAAAAACGCGCAAAAAACGGCGGAATTTATCGCTAGCTCGCTGAAATTAAATTTTGTCGATCCGGATCTACTGCTGTTTTTTGAGACGCTGGCAAAATTTAATAGTTTTAGCGAGTATCTGTTTGCAAACGACGAAACGGAGGTATTTGCCAAGGAACAAAGTGGCATTAAAATTATGACCGTGCATAAGTCCAAGGGGCTTCAGTTCCCGCACGTAATCGTTTGCGACCGCATCGGAGGAAAAGACCGGGGTGATAGCTCAAAGCTCGCGACGGACTATGATTTTGCCACGCATAAGTGGAGAATTTTTTATAAATTTGCGAGCAGAAAGAGCCTGGATGCGGAATTTGCGGCGCTAATGGACGAAAACGATCGCTCTGCACACGAGGAGGATATAAACAAGCTCTACGTAGCATTTACACGCGCTGAACGCTCGCTCATCATCGTAAAACGCTCCGAGGCAAAAATAGATCAATACAATTATAGCTTTTTTTCGCCTTATGCCAAAAAGACCAAGGGCGCGGGCGTCGTGGAGTGGCTGGATATCCCGGATTTTCAATACGGCTACGTAATCCCAAGCTCCGTAAAATCAGAAGAGCAGCCGCCGCGCAAAAAGATCGCGCTCGTAGCGGGCGAGCCTCAAGGCGCGCAAGAAAAAGCAGGCGGCGGCGAAACGGAGGCGCTAAGCGCGATATATTTCGGCGAGGCGCTGCACTATGCGCTCGAGATGAGCGAAAGCTTTGCGGCGGATGAAATTTTACGAGGAGTAGGCCTGGCGAGAGGTCGCTACGCTAAATTTTTAAATGACGCGGATTTTGAAAATATCGCGACGCGGGCGCTAGGACTAAGTAAAAACGAGGAATTTTTAGCTCTGATAAAGGGCGCTCAAGCTTATAAAGAGATGCCGATTAAAAGCGCGGAGAATGATCTTTTGCGCGTGGATCTGGCGTGCTTTGGGCAGGATGAAATTTTGCTTTTTGATTACAAGAGCTCCGAAAAATACCTCGCGCAAAACAAAGCTCAAGTGGCGCGGTATAAAAGCGTGATCCGCGAGTTTTATCCGCATGCGCGAGTGCGCGCCTTCGTGCTGGCTCTCGAAGCCGCGGATGCTAGGCTAATCGAAGTGAATGAAGAGGGATAAAATTTTAAAATTTAGATGAAATTTGAGCGCAGACAGATTAAAAATAGCTTAAATTAAGCTATACGTAAGGATATTTCTATATAATCACAGCTCAAATTTTAATAAGGCGGAAACCATGACAGAAATTACAAAGCCGAGCGAAGTTAAGCGCGACTGGGTCGTTATCGACGCGACCGACAAAAGATTCGGTAGGATGCTTACCGAAGTTGCGGTATTGCTACGCGGCAAACACAAACCAAGCTACACTCCAAACGTGGATTGCGGAGATTACGTCGTTATCATCAACGCTTCAAAAGCTGTATTTACCGGCAATAACAAGGGCGACGACAAGCTTTATCACAACTACTCGGGCTATTTCGGAAGCGTAAAGAGCGTGAAATTTCAAGACTTGCTTAAAAACAATCCCGCAAAACTCTACAGACTTGCGGTTCGCGGCATGCTTCCTAAGACGAAGCTCGGCAAGGCAATGATCAAAAAGCTATTCGTATATGAAGGCGGCGAGCACCCTCATACTGCGCAAACAACTAAAAAAGGAAAATAATCATGGCGACAATTTATGCAACCGGAAAGAGAAAAACTGCCGTAGCTAAGGTTTGGGTAAAACCGGGAAGCGGCAAAATCGTAGTAAACGGTATGGATCTAAACACCTGGCTAGGCGGTCACGAAGCGATCAAGCTAAGGGTTGTTCAGCCGCTTTTGGCGACTAAACAAGAGACCTCGATGGACATCACCGCGCAAACTTTAGGCGGCGGATATTCGGCTCAAGCGGATGCGCTAAAGCACGGAATTTCAAAAGCGCTTGCCGCGATGGATAAGGATTTTAGAGCGGCTCTTAAGCCAAAAGGTCTGCTAACTCGCGATAGTCGCGTGGTCGAGCGAAAGAAATTCGGTCGCCGCAAAGCGCGTAGAAGTCCGCAGTTCTCTAAGAGATAATGTTTTTTGCAAATTTGTGGCGAAATTGTCGCAAATTTGTAAATTCTTTAAAAATTTTATGGTAATATCGAATTATAACTTTATTTGAAAGGATGTTTAATGAAGAAAGTTCTACTTGCATTAAGCTTGTGTGCATCCGGCGCATTGTTCGCTAGCGATGCTGATTATCACTGGGAGATCACCCCTACTATTGGCGGAATGACTCATGAGGGCAATATGGATTTGGATTCGAATTTTATGTTCGGTCTACGTCTTGCCAAAAATCTACAAGATTCGTTTATCGATCAAGTAGAGGTTGGTTTTGATTACTCTCGCAATATCGGCGTAGAGGATTTAGCTCATAGAGTAGGCAACGATAAGCCTGACGCTAAATACTATCATATCAATGCTGTAAAAGACTTGGTAAATTTCACCGATAATTTCAAATTATACGGCTTGCTAGGTCTTGGATATATGGATTACACTAAAGACGTTTACAACGATGGCGATCAAGATAGCGGCTTTGGTCAATACGGCTTGGGTCTAAAATACTACATTACCGACAACTTCGCTACAAAACTTGAAGCACGCGATGCTATCAGATTTGACGACGGCAACCACGTATTGTTCTATACTCTAGGCTTTGCAGTTGATTTTGGCAAGAGATATGCTGATGCAGCTCCAGCTGCCGCTCCGGCTCCTACAGGCTGCAAAGACGCAGATAACGACGGCGTATGCGATAATGTCGATAGATGTCCAGGCACACCTGCTGGTGTAGTTGTAGATGAATATGGTTGCGAGAAAGTTATTAGATTAAATTTGGGCGTAAATTTCGCTACAGATAGCTCAAAAATTTCCCCTGAGTTTATGAACCAGATTAAAAACGTAAGCGATGTGCTAGTAGCTCACCCTGATTACAAAGTAATTCTAGAGGGTCACACCGATAGCACCGGCTCGAATGCATATAATCAAAAGCTCTCCGAGCGCAGAGCTGCTGCAGTCGGAGGTGCGCTTAAGAGCTTCGGCGTAGATGCTAGCAGAATCACCACTGTAGGATACGGTGAGACTAAGCCTATCGCTACAAACGCTACTAAAGCAGGCCGCGCTCAAAATAGACGCGTAGATGCTAAATTTAGAAAATAATCTTTTCTAGATCCACATAAGCGGAGCTTCGGCTCCGCTTTTTTTATATCCAAATTAAATTTTAAAATGCCAAATTTCCAAACCACTCTGCTTTTTGATCTCGACGGTACGCTCATCGACTCCACGCCCGCGATACTGGACGGCTTTCACTACGCGTTTGCGCATTTGGGCGCCGCAGAGCCTAGCGACGAAGCGATTAAAAGGCTTATCGGGCATCCGTTAGAAGTGATGTTTGAACGTCTAGGTGTGACGCGCGATGTGCAGAATTTCGTGCTCGCCTACAAACAGCGATACGCGCAGACTTTTTTAGATCAGACCGTTCTGCTAAGCGGTGCGTTCGAGGCGGTTCGTGCGGCGAGCGAGTTTGCAAATTTAGGCGTCGTAACCACCAAAACGTCGAAATTTTCTAAAATTTTATTGCAGCATCTTGGTGTCGCGAAATTTTTTGGCACCATCGTCGGACGAGAGGACGTGCAAGATCCCAAACCAAGCGCTGAACCGATTTTAAAGGCGCTCGAAAATTTAGGAATTTGCGGCGCGACCGCTAGCAAAAGTTCAAATACAATTAGCAGTAAAGCTTGCTATGCTACTGCCAATAAAAACACAAGCGCTGCTAGCAGGAGCGCGATTTTGAATGAAATTTCAGCGCCTGATTTAAAGAGCCTTCCTGCGCTTGATCCTGATTCTGGCAAAGTTTTCGAGCAAAATTTAAGCAGTATTGCGAGTCAAAATTCCGATACAATTTCGTTTAAAAATTTAAGCGAAGCAAAGAGCGATAGATACGAGGCTGGCGATAAGGGTCAAAAGAGCGGTGTCAGCATCGAGGGCGAGAGCGATAAAGGCGGCGCGCGCGGCGGTAAAATTTATGATGCACATGAGCTAAATTCCACTCCTTGTTATGACAAAATTTGCAGTGACGAAATCCTGCCTTCTGTAAGCCAAAATATCTTTATGATCGGCGATACGCTACTTGACGCTATCGCGGCAAAGTCGGCAGCGGTGCGAAGCGTGGGCGTAAGCTGCGGCTACGGCAGTGCCTCGGAGCTACGGGCGCATTTCGAGTTCGTATGCGCGGACGCAAAAGAGGCGGTTGAGTTGATACGCGAAATTTCATCGAAATTTTAGGCGCGACGGAGCGAAATTTTTCTAGCTTCGATGCACTATTTTTGCGAATACTTAGAAGTGAACCCGCGCCCGAAATTTAAAATTTCCAATTAATTTTTGCGTTTTAAACGGCGCGCAATATAAAATTTGTCCGCGCTATTTAGCTGGAGGTAAGTGTTCAAACGATACGCGGAGTTAAATTTCGCATATTTCTGCTCTGGTTTAGTAATTGTATGTGCCGAACTAACAATGTACGGGAATATTTCACTTTGTCCATAGTACTTGATCGATTCGTCAATGTTCGGTATTAACAGCGTATGGGAAAATTTTGCTACCTCGAGTAATTGTGTTCTATTCACTTTCGGTTTGTATTAACACAATGTACTGGAAAATCTTGCCGTAGCCAAATTTTACGCAATTTTGCAATGTCTTTTGAGTTTGCGAATGGCTTTTGCAAGAAATTTTATGCAATCTTCGTGCTCAAATTTTGGCTTTGATTTTAGTTAAACCTAACTTAATCGCGATAAATTCTATGCTTCGCTTGAGGCAAGTATTTGACAGGCTTTTTGTGCGATCTTGCCGCAAGTCTATTTGACACTTATTTAGGGCGCTGTATTCGGGTTTGTCGCAATTATGCTCGCTGCGGATTTTCGGTGTGATTTATAGCATTTAAGGTCGCGCCCGCGCCCAGCGAGCACTAAACATATATGTTTTGAGGTGGATTCATGCGCTAAAATTTCATCCTGCGATAAATAGCTCGCAAAGGCGCAAATACAGGATGAACTAGCCAAATTTTAAAATTGAGCTCCGCGATGATAGCCATATTCTTTTATCGGAGCCGATGAAAGCAGCGTTAGCTTTTGCGTTTGAATTTTATCGTTTCGGCGCAGCAGGGCTTTAAATTTAATCTAAAATTTTACAAAATTTTAAAATTCCGCCCGCTCTTATGCTTTTTTAAAGCAAAATTCTATAAAATACCGCTTCCGCAATGGGCTATCGTCTAATGGCAGGACAACAAACTCTGGATTTGTGAATATAGGTTCGACCCCTATTAGCCCATCCACTTAAATTTTTAATCCCCTTTATCATAGCTAGCGTTTGAAATTAATTTGCGCGTCATTTTTGCAGATCGTGGCAGCATTCGCCGGCTAAAGTAAATTGTGCCAAGCCATAAATAGGCAAAATTTTATCGAGCCAATAAGTAAGTTCGCCGCTTTGAAGCGCGGCGGATTATTTGATTTTTTCTTTGCCTTTGTAAGTGGCGATGCTTTGATACGAGCCGTCTTTTTTAAACGCTACCACATCATAGACCTCGGGCTGAGGCCTTGCTCCATACCTGGCGCTTCTAGCGGCATGCCAGGCACTGCTATGCCGATGACGTCTTTAGGCTTATTTTTTAGTAGCGTGCGGATCTCGCTTGCTGGCATATGCCCTTCGACTATATATCCGTCTATGATCGCGGTGTGGCAGCTAGCGAGCTCCAGCGGAAGTTTGAGCTCATTCTTCTTCTGGATAAGCGGCTCGTCAGCCAGCGAAATCATCTCGACTTCAAATCCGTTTTGCTCCATGTATTTTGCCCAGTTGTGACAACAGCCGCAGCTCTCGCCGTGATAGACCTTAACATGTTCGCCCGCCGCCGCATAGCTTCCTAATGCCGCTAAAAGCGCACCTGCAAATAAAATTTTCTTCATATTTTGCTCCAGTGATTAAAAGTCCTCGATTATACAATACGAATAGTAAATTTTTAAGAGCGAACCATATAACTCTAAGATTAAATTTGACGAAGCAGACCCGCTCGTAAGCCGAAATTTTACGAAATTTTAAAATTTCGGCGTCGCGGATAAGTTAGTTATAGACACTGAGACAGTGCTGATTTGATAGCGGATTTTGATACGTAGCCTTCCGAGTCGCTGGTAAGTGATACGTCGCAGCCTGGCTTATAGTTTTTCCAGGTGTATATGTTGCCATTGTCTTCGGTTGTTTTGATGGAGTCTGGCTGTTTATTCCATGCAGAAATTACTTGATTGATATGAAATGCATCGCTGCGGTCTTTCGGCGCATTAGTCATACCTGTGCTATCGGGCAAGGTCGTTTCGACCATATCGGTGGTGCCTGCGGTGGAAACCTCTTGGACTTTATCATTTACGCCGCCGATATTTGTTTTGCTGCTTTGGGATTTTGTTTGATTGCGTACTCCGCTTGGTTCGTTGGATATATTCCAGTTGGAACAACCGATAAAAAATACCGCTGCTACGAGCGCAGCTATTAAATTTCTCATAAAATTCTCCTTCAAAAATTTCGTTGCGATAGTAGCACATTTATCTTTAGTTTAAAATAAATCCGAGCCCTTGAAATTTGAAATTTCGTAGGAATTTTGCGAGGCGTTTCAGTAGGAATTTATAAAATTTCGGATAATATTCAAAGTTTCATACCAAACGGGCTTTTAAATTTTGCACGGCAAATGCCTTTTTGGCTACCAAATTTTAAAGGATTTTTGATGTATGCTATCATCAAACACGGCGGCAAGCAGTATAAGGTCGAAGAGGGCAACTACCTAAATTTAGACCATTTTAATGCAGAGCCGAAAGCAAAGCTCGAGCTTAGCGAAGTTTTAGCGCTAAATGACGGCGAGTTAAAGGTAGGAGCACCGTTCGTAAAGGGTGCCAAGGTGGTTTTGGAGGTCGTTTGCGAAGGCAAGGATAAAAAAGTCGTTATCTTCAAAAAACGCAGACGCAAAGATTCAAAAGTAAAACGCGGCTTCAGACGCCAATATACCCGCGTCAAAGTCGTTTCGATTAACGCATAAAGGATAGGAAATGGCACACAAAAAAGGTCAAGGCTCAACCCAAAATAATAGAGATAGTATCGGACGCCGCTTAGGCGTCAAAAAATTCGGCGGCGAGTTCGTTCGCGCGGGCAACATCATCATCCGCCAGCGCGGCACTGCGACGCACCCGGGCAGCAACGTGGGCATGGGTAGCGATCACACGATTTTCGCGCTGATCGACGGCGTCGTAAAATTTGAGCGAAAAGACAAAAATCGCAAAAAAGTATCGGTTTATCCCGCTGCGTAATTGCCGCTAAAATCTTCGGGGGCGCAAGCCCCTCTTTTAAAATTTCATCCGTTTAAAAATTATCTTCAACTCATTTGGCTATAATTGCCGTTTTAAATTTAAGGATAGCTATGTTCATAGACAGCGTAAAGCTTAGCGTCAAATCAGGCGACGGCGGC
Organism: Campylobacter gracilis; assembly: GCF_018374135.1. Lineage (GTDB taxonomy): Bacteria > Campylobacterota > Campylobacteria > Campylobacterales > Campylobacteraceae > Campylobacter_B > Campylobacter_B gracilis_A. Next base: position 22,219 of record NZ_JAHAFS010000011.1, on the reverse strand, counting down.
GCGGGCTGCGTCAGCTTTCGCCGCGAAAAATTCGTCATCCTAGGCGGTCCTGACGGCGGCGACGGCGGCGACGGCGGCGACGTGTATTTTAGGGTCGATAAAAACTCCCACACCCTCTCATCCTACAAGGGCAAGCGGGAGTTTAAAGCGCAAAACGGCACGCCCGGCGAGGGTCGCAAAAAGACCGGCAAAAGCGGGGAGGATCTCTATCTCATCGTCCCTCCGGGCACCAGCGTTTACGACGAGGATAGCGGCGAGCTGGTGCTTGATATGCTAAATGACGGCGAGACGAGGCTGTTTTTAAAAGGCGGCAAAGGCGGGCTTGGCAACGTGCACTTTAAAAGCTCGATTAATCAAGCCCCCGAATACGCGCAAAAAGGCCTCGAAGGGCAGATGCGCGAGGTGAGACTGGAGCTAAAACTCATCGCCGACGTTGGGCTCGTAGGCTTTCCAAACGTGGGCAAAAGCACGCTCATATCCACCGTCTCAAACGCCAAACCTCAGATCGCAAACTACGAGTTTACCACGCTCACGCCAAAGCTCGGTCTCGTCGAGGTGGACGAATATAGCGGCTTTGTCATGGCCGATATCCCGGGCATCATCGAGGGCGCAAGCGAAGGGCGCGGGCTTGGCGTGCAGTTTTTAAAACACGTCGAGCGCACTAAAATTTTGCTTTTTATGCTCGATTTTGCGAACTACCGCAGCCTTGAGGAGCAGTTTGATGCGCTGAGGACCGAGACGGCGAAATTTTCCGGAGAGCTTGCAAAAAGAGATTACGCGATCGCTCTAACTCGCGCGGACGCGGCCGAAAATTTGCAGGAAAAATTTGACGCTTTTTTGTCGCATTTGGGACTTGCGGGCACGGCTGGCGAGATGAAATTTAAACAAGATATTTATGAGTTTGACGCCGCTAAGCCGTTTTTCGTGATGCCGATATCTTCGGCTACGGGACAAAATATAAACGAGCTAAAATTTAACCTGCTTGAACTGCTTAAAAAGGAGCTGTAGGTTGCGCTAAAAGCCGCGCCGTAGAGGGGTTTTGACGAACGCAGGCCTTAAGCGCGCCCGCATACGCGGTTAAATTTTATTTATCGCTCGCAAACGCCGCAAAAAGATAAAATTTAAGGAAGCGAAATGAATAAAATTTTTATTCTAGTATTTTTATGCTTCGGCGCATACGGTTGTGATCCCGCCGATCCGGTGCCGAATTTTATGGACTTTAACGACAAGGATCACGACGGCGCGCTGAGCTTGCAGGAGTGGATGGCGGGCGAGGTACCGTCTGGGCTGAGAGCAGAGCTAAATCTGCGCTCGGGCTCGGAATTTAAGAGGCTCGATGCTAATCACGACGGCAAGATTAGCCTAGATGAGCTGGGAGCGAAACCGTCTGTAAAGATTTATTGGTCCGAAGATCCGTGCGCTTTTTGGCCTTGGCCGGACGGATCCGAGGATAAAAATCAATCCGCCGTCAAATAAGGCGCGCGAGTGTGGACCCGGGTTTACCTTACGGTCTGCGCAAAATTTATTGCGAGCACGATTGCGTCTGCATGATCGCTCGCGCCCTGATGTGGCTAAATTTAAAGGAAAAGAATGAATATAGTTTTTATGGGAACGCCTGAGTATGCGGCTAAAATTTTGCGCGCGCTTGCGGAGGCGAAATTTGAGATCGCGGCCGTCTTTACGCAGCCCGATAAGCCCGTCGGCAGGAAGCAAATTTTAACGCCTAGCGAGGTTAAAGTTTACGCGCAACAGCACCTTCCCGCCGTGCCGATCTTTCAGCCTGCAAGCTTGAAAGACGAGGCGGCCCGAGCGCAGATAAAAGAGCTAAAGCCTGATTTTATCGTGGTTGCCGCATACGGTAAAATTTTGCCGCAAAGCGTGCTTGATATCGCGCCTTGCATAAACCTGCACGCTTCGATCCTGCCTAAGTACCGCGGCGCAAGTCCCATTCAAAGCGCGCTACTAGCTGGCGAAAAGCAGACGGGCGTGACGGCGATGCTGATGGATGCGGGGCTTGACACGGGCGATATGCTTGATTTTGCCTATACGCCTTGCGAGGACAAAACGGCGGCGCAGCTGTTTGACGAACTGGGTGATCTGGCGGGCGAGCTGATCGTGCGAGTGCTGCGAAATTTTACAAATTTAACGCAGCTAAAGCAAGATGACGCGCAGGCTACGCACTGTAAAAAAATAAGCAAATCTGACGGGCTTTTTAGTTTTGAGGAAAGCTCGGGGCAAATTTATAATAAATTCCGCGCGCTGACGCCCTGGCCCGGGATCTATCTAGCTAGCGGGTTAAAAATTTTAGAACTAGAGCTTTTGAGCGAATCTTGCGGGCGTAAATTTGAACGCGCGGGTAAAATTCTGCACGTTGATAAGCTGGGCTTTTGCGTTTCTTGCGGCGAGGGCGCGGTCAAGATCATAAAAGTGCAAGAGCCTGGCAAAAAGCCCGTGGACGCTAGCGCGTATCTAAACGGCAAGCGGCTAAAGATCGGCGATCTGCTATGCTAAGTGGGATTTTAAATTCTCGCGTTTTGCGTCGCGCTTATGATGCTACGCGGGGATTTTATTTGCGCTGCACTTTTGGCATTACGACTGAATTTTGCCCCGGGTATCGCCGCGATCGTGAGGTAAAATTTTGCTGTGCGGAATTTCGAAGTGAAGCTCCAAAATCAAGGCTTTATAGAATTTTAAAATCTCGCTTCTATGCTCTAAAATTTTACGCTCACAGGAGATTAAAATTTCGCTGCCGCGGTTGCGGACTTTACAGCGCTATACCGAACACGCACCACTTAAAATTCTATGATCGTGCCGCAGAATTTTTGCGAGACAGAGCCTTAAAATTTTATCGCAGTGCCGCTAGAAAAATCCGCGTTACCGAAAAATTTAGCAAGATCGCAAAATTTCATCGCATAAAATTCCGCTACGCCGTAAAATTTTATCGTGCTAAATTTTATCTTGTCGCAAAATTCTATCGCAGCGCGGAATTTAAATGCTTGCGATATCGTAAGATGAGCGCCTTGTTTTATGCAAGGAGCTGGTTTTGCAGATAGAATTCGTAGAGCAAATGCCATCTACGCAGGAGTTTTTAGTAGACGCCGTGCGCGAAGGCAGGATAACGCCGCCTTTTGCGATAGCCGCAAATCGCCAAAGCGCCGGTATCGGCTCGCGCGGCAATGATTGGGAGGGCGCTAGCGGCAATCTCGCCTTTTCGTTCTGTGTCGCGCAGAGCGATCTGCCCGCAGATGTGCCGCCTCAGTCGGCGAGCATATATTTTGCGATGATCATGCAGGAGCTTCTAGCATCGCTCGGTTCGCAGCTTTGGCTAAAATGGCCCAACGATTTTTATGTAGATGAGCGCAAAATCGGTGGGACGATGACGAATAAGATCAAAAATACCCTCGTCTGCGGCATCGGCATGAACCTACTCGGCGCGCCCGAATATGCGGGAATTTTAGATATAAAAATCAGCGCAAAAGACGCTATAGAGGGCTTTTTCGCACTATATGAAAATAAAATCCCGTGGAAGCAAATTTTTAGAAATTTTTCGTTACAATTCCAAAAATCGCAAAATTTTAGCGTTCATCTAGGCGGCGAAAAAATTTCACTCGCGCAGGCTAAACTTTGCGAAGACGGATCGATCATAATAAATGAAGAAAGGGTTTATGCTTTAAGATGAGTGAAGTAATTACGATTGCCAATCAAAAAGGCGGCGTCGGAAAGACGACCACAGCGGTTAATCTTGCTGCGTCGCTAGCAATAAAGAAAAAGCGGGTCCTACTGATCGACGTAGACCCTCAGGCGAACGCTACGACCGGACTTGGATTTAATCGCAGCGACTTTGAATTTAACATTTATCACGTCCTAACGGGGCGTAAGAGCATGTCCGAAGTGATCCAAAAGACCGAACTTGAGTTTATGGATCTGGTGCCGTCAAACATCGGACTTGTAGGTATCGAGCGCGAAGTAAGCGAAGAGAAAGACTTCAAACTAATGCTAAAAAATAAAATTTCCGAGGTTAAAGACAGATACGACTTCATCATCATCGATTCGCCGCCGACGCTCGGTAGCATTACGGTAAATGCCTTGGTCGCAAGCGATAGTGTAATTATCCCGATTCAGTGCGAATTCTACGCGCTTGAAGGCGTCGCGTTGATTCTAAATACCGTAAAAGTCGTCAAGCAAACGCTCAATAAAAATTTAAAAATTCGCGGATTTTTGCCGACAATGTACAGCTTGCAAAACAACCTCGCCAAAGAGACAGTTGCGAATTTACGCGAATATTTTGATGATAAGCTCTTTCGTATCGGTAAGAGTGATGATCTAGTCATCATCCCGCGCAATATCAAGCTAGCCGAAAGCCCAAGCTTTGGCAAGCCGGTGGTTTTATACGATATAAAATCCGCCGGCTCCATCGCCTATCAAGACCTCGCTAAATCCATAATGGAGCAAAAATGGGCAAGGTAAAAAGAGCACTCGGGCGCGGGCTCGGTGCGATTTTAGACGACGTAGAAAGCTCCTATAACAGGGAGCTAGAAAGTGGAAATGCCGATAGCTTAGTTATCGAAATCGATGTCGATAAAATCGAGCCAAATCCATATCAACCGCGTCAAAGCTTCGATGAGGAGGCACTTAGGCAGCTAAGCGAGAGCATCGCTCGCCACGGGCTTATTCAGCCTATCATCGTTATTCAAAAGGATGATTCTTACGTCCTGATCGCCGGCGAGCGACGTCTAAGAGCGACGAAGCTTTTGGGCGAGAGTACAATCAAAGCCGTAGTCGCAGACATAAAATCTCAAAATTTAAGAGAGCTTGCCCTTATCGAAAATATCCAGCGTGAGGATCTAAATCCTATCGAGCTTGCTAAGTCCTATAAGGAGCTTATCGGCGAATACAGGATCACGCAAGAGGAGTTAGCCGACATCATCAAAAAGTCCCGCACGCAGATTACCAATACGCTAAGGCTTTTAAATTTATGCTCCGAAGTGCAAGACGCCATAAGCGCAGATAAAATTTCGCAAGGGCACGCCAAGATAATGGTTGGACTCGAAAAAGAGGATCAAATTTTAGCGCTAAATACCATTTTAGGACAGCGCCTAAGCGTAAGAGATACTGAAACTTTAGTAAAAAAGCTCAAAGATAAAACCGTTCCAAAAGAGAAAAAGCCCGGCGTGGAATTTCAAAGCTTCAAGCCCGAGCTTTTAAAGCTAAAGGCTAAGCTTGATCAATTTGGTAAAATAAGTATCAAAGAGCGTAAAATTTCGATCGAATTTAACGAAATTTTACAAATTTCCGAGTTTTTAAAGAAAATCGGATGATTTTTTATAGTGTATTTTAATTTTTCATATTGTAAAATACGCATTTTGTTTAAAACTAACCTGGAGGAGGTGCGATGCTAGACGTAAGTTTGACCGCCATGATAACGACCATTGTCGTATTTTTAGCTTTGATTTACTTCTTAAATATCAAGCTTTATAGACCGCTACTTTTGCATATGGAAAAGCGAGAGGCTATTATTAAAGAAGATGAGGCAAATGCGATGAAAAACGCACAGGACGCAGATGCCGATAAAGCAGAGATCGTAAGAATCATGGATGCTGCGAAGTTGCAAGCTGTTAAAATAAAGCAAGAGGCGATGGATAGCGCGAAGCAGGCTGCCGCCAGAGAAATAGCCGAGAAAAAAGCCGCGATGGAGGAGGATTTTGATCAATTTTTAGGCGGTTTGGATGAGCAAAAGCGCAATCTAAAAAATGATTTGCAAGCCAAAATTCCGGAATTTAAAAATGCTCTAAGCACTGCCGTGGCTAAAGTATGAGGATTTCAGTATGAAAAAATATCTATTTTTATTTATAATTCCGGCGTTTGTTTTAGCAAGCGGTGGGCACGATGGAGTCAAAGACTACGACGTGCTGTGGCGAAGTATAAATTTCATTTTGTTTTTCGGAATTTTGTTTTATCTTTTAAAAGGTCCCGCAAAAGCGGCATATCAAGGTAGGATCGACGGCATCGCATCTAGACTTGAGGCTAATCAAAAAATTTTAAAAGAGTCTGCAGCTCGCAAGGAGCAAGCTAAAAAAGATCTGCAAGATGCTAAGGTCCAAGGTGCAGCTTTAATCGAAACTGCTAAAAAAGAGATCGTGTTCGCCGCCGAAAAGATAAAAAATGTAACCGAGCAAGAGATTGCGAATTTGCAAAAATCTTTCGACGAGCAGAAGAGCTTTGAGGCGCGTAAGATCAAAAAAGAGGTCGTAAGCGAGATACTGGATGACGTTTTTGCATCGGACGACATTAAATTCGGTCAAGACAAACTGGTTAAAATCGTAGAGAAAAAGGTCGGATGATGATAAATAACACCTCAAAAAGATATGTAAACGCCCTTATACTGAGCTATAAAAAAGATGAACTAGGCTCTGTTTTGCAGACGCTCGAGAGCGTCGCGAGCGCGTTTAAAATTCCAAAATTCCAAGATATCGTAAAATCTCCGACGCTAAAAGAGGAATCCAAAGTGGAACTTATTGCTTCGTTTATAAAAAATCCAAGCGAAAAAATCGTAAATTTTATTAAACTCCTAGCTAAAAATAGGCGTATTGCGCTGATCCCGCAGATAGTCGAGGAACTGCGCGAGAATATTGCAGCACTGGATAATAAATATTTGGGCAAAATTTATTCTGCTACTGAAATAGACGCCGCAAAAATAAAAGAGCTAGAGGCTAAAATTTCAAAGAAATTTAATGCAGATATTACTCTGCAACCCGTTAAAAGCGAACTTGAAGGCATTAAGATCGAAGTCGAGGATCTTGGATTTGAGATTAGTTTTTCAGTCGATAGATTGAAACAAAAAATGAGCGAATATATTTTAAAAGCAATTTAAAGGAGTAAAGCGTGGGTGCGAAAATTAAGGCAGACGAAATCAGCAGCATAATCAAAGAGCGAATCGAAAATTTCGATCTTAGCGTTGATATCGAAGAAACCGGTAAGGTCGTTTCGGTCGCAGACGGTGTTGCTAATGTTTACGGCTTAAAAAACGTAATGGCTAACGAGATGGTCGAATTCGAAAACGGGGCTCGTGGTATCGCGTTAAATTTAGAGGAGAGCAGTGTCGGCATCGTTATTTTAGGCGATACTAGCGGTATTAACGAAGGTAGTAGCGTTAAAAGACTGGGTAAGCTTTTGCGCGTTCCGGTAGGTGATGCATTAATCGGTCGCGTGGTAAACGCTCTAGGCGAACCGATCGACGGCAAAGGCGCGATAGAGACTAGCGATACTAGGTTTGTTGAAGAAAAGGCTAAAGGCATCATGGCTCGTAAATCCGTCCATGAGCCACTTCAAACCGGTCTTAAAGCGATAGACGCGCTAGTGCCGATCGGTCGCGGACAGCGCGAGCTCATCATCGGCGACCGCCAAACGGGAAAAACCACCGTTGCTGTTGATACTATCATCAATCAAAAGGGCCAGGATGTTATCTGCATATACGTAGCAATCGGCCAGAAGCAATCTACCGTCGCTCAAGTCGTTAAGAAGCTTGAAGAATACGGTGCGATGGACTATACGATCGTAGTTGCAGCCGGTGCTAGCGAGGCGGCTGCACTTCAATACTTGGCTCCGTATTCGGGCTGCACGATGGGTGAGTATTTCAGAGATAACTCCCGCCACGCACTTATCATCTACGATGATTTGAGCAAGCATGCGGTTGCGTACCGCGAGATGTCGCTTATCTTGCGCCGTCCGCCAGGACGCGAGGCATATCCTGGCGATGTATTTTACCTGCACTCCCGCCTGCTTGAGCGCGCTAGCAAACTAAGCGATGCACTCGGTGCAGGCAGCCTAACGGCGCTTCCTATTATCGAGACGCAGGCAGGCGACGTTTCGGCGTATATCCCTACAAACGTTATCTCTATCACTGACGGTCAAATTTTCCTAGAATCTGGTCTATTTAACTCTGGAATTCGTCCTGCGATCAACGTGGGTCTTTCGGTTAGCCGCGTCGGCGGTTCCGCGCAGATTAAAGCGATCAAAAAGGTCTCGGGAACCTTGCGCCTAGATCTTGCTCAATACCGTGAACTTCAGGCGTTTGCGCAGTTTGCGAGCGATTTGGACGAGAGCAGCCGTAAGCAGCTGGATCGCGGACAAAGAATGGTCGAAATTTTAAAGCAACCTCCTTATTCGCCGCTTCCGGTCGAAAATCAAGTAGTCATCATCTTTGCGGGAAGCCGCGGATTTTTGGATGACATACCTGCAAGCTCGATCGGTAAATTCGAAGCTGAGCTCTATCCGTATATCGAGGCAAAATACCCTGAAATTTTTGAAGAGATCAGAAGCAAAAAGACCATCGAGAAGGATTTGGAAGAAAATTTAATCAAGGCTCTAAATGACTTTAAAGCGACCTTTGCCGCTTAAAAAGGCTAAATTATGGCAAATTTAAAGGATATAAAGCTACAGATCAAGAGCGTCAGAAATACGGAGAAGACTACCAAAGCTATGAAGCTGGTCTCCAACGTCAAGCTTAAAAACACTAAAGAAGCGGCGATGCGCTCGCGAGCTTATGCGGTGAAGATTAACGAGGTCTTGGGTGAAATTTCTGCGCGCGTTAAAAATTACGTAGGTAATAATTCAGGTAACGACGAAAAACTTAGAATTTTTGATACCACTCGAGAGGTAAGGGTGGTTGATTTGCTGTTTATTACCGCAGATAAAGGGCTTTGCGGCGGTTTTAATATCAATACCATCAAAAAGATCAAAGCTTTGATCGAGGAGCTTAAAGCTAAAAAGATCAAGGTTCGCCTTCGCGCCGTCGGCAAAAAGGGGATAGAGTATTTTGATTTTCAAGGCATTGAGCTTTTGGAGCGATATATCGGCGTGAGCTCATCTCCATCGTCCGAGAAAGCTAACGAAATCGTCCAAGCCGCGGTTAAGGATTTTAACGAAGGTAAAACTGACGAAGTTATACTTATCCATAACGGCTATTTGAATATGATTGCCCAAGAGATGCGGGTAAATACGTTGGTGCCAATCGGAGAGCCTGCGATTAACGAGGACGCTTTAAAAACCTCTACATTGGAAGTAGAAGTTGAAAGCCCTGAGGACGAAGAAACATTGATGTTAAATTTAATCCAGAGCTATCTTAGCTACAGCATGTATTATGCGCTGATCGACTCTTTGGCCGCGGAGCACTGCTCGAGAATGAACGCTATGGAGAATGCGACAAATAACGCCAAAGAACGCGTATCGCAGTTAAATTTAGCATACAACAAAGCCAGACAAGGCTCTATCACGACTGAGCTTATCGAGATCATAAGCGGCGTCGAATCAATGAAATGAAAGGAAAATGGATGAAAGGAATAATTTCTCAGGTAATGGGTCCCGTGGTCGATGTCGATTTCAAGGACTACTTGCCGAAGATTAATGAAGCTATCGAGGTTAAATTTGACGTCGAAGGCGCTCATCGTAGGCTGATCCTAGAGGTAGCCGCACACCTTGGAGACAATCGCGTCCGCACGATCGCTATGGATATGAGCGATGGACTTAGGCGAGGGCTTGAGGCTACGGCTCTTGGCGCGCCTATTACGGTGCCAGTGGGTGAGAAGGTTTTGGGTAGAATTTTTAATGTCACAGGCGATCTGATCGATGAAGGCGAGGATGAAAAATTTGAAACCCGCTGGTCGATCCACAGAGATCCGCCTAGCTTTGAAAATCAAAGCACGAAGAGCGAAATTTTTGAAACCGGCATTAAGGTAGTCGATCTGCTAGCCCCTTACGCAAAGGGCGGCAAGGTAGGATTATTCGGCGGTGCTGGTGTCGGCAAGACCGTCATCATCATGGAGCTAATCCACAACGTCGCTTTCAAACACAGCGGTTACTCCGTATTTGCGGGTGTCGGCGAGCGAACGAGAGAGGGAAACGACCTTTATAACGAGATGAAAGAATCGGGCGTTTTGGATAAAGTCGCCTTGACCTATGGCCAGATGAACGAGCCGCCGGGGGCGAGAAATCGCATCGCGCTAACCGGTCTTACGATGGCCGAGTATTTCCGCGACGAGCTAGGACTTGACGTTTTGATGTTTATCGATAATATATTCCGTTTCTCGCAGTCGGGTTCGGAGATGTCTGCGCTTTTAGGACGAATTCCGTCCGCGGTCGGCTATCAGCCTACGCTTGCTAGCGAAATGGGTAAATTACAGGAGCGCATTACTTCTACTAAGAAGGGCTCCATTACCTCCGTTCAGGCCGTTTATGTACCTGCGGACGACCTTACTGACCCCGCGCCTGCGACCGTTTTCGCGCACCTTGATGCGACGACCGTTTTAAACAGAGCGATCGCCGAAAAAGGAATTTATCCTGCCGTCGATCCGCTTGATTCGACCTCAAGAATGCTTGATCCACAAATTATCGGAGAGGAGCATTATAAGGTCGCTCGCGGCGTCCAGGCAGTGCTTCAAAAATACAAAGACTTGCAAGACATTATCGCGATTTTGGGTATGGACGAGCTTAGCGAAGAAGACAAGCTCGTAGTCGAGCGCGCTAGAAAGATCGAGCGCTACCTATCTCAGCCGTTTTTCGTAGCCGAGGTATTTACCGGAAGTCCGGGCAAATATATCTCGCTAGAGGAGACTATCGCTGGCTTTAAGGGAATTTTAGAGGGCAAATACGACGATCTGCCGGAGAATGCCTTTTATATGGTGGGAAATATCGACGAGGTAGTGGCAAAAGCCGAAAAGATGAAAGCATAGGAATTTTAAGATGAAAGAATTTTTGCTTTTAGATATCGTTACGCCCGAAGGGATGGTCTTTTCGGGTGAGGTCAAATCCGTCCAACTTCCCGGCATCACTGGTGAAATGGGTATTTTGCCAGGGCATGCGAGTTTGCTGACGGGACTTAAAGACAAAAGCGAAGGTGGCGTCGTCGAGATCGTGGATAAAGATGGCAAAAAACAGCTTGTTTTGGTAAACGACGGATTTTTGGAAGTTACAGAAGAAAAAACTACTATTCTAGCCACTCAAGCCGTAGCTATCGGAGGCGATAGCGAAAGCGCCGTAGCAAAGTCTTTGCAGCGCGCCAAAGATATGCTTGCGTCCATTAGCTCCGATGCGGCAAATTCCGCAGCAATCATGGCTAGAGTCGACGAATTCGCAAGGCAAAGTTAAATATGCTAGATCTAATTTTAAGTTATTTTACGAGAAGCACATTTATTACGATATTCGTGCTTTCTTGGTTATCCATCTATTTTATCGTCACTTTTACGATTTTGATCTCCAGATTTGTAGGGCTTAGTGCGTGGCAACACCGCGAAGCAAAGGCACTCGAATCCTTACTAATGGGTGGTAGGATTTCGCTTTCGGGCTCTATTTTTCAAAAAGTAAATACCGATAAAATTTCAAAAGAAGCCTTGGAAATTTATAAAGGCAAAGCTGAACGCGACTCCACTAGCGGACTTACTTGGCTATCTATCGTCGCCTCCACTTCGCCGTTTATCGGGCTATTTGGTACAGTCGTTAGCATACTTCACACATTTTCCAAGCTCGGCGGCGGAAATTCCGGCATCGATACTATCGCTCCTGCGATCAGTGAGGCGCTGGTTGCCACAGGATGTGGAATTTTTGTAGCGATCCCCGCATACACCTTCAGCTTACTTATAAAACGCAAAGCATACGAAGTTATGAGCATTATAAATCGTACGGCAGATATTTTGCTATTTAAAGCAAACACTGGAAAAGCTATTTAATGTATAATTTCGACGAAAATCCAGAGTTAAATATAACTCCACTCGTCGATATTATGCTTGTTTTGCTAGCGATTTTAATGGTCGCGCAAACGGCGATTATCTACGATGAAAAGATCGAACTGCCTAGTGGCTCAAAAGCACAGGTTTCGGAAAATACCGCGGAATTCTTGCTTGTGCGTATCGGCGAAGATCGCAAGGTTTATATCGACAAAAGCTCGATGAGCCTAGCTGAATTCCCGGATAATCTCGTGTTGCTTAAAGGCACCGGCAAGTATAGCTTGGAAAAACCCGTCTATATCCAAGCCGATAAAAGACTCGTTTACGACGATGTAATGTTTGTTTTAAAGAGCCTAAAGCAGGCGGGTTTTACAAAAGTCGCACTTCAAACAAATGGCTAATTATTCAAATTTTACGGGGGTTAAATACGATAATTTTAAATCGTTTTTAATCGCCCTTTTTGCCTATCTGCTGGTGATTTTTGTTCTTTTATATCAAATTTCAAAGCCGCAGGAAAAATTTAAAAAATATACTGACAATCCCAACGATTATATGGATGTTACTTTTGATTTCGAAATAGATGATAAACTTCCGTCCGCGCCTGAAATCGCTAAAGAAACGAAGCAAGGCGAGTTTGACAATAAGAATGTGAAGGACGTGCCGGAGGATAAAATTAAGACTACGGCGCAAGTAGTTCCGCCACCTCCGGTGCAGGCAAAGCCGAAAGAGCCCGAAAAGCCGAAGGAAGAGCCGAAGTCGGAACCTAAAAAGGACGAGTCTAAAGCTGAGCCCCAAAAAGAGGAGCCCAAACCTGAGCCTAAGTTGGAAGATAAACCTTCCGAAAAAGTAGTAGAGAAAAAAGAGGAAGCTAAGTCGGAGCCAAAAAAAGAGGAAAAACCGAGCTTGAGCGATCTTTTTTCGGATACAACTAAGGACAATAAGAAGCTTGAGGAGAGCGCCAAAGCTAGCGACGCCGTTCAGAGTAACAAAAAGTCCGATAAAGAAACCGCCACCTCTAGTGCTAAGGATAAAGCAGCATCTAAAAATGCTGTCGTCAAATCCGATAAGCTTGGCGGCAGGACGCAAAGGACGGGCGAGTATAACGCTTATTACGGCGCTATCGAGAAGAAGCTTCAGGTTCTATGGAGCAGATATGTGGCGACCGCGAAGGACGACGCAAGGATTAAGATAGTCTTTAGCGCAGATGGGCGAGTGGCGGATTATACTATTATAGAGTTGGGGCGAGAGACTGAATTTAACCAGAAGTTGCGAGATTTTTTGGATAATCTATCGACTCAGACTTTCCCGAAGTCTCCCGACGGAGCGTCGCATGAGATTGATACTAGGATGTCCGACGTGATGAAGACAAATTAGAATTCGTAAGGGAAAAAAGTGAAGAGACTTTTTTGTATTTTTGCGTTTTGCTGTATGCTTTTTGCGGCGGATTCGGAACAGAATTTTATTTATGAAAGAAATTCCGTTTCGCAAAAATCTGGTAAAATTAAAATTTCAAAGGAGTTAGATACTTATTTTTCGCAGATGACGTCGAAATTACAAACTCTATGGACGGAGTATCAAGTAGGCATTTCCGATGAAGCTAGAGTTTGCGTAGAATTTAGCACCGATGGACGAGTGATAGATTATCAAATTTTAGAGCTTGGGCGTAGCACAGAATTTAACCAAAAGCTAAGGAAATTTTTAGACGAGCTTCCTAAGCGAAGCTTTCCAAAATCACCGGATAATAAATCTCACACATTTGAAATGGTATTATCCGACGTAGCAAATTAAATTTAAGGAGAAAAGATGAAGAAACTACTTTTGATTCTTGCATTTTGTAGTAGCATTTTCGCGGCAGATGCGACTATGTCTATCGTAAACGAAGGGGTAAATCTACCTAAAATCGTCGTTCAAGATGCATCGAATCTTGCAAATTCAGAATTTGGCAACAAATTCTTTAAACTTATGGTGGGTGATCTAAAGGTCGGCGCGACTTTTGAAGTCAGCGACGAGTATCTACAAAGCAGCTATGATGCGGGCGCTTCCGATAATCTAGGCTCTAGCGGCGCCGCTCTGATCGTGCGCTACGCGGTAAGTGATAAAAGCTCGCCGATGAGCCTAAAAGCCAAAGTACTTGAGGCGAACAGCGGCAGGGTGATGTACGAGAAGAGCTTTACGCTTTCAAATGCCGAAAAGTATCCGTTTTTAGCACACATGGCGGTATCTGAGATCGTCAAGCAGTTAGGCTACTCAAATGTCGATTGGATGAAGGAGATGATTTTGCTCTCTCGCTACACTTCGACGCGCGAGAGCGAGATCATGGTGGCTGATTATACGCTTACTTACCAGCAGGTTGTGCTTCGCGGCGGATTAAATATCTTCCCTAAATGGGCAAGCGCAGCGCAGAACGAATTTTATTATACCTACTATGTCAATAAAAATACGCCCGCTATTTATAAATTTAATCTATCCAATGGTAGCAAAAGTAAAATTTTTACCGGTCATGGCATGACGATAGCTTCAGATGTAAGCGCCGACGGCAGAAAGCTTTTAATCACCAATGCGCCTAAAGATCAACCCGATATTTATTTGTATGATATAGCCTCGGGCAGCGCTAAGCAAATTACCGATTACGCTGGCATTGATGTAAATGGAAATTTTATCGACGGCGATTCGCGCGTGGCTTTTGTGAGCGATCGTTTAGGTTATCCGAACGTATTTGCCACTAGCATAAATGGCGGCAACGTTCAGCAGCTCGTCTATCATGGCAAAAACAATAACTCCATCAGCACAAATGGTAATTACGTTACTTACTCTAGTCGCGACGGCGGGGGCGGATTTAATATATATTTAATCTCTACTCAAACCGATATGATTCGCCAGTTAACGGCTAGCGGCAAAAATATGTTTCCTAGATTTTCTAGCGATGGCGGCAGCATTATGTTTATCAAGCAAGACGGCGGCGGAAGCTCGGTAGGTATTATCAGAGTTAACGAGAATAAAAGTTTCCAATTTCCGTTAAGAGTGGGTAAAATTCAATCGGTTGATTGGTAAAATATTAAAAAATCTCGTGATATAATGACTTCAATTTTTTTTGAAAGGATAGAAAATGAAACATTTAGTTTTATCTTCGATAGCAGTTGCTGCTCTATTATTGAGCGGTTGTTCTAAAAAGACCCCAGAGGCCGATACTACAAGCACAAGTGGTGCAGATAGACTAGCTGCTTTGGCATCTCAGATCCAAAGTGAAGTTGGCACTGTTTATTTCGACTTTGATAAATTTAATATTAGAGCCGATCAGCAAGGCACAATCAATAATAACGCAGCTCTATTCAATCAAGCAGGCGCAGAGTCTCTAACTGTTAAAGTTGAGGGTAACTGCGATGAGTGGGGTTCTGATGAGTACAACTATGCTCTTGGTCTAAAGAGAGCTACTGCAGCTAAAGACGCATTGGTTGCTCAAGGCGTAAATGAGAGCAGAATTTCCGTAGTAAGCTACGGCGAGAGCAATATGGCTTGCACAGAGCATTCTAAAGAGTGCGACGCTCAAAACAGACGCGACGAATTCAAAGTTGGATTCTAATTTGAAATTTAAAAATTTCACGGTGGCGGCTCTTTTGGGAGCTGCCACTTTTTTAAATGCAGAAACTTCTGCATTTGATGCTGGCAATATTGATTCAGGCAGCTCTTACGGCTTAACTGAAAACGAACAAGTATTGCGCGATAACCGCAAGCGTATAAGCGAGATGCAAGCTAGTGTAGATAATACACGCGAGAGTGTCGAAGGTTTGCGAAGCGTCCTTGAAGGAACAAATTCTAAAATTTCGAACCTGGAAAACAGGGTAGCGGATCTAGAAATTCGCGCTACTGGCAAAAGCCAAGGTAACAGCGAGCTAGATCAGATGAAACGAGATATCTCAACTATAAAAGCCCAAATCGCTGAAATCAATAAAAAATTAGGTAGCGGCGGCAGCGTAAAAAAAAACGCTGAATTAGACGCAGGCACTGCTTCAACCTCCGCTAGTACAAAAGTATATTCCGATTTTAAATCAAAAGATCAAGCTTCAGTATTGAAAGAGGCCGACGCCTTGTATGCGAAAAAAGACTATTCCGGCGCAAAAGAGCGCTACAATTATTTAGTATCTAAAAATTATAAGCCAGCTAAGGCAAACTATATGCTGGGCGAAATTTCATATTTTTCCGGCTCATACGCAGAGGCGATAAACTATTATAAAAAGAGCATTTCGCATAACGAGAGCCAAGACTACACCCCAAAACTTCTTTATCACACTGCGATCAGCTTCGATAAGATCGGCGATAAAGACAGCGCAGATAAATTCTACAAAGCGCTCAAGGCTTCATACCCGGACTCCAAAGAAGCTAAAGCCGCACCCACTAGATAACCTAAATTTAAATACAAAATCAAAAATAAAATTTTAAACAGGAGAAAAACTATGGCTAACAACCGAGTTATAAAGATGCATTATGAGCTAAAAGACGGTAAAACCGGCGAAATTTTAGAATCAAATTTAAACTCCGACCCGATTGCCTTTCTTAGCGGCAAGGATCAAATCATCCAGAAGCTGGAAGATGAAATTTTAAATCTACAAGCGGGCGAGAGCAAAATGGTTCGTATAAGCCCGAGTGACGGGGTCGGTGAGTATAAAGAGGACGCCGTGCAGATCCTGCCTAAAGAACAGTTTGCGGGCATCGATCTGGCGGTGGGCATGGAGCTTTTCGGCCAGGCAGAGGACGGCGCGACCACCCGCGTGAGCGTCAAAGCTATCGGCGAGCAGGACGTCACTATCGACTTTAACCACCCGTTTGCGGGCAAGGAGCTGGAATTTAATATAAAGATCGTCGAGAACCGCGAAGCGACGGCGGACGAAATTCTTACCGGACAGCCGGAAGGTGCGCACAGCTGCAGCTGCGGACACGACCATCATCACGAGGGGCACGAGTGCTGCGGCGGACACGGACACGATCACGCAGAGGATCACGAGTGTTGCGGAGGTCACGATCACGGAAAAGATCACGAGTGCTGCGGCGGGCATCACCACGAGCATTAGGATTTTTTTATGAAATTCGCTTTTATCTTCCCCGGACAGGGCTGCCAAAGCGTAGGCATGGGCAGGGAGTTTTACGAAAACTCCGCCTCTGCGCGCGCGCTTTTGGATGAGGCTTCAGAATTTACCGGCATCGATTTTAAAAATTTACTGTTTGAACCTAACGACAAGCTCGATGTTTCGGAATTTACGCAGCCTGCGATTGCATTAAATTCCATGATGGCGCTTGCGGCGCTGCAAGAAAGGCTGGATCAAGAAAAGCTTAATATCGCTCCGCAGTTTTTGCTCGGGCATTCGCTGGGCGAGTTTAGCGCGCTAAGCGCTGCGGGAGGCATAGAGCCGAAGCAGATGCTAAAGCTCGTAAATATTCGCGGTAGGCTCATGCAGAACGCCTGCGAGGGCAAAGGCGCCGGAATGATGGTGATCTTGGCTCTTGCCGACGAGGCGGTCGAGAAAATTTGCGCGGATGCGATGAGTGCCGGTAAGCAGGTATGGGCGGCGAATTATAACTGCGACGGGCAGATCGTAGTTGCGGGCAAAAAAAACGATCTCGCGGCACTCGAGGGCGAGTTTAAAGCCGCAGGCGCAAAGCGTGCGATGCTACTGAATATGAGCGTCGCAAGCCACTGCCCGATGCTAGGGAGTGCCAGCGACGAGCTTTTGGAATTTTTGCGCCCCGCGCTAAAAGAGAGCTTCGCCCCCGTCGTCGCTAACGCCACGGCGCGAGCATACAGGGCGAAATCCGAAGCGCTAGAGTTGCTTAAAGCCCAGCTTATCAGCCCCGTGCTTTACAAGCAAAGCATCAAAAATTATGAGGGCGAGGTGGACTGCTTCGTAGAGTTCGGCGCGGCGGTTTTAAAAGGTATAAACAAAAAGATCACGCAGAAATCAACCTTTAGCATCACGGATCTTGCAAGCTTAGACGAGTTTCTGAAATTTGCAAAGGAGAATGGATGAAAGTAGCGATCTTGGGCGCCATGCCCGAAGAGATCGAGCCACTGCTATCCGTACTGCGCGAGCGGGACGTGAGCGTGGATGCTACGGAGCATGCGAATAATAAATTCTACGCCGCCAAGCTTAATGGTCACGATCTAGTGATCGCATATTCGAAGATCGGCAAGGTAAATTCCGCCCTGACGGCTACGGTTATGATCGAGAGATTCGGTGCGCGCGCGCTCATTTTTACGGGTGTCGCGGGGGCTTTGAAGCGCGGCATCAAGATCGGCGAAATTTTATACGCCACCTCGCTCGTGCAGCACGATCTGGACATCACGGCGTTCGGTCATCCGCACGGATTCGTGCCGGGAAGTAAAATTTCGGTCCAAACCGACGCGAGGCTAAATTCCATCGCGCAAAGCGTCGCCGAGCAGCTTGGCATCACGCTAAAATCGGGTATCATCGCTAGCGGCGATCAGTTCGTAAGCGACGAGGAGCGCAAGAGCTGGATCGAGCGGACGTTTGACGCGAGCGCGGTCGAGATGGAGGGAGCGAGCGTGGCGCAGGTGTGCGACGCGCTGGGCGTACCGTTTTGCGTGCTGCGCGCGATAAGCGACGAGGCGGGACACAAAGCCGAGTTCGACTTTGACGAGTTTATGGTAAAAAGCGCGCAAACGAGCGCAAATTTCGTCCTAAAAATGATCGAAAGGTTATGATAAACCTCTCCAAAAAGTTACTGCGCCGGGTCGGACAAACCAACGCCAAATACAAGATGTTTGAGCGCGGCGATAAAATTTTACTAGCTCTTAGCGGCGGCAAGGACAGCATGAGCTTGGCGCACGTGCTGAAGCACTTCCAAAGCGTAAGCCCGCTAGATTGGGAGTTTCGAGCCGTTACCGTCACCTACGGTATCGGCGAGGATCTGCGCGAGATAAGCGCCCATTTTAAAGAGCACGAGATCCCCTACGAGATAATCGATACTAAAATTTTTGAATTCGGCAAGGAAAAGATCCGCGCAAACACCACGTTTTGCAGCTTTTGCTCGCGTATGAGGCGCGGATACATCTACTCCTACGCGCTCGAACACGGCTTTAATAAGATCGCCATCGCCCACCACCTCGATGACGCCGCGGAGAGTTTTTTTATGAATTTCACCTTCAACGGCGCGCTTCGCACTCTCGCTCCGTGCTATGTCGCCGAAAACGGGCTCGTGATCATCCGCCCGTTCATTCTCACGCGCGAGCGCCAAATCGCCGCCTGTGCTAGAGATAACGAGCTTCCGATCATGCGCGAGGAGGAGGTTTGCCCCGCGAAGCAATACGGCGGCAAGGAACCCACCGCGCGCGCCGCTACGAAGGAGCTTTTGGCGCAGTACGAAAAGGCCCATCCGAGGTTTTTTATCAGCCTGCAAGCCGCCTTTGCCAACATCCACGAAGAGACTTTTTTCGAGCCTAAATTTTAAAATTTTAAGCGGTTTGCACTCCTTCACTCAAACGAATTCAAAGCGCACAGTTCTTGCGATAACATGAGTTTCGTGCGCCTAGTTCGATTTTTTGGCTTGAATGAGCCTGACGCACGCAGAGCAGTTATTTTCCCCCGTGCTCGAACGAGCTGTGAGCCGCAGCGTGAGCAGTTGGATCACTGTGTCTAAATTGCGGTGCGGGCGATTGCACTTCTGAGTATAAGTTGTACACGAGCCGCGGCGAATAGCTATCCCCCCTGCGTCTAAGAAGCCGTGTGCGCGAGTGGTTGTACTTCTGTGCCCGAAGCCGTGCGCATGAGCGACTGTGCCCTCTGTACCCGAGAAGCTACGAGCGATAGTAGGTTGTGCGTGCTGTGTCTGTTTTTACAAAACAGCTGCGGCTGCTTTCGGCGCCGCCCTCTCGTCTTGCTCAAAAGCCGCCCGTACCAAGCGGAGCCTTACAAATAAGCGTTAAGAGGCTCACAAAGCTTGCGCGAAAGATAGTTGTAGAAATTTTATTCCGAAAAGTATTTCTGAAATTTTACTTCACAAAATTTTAAAATTCTCAACCAGACCAAATTTTAAAATTTTAACGAAGCCCGATTCAAAACTCCGACGAAGCCGAATTATGAAATTTTACCCCGCAAAATTTTAAAATTTTATCGGCAGACTATAGTTTGGGTTACATATAGCTTGAGTCGCGCTCGCTAATTGATCGTCGCACGCTGTCGCGCGCCGTAAATTTAAACCGCTCGCCCGCTCCGCAAAATGTTTCAAAAATTTTACTTCACAAAATTTTAAAATTTTAACGAAGCCGAATTCAAAATCCAGACGAAGCCAAATTTTAAAATTTTATCGGAGCGAAATTCTAAAATTTCACGCAGCCGAATTTCCGCTCTCGTTTCATAAACGTTACATTTTGAAATTTCGCCGTTCGCGCCGGGTTAAATTTCACGCCGCTTCAAAGCTGCTCAAAACCTCAGCTGTCGCGCGCGTAGATTAAATTTTAAAATTTCGCGAGCGCCGCATTGCTTCTCAAATTTACACACCGCGAAATTTTAACCGATTTTCGCTCCGAAATTTATGCCGCATTAACCGCCGCGGATATATAATAGCGAATGTCATATTTCACGTAAGGAGTAAGCATGGCTACAATCCAACCAAGCTATAAGCTTTTCATCGACGGCGAGTTTGTGGGTGCCGAAGGCGGCGCGAGCCTAGACGTTTTTAATCCCGCTACCGGCGAGAAAATTTCAAAGATCGCAGATGCTAGCAAGGCGGACGTCGATAGAGCGGTCGCCGCGGCCCGCAAGGCGTTTGAGAGCTTTCGCCGCACCAGCGTTTATGAGCGTAGCGCGCTGTTAAATAAGATCGCCGACGTCTTAGAGCAAAACGCCGAGTTCATCGCCACCGTAGAGACTATCGACAACGGCAAGCCGATCCGCGAGACGCGCGCGGTCGACGTAGCGTGGTCGATCGAGCATTTCCGCTATTTCGCGGGCGTGATCTTGGGCGAGGAGGGCAGCGCCAATATGCTAAAAGAGCGCTATCTATCCGTCGTTTTGCGCGAGCCGATCGGCGTAGTAGGACAGATCGTGCCTTGGAATTTCCCGTTTTTGATGGGCGCATGGAAGCTCGCTCCGTTACTTGCCGCGGGTGATACGTGCGTATTTAAGCCAAGCTCCGAAACCAGCCTTAGCATTTTGGAGTTCATCCGCCTAATCGCGCCGCTGCTTCCAAAAGGCGTCATCAACGTCGTAACCGGCAAGGGAAGCAAGGCAGGCGAGTTCGTCCGCACTCACAAAGGGCTCGATAAGCTCGCATTTACGGGCTCTACTGAGGTCGGCAGAGGCATAGCGCTAGCCGCAGCGCAAAAGATCATCCCCGCTACGCTTGAACTTGGCGGCAAGAGCGCGAATATCATCTTTGACGATTGCGACTTCGATGTTGCGATCGACGGCGTGCAGCTGGGTATCCTTTTCAACCAAGGCCAAGTCTGCTGCGCGGGAAGTAGAATTTTCGTGCAGGAGGGCATCTACGATAAATTCGTACCGGCGCTCGTGGAGAAATTTAAGCGCATCAAGGTAGGCGATCCGCTCGATCCAAACACCCAGATGGGATGCCAGATCAACAAAAAGCAAGCCGATAAAATTTTAGAGTACGTAAAAATCGGCGTAGAGGAGGGCGCTAAGATCGCCGTGGGCGGCAAGCGACATAGCGCGGGAGAGGCTTTTGTCGAGCCTACGCTACTCGTGGACGTGCGCAACGACATGCGCGTGGCGCAGGAGGAGATCTTCGGTCCTGTGGGCGTCGTGATTAAATTTAAAGATCAAGATGAGCTCGTCCGCATGGCAAACGACAGCCTCTACGGACTAGGCGGCGCCGTATTTACGCGCGACATCGCAAAAGCGCTCACTGTCGCACGCCTGCTTGAGACGGGTCGCGTGTGGGTCAATACCTACAACCAGATCCACGCAGGCGCGCCGTTTGGCGGCTACAAAGAATCGGGCATCGGTCGCGAAACGCACAAGATGATCCTGGATCACTACACCCAGACCAAAAACATCTACATCGACACGATCTCCAAACCGAGCGGCTTTTACGAGCAGTAGGGCTTAGTGCGGTATCTCGGGCGGTTTGCGCCGCCCGAAATTTTATTCTGATTGACTTGATTGCGTATTTAATTTTAAGACTGCTTCGGTTTAGATAAAATCCCTATATTCGATATTTTTATCACTCATTAAAATTTTTAATTTTTCAAAATCCTCTTTTGTTATATAACTTAAAGGCAAAATAATCGAGCTTAGATTAAATACGATATTTGCCAAATTAAATTTTAGTTTTAGGCAAAGTGTTTCGCCTCCAGGCAGATATGCAAATGTAGCAATATACTTAATCTCATCATATTTTAGAATTCTTTGCCAAAAGATATATCTTACTATCACTTTATCATCGTAGCACGCAATAAATTTAAAGCAATTCGGGATAACCGTCGTATAAAAAAGACCGATTAGCGTTATCCAGCCTACGATAGGAGCATA
>NZ_JAHAFS010000032.1 GCF_018374135.1 Campylobacter gracilis | reverse complement strand
TCAAAGCGCATCGTTTTTGCTTTAATGCGTTTAAGCTTACGAATCTTTTAGCTGCGGCAAAATTTTAAAATTTCAAGATACTTGAAATTTTAAAATTTTAAATTTAGCGCAGCGCGAGGGCGAGACAAAACCAAAGCAAGAGCGAGGCGAAATTTCTATTTATCAGCAGGCTCTTGCCGTTGCAAATTTTTTGCAAGCGGATTTGAAATTTTAAAATTTACAAAGCGGCGTAGGTTTTAAAATTTTAAAATTTAAGCAATTATAGGCGATTTACGCGCATTAGGCTCGATGAGGATTTTTGATGACGATATTTTTTTATCACGTTAGCTTGGCTCTGTTTCCGCTCGCGTTTTTAAGCGCGTATCTGGGCGGCAGGCGCTTTATTGGCGCATCGTTTTTGCCCGCGCTTTTGGGGGCTGCATTTGGGGCGCTGTGCTTTAGCGCATTTGCGCGCTCGGCAAACGCCGATACGGGCAAGATCGTATTTGATGCGCTCGCACTTTTAGCGCTGCTCGCGCTGCTGTTTGCGTTTAAGTTTAAGCGATTCTATCTTACTGCTATAGTTATTTTTGCTCTTGGTTGCGCGTATGGATTTGAATACCGCTTCATAGGGATGAATTTTAAAATTTTCTCCGGCGAGCTGCTTGACAGCTTCAGCCTAACCAACCTCTTTATGGCTGTTTTAGGTGCGCTGGCGCTCATTTTATTCTATTTTATTTATCGCTCAGCTCTAGCGCGCGCGAGCAGAGGCGCAAAGCTAGCGTCGTTCGCTCTTGCATGGGTGTTTGCCTTTATTGCTAAAATCGGCTTTTTAGGTCTTGATCTGCGCCAGGCAGACGCGCCCAAAGCTCTAGCCGCGAAGGGTTTTGAAGGGCTTTCAAACGCGATCGGCTCGTCCGAGTTTCTAAGCGTCATCGCTAAAATCATCCACTACAACAACTCCTATCTGACGCTAGCTCTTTGCCTTATAGCCGCGCTCATTGCGCTACTTACGGCATTTCGTGCGCCAAGCCGAGTGTCTCGCGAATCGGACATTATAAAATTTAGAGAGGTTAAAGCGGGCAGATTCGCCATTTTTAGAGATTTTAGCCTGATCTTGTCGCTTGGGGTTTTAATTAGCTTTTTGGGGCTTTATTATATCTTGGTCGCTTCAAAACCGCCTACGATCGACGAGCCTAAGATTATCGAGCCGCAAGGCGCGGAATTTATAATCGATGCAAACATCGTAAAGGACGGCAGGCTGCACCGCTTTGCCTACGTCACCGACGACGGGCATAAGGTCAGATTTTTTCTATTAAACCGCTTCACGGACAAATTTGCCCCGGTCGCGGTTTTTGACGCGTGCTCAATCTGCGGCGATATGGGCTATATCAAAAAAGGCGACGAGCTCATCTGCATCGCTTGCAACGTGCGTATCTTTTTACCAAGCGTCGGCAAGCTTGGCGGCTGCAATCCGATCCCGCTGGATTATAAGCTAGAGGGGCAAAATATCGTCATCGCGCTTAAGACGATTGAAGACGGCGCGTCCTATTTCTCGGAGATTGTGGATAAAAAGGTGATCGATCCGGTCAGCAGAAAAGAAATTTTAAACACCTCTAAATTTAGCTATCTTTACTACGGACGCACCTACTTTTTCGAAAGCGAAGCGAATGCAAACGCTTTCACCGCGCATCCCGAGCACTATGTAGATGAAAACGGCACGCTAAAGGAGCTTAAATAATGTTTTTACGCATCATCAAATCCTCCATTTTAAACTCCAGGGATAGCAAAATTTTAGCGTTTTTGACGATATTTTTATCGGTCTCGCTGATCGCTTGCATGCTAAATATCACGCTAAAAATCGGCGATCAGGTCGCTAAGGAGCTGCGCAGCTACGGCTCAAATATCGTAGTGCTACCGCGTTCGCAAAGCCTAAGTATCGAGATCGGCGGGCGCGAATACTCGCCGCTTAAAAACGACGATTTCTTAAAGGAGAGCGAGCTACATAAGATCAAAGAAATTTTTTGGCGCAACAATATCACCGCCTTTGCGCCCTTTTTAACTACCCGTGCGGGAGATTACGATGTCGTGGGAACCTACTTTGAAAGGGACGTGGGCGTTAGCGACGAGCCTGATTTCAGATCGGGCGTGCGCTCGCTCTATCCGTTTTGGAGTGTAGAGGGACAGTGGGTCAAAGACGGCGCCGATGACGAGGTTCTTGCAGGAGACGCGCTGGGGCTAAAGATCGGCGATACGGTTAAGCTTGGAGATTATGAGGTTAAGGTCGTTGGGATTTTGCACGGCGCGGAGGATGAAGCCAAAAAGCTGATCGCAAATTTATCTCTAGTGCAAAAGCTAACGCACAAAGAGGGCCTCATCGCCAAGGCAGAAGTTAGCGCTATGACGATCCCCGAAGACGATCTGTCCGTAAAGGCAAGAAGGAGCCTTGATAATCTAGACGCCACAGAATACGACACCTGGTATTGCTCGGCATACGTAAGTTCCATCGCATATCAAATCACCGAGGAGTATCCAAACGCAAGCGCCAAGGCGGTACTTAGCGTCAGCGAAGCTCAAAGCGGTATCACGAAAAAAATTCAAAATTTAATGGGCGTCGTAAGCATTCTATCGCTGCTGATTTCAAGCATCTGCATCACGAGCCTGCTAAGCAGCGAAATTTACAAACGTAAAAAGGAGATCGGTTTGCTTAAGGCGCTGGGAGCGAGCAATTTTATGATCTATATCCAGTTCGCCGCCGAAATTTTCGTTATCTGCATAGCGAGCTCGCTCGTGGGCGCAGTCGTGGGCTACGCGCTTAGCTGGGCGATCGCGTATCAAATTTTCGGCTCCTTTATCGGCGTGTCGCTAATGGTCTTTCCGCTTAGCATCGTCTTTGGACTTCTTATTTGCATTATCGGCTCGATTTTGCCGCTACGCGGAGTGATCAAGCTACTGCCTGCGGAGGTGCTTTATGGTAGGAAATAACGGAGCGTTTTTTAGAGGCGCGATCTTTAAAAGTATCATCAACAGCGGCATCCGCAGCTTCGTGATTTTCGTCGCGATAATGCTAGGCAGCGCGGTTTGCGCGGCGTTCGTAAATATCTACGCCGACATCGATAAAAAGGTCGCCAGCGAGCTAAACAGCTACGGCGCAAATTTAATCGTAAGCCCTGCAAATTTAGAAAATTCTCATATGGACGAAGCGGCGCTCGATGCGAAATTTGCCAAAATTCCAGCTCTAAAAAGCGCGAATAAATACCTTTTTGGCAGCGCAAATTTAGGCGTAAACTCAGGCATCATCATGGGGGTAAATTTCTCCTCTCTGCGCGATACTATGCCATTTTTAGATCTCAAAGAGGGCTCGTTTATCGGCGTGGATTTCGACGATAAAAACGCGCTCATCGGTCAAGATCTCGCCAAACTTTTGGGCGCGAAACTCGGCGATAGTATCGAGATCACGCCGATCGGCTCAAACGAAACGAGCAAGGTAAAGATAAAAGGCATCGTCTATGACGGGCAGAAAGAGGACGGCATGCTGCTAATCTCGCTGCCGCTGGCGCAAAAAATTTTAAATCAACCTGCGCAGGTAAATTACGCCGAAGCGATCGTAAGCGGCGATTTTAAGCAGCTTAGCGAAATTTCAAAAAGTCTAAGCGACGCGCAGATGAGCTTCGCGCCGATCGGCAAGGTATCCAAGACCCAGGGCATCATCTTAAACAAAATCAAGCTTTTGATGCTTCTTATCGGCATTACGATCCTTCTGATCACTTCGGTCTGCATCAACACGAGCCTTAGCTCGATCCTGCTTTCGCGTATCAAAGAGTTCGCGCTCATCCGCGCAATCGGCGCGAGCAAACAAAATTTGCTCCACCTGATCCTGAGCGAAATTTTAACCGTCTGCGTCGCAGGCTCGCTAGCAGGGGTCTTCGTGGGATACCTGCTAGCGATCTTGCTCGGGCATCTGATATTTTCAAGCAGCGTGGATTTTAGGCTGATTAGCCTCTTTGCGGCGGTTGCGCTGAGCCTGATTTTTGCGCTCGCGGCAAGCTACTATCCGATCAAAAAGGCGCTGAATCCGAATTTAGCGAATCTATTAAGGGAATGACATGGAAATTTTAAAATTTGAAGGCATCTGCAAATACTTCGGCGAGGTCAAGGCGCTCGATAATATCAGCTTCGACGTTTTAAGCGGCGAGTGGGTCAGCATAATGGGCCCAAGCGGCAGCGGCAAGAGCACGCTCGTAAATATCCTAAGCCTGATGGACACCCCCACCGCCGGCAAATACATCCTAGGCGGAGCCGACGCGAGCGCGCTAAACGACGAGCAAATTTTAGAATTTCGCCGCAAAAAGATCGGCCTCGTGTTTCAGCAGTTTCACCTAATCCCCTATCTAACGGCCGTCGAAAACGTCATGCTAAATCAATACTACCACAGCTGCGTGGACGAGGACAGCGCCAAGGCCGCACTTGAGAAAGTGGGGCTCGGGCACCGCATCACGCACCGCCCTAGCGAGCTTAGCGGCGGCGAGCAGCAGCGCGTCTGCATCGCTCGCGCACTCATCAATGATCCCGACATCATCATCGCCGACGAACCTACGGGCAACCTCGACGAGGCCAACGAGCGCGTGGTTTTGCAGCTCTTTCAGACGCTTCGCGGCGAGGGCAAGACGCTGCTTTTGGTTACGCACAACGAAGAGCTCGGCAAATTTGCCGACAAAGTGGTGCGCCTAAGACACGGCAAGCTCGATCGAATAGAACTTTTAGATCAAAGCACGATGAAGCACAATCTCGGCTCGCAAGATAAAATTTCAGATCGCGATTTAAACGGAAGCGCTTCGCAAAGCTCTAGCGCCGAAACTGCGAGTGAGCAAAATCCTGCCCCGCAAAGCTCTAGCGGCGAAGATCAGAGTGCCGAAAATTCTAATGGCAAAAATTCCGATACTAGAAATTCAGGCGCACAGAATTCCGGTGCATAAAATTTGGCTCGCATGATGAAAAATAAAGCTACGTTAAAATTTAAAAATTTCACCGCCCGCCCGCGCTCTTTTTGGGTTCACACAAAGCTCGCGCGAGCAGGCGCGGCTCTTTGCTACTCACGTCCCACCGAAGCCGTTTGCCTAGAAAGACCAAGCACCGTTGCAAAGTCTAGCGGAGTGGGTAAAAATTTTAAAAGCCAAAATTTAAAAAGTCTAAATTTTAAAAACCGAAACGCTACGGGCACAGATTTCGACGCGGATCGCAACATACGCCTAGGTGCGGGTCACGATATAAATTTCCGCCCAGATCGCGCCGTAAATTTTAAAATTTCAAACGCAAATTTAAAGGCCGATTTAGCGCGCCCGAAGGCGAGTTTTAGATGATAAAATTTTTAAATCTAAAAGTTACTGCCGCTGTGCTCGCGCTGCTACTCGCAGGCTGCGACGGATGGAAGCACCATCTAAGCAGCGACGGTACCTCGCTCGCCTCCAAGTTCGACCCCTCCGAGCGCACACTAAAGATCGAGGGCAACGACAAGCCGTTTGTGCTGTTTTTCTATACTAGCAGCTGCGGCGCGTGCAAAGCCCAAGTGCCCGCGCTAAACGAGCTGCAAGCTAACGGCGACGCGCTGATTATCGGCATTCTAGGCGATGGTAAAGGCTTAGAAGCCGACGCCGCGATCGCTCGTGAAAAGGGGATAAAATTCCCAAGCGTCAGCGGCGCAAACTCCGTAAAATACTTTGAAACCATCGTAGGCGGCATTTTCGGCACCCCCACGTCGGTGATCTACGATAAGAACGGCAAAGCGGTCAAAAAGCTCATCGGCCTCTACCCCAAATCCGCCTTCGAAACGCAGCTCAAGCTTATGAATTAACGAGCAGAATTTGATGCAGCCAGCTTTTGCGGCGGCGGATTGCAAATACCCACTAAAATTAACACTTCGAGTTTAAAATTCCTTTCAACTTGCAGATGCCTTTGCGTTTAAATTTCAAAATTTAGGCGCGCAGCGGATTTAAGTATTCGCCGAGTTTTGCTAAAATTAGCTTTGTCACTAAGCTGCTTGAATAGCTAAAAAGCGGCGATATCAAAATATAAAGGATACTTCAATGAGTAAAAAATCCTTTGTCCTAGGCGCTGCCGCGATGCTTTGCGGCGCGCTAAGCCTAAACGCCGAGGTTGCGGCGCAGAGCGCGCAAATAGATCTGAAATTTAACGCCGCAAATTTTACGCAAGAAAGCGTGATCGTAGGCGGCAAAAAGATAAAATTCCGCGCTTACAAAAACATAATCTACGTCGCAAAACCCGTAAGCGCGCACTATCAGAGCATGAATATCTTCATCCCGCAACAGTATTTTGAGGGGCGCAAGAGCGGTAAATTTGACGCCGCGAGCGTGCCGATATTTTTGCCAAACGGCGTGGGCGGCTACATGCCCGGCGAAGCGGGCGAGGTCAAAATAGACGCAAGCGGCAAACCAAACGCGATCGCTACGGCGCTTTCGCGCGGTTACGTCGTAGCCGCTCCCGCAGCGCGCGGACGCACGTTAAAAGGCGCAAACGGCGATTATATCGGCAAGGCGCCCGCGGCGATCGTCGATCTAAAGGCAGCCGTGCGGTATCTAAAATTTAACGACGCGGCGATGCCGGGGGACGCGAACAGGATCATCTCAAACGGCACGAGCGCGGGCGGGGCGCTCTCGGCGCTTTTAGGCACGAGCGGGGACGAGGCCGCGTACGAGCCGTATCTGCAGGAGCTGGGCGCTGCGAAGGCGAGCGATAAAATTTACGCGGCGTCGCTATACTGCCCGATCACCAATCTAAAGCACGCGGACGCGGCGTATGAGTGGATGTTCGGCGCGCAGAGCAAATATGAAAAGATGGATTTTAGCGGCCTTGATGCGGCGGGATTTAACGAGCGCGGCGAGAATTCTAGCGGCGCTGAAAAAAATTCTAAAAAAGGCGCGGATCAAAGCGCCGCAAAGCCCGCACGCAAAACGATTAGCGGCAAGCTAAACACAGCGCAGATTAAAATTTCAGACGAGCTAAAGGCGCAATTCCCCGCCTATCTGAACTCGCTAAGCTTAAAGGATGAGGGCGGCCGCGCGCTAAGCCTGGATAAAAACGGCGACGGCAGCTTCAAGGATTACATAAACGGGCTCATATCGGCCTCGTTTGCTAACTTTGCGGCGAAAAATCCGCGCGCGAAGGCGCCCCTATACCTAGCCGCCAAGATCAAGGACGACGCATCGCAATCGCATATGCTTTTTTGGGGCTACGCGACTGCCGAGCCGCGCGCCAAGACCCTGCCCGCATTCGACGGCTTTGCGCTTGAAAATCCCGAAAACGAGCTCTTCGGCGGCGCCAAATTTAACGCGGCGCATTTTACGGATTTTAGCGCGATGAATGACCCCGCCAAAGGGGTGCTGATCGCAGGTGCGCAGCTCGTGGAGATGATGGATGCGATGAGCTTCGTGCGCAACGAAAACGGCGCGAAATTTTACCGCATCCGACACGGCGCGAGCGATCGCGATACGGCGCTTGCGATCCCCGCGATTTTGGCGCTTAGCTTGCAAAATGCGGGCAAGAATGTCGATTTTGCGGTGCCTTGGGGGCAAGGACACGGCGGCGATTACGATCTGGAGGAGCTTTTTGATTGGATCGACGAAATAGTCGCGCAGTAGGTTTAACGAGTAGAATTTTACTTTGGAATTTAAAATTTTGCCCGCAGCTCTGCCCAAATTTTATCGCCTAAAGCTCGCTCTAGCAGATACGCCGAGCGGCATAAAATTCCGCTGCGAAATTCTATCGCGTCGAAATTTCGGCATCGCCGCAAGGCGCGCAACGGCTTGAAATTTTGCAGCTAGCATTCAAAAAATTCCATAGAATTTTATCGCGGCAAAACGGCGCGAATTAAATTTTATCGGCTGCTACGATTTGTGGCGCGGGCTTTTAGCGCGATCTGCGCTAAAATTTCGGCACAATCAAATTCTACGGGCTAAATTAAAAACCGAAGTATGCGATAAAATTTCACGGCGTTTATGCGCTATCCGATCGCAGGTATCGTGCATGAGCGCGCATTCGACACGCGGACGATTAAAATCCGCCAAAATGAATGCAAAAAAACCCAAGCAAGCACGGTAAGCAGGCTAAATTTAAAGGCGCACATTTCACGATTTCCCGCAGGTCCAAGCCCGCTTTTACTATCCATTAGGCCTGCTTCAATAATCCACTGACACCCAAAAAGCGTCGTTTGGGGCCTGTATCTTTGCGCCGTGTGCATAAATTTCATAATTTAACGGCGCTTTTAAGCACCGCTTAGCCTATTAAAGACTAACGCACGCCGCGGCAGCATCGTTTCCTAAACCGGGTGTGCTAGTATCTTTGCGGCAGCAGCACAACTCGGCGTCAAATAACGCTAGCTCTCCTTGCAGCGCCTCTCTAGCTCGCGTGCGGCGACACCCTTTGCACTCTTTGCGACACGAGGTCTAAACGCAAGCCACTCCCTCGCCGCGCCGCAAAATAGCTTTTAAAATTTTAACGCCTAGCTTTTTGCAATCTCGTAAAAACCGTCCTCAAAAACAACCTTACCCGCATCCGCAAGGCGCTTTAAAAGCTGCGCGCTCGCTTCGTCAAACATCGCCTCCACGTCGCTCGTGCGCTGCGGA
>NZ_JAHAFS010000010.1 GCF_018374135.1 Campylobacter gracilis | reverse complement strand
GCTCTGTAGGCGCCACCGACATATCGCAAGATATGGAGGGCGCGAAATTCTGCACCTTTTTCAAGCTGGATCAAAGTGAAATTTTAAAGCAAATATTATATTATATAGCCTATGAAAGATTTGAAGGCGGTTATTACGCAAAGGGTAAATTTATAGGCAAAAATGGAGACGATCTTATTTTTATCGGTATCTGCGGCGATGTAAAAAATTGCGCCGAAATAAAGAGCGTCGATTTAGGTGAAATACTAAAAAGTATGCCTAAACTCTCGGAATCAAATAATTTTTATATTAGCGAGTTTATATGAGATCAATTAAACGGATTGATGAGGTAAATTTTATATCGCCAACTGATTAAATTTAAAAAGGAGATACTATGAAATTTAAAATTTTAAAACCGAATGAACTATACGGCTGGGTTTTTAACAAAGATGAAGAACTTTATAAGGCTTTAGGATTTGATTGCTGGATGGATTCGTTTATTCGCATATTAGCTCAAATTCCGGGTACCAGAAAAAAAGATATTTTGGATTACATTGAATATGAAATCTTTGATTGGTACGAATGGTTTGGACTATATGGGATTATCCAAAGCGGCTATAAGCTAGCGGACGAAGATAATCCTGAAATTTCAGCCTATCCGACATACGCGGGAGAATACTTCGGAGTAATGGGTCAACTATTTTTAGGGGGTATGATAGACTTCGGCATAGAGAGCGAAAATTTAAGAAAGGAATGGGCTGACTTCGATACAAATTTATCCAAGATCGATCTAGGGATGTCGCTTTATGAGAAGTGGATCTATTTTAGAGATAATTTCTTTTTTGGGTATAAATTTTTAGAGGAGGAGAACATCACTCCCAAAGCAGAGATAACTTGGAAGAATCCCGATACCTGGAGTAGATTTAGCCATTGGATATGTATGACTAAGGCGGGCAAAGAGTATCGTGATAAAATTTTAAAGCCGAGGCTTTATGAAAAGTATAAGGATGTGGTTATAGAGGTGTAATTTAGCGATTACAAATAACGAAAATTTATTATGAACATGTTTAATCTAGCAAGCAAAAAGGACTTTGAATGACTATCTTACCAATATCAACTTTCGACAATGATTTACAAAGAGGCGATATTATAAAATTTAACGACGATGAGCTTATGGTCTGCGATGAGCGCTGTTTCTGGACAGAAAATCCTTGTCTTTTAAATTTAAAAGATACCAGATATTTTGAGCTTTCGGATGAGATGCTATCAAGCAAAGCGGGGTTTGTAGTGGACAAGGAGCAATTGATTCATAATTTAGCAAATTTCGGCATCAATGCGAGCCCCCAGGAGGTATTTATATGCTCCGATAATTACCTTAGTAGCGATGAACTGAAAGATTACAAAGAAGATTGCGACGAAACAATCCCTGGTTTCAGACTGATAAAACCTAGGGATAAATTCGGACGCAATAGACGCATAAAGAGAAATCTAATGAAAAAATTTAGTATTCCTCTCTTGAAATTTCGCGGAAAGATCGAGGTTGGAGATATTATCGAATGTAGAAAATCCTGCTATCCATACGAGAAAAATGTAAGCTTTATCGTAGTAAAAGCAAAAGACGGTGATAGAGTAAATTTTATAAAATTGATCGTAATTAGCGGCTACAAAGCGGGTTTATGGGTTTTGCCGTTTTTATTTAAAACAGATAAAAGCGCCATTGATACGGACTGGCTAATTAAAAATTGGAAATATATTTTTTATAGGTGCTGTGATATAAGGCACACCTACGTAAATTTGCAAAATCGAAGAGAGATTTTAAATTTTACCGATAAGCAACTGGAAAATTTTATAAAAATTAAGCGAAAGAGATTTAAATTTAAAAATAAGAAGTGATATAATGCCTCGCCAATCGACATTATCAATATACGGGCAAGGATATACACAAGGAGAAAATATGGTTAAAGCATTAAAATTTATAATTTGCGCCATAGTAGTTTTGTTATTATTTATAATTTATGAAAGTACTTTGTGTGCAAAGTGCGATTATACGTTTTTTGTAGAGGAAAGGCTTATGGGTAGATTATTGATAGCAATCGATACAAATGATATAAACTTAGTAAGATATATTGCTGCTGAAGGTAGAGTTTGCAAGCAAGCCAATGTCTATAATAGAGCGCTTAAAGAATTAAGAAAAATGGAATCGGAAAATAATAGAACTAATGAGTAAACCGAGTTTTGCCGAACATAAAGAGAGATATGAAAGAAGCGAAATTTACAAGATGGCTTTCTTGTTTTATCCTTACACTTTTATCTAATATCGCCCTATTTCTCGATACTCCGCCGCTTTGTAAAATTTCAGATATAGGCGCTAATTTATGCGCGCATCTGAATACCGCATGGAATTCTAAAACTCCGCGTGAAATTTTAAAATTTCAAATCCTTTACATCTTGCTAAATTTCTAAATTTTACAGTTTCAAATTTCGCAAACTAAATTCCGCATAAGATTATCGTATAAAGCCAGCCTGCCGCGAGCACGCCACAAACGAACCTCTAAATTCCGCCGCACGCCTACTTTAACTCAAGCAGCCGCTTCGCGCGAGCGGGCGTTTTGCGCACAGCTTTAGGCTACCCAAGCTTACGGCGCAAAGCAATTATAAGCAGCTATGCGGCGAAATTTACGCCAAAGCCTAGCCGCAAGTTTTATTTAAGCACCTTACCCAAAATCCCTGCACCTTTGCCGACGGCGCTGCCGCGAAGCGCGCTTTCTTTTTCTCTCATCACCGCAAATAGCCCGTCCAGCGTCTTTTGCGTGATGTAATCGTTCAAATCCTCGCCCTGCTTAGGCAGATACTCGCTCGCGCCCAGCCCGCGCGCGATATTTTGCACCGCTTCATTGCCCGCGATCTTGTTTTGCGCGAAGGAATTTAGCCCGTTATACGCCGTCGCAAAGCTGTTTTTGCTCATCATGTCGCTTACGATCGGCCTAAAAACCGCCCGCAGCTTCGCACCCGACTTGCTCTGCAGATACTCGCTAAGCGCCGTGTCGCCGCCGCCGATGAGCTTTTTAACGTCGGCGTCGCTCATCGATTTCAGATCTTGCAAAAATACCTTGCTCGCGCCGCTCACCGCCTTGGTAGCGGCATCGTTCATGTTCTCTACCAGCTGCTGCTCCCATTTATCGCCGCCTACCTTTCTCGCAAGCTTCGCAGCCGCCTTCAGCGAAGGAGGAAGCTCGATTTTAGCGGTCTTGCTGTGGATATAGCCCTTGGCGAGCTCGCTTGCGGCGCGGTTCGTAGCGGAAGCGAGCAAATCCTTGTAGTTCCCGCTCCTAGTCGCACCGAGCGCGTCCGCGCCCTGCTTTAGGATATCCGTCACGTCCGCATGCGCAAACGACAGAGCCACAACGGCGAGCAAAACCATAAATTTTTTCATATTGCAACCTTTGGATAAAATTTGCACCATTATGCCAAACTGCAGTAAACGCCAGGCCTGCGCGGTGTAAATTTACGCACTGCGCGGGCGATTTAAGATAAAATTTTAGGCTAAATTTAAGCGGATTCGAGGCTAAATTTTAAACACAGAATTTCAAAGCTGAATTTAACGGGTGAAATTTACCTGCCAAATTTAAAGATGAAATTTGGCGGCGGGTTTTGTCGTGCTTGCGGCTAAATTTTAAAAGCATCGCTACGACGAGCTAAAATTTTAAAACGCTCTGCTTGGCGTTATTTAAATCTACGCAGCGCAAACGATGCCAACGCAGGGCACATAAAGCAATTATAGCGATGAGCGGCTATATCCTCAGCACAAACGATTGAAATTTTATCAAGCCCGCCGCAGCCAAAAAGCTCGCCGTAAATTTAAAGAGCTTAAATTTAAAAGCGAGCTGCCGCTTTTGACAAAATAAAGCGAGTTAAGCTTATACCAGGCCTTGATCCA
The DNA here is from genome assembly GCF_018374135.1 of Campylobacter gracilis. Taxonomy (GTDB): domain Bacteria; phylum Campylobacterota; class Campylobacteria; order Campylobacterales; family Campylobacteraceae; genus Campylobacter_B; species Campylobacter_B gracilis_A. The sequence continues at coordinate 84,769 of NZ_JAHAFS010000010.1, read as the reverse complement.
GCATCGCATCGGCTACGCGGCGAAATCCCGCGATATTCGAGCCCAACACAAGATTGCCCTCCGCGCCGAATTCCTTCGAGGTCTCGTAGCTGGTGCGGAATATGTGGCGCATGATCTCGCGCAGCTTGCTATCGACCTCCTCGAAGCTCCACGACGCCATCTGCGCGTTTTGCGCCATCTCAAGCCCACTCGTAGCTACGCCGCCAGCATTCGCCGCTTTGGCAGGACCGAAAAGAAAGTCTTTTTGCGCGAGCATAAAATCGATCGCCTCGAGCGTGCTTGGCATATTCGCGCCCTCGCAAACCATGCGGCATCCGTTGGCATAGAGAGTCTTTACGTCTTGCAGATTAAGTTCGTTTTGCGTAGCGCTCGGAAACGCTGCGTCGCACGGCACGCTCCACACGCCGTTGCGGCCTGCGGGATAGGCGCTAACTGGGATAAATTTTGCGTTAGGACGCTCTTTAATATATTCGCAAAGCCCCACGCGCAGCTGCTCTTTTAGCTTTTTAAGAAGCGCCACGTCAATTCCCTCGGCGTCATAAATAAAGCCCGTAGAATCGCTCACGGTGACGGGCTTAGCCTGCATCTGATAGAGCTTTTCAGCGGTGTAGATCGCTACGTTGCCGGCGCCCGAGATCGTGCAAATTTTGCCGTGCAGCGAATTGCCTCTGGTAGCGAGCATCTCGTTTGCAAAATAGACCGATCCGTAGCCCGTAGCCTCGGTACGCGCGAGGCTCCCGCCCCAGCTTAGCCCCTTGCCCGTAAGCGCGCCGTCGAATCTGCGGGTGAGCTTTTTATATGCGCCGTACATATAACCGATCTCGCGACCGCCCACGCCGATGTCGCCCGCAGGCACGTCGGTATTGGAGCTGATTAGGCGGTGAAGTTCTAACATAAAAGCTTGACAAAATCTCATAATCTCGCCGTCGCTCTTGCCCTTGGGATCGAAATTTGCGCCACCTTTTGCGCCACCGATATTAAGACCCGTGAGGGAATTTTTAAAAATTTGCTCAAACCCTAAAAATTTTAAAACGCCCAAATTTACGCTCGGATGAAAGCGCAGACCGCCTTTATAAGGGCCCAGAGCGGAGTTGAACTCTATGCGATATCCCGTATGCACGCAGGGCTCGCCGCCGTCGCTCATATAGACGACGCGAAACATCATCGTGCGCTCGGGTGCCAAAATGCGCTCTAAAATTTTATTTTTCACATACCTCTCGTCGCGCTTTAGAAGCGGTATGAGCGAGTATAAAATTTCGGTCGATGCCTGGATAAAGACCTCCTGACCGGGATTGGCGCGCTTTAAATTTAACAGCAAGCCGTCGATGTAAGACTTCATAGTTCCTCCTTTTGAACCGGATTAAATTTTAATTTTTTGGCTTTGGCGATAAATTTTTTCAGCGCCAGCTCCTCGCGGACGCCGATTTTGTAGCTTATAAATTTCAAATAATTTAAAATTTCACGCTCTTTTATGCCGCGCGAAAGGGCGTAGCTTTGCAGGATATATCTTGGAATTTTAATGCGCGAACGTAAAAATTTCGTCGCCAAGCGCGCGTAAGCTTTTTCGTTTTTCACGCAACACAGCCGCCCGAAAACAAAAGGCAAGCCTGTACGCTGCTGCCAAATTTCGCCCAGATCGTAAAATTTATCCTTGCCCTGCGAAAGCAGCGCCTTTAGAGCATTATCGCCGATTAGCACCTCGCCGCTAAGTTCCAGCACGCGAGCTAGCATATTTGAGCTCATTGACGCGGGATCGAGCCTAGGCGCCGAGTTTTTGCGCACGAGCACGCTTAGCACTTCGCGCTTTGCGACGATTCCCAAAGGTAGCTTGCGGTATTTTGCGCGGCGGCTTTCGATGCTGGAGATTACCGCGGCGTCTATGCGCCTATAATAAAGATCGGCGCAGAGTTTGCTCGGCACCCCTTTTTTAAATTCTATCGATTTTTTAACATAAGACGGCAGCGGAAGGGATTTTAAAAATACGTGAAATGGGAGCAAATTTAGATAATCAATTTTGCCTAATAACATAACTTTCTCCGAATTTAGCGCAGGAAAAGAGGTTAAATTCCGGCGCTAAATCGGAATTTAACCAAAAAATTTCAGGATTTATTTGACCTCGGTGATCGGGATGGATTTGTATTTGCTAAACTCCACTATGCCCTCACCTTTTTTGAAGTGGATGCTCACTCCGTCTTTATTCTCCATATAGATGCCGTCGGCGGCGCGGTCGCGCTTAAGATCGTAGCTTTTGCCGCTATCGTCCTTTAACACGGCGGTATTGAAATCGTCGTTTGAGCTAAGCGAAAGCTTTTTGCCCTTGTCATCGACGAAATAGAAGGTCTTTGCGTTCTCTTGAGTTATAGTTTTTTCGCTCTGTGCTTGCTTATTCATAGCGCTATCTGGGGATTGGCGGAGCTGGTTTGAGCCGCATCCTAGCAAAACTAACGCCAAAGCGGCGCACGATAGAACTTTAAACATATTTCTCCTTTAAATTTAGGTTACACTCGTTGATGAGTGATTTTCGGATATCCCAAAGCTTTTGAGAGAGATCCACTTTGTAGCTTTGCGGATGGATGTTGCGAAGGTGCTCGAGCCAAAATTTGCTCTTTTGCTCCTTACTAAAACGCGCAATCTCGCTTACCGTGCGGCGCACGCCTACGAATTTGCCCTCCTTGAAAACGGGACGTAAGAGCTTATGCGCGCTGAAATTCGTTAAAATTTTACGCTTGTAGGTATAAAGCGGATGGAAAATTTCAAGCGGCGCGCTCTCGTCTATGCTCTCTCCATCAAGCGTGATCAGATCGGCAAGCGCCATGCCATTATCTTTGTCATAGAGTCTAAAGACCTGCTTGTAACCGGGGTTATTGATCTTGCGCGGATCGTTTGAAATTTTGATCTTAGCTATGATCTCGCCATCTTTTTCGATACCGCTTAGCTTATACACGCCGCCTAGACTTGAACTATCTCCGCCGGTGATGAGCCTCGTGCCGATCCCCCAGCTATCGATTTTAGCGTCAAAAAGCTTGAGTTGATCGATCGCATATTCGTCCAGATCGTTAGATGCGGTGATCTTTGCGTTCTCAAAGCCCGCCGCATCGAGCATCTTACGCGCCTGTTTGGTTAGGTACTCCAGATCGCCCGAATCTATGCGAATTCCAAGCGGCTCATGACCGCTCGCGCGCAGCTCTTTAAAAACTTTGATCGCATTCGGCACGCCGCTTGCGAGAGTATCGTAGGTATCGACAAGCAAAAGCGCGCTGTTCGGATAAATTTTAGCGTAGGCGCGAAATGCCTCCAGCTCGCTATCAAAGCTCTGAATCCACGAGTGCGAGTGGGTGCCGATCGCAGGGACGTCAAATTTCTTTGCGGCGAGTACGTTTGACGTGGCGCTGCAGCCGCCTATAATCGCAGCCTTTGCGCCGTAGATGCCCGCACTCTGCCCCTGAGCGCGGCGCAAGCCAAACTCCATCACCAAATCACCCTTAGCGCTAAAATTGATGCGCGAGCTTTTCGTAGCGATGAGAGTTTGAAAATTTATAGTATTTAGGATCGCAGTCTCGATGAGCTGCGCCTCCATGATATTTGCCTTGACGCGAATTAGCGGCTCGTGCGGAAATACGATCTGCCCTTCGTCCATGGCGTAAATTTCGCCGCTAAATTTAAAGCCTCTTAGAAATTCCAAAAATTCGGGCTTAAAGAAATTTAGACTTTTTAGATATGCGATGTCATCGTCGCTAAATCTGAGATTTTCGATATAATCCACGACCTCGTTTAAGCCGCAAAATATCGCATAACCGCCGCCGCTTGGGTTTTTGCGATAAAAAACGTCAAAAACCGCTGTCTGATCGGGCTTCGTAAAAAAATAGCCCTGCATCATGCTAAGCTGATAAAAATCGGTAAGTAAAGCCAAATCTTTCATTTATGCCTCTTAAAATTTAATCTCGCCTCGTGTAGGAGCAAAAAATCATAGCTCTTTGGCTTCCAGGCTCTTTTTATAAGCCGCAGCGTCGAAGTCTTTGACGCGAGCCACGCCGTCATCTACCGCAGCTTTTGCAACCGCCGTCGAGATCACGGCAAATACGCGTGGATCGAAAGGATTTGGGATCACGTAGTCTTTGCCGAATTTTAAGTTATCCTTGCCCAGCATCTTGCGGATTTCTGCAGGAACCTCTTCACGAGCAAGATCCGCCATCGCGCGAGCGGCAGCAATTTTCATATTTTCGGTAATCTTTTTGGCTCTTACGTCAAGCGCGCCGCGGAAGATATACGGAAAGCCCAAAACGTTATTGATCTGATTTGCAAAGTCACTTCTACCCGTACCTACGATCACGTCGTTTCTTACTTCCTCGACCTCACTTGGATAAATTTCCGGTACAGGATTTGCAAGCGCAAAAATGATTGGATGCGGTGCCATAGTCTTTACCATCTCTTTGGTTAAAACGCCCGGCTTACTAAGTCCTAAAAACATATCCGCGCCTTTCATCGCATCCTCTAGCGTGCGATCTGCGGTATCTAGGGCAAATTCTTTCTTTTGCTCGGTAAGATCGGTGCGACCCTTATGGATCACCCCTTTGGAATCGAGCATTATGATATGTTTGGCGCCTAAATTACGATACATCTTTGCGCACGCTATGCCAGCAGCGCCCGAGCCGCTGACTACGATCTTCATATCCTCGATCTTTTTGCCGCTGATGAGGGCTGCATTGATTAGCCCTGCGCCCGTAATCATCGCGGTACCGTGCTGATCGTCGTGCATGACGGGGATATCGACGGCTTTTTGTAGCTCGCGCTCGATCTCGAAGCACTCGGGAGCTTTGATATCCTCTAAATTTATACCGCCGAACGTAGGCGCTATCGCTTTGCAAATTTCAATTATCTTTTTAGGGTCCTTTTCATCGATTTCGATATCGAAGGCATCGACGCCGCCGAATTTTTTAAACAAAACCGCCTTACCCTCCATTACGGGTTTTCCAGCGATTGCGCCGATATCTCCGAGACCCAAAACCGCCGTGCCATTAGTAATAACAGCTACGAGATTGGCTTTATTCGTGTATTTAAACGCAGCCTCGTGATCACCTTCGATCACTTTGCAAGGCTCCGCGACGCCCGGCGTATATGCAAGCGCCAAATCCTCCGCCGTAGCGCAGGGCGTTTTTACATTCGTTCCGATTTTACCGCCTATGTGGTACTTCAAAGCCGCTTCAACGTTTACTTTAGCCATTTTATAATCCTTTTTTGATTAAATTTGAAATTCTCGTTTTAACTTCGTCGCTTCCTAAAATTTCACAAATTTCAAAAATCGACGGACTTACGCTTCCTCCCGTGATCGCAACGCGTAGCGGCTGGGCAAGATCCTTTAGCTTGGCGCCGTTTGCGTCCAAAAACCCCATCGTCCTTTCCTCGCACTCCTTTGCATTTAAATTTGCGCTTAGAGTATCCGCAAATTTTGCGAGTAAGCTTAGCGAACTTTCGGTTACAAATTTCTTATACACCTTCTCGTCGTAGCAGCTCGGGCGGTTTAGAAGAACCTTAATGCCCTCAGCCATCTCCACTAGCGTTTTTGCGCGTTGTTTGTACTGCTGGGAGATGAGATGTTTTTTCGCGTGCGAGCGGATATCGACGCCGAATTCCACAAGCTGCAAGACAAGCTCATCATCGCCCGAGTTTTTAATATAATGCGCATTTAGCCACTCGAGCTTGGTTTGGTTGAAGGTGCTAGCGCTCTTGCTGATATGGTTAGGATTAAAGTATCGCTTCATCTCCTCCATGCTAAAAATTTCATCATCCCCGTGGCTCCAGCCCAGACGTACTAAGAAATTTAGCAGAGCTTGCGGCAGATAGCCCATGCGCTTGTACTCCATCACGTCGGTAGCGCCGTGGCGCTTACTTAGCTTGCTGCCGTCGGTGCCGTTGATCATCGCGACATGATAAAATTTCGGGATTTTAAAGCCTAGCGCGTTATACAGCACGATCTGCTTCGGGGTGTTGCTTAGATGATCGTCGCCGCGGATCACGTCTGTGACGCCCATCAGCGCGTCGTCTATCACGACCGTAAAGTTATACGTAGGCGTGCCGTCGGAGCGCGCGATGATGAAATCGTCCAGAATATCGGCGGCGTTAAATTTTATCTCGCCCTTGATGCCGTCGTTAAATTCTATCGTGCCGCTAAGCGGGGATTTGATGCGGATTACGGGCTCGATCCCAGCAGGCGGCGTGCCGGTAAAATCGCGATAGCGATTATCGTAGCGAGGACGCTCTTTGCGAGCTTCTTGCTGCGCGCGCAGCTCATCCAGCTCATCCTTGCTCATATAGCATCTGTATGCCTTGCCCTCATCTAGCAGCTTTTGGACGTATTGTTTGTAAAGATCAAAGCGCGAGCTTTGATACACGATCTGCCCGTCATAGTCTAGATTGCACCACTTAAAGGCTTCCTCGATCGCCTTAGCAGCCTCCTGCGAATTGCGCTTCAGATCAGTGTCCTCAATACGCAGCAGGAATTTGCCGCCGTTTGCCCTAGCGTAAAGATAACTAAAAAGCGCCGTTCTAAGTCCGCCGATATGTAAATATCCCGTAGGACTCGGCGCAAAACGAGTTACTATCATAAAATTCCTTTGCAAAAATTACCATTTAATGTTATAATCGCGATCTTGTAATTATAAAGCAAAAAGACTAAATAAAGGTTAAAAATGATAAAGAAACTGCTTTTTTCCGCAATGATATGTGCTGTTTGTGCAAATGCCGAAGTAGTAAACGGCGTCATCGCCGTGGTAGATAATGAGCCCATCACCGGCTACGAACTAGCCAAAGTTCAAAAACTAACGGGTGCTTCGCCGCAAGCCGCGATGGAAATTTTAATAGGGCAAAAGCTGCAACAATCCGAGATTAAACGTCGCGGTATCGCGGTAAATGACGCGGAGATCGACGCGAGGCTCAAAGCAATCGCCGATCAAAATAAGCTTAGCTTAGACCAGCTCAAAACCGCCGTGCAAAAGCAAGGTATAAACTACGATGACTTTAAAGCAAATATCCGCCGCACACTGCTTGAAGAAAAGCTCTACGGCTCGATATTCGCAGACGTACAGCACCGCACGACCCCCGAAAATGTTAAAAAATTTTATAGCCAAAATAGCTCATTATTTACAACCTTCGATAGCATCACGCTCACCCGCTACATCGCAAAATCACAAGCTCCGCTCGATAAGATTCGCGCAAATCCAAAGCTCCGCCCAAGCGACGTGTATGTGATGAAGGGAACCCTCAAGGCCAATCAAATGGACGAGGGGCTAAAATACATCGTCACGAACGTCGAACAGGGCAAATTTTCGCCGATCATCCCTACGCGCAACGGATATGAGATGTTTTATGTAAATGACAAAAAAGGGCTTCGTACGCTTGATTTTGACAGCGTGCAAGAAAAGGCGATCGAAGGCTACGTGACCTCTGAGCGCAAAAAGGCAATCACCGAGTTTAACGACAGACTCCGCTCAAACGCTAATATTCGCATTATCGAGCGTCCGCAGGCAAAATCGCAAGGTGCAAAAACCTCTCCAAGAGTTAAAGTACAAAAAAGGCGGTAAATTTTAAAATCCGATGCCGCGTTAAATTTAATCGGAATTTTAAGATATGCTATCACGAAAAAATATAAATTAGCAGCCTTAATGGCATTCAGTTTTAATAAGAATTCTAAAAACGTGAAATTTAGTTCAAATTTTAAAGGTGCCTAGCGATAATAATCAGTGATTTTACCGAGTTTGTAAGTAAATGACGGTATAATTTGTTGAGGCTTTAAAACTTTTAGAAAAATCTTTAATTACCAAGATTTATATAAATTTCTATATCCGATATCTACTTCAATACCGGCTTACGAATTAACTACCAATCTAAGCGTTAAAGCTCTCATTTACTCTATGCTTTGATATAAAAATTATTGACAAACGCAATAAAAATTTAAAATTAATATTTCTAAATTTAAGCATTTTGTAGGGGGGGTATCATAATTTAAATTTTAAATAAGGAAATCACTTTGAAACTAATCATCAAAGAAAGAGCGGATAAGTCTGAAGTTATGAACATCGTCACCCAATATTCTGAGGGAATAAAACTAAGAATTACAAAGATGGAGAATTCACAATATCCGCAAAATTCAGTAGATATCTATATGGGAGATAAGCAATTAACGTCGTTTTGTTGTAACAATGAAGATACAAATAAACTAAAAACCGCATTTGAAAAATTCTCTAATGCTTTAGAAATATGCGTTGAGTTTAACGAGCAACGAGGTAAAACTTTAGCGAGCTTGCGCGAATTTTCTGCTGATAAATAATTTTAAGGTTTTACGCTATGCGCAAAATAATATTTTCTCTTATATTGACGATCGGCGCTTCGTTCGCTTATGATGCATGTGATAACGAAGAGGTAAAAAAGTTTCTAGTAACTATTAATTCGTTATCGCAAGAACAAAAAGCGTATATTGGTTTTTTCTGCGAAAATAGTACGATGATGGTCGGTACTGATTTAAAAAGATCTCAAAACATATCTAAAAAAGAAGCTGCGTATTTAAGAGCAAAGGGGACACTCGATAAAATCGCAGCTGATTCAATCTGTTTTAATTTAGATACCTTTCAGAATTTAGGTTTAAACCGAAAAACAAATTTTATATACTTTTTTGGCAACAACGAGCCTTTTTATATAGTTATGGTAGATGATAATTTTTGCAAAAAATATGATTATTGAATTATCTAAAAATTTATTTAGTAACCATAGCGTGGAAAATATATGCAAATAACAGAAGGGCCACAAAATGCGTAAAACAATATTTTTTCTTTTATTGGGGATCAGCATTTCATTTGCTAATGACGGATGCAATCAAAATATTGCAGTTCAGATCATGAGTGATTATGATTTAAAACAAGAGGTTGGTGAAATTGCTACTATGTTCCCTATTTTAGTCTGTAAAAGTGATACTATAACGATCAAATACACATTTCATATTACTGCACCAAATATAGATAGAGAAAAATATAAGCAAAGGCTATATAGTATATTTCTTCATAACAACAAAAATAACTCCGATATAGTAGATAGGAGCTGTAGAATTCTTAATATGAGCTTGAGTGATGGCTCGAAAGCAAAAGATGCTGGCATTAAATATATTTATCAGACATATTATCTCGATAACGAGATGCTCTTCTCAATGGTAATGAACGATGAGCTGTGTCGACGACGAGGATTTTAATATCTGATATATCTAATATACACTACAAAAGCTTATTTTGACTTATATATTCATATCCCTAGAATTTTAAATCGTAAAATTTAACCACTAAGCCAAACTACTCAATCATTAAATTCTATGATTATTTTAAGATGCTACCTACCGCTTAGATACTCCTGCAGCGTTTTAACTTCAAGCGCGGATTCGTCCTTTATCGAGCAGATCGAGCGCGTAGCGGCGATCGCCGCCTTCATCGTCGTAAAATACGGCAGCCTAAAACGCAGCACGCTCTGGCGGATCTTCGCGGCGTCGGTAGAGTTTGATTTACTATCGCTGGTGTTGATGACGAGCGAAATTTCGCCGTTTTTGAGTTTGTCCTCAATATTTGGGCGACCCTCGCTGATTTTATAGACAAACTCACACTCTACGCCGTTTTCGCCCAGCAGCTTGTGAGTGCCGCTCGTAGCGGCGATACTAAAGCCCGCATCCGTAAACGCGCGTGCAAGCTCTACGGCTCGCGGTTTGTCATGATCAGCTAGCGACAAAAATACCTTGCCGCCGCTTGGAAGCGCATTGCTCGCGCCGATTTGCGATTTGGCAAAGCTCTTGGCGAAATTTTCGCCGATACCCATCACCTCGCCGGTGCTTTTCATCTCAGGCCCCAGGATCAGATCCGCGCCTGCAAGCTTGTTGAAAGGAAAGACGCTTTCTTTGACGCAGATATGGTTTTTAATACGCGGCTTTAAAATTCCCTTCTCTTCGACCAGCACGCCGAATTCATCGTAAAATTTCAAAGCCTCGCGCAGACCGCCTTGCCACATTACGCGGGTAGCAACCTTAGCCATCGGAATTCCGCTCGCCTTGCTTACAAACGGCACGGTGCGGCTCGCGCGCGGATTTACCTCGATGATGTAAAGCTCGTTTTCAAAAATAGCGAATTGAATATTCATAAGCCCCACGACGCCAAGATTTAGCGCGATCTCTTTGGTTTGGCGACTTACCAGATCGATCATCTCCGCGCTTAGACTAAGCGGCGGCAAGATACTAGCGCTATCGCCGCTGTGAATGCCCGCCTCTTCGATATGCTCCATTATCGCGCCGATATACACGTCGCGCCCGTCGCAGATCGCATCGACGTCAAGCTCGGTCGCGTCAAGTAAAAATTTATCTATAAGCACCGGTGAGTGATCGCTCACGCGCACCGCCTCGCTCATATACTGCCTAAGCTCGGCTTCGCTATGCACGCGCCGCATCGCGCGACCCCCGAGCACGTAGCTAGGGCGCACGAGCACCGGATAGCCGATAGCAGCAGCCTTTTCGATCGCCTCGGCTTCACTTATAGCGGTATCGTTTTTGGGCTGTTTGACGCCGATACTTGCGATAAACTCGCTAAATTTTTTGCGGTCTTCCGCTACGTCTATCGTGCGCGCGCTCGTGCCGATGATCTTGGCTCCCACGGTACTTAGGCGCTTGGCGAGCTTTAGCGGCGTTTGGCCTCCGAAATGCACGATCACGCCGTCGGGGTTCTCGGCCTCGATGACCGCTCTAACGTGCTCGAAATCGATCGGCTCGAAGTATAAAATATCGCTCGTGTCGTAGTCGGTGCTGACGGTTTCGGGGTTGCAGTTATACATTATCGTGGTAATCCCCATATCGCGCAGAGCGTAGCTGGCGTGCACGCAGCAGTAGTCAAACTCGATGCCCTGCCCGATGCGATTCGGACCGCCGCCGATGATGAGGACCTTTTTATTATCTTTTGAAATTTTACGGCTTGCAATGGCGGGCGTTATGTTGGTGCTGGAGTACAGATACGGAGTAAGCGCCGCAAACTCGCCAGCACAGGTATCTACTTCGTTGTATTCAAGGCTGATGCCCTGTCTGACGCAGGCAAAATGGATGTCGTTTTGCGTAAGGCCCAGATTGTCCTTTTTGTTGATTAAATTTGCGATCATCTTATCGCTAAAGCCCCAGCTCTTGGCCTGTCTTAGAAGCGCCGCGTCGTTGATGATCTCCATATCGATGCGCTCTTCAAATTTTACGATCTGCTCGATCTGGCTCAAAAACCAGCGGTCGATCTTGCTAAGCTCGTAAATTTGATCCACGCTCATACCCGCTCTAAAGCCCTGGGCGATATATAAAGCTCTATCTTGCTGCGCGTTGCGAAGCCCGAAAATAAGATCCTTCTCGCTTAAATTTAATTCCACGAAGCCGAAGTAGCCCTTCTCCAGCGAGCACAGCGCCTTTTGAATGCTCTCTTTAAAGCTGCGCCCGATCGCCATCACCTCGCCGATACTTTTCATCGCAGTGCCTAGATAGGGGTTTGCGCCGGGGAATTTTTCAAACGCAAAGCGCGGAATTTTAGTCACGATATAATCGATCACCGGCTCAAAGCTTGCGGGCGTGCCGGTGATGTCGTTTTTGATCTCATCCAGGCTAAAGCCTACCGCTAGCATCGTAGCTACCTTGGCGATCGGATAGCCCGTAGCTTTGGACGCGAGAGCCGAGCTGCGGCTTACGCGCGGGTTCATCTCGATGACGATCATCCGCCCCGTTTGCGGATTTACCGCAAACTGCACGTTTGAGCCGCCCGTATCCACGCCGATCTCGCGTAAAATTTTAAAACTCGCGTCGCGCATCGCCTGGTATTCTTTGTCGGTAAGCGTAAGAGCGGGCGCAACCGTGATAGAATCGCCCGTATGCACCCCCATCGGGTCGAAATTTTCGATTGAGCAGACGATGATGCAGTTGTCCTTATGATCGCGGATCACCTCCATTTCGAACTCTTTCCATCCAAGCAGGCTCTCTTCGATCAAAATTTCATTTATCGGGCTCACGTCTAGCCCATTTTGCGCGACCTCTTTAAACTCGTCGATATTGTATGCTACGCCGCTGCCTGCGCCGCCTAGGGTGTAGCTTGCGCGGATAATGAGCGGAAAGCCGATCTCATTCGCCGCAGCCATCGCCTCTTCGATATTGTAGGCGTATTTGGATTTAGGCAGATCCATTCCGATCTTAATCATCGCCTCTTTAAATTTCACTCTATCCTCGCCCTTTTTTATCGCTTCAGGCTTGGCGCCTAGAAATTTCACCCCCGCTAGTTCGCCGCTTTCGTAAGCTTCCATCGCGACGTTTAGCGCGACCTGTCCGCCCATCGTAGGTAGGATCGCATCGACGCTCTCACGCTTTATGATGCGCAAAATGCTCTCTTTGGTGATCGGCTCGATATAGGTAGCGTCGGCAAAATCAGGATCGGTCATAATGGTGGCGGGGTTAGAGTTTATTAGCACTACGCGATATCCGAGGCTCTTTAGCGTCTTAGCCGCCTGCGTGCCGCTGTAATCGAACTCGCACGCCTGACCGATTACGATCGGACCGCTGCCGATCAGCAAAATCGTCTTAATATCATCTCTTTTGGGCATCAATTTTCCTTTGTAACGACATACAAAAACGCCGGCATACTCGGATTTACGTACGGCTCCAGTACGGCGCTTTTGTATAACTTTCCGTTTTGAATCTCTTTGACTTTACCTACCGGCACGCCGGCAAAGAAAATTTCATCTTTCCCGCTCGTAAAGACCTCGTCGCCCACCCTGGGATCGAGCCATTGCGGGATATATCTAACCACGAGCTCGTTTTTTTCGCCGCCTGCGACGCCCGGAATTTGAGCGTCGCCTATGAAAACGGAGAAGTTGCTCTTTTCGTCGCGCTGCAAGATCGCAAGCGGGCGCCCGTCTTTATTTACTAAAATTCCCGCGGTCTTGCCCTCGCTGATGAGGCCGTAAATTTTGTTTGGGTTAAAATTTTCAAAATTTACGAAGAATTTGTTGTAGTCGTTTAGATTCGCGTAGCTCAGTGCCTTTACGAGCTGGACTTTGGGCTCATAAATGGAGCTGTTTTTATCGATCAAAATTTTATTCAGCTCGCCTGCGAACGTACTAAGCAGCATCGCCGATTTTTTTAGTTCAGCGTTTTCCTCGCGCAAAACTTTGATCGTCTCGGCTTGGTTAAAATGCTCGCTAACGGCGCTTTTTACTCGATCGCTCACGCCGTAATAGATCTCTAAAATTCCCCCCGCAAAGCCTACGAACTTGCCGTGAATATACGAGCCGAACGTTAGCGAAACGGCTACCAACAAAACCGCGACGAGAAGGAGTTTGAGATTAGTCATTTGCCGCTTGTTTTAGCGATTTGATCTCTTCTAGGGCTTTTCCCGTGCCGTTTGCGACGCAAAGCAGCGGCTCGTCCGCGACGAAAACCGGAAGCTTTACGGTGTCGCTTAGATATTTATCTAATCCGCGAATGAGCGCACCGCCGCCCGTTAGCACGACGCCGTTTTCGACGATGTCGGCGGCGACTTCCGGCTGAATGCTTTCAAGGACAAATTTTAACGCATCTGCAATCTCTCTGATTGAGTCTTTGATCGCCTCTCTAACGTCCTCGCTCGTAAGATCGACCGAGCTTAAAAGCCCGCTGATCTGGTCTTTTCCTTTGACCGTGTATGTAAGATCTTTTTGCTGCTGCACCGCCGTACCGATCTTGATCTTAATCTCCTCAGCCGCGCGTTCCGAAATAAGTAGACTATATTTTTCTTTGACGTAATTAACGATGCTTGCGTCGATCTTATCGCCCGCGACGCGAACGGATTTAGCGCTGATGATACCGCCCAAAGAGATGACGCCGATCTCGGTGGTACCGCCGCCGATATCCACGACCAGCGAGCCGCGCGCTTCATTTACGGGAAGTCCCGCACCGATTGCCGCAGCCATCGGCTCTTCGATTAGATAAACCTCGCGCGCACCCGCTATCATCGCGCTTTCGCGCACGGCTTTACGCTCGACCTGAGTTAGTCCGTAAGGAACCGAGATGATGATGCGCGGACTTACGAAAAAGCGGCGCTTGTGGGTCTTTTCGATGAAATATCTAATCATCTTCTCTGTCATATCAAAATCCGCAATAACGCCGTCCTTCATCGGGCGCACCGCTTCGATATCGCCCGGAGTGCGCCCGAGCATCTCTTTAGCCTCGGCGCCTACGGCGATGATCCTTTGCTTGCCGTAGCGCTCGTTTTGTACCGCGACGACGCTCGGCTCGTTGATGATGATGCCTTTATCTTTTAGCAGCACGAGCGTGTTTGCCGTGCCTAGATCGATGCCCATATCCCTTGAAAATAATCCTAGAATCGAATCAAGTAACATTTATCCCCTTTATGCAGTTAAATTTTGTTTTACAAGTATCGGCTTGGAGACGCCGTCTACGACCTCTTTTGAGATGATGACGTCATAGCCCTTAAGCTCAGGCAGATCGAACATAATATCGATCATTATCTCCTCGATTATGCTGCGAAGTCCGCGCGCGCCCGTTTTGCGCTTAATCGCAAGGCTCGCGACCTCCCTTAGCGCGTCGTCGTCAAATTTTAAATTTGCGCCGTCTATCGCAAAGAGCTTTTGATATTGTTTTAAGATCGCGTTTTTCGGCTCGGTTAAAATTCTAACCATCGCCTTTTCGTCGATCTCATTTAGCGTAGCTACTACGTGCAAGCGCCCGATGAGCTCGGGGATTATGCCGTAATGCACCAGATCGTCAGCCTCGACCATATTTAGTAAATTTAAGCTCTCTTTCTTGCTACGCTTGGTTTGGTTAAATCCGAGCACGTTCTGCCCGATGCGGCGATTGATGATCTCGTTTAGCCCGTCGAACGCACCGCCACAGACGAATAGGATATTAGTAGTATCGATCTGGATGAAGTCCTGATTTGGATGCTTGCGGCCGCCCTTTGGAGGGATATTTACGACGCTTCCTTCGATGATCTTAAGAAGCGCTTGCTGTACCCCTTCACCGCTTACGTCGCGCGTGATGCTGCGGTTTTCGCTCATTCGCGCGATCTTATCGATCTCGTCTACGAATACGATACCGCGCTGCGCCTTCTCTACGTCGCCGTCGGCAGCCTGCAAAAGGCGGGTGAGGATGTTTTCTACGTCCTCGCCGACGTAGCCCGCTTCCGTTAGGCTCGTAGCGTCGCTAATGGCGATCGGCACATCCAAAAATTTCGCCAAGGTCTGCACCATAAGCGTCTTGCCGCTGCCGGTAGGGCCGATAAGCAAGATATTTGATTTTGAAATTTCGGTATCGTCACCCTTTGCGTCGGTCTGTCTGAAAATTCTTTTATAGTGGTTGTAAACGCCGACGCTAAAAATTTTCTTAGCGCGCTCCTGACCGATGACATAGCGATTTAGCACTTCCATCAGCGCCTTTGGCTTGATAGCTTCGAAATCAATCTCTTTATTTTGATTTTGTATCGCCTCATTTTGGCCCTCGCTGCCGTGGATGGCGGCGTATGCCATATCGATACAATAGCTGCAGATAGCCGCCGTACCGTCGTCGTTAGGATAGATACGACGTCCGTCCGCGCCCGTCTCACCGCAAAAACTGCACTTATTTGCCATTAAATTTTACCCTTATCTAGCGGAATTCCGCGTTTTGTGTTGATTATAAACTCGCACATCTTGCGCACGTTTTGATCGCTCGTTTCGTTTAATAAAATTTGCGCCTGCTGCTTTAAGCCCCTGCCTTGGTTAAATAAAAATTTATACGCCCGATTTATCGTCTCGACCGTCTCTTTATCGAAGCGGCGGCGGATGCCCGTTAAATTTAACCCGCGGATATAGGCGCGGTTGCCCTCGGCTAGGCAAAACGGCACCACGTCCTGACTAAGCGCGCTAGCCCCTGCGATCATGCAGCTCTCGCCGATGCGAACGAACTGATGCACGGGGGTAAGCCCACCGATAACGGCATAATCGCCCATTACGACGTGGCCTGCGAGCGTGGCGTTGTTGGCTAGGATTATGTTGCTGCCCAGCATGCAGTCGTGCGCGATATGGCAATACGCCATCATAAATAGATTATCGCCGATGCGCGTAAATCCGTCGCCCTTATGCGAGCCCGAGCTGATCGTGCAAAACTCGTGTATCGTAGCGTTTTTGCCGATGATTAGCCCCGTGCGCTCGCCATCTTCAAAGCTCATATCCTGCGGAATTTCACCCACGATAGCGTATGAAAAAATTTTGGAGTTCTCGCCGATTTGAGTATCGCCGATGATGCGCGCGCCCTGCTTGATCGTGCAGCCGTCGCCAATTTTGGCTTGCGCGCTTACGAAAGCATACGGCTCGATCGTTACTTCGGCTCCGATCTGCGCGCCATCCTCGATGATCGCCGTGTGGTGAACTTTAGCCATCATTTATCCATTATCATCGCTTGAAGTTCCGCCTGCGCGGCCAATGTGACGCCGTCGTTGATGTAGGCTTTGCCCTTTAGCACCCAGATGCGTCCACGGTGTTTGATTACGCTGATGCGATACTCAAGCTTGTCGCCGGGGCGAACCGGGCTTCTAAATTTAGCGTTGTCGATACTCATAAAATACACGACCTTGTCGCTTAGATCGATGCCGTCTTTCTCCATGCTTTTAAACGCCAGCACGCCGCCTGCCTGTGCTAAGCCCTCGATAATCATTACGCCCGGATAGATCGGGTGCCCCGGGAAGTGGCCCTGAAAGATCTGCTCGTTGTAGGTTACGTTTTTATAGGCCTTGATGCTTTCGCCTATGCTGAGCTCTTCGACGCGATCTATCAGCAAAAACGGAAAACGATGAGGTAGGATGGAGAGAATTTCGTTTATATCTATCATTATCTGCCTTTATTTAAAAATCTTGCAATTTTATCAAATTCTTACTAAAATTTCCCTAACGTCTAAAAATATGCGCGAGAGCCCGTAAATTTGAACTTTGGCGCCTCTTATCTCGTCCGTGACGATGATCGGCGAGAGCGAGCCCGCAGCGCACAGGGCGGCGCGAGCTTTATTTTGGCGTGCGAGACTCGGCGGTTTTTTTAGCATTTCGGATACGCTTTTGAAATTTGATCTTGAAATTTCGTTAAATTTCGCTAGACTTAAAATTTTAATCTCCCCCTTATCGCTGCAAAAAATTTCGCACTCTCGCTCCACGCTAAACTTCACGTTTTCGCGCGTAAAATGCGAGCCAAATAGCACAAACGAAGGCACGACCTCGCCGTCAAATTTAATCCATGCGCGCAACAAGCGGTAGTTTAAAAACCGATCGCGCAGCACGCTAAATTTCACCCCATTTTTTTCGAGCGAGCAAAGCTTTTTATAAAATTTCAGCTTCTCCTCTACCGAAGCGGGCAAGATTTGCCTATCGATCGGCGACATTAGCTCGTAAATTTCGGCGTCGGGGGCTAAATTTCGCCTAAAATCCGCCGCCAAAATTCCGCCGAAATCCTGCTCGGTCTTTCGCTGATCATTTCGCTGTGCCGCGAGCGCATAGATACAGCCGCAGTAGTTTTGATGATACAGCGCGTCTTTTTTCGCTAGCGCAAACTGCTCGTTCGTGCCGCCGTTTTTGCGAAAATCCGGCGCGATAAACTCTAGCCCGTAGCGCTCGCAAATGCGCTGCAGCGAGCCGCAAAGCTGAGAGTGAGATTTTTTGGGACTCATTAAAAGAGTCGTAGTGATTTTGCGCTCGCCTAGGCTTAGCGCGAGCTCGGCCGTTTTTTGCATGCGAAAATCAAAGCAAAACTCGCAGCGCGAGCCCTTTTCAGGCTCGTTTTCAAGCCCGCGCGCACCCTGTAGCCAGCCCTGAAAATTATACTCGCCCGGGATAAATTTAATCCCCAAATTCTCGCAAACCCGCTTTGAGTCGTGCATTCTAAGAACGTATTCGCCGTAGGGATGTATGTTTGGATCGTAGAAATAGCATATTAGCGGCTCTTGCGTGAGCTCTTTTAAGCGGCGCAAAAAATAATCGCAATCGACCGAGCAGCAGATGTGAACCAGCAAATTTTAACCCTTTGCACGAAATTTTGGATATAATTTTACGCTATCAAAATTAATGAGCGGAAAAATGAAAAATTTTTTTATAAAACACTGGCGTAAGTTTGCTTTCGGCGTAGGTGGATTTGCGCTGTTTTACGTGCTTGCGGGCTTTTTCGGCGTGCCGCTTTTTATCGAAAAGGCGCTGCCTAAAATTTTAGAAGGCAGAGCAAGCTTTAGCGTGCAGGATGCTAAATTTAACCCCTTTACCTACGAGCTAAACGTCACAAAGCCGGAGCTTAGCACTTTTAAGCCGCTGTTTAGCGCCGATGAGATAAATTTAAAAATCGGTTTTTCAAAGCTTTTTAAAAAGACTCTCGCGGTAGAAATTTTGCACCTAAAATCGCCTAAATTCCATGTCGAGCGTGAGCAAAATGGCACCTTCAATTTTGAGCCGTTACTTTCGGAGCAAAAGAGCGAAAGCAAGGATGAAAACTCCAGCTTCAACGTCACGCTGAATAATTTTAAGATCGAGCGCGGCTCTCTAGGATACGTCGATAACTCCCTAAAAAGGCCGTTTTCGCTCATCTCGACCGATCTAAATTATGAGATCAACGGCTTAAACTTAAAAGACGAAACGATCGGCGAGCACGATCTAAGCGCGGTTTCGCGCACATACGACTCGCTGAGTTTCGATGGAGCCATCGATCTAGCGCCTCTGCGCTTGCACGGCAAAATAGATCTTAAACGGCTGAAAATCGATCCGTTTTGGCTATCGTACCTCGATCCTAGCGGCGTGCGGCTTAAAAACGGCTTTCTTTCGGCTGAGCTGAATTACCGATTGAGCCTTGATGAAAATATAAAATTTGCGCTTGAAAACTCAAAGCTCGAGCTTGAGAGCCTAGAAATTTTGCAAGATCAAAACTTAATTTCGCTTGGCTCGCTAAAAATCCCGAGCTTTGGCCTAAATACGGGCGTTTCGGATGAAATTTCAGGCGCAGTAGCGATCCCGCAGGTGCTACTTTCGGGCGCAAAATACGATATGAATGAAACCAAAATTTCCACGGGCTTTGAGGGGGCGCAGGTTGTGGATTTTGCGCTGGATTTTAATAAAACAGGCGCGAACTTGCGGATAAACTCAGCCGTAAAAAGCGTAGATCTAAACCGCTCAAGCTTTGCAAACCCGCTAATTTCGGTCGTTTCAAACGACACTAAAATCACGGAAAATTTCTTAAAATTTAACGCCAAAGGTAACGATACAGCCCTTCATACGGGCTTTGGCGCCTTTAATATTGCGGATACGCAGATTACGCTAGCGCGTAGCGACAAAATTTCACTCGCCGCGACCGAGCTGGGCGCATTTAGCTACGACAAAGATGGCGCGCAAAACGGCGTAAGCCTGAAGTTTGCTAAAATTTCAAACTCCAAAATCGCAAATAAAAACGGAATTTTTAGCGGATTTGAAAGCTTCGGCGTGCAGGGAGTGAAATTTAACGTAGCGGATCTCAATCTGGACGTGGATAAAATTTTACTAAACGCGCCGTTTTTCAATTCGGAAGTGGGCGTTAACGGCGCCAAAAGCATAAACGATCTGGCGATTTTAAGCGCGATCTCTAAAAATCCTGCGAGCTTCAAAAAAACGGCAAGCTCTAACGCCGTAAGTCAAGCGGATGCAAATTCTACGGCAAGCGGCGCAAATTCGGATTCTAAAAAGCCCTCCAAAAGCCCCGCTTTAAAATTTAAGATCGGCGAGGCCTCCATAACGGGCGCAAAGGCTAAGATCGGCGAGAGCTTTATCGTTAAAAACGACGTGCACGAGATCAAAGATTTCAGCGCCACGCTAAGCGGGCTAAGCTCGAATTTTGCCGAGCCTTTTGGTATCAAAGCTAGCCTTATCACGGGCGAAATCACGGCTAGCGCGGACGGCAAGGCCAGCATCGCGCCGCTTAACGTAGGCGTGAGCTTCAGCCTAAAGGCGCCGAACTTGGGCGTCTTTAACAGATATGCAGCGGAATTTATCACGGGCTCCATCGCCGGCGAGCTCGCTACGCAAGGGCAGCTGAAGCTTTCAAACGCCTTCTCACTCGAAGCGAAGCTATCGGGCAAGGGCTTGGCGCTAAGCTCGGGCAGAGATAAAATTTTCTCCCTTGCGTCGCTGAATGTCGCGCAAATCGCGCTGAGCCCAAACTCCCTCACGCTAAATAAGATCGCCCTTGGTTCGCCCGCGGCAAATATCTCGCTAAATAAAGACGGACGTTTAAATTTAACTTCGCTGATAAAGCCCGCCGCGCAGGCAAAGCAGGCCGCAAAGCCCGCCCAAGCTGCGCCTAGCAGATCCGCAAAAAACGGGGCAAACTTTGCGTGGAGCGCAAAGAATATCTCGCTTAGCGGCGGAAGTTTAAATTTCACCGATGAGAGCCTAGCAGCGCCCTTTAAACTGCGCATCAGCGATATGAAAGCAAGTATCAGTGAGATCAGCCCGAAGCGAGCGGCGGATATTAAGTTTAGCTCGCTCGTAAGCGGAAGCGGGCTGGCAAGCATCACGGCGCGCGCCTATCCGCTGGATTTTAAACGTAAAAGCGATATAAACGTCGTTTTAAAGGAGATCCCGCTTGCGCCCGCATCGCCCTATACCGCCAAATATATCGGCAACGAAATCGCAGGCGGTAAGTTAAATTTAAAACTTGCCTACAAAATCGAAGACGGCAAGCTAAACGCAAGCAATGATCTAAATTTAGACCGCTTCGAGCTTGGCAAAGAGGTGCAGAGCAAGAACGCGCTGAGCCTTCCGATCGGGCTAGCGGTATCGATCCTAAAGGACAGCGACGATCAGATTGATATTAACCTGCCTCTAAGCGGCGCGATGAATGATCCGAAATTTAGCTACAGCGCGCTCGTTTGGGGCGCGATCAAAAAGCTGCTCTCGGACATCGTGTTAAGCCCGTTTAGATTTATGGGAAAGATCGCGGGCGTGGATACGAAAAAGCTGGAAAGTATCGATTTTGAGGCGGCGAGCAGCGAAATTTTAATTAGCGAAAGCTCTAAAATCGACGATTTAGCCAAGGTTGCAAAAGCCAAACCCGAACTTAAGATCATTCTAAACTCCGCATATAACGAAAAGCTCGATACTCACGAGTTTCAAAGGCGCTCGCTGCAAAACACTATCACGCTGATGTCCAATAAACAAGGGCTCTCCACGGATGAAGCCATAGCGGCGCTTAAGGTCAAATACGGCATCAAAGCTAGCGGCGATGAGGCGATGGAGGAGCTGATAAGCGCGCAGAAATTTACCCGCTCCCGTCTTGATGAGTTAGCCCTTGCCAGAGCGGCCGCCGTACAATCGGCACTCGTGCAGCGCGGCGTAAGCGCCTCTCGCATAGAGATCAAAAAACCGAGCGAAGCGGAGCTTAAACAAAACAGCTTCATCCCGCTAAACCTGGGTCTTGAAAAATAGCGTAAGCAAAATTTGGCTATACTAAGCGGACTAAATTTAAAGGATGAGCGATGATAAATATAGGAATTCACGGCGGAAGCGGCAGAATGGGCACGATGATCTACGAATGCCTGAAAAATTTCGATCAGGCGCGAGCAAGCGTGATCTACACGGTCGCTCCGCTTGATTATACGCCAAGCTGCGCCGCAAGCCGCAGCTACGACGAGCTTTTTAGCGGCTGCGACGTCGTGATAGACTTTACGATCCGAGACGGCGCAATAAGCTTAATGAAATTTGCGCTTTCGCATCCAAAGCCGCTTTGCATCGGCACGACAGCCCTAGGTGATGAGGGCGAGCGGCTACTGCGCGAATGCAGCTCGAAGATGCCCGTGCTGCACGCTACGAATATGAGCCTGGGCGTCGCGGTACTAAACAAGCTCGTAGCGCTTGCTAGCAGGAGCCTGCGCGATTTTGACTGCGAAATTTTAGAGATGCACCACCGCCACAAAAAAGACGCTCCGAGCGGCACGGCGATGAGCCTTGCGGAAAGCGCCGCAAGCGCGCGCGAGCTAAACTTAAAAGACGTGCGCGTAAGCGGTCGCGACGGGCTTATCGGCGAGCGGGGCAAGGACGAGATCGCCGTGATGTCGCTACGCGGCGGCGATATAGTCGGGCGCCACACCGTGGGATTTTACGGCGAGGGTGAGTTCATCGAGCTAAATCATACGGCCACTTCGCGCGCGACCTTTGCCAGAGGCGCGATAAAGGCCGCAGTATGGCTAGCGTCCCAAAATATCGGGCTTTACGGTATCGACGACTACTTAGGAATCTAGGCTTTGCGGCTAAATTTAAGAGAATAAAATGCCAACCAAAGATGAAATTTTAAATTTTTTGCACGAGCTAAAGCCCGAGCTTGAAAGCTTTGGAATTTACAAAGTCGGACTATTCGGTAGCTACGCCAAAGGCGGAGCGAATATCGCCGAGAGGTTTAAAATTTCAGCCGATCTATTTGATGAGGCGCCGACAAAATGCCGGACGGCGAGCCGTAAATGATAAAACAAAATATAGATAAATTTCTAAAAAATAAAATTTAAGAGGTTAGAAAATGTGCGCAATCGTGGGAGTCATAAATTCCGAAGGTGCGGCTAAAACCGCGTATTACGGGCTTTTTGCCATGCAGCACCGCGGCCAGGAGGCAAGCGGCATCAGCTCGAGCTTCAACCATCATATCAAAACGATCAAAGCCACAGGGCTCGTGACGGAGGTTTTTAGCCCCACTAGTTTTGAAATTTTAAAGGGCAACATCGCGATCGGTCACAACCGCTATGGCACCGCGGGTGCAGATAGCCTAAAGGACGCGCAGCCCGTTGCGGGCAACTACGCTTTGGGGGAGATCTCGATCGTTCATAACGGAAATTTGATTAATAAAGACGAAATTCGCCGCAAGCTCGTAAGCGAGGGGGCGATCTTTCAATCCGGCATGGACACCGAAAACATACTGCACCTCATCGCCCGTAGCAAGCAGGAGCATCTAAAAGACCGCATCATCGAGGCGCTGCAACAGTGCGTGGGCGCGTATTCGCTTCTGATTTTAAGCCGCTCGAAGATGTTTGCCGTGCGCGATCGCTACGGAGTGCGTCCGCTTAGCATCGGCAGGCTAAAAGACGGCGGCTACATCGTCGCGAGCGAAACCTGCGCGTTTGATCTCGTAGGAGCCGAGTTCGTCCGCGACGTAAAGCCCGGCGAGATGGTGATCTTCGAAGAGGGCAAGGACGAGTTTAGCTCGCTTGAAATTTTAAAAGCCGCGGAGGCTAGAATTTGCGCGTTTGAATACATCTACTTTGCGCGCCCAGACAGCGTCGTAGAGGGCAAAAACGTATATGAGGTCAGAAAAAAACTGGGCGCTGCGCTCGCGCGAAAATGTAAAAATTTAAAAGCCGATTTCGTCGTGCCCGTGCCCGATAGCGGCGTGCCGGCGGCGCTGGGTTTCGCGCAAGAGAGTAAAATCCCTTTTGAGATGGCGATCGTGCGCAACCACTACATCGGCCGCACCTTCATCGAGCCGACGCAAGAGGTGCGAAATTTAAAGGTCAAACTCAAGCTAAATCCGATCGGCGCGGCACTGCACGGCAAGAGCGTCGCGGTGATCGACGACAGCATCGTACGCGGCACCACGAGCAAAAAGATCGTCGAGCTTCTGCGCCATGCGGGCGCGGCGCGCGTACATATGTGCATCGCAAGCCCGGAGCTAAAGTATCCCGAGCGCTACGGCATTGACACGCCGAGCGTGCGCGAGCTGATCGCCGCAAATATGAGCACGGATGAAATTTGCAAATTTATAGGCGCCGACAGCCTCACGTTCCTTAGCGTGCCTGAGCTCGTAGAAGCGCTTGGGAGCGAGCGCAAATACTCGCTCGTAAGCTTCGACGGCGATTATTTCATCAAAGATTAGCAAATTTAAAGGAACAGATTATGACAGAATTTAAGATTAAGCGCGTTTATGAGAGCGCAGAGGAAGAGGATGGATTTCGCGTGCTTTGCGATAGGCTATGGCCGCGCGGCATAAAAAAAGATGCGCTGGAGTTTGATATGTGGGCAAAGGACATAACGCCTAGCACCGAAATACGCAAGCTTTTCGCGCACAAGCCTGAGAATTTCGCCCATTTTAAGGAGCTTTACCTAGCTGAACTTGAGCAAAATCCCGCCGTAGCTGAATTTTTGAAAAAGGTTAAAAACGAGCCGGTCGTCACGTTGCTATACGCTGCAAAAGACGAGCACTGCAATCATGCGATGATTCTGCGCGATTTTCTGCAAAGCAAGGTGCACTGAAATTTTGGCACAAAGCGCACCGCTAGCTGTATTTTAAAGCAAATGTAAAATCGCCTTGCTACCAAAACCCACTCGTAAAACCGATGTGCGAGGCATAGAATTCAGCGAACAGGCTTAAGCGGAGCGCTCTTAAAGCCTTACCAGGCACGATTTGCGATAAATTTTATCTGGATGTGCGCAAAACAAACGCTAAATTTTGCGTCAGAACTCTAAAAAACGCAGAATTTTATAAAAAGCGAATAAAATTTCAAAGAAAATAACCCGATTTAATATATGCGAATTTAGAATTTCATCTATTTTTTAACGCTATTTTTCATAATGCAAGCTAGGAATTTAAAAAGTGAGCTTAATATAAATTCGCAACAAATCAAATTAATTTCTTACACGCAGCATTTTTAAATTTCATTTAAGGATTTGCCGCTAACATTGCTCGTAATTTTTTACAAGGAGAAACAATGGCAATCAGTGCTAGAAATCAGCTTCATGTCGTGATAAGCGACGTAAAAACAGGTGCGGTAAATTCGCTAATCACAGCTAAAACCAGAGGCGGCGACGTGCTAAAAGCGACCGTGACGGTTGATTCTGAAAAAACTTTGGATTTAAAAGCAGGCAAAGAGGCGGTATTTTTATTCAAAGCCCCGAATGTCATCATTTCAAAGGGAGAAAATGATCTTCGCCTAAGTGCTGCGAACCAGCTAAAAGGCAAAATCACCGCCGTTAAAGAGGGCGCAATCAATGCTGAAATCGATGTCAGAACTGCAGGTGGTGAGAATCTAAGCGCGATCGTCACAAACGGCTCCGTTAAAAATTTGGCGCTAGCAGTCGGCGACGAAGTAACCGCGATCATCAAAGCTACTCAAATCATCGTCGGCGTGAAATAATCAGCCGTTCAAGGGGCGGCATCGACGCCCCTAAATTTTCAAATCCTAAATTTCAATAAAATTTTAGCTGCGAGCAGGGATGCAGCGACTATTCTTTAAATTTTTCAACTATTAAATTTAACCACATATATTTAGTTTGCGATAGAATTGTATCGCGTACAGGCCCTTACTCGCGTCTTTTAGATACGGCGCGAAAAATAAATTTTGCGATCGCCGCCTGTAAAAACGTGCCTCAAAATGCTACAAGTATTTTTCACATGCGCGCCGCAAAGCAAACTCCCGCGCTCGCCTAAGCCTCCAAAATCCGCCTAGCGATCAGGCTTTGTCCGCCCTCCTCTTTTACGCTGCAAAGTATTAAATTCCGCTGCTCAAAAAGGGGCTCCAGCCGCTCGCCCCCGTCTAGTAGGGTCTCGCTTACTATCCACCCAACGCTCGGCAAAAAGCGCCAAATGCCGTTTTCGCTCTGTAAAAGCAGCGACTTTTCGTCCGCACTAAGGTGCATCTGCTTAAATTTAACTCCAGTATCCCAATCTTTACGTGCCCCGTCCACGTCCATCATTAAAATTTTACCCGAGAGGATCATCCGCGCGCCCTCTCCGCGCCCGTCGCAAATTTTAGCGGGGAGATAAACAGCCGGATGAAAGTACCAATTTCCCGCATTATCAAGCTGCGCGGCATCAAAGGTACCGACCTCAAAGAGTATCTCGACCCTACCTTTTGCGACGTCATATCGCTGCACGCAGCCCCGCACCGGCGATGCGATAAGGTAGCGCCCATCGCTGCCGCGCAGCAGCAGGCGACAGCCCTCATCCTTTAGCCGCTTTTTGCTCACGCCGCCCTGCACGTAGTTAAAGACCGCAACGCTGCCGCCAGAGCGGTTTAGCAAAACAAGCCCGTCCTGCTCATCCCCCGCGACGAAGTCCTGGTATTTGGGCACGCCTTTTTCGTATTTTTCCTCTATCTGCAGCGAGCTCCTGTGCAGGCGGTAAATTTTGCTATCGGTCACGGCGAAAATATGCTGCGCGTCCGCGCTAAAATGCATGCAGCGCACAGCGTTTCGAAGCAGCGCGCTAGCCGTTTCCTCGCCCGTAGCAAAGCTCATGCGGCGCAGGCGCATCGAAGCGTAAGAGCTGCCCCAGCCGTCCGCGACATAAAATACGTCCGCGCAGAACGGATCCGGCGTGGGCGCGATGCCGCCGAATAGGCCGTTTTCAAGTCGCTTCCGCCATAAAATTTCGGTCCTGAGTTTTAGCCGCGTCATTTTTCTCCTTTGCGCGCGCACTGAGCGTAAATTTTATAAATTTACTCGCGGCGGCGGGTTTTAAATTTAACTCGCGCAAAATTATATCACGAGCCGCTAAATTTAAGCCTCTTCGCGCAGATCGTTTCGCGTGCAGCTGCGGCGCGGGGCAAAATTTCATCCAAGCAAGGATAAATTTATGAAAAAAGATTAAAATTTAGCCGCAACTCGGGCTAGGAGCCCGAAAATTTCAAAAAAAGGACACGATATGCAGAGAAAAACACAGATCGAAGACGAGTTTAGCGCAGAGGATCGCGAGCGTAAAATCACGCTGCAAGCGGGAGACGTAGCACCCGCTTTTACGCTGCAAAACGCCGACGGAGCGAGCGTCGCGCTAAAGGACTTCGCAGGCAAGAGGGTCGCGCTGTATTTTTACCCCAAGGATAACACCCCCGGCTGCACGACCGAAGCGTGCGAATTTAGCGCCGCGTACGATGATTTCATCGCCGCAGACTGCGTGATCGTAGGCATCAGCCCCGACAGCGCCAAATCCCACGCGGGCTTCATCGCCAAGCAGAGCCTAAAGCACATCCTACTGAGCGATCCGCAGCACGAAGTAGCCAAGCTATACGGCGCGTGGCAGGTGCGCAAAAACTACGGGCGCGAGTATCTGGGCATCGTGCGCTCGACCTTTCTGATCGGCAAGGACGGCAAAATTTTAAAGGTCTATAAAAGCGTCAAGGCAAAGGATCACGCGGCAAAGGTGCTCGCGGATCTGCTAGCTGCGGGGAAGTAAAGCGCCAAGCCGGCGTTTGAAATAGGGCTCCGGCGTATTTGGGCGCTAAATTTTAATATAAAATTTATGCGCTGAAATTTACTACGGATTTCGGCGTCAAAATTTAAGCGCCAAAGCTTCGGCATTAAAATTTCGCTTTGAAATTTTGCTTTAGAATTCCGCCGCTAATTTGAAAATGAAATTTCAAAGCGGAGTTCTATCTGCGATTTTAGCGGCAAATTTTATCGCCCAAAAACAAAATTTTAAAGGAAAAATATGAAAAGCTTAATCATTCTAGCTCACCCCGACATCGAAAATTCGCTCATAAACAAACGGTTTTTGAAAGAGGCCGCCGCGCAAAGCTTCGCCGTGCGCGACCTAGCGCGCGAGTATCCTAGCGGCGAAATAGACGGCGAGCGCGAGCGCGCGATAATCAAAGCCCACGACGCGCTAGTGCTGCAATTTCCGCTGCATAATTTCTCCTCGCCCGCGATTTTAAAAAGTTGGATTGATGCGACGATGACGTACGGATTTGCTTATGGGCGCACAAGCGAGGGCATGCGCAGGCGCGCCGTGGCGCTGGCGGTGAGCGCGGGCATCAAGCGCGCCGACTACGCGCCTAGCGGGCGGTACCATTTCACGATGGAGCAGATTTTAGCGCCGTTTGAGCTGGCATTCCGCTACTATTTTCATGCCGACTGGCGCGGATTTTTCGCGTTTTACGGCGCCGAAGAGACGCCGGGCGTGGATTATCAAAGCAGCACCGAACAGATAGAAAAAGGCGCGGCGGAGTACGCGGAATTTTTAAGAAATTTAGGCACAAAAGGCGCGGGCAAAAAATTTTAAATCAAAACCAAGCTAGGTTTTGGGGCTAAATTTTAAAATTTAAATCGAAATTAAAATGTAGTGGTAGGTAAGTACTTCGTGGGCTAAAAAGTAGAATTTTTCAAACTTATATAAATTCCACGGAGCGAGGAATTTTAGCAAGCTTACAAAATTACGTAAATTTTAAACTTAGTTATCTTGCGCGAAAATACGGCATAAAATTCACAGAATCTCATTCCGCAAAAATAAAATTTTAGCTCAAGCGCGAAACACAAATTTTGATCAATTTGTATGTCTTCACGCACAAGCGTTTCTCAAATCTAAGCCGAATTCCAAAAGCATTTCAAATGCATAGGGCATTCCTGCCGTTTTGCCGCTACAACAAAGCGAGGTTTTGCGCGCGAAATTTAAATACGCATGGCTGTTTTTCGCTACGAAATTTTATTCAACCAAGAATTCCTTCTTATCGATCGTGCCGTGATAGAAAATCCCGAGCGTATCGTCAAAGGTCTTATCCAAAAATCCATCTTTTTTTAATCCCGCTAAAGATGTATTGATTAGCTCTAGCAGCGCATTATTGCCCTTCTGCACGGCGATTGCGTTGTAAGTTTGCTTACCTAGACCATCCAAAGCAACCTGCGTTTTATTATCGATGATCGCGTATGCGTGCAGGATTAGGTTATCATCGACATGTACGGCGTTTTTCGCCCTTTTGAAAGCGCGGTAACATTTAGCCGAACTGGCGCAAAAGTTTAAATTCTTTCTAAAGCCCGCTTTGCGTAAGAAATTGTGAATAGGAGAGTGTTTGATGACAAAAATCCTCTTTTTGCGCAGCTGATCGAAGCTCGTGACATTCTCGTCTTTTTTGGCTAGCACACCTACCTGCACCTTAAAATAAGGCTCCGAAAAATCTACTTTTTTCGCTCGCGTGGGCGTAGGAGTAAAGGTCGCAATCACCATATCCACTTCATTGCGCTGTAAAGCGCTAATGCGTCTTGAAGCCGTGATTGGGATAAATTTTACCTTGCCAGGATTATCGCCGAAAATCTCCTTACCGAGCTTTTCGCCAAGAGCAATCTCAAATCCCCTATATTTGCCGTCTACGAGCGCACTAAACGGCGGCTGATCGTTATATACACCTATGCGAACGAGCCTATCTTTTTTGATCTGATCCAAAGAATTTGCAGATAGAAAACCAAGTAGCAGAGCCGCCAAAACAAATACTTTCATTTGCTCCCCTTTTAGTTGAAATAAGGCGCAATTATAATAAAAAGAAATTATAGCCAGCTAAAATTCTGCGATTTATGGCGCATTTTCATCGAAATTTATGAAAAGATGAAATTCGCGGAGAAAATTCTATGTCCAATTTACAAACGAAATCTCATAAAAAAACTTACATGAGCGAAATAAAAAGCTCTTTTAATTAAATTTTATAGACAAAATTTACGGATGAATTTCACGCTAGAAAACCTTAGCAAAATTTGCGATATTCTTAAAAGCAAACGGCGAAATTCTACGCAGATTTAACGTCTAATTGCGAATTTAGCTAAGGGGCGAAATTTAGCTCCGCTGTTGCGCAAAAGCTCAAGCTCTTAAAATTTCGTAAGACTAAGCTAAGATGCAAACGTAGCAGTAATAGCCTTAGATCGGCATTACGCGGATGTTTGGGCTAAGGTTTTCTTGCAAAACATTTTCGATCGCGTATAATGTACCGCTCGCACCGCTAGCGCAGCCGCTGCAAGCACCCAGGTAGCGGATGTAGATGTCCGTTTTGCCGTCGTCTGCAGGCCTAATGTCGATGACGTCGAGATTGCCGCCGTCCATCTGAAGCATCGGGCGGATATCCTCGTCAAGTACCCCTTCGACCGCTTTAAATTTACCGATCAAATTTAGCTGCTCAAAGCTCATCTCGGCTCCCGCTTTCACGTTATTAGCGGCGCTCGCATCGGCTTGAGCCTGAAGTCTCTCTCGCTCCATCTCCTCTCTGGTTTGCTTTAAAATATCGACCAGATAGTAATCCTTCTCCTCGTGTCCGCCCGGGCGCACGCAGGATTTGCAAAACGCACCCGCTTTAGTGTATTGCGTGATCTCCTCGACCGTGTGAAGGTCGTTTAGGCGGATCACCTCTTTGATCGTGCCAAGGCTCACGCGCGCGCAGTCGCACACGATGATTTCATCCTCGAAATGCGCGGGATCGATGCCCTTATAATTCGCTGCAGCCTGCTTGATGACGTCGTATGCCATTACCGAGCAGTGCATCTTTTGCGGCGGCACGGCGGGCTCGTCCGGGTTGTCGCGCATCGCGTGTTCTACGTCTAAATTTGTAATCTTTACCGCTTGATCGACGGTCTTTCCGATACAAAGCTCAGCCATCGTGTCCGAACTCGCAATCGCCGTACCGCAACCAAAGCTTTTAAATTTAGCGTCTAAAATTCTATCGGTTTTAGGATCTATCAGCCAGTACAGCCTCACCGCATCGCCGCAACTCTCGGCGCCGAAGTCCGCGACCACTAGCTTGCCGCCTCTAGCCTTCGCCTCCTCCTCGGTGATCTCGCCCATATAGCGAGGATTATTCATGCGATCCTGCACTTTTTGCGAGTATTGCTCCCAGATCGAGCCGTTTATCAAACTATTTTTTGCCATTTTTTATCCTTTATTTTTCTCATAACCTTGCGGCGCGTAAGCAAACGTGCTTGAAATCCCGCGCAGACGGGCGATAGCCTTACCTATATGTTCGATCGCATAATCAATCTCCGCCTCCGTCGTAAAGCGCGACAGCGAAAGTCTTAGCGCCGTATGTGCCAGCTCCTTATCCGCGCCGATCGCTTCCATTATCGGATTATTCTCGAGCGCCTCGCTCGCACACGCAGAGCCCGTAGAAGCGGCGATACCAGCTTTATTCAGATCCCACAGCATCGCCTCTCCCTCGACGCCTTGGATCGAGGCAAGGATAGTGTTTGGCACGCGAATGCTGCGGTCGCCCACGACGCTGACGTTTGAAATTTGCAAAAGCGCGTCCTCCAGCTTATCGCGCAGTCTGCTTACCTGAGTACGCTCAAAATCCATAAATTTATTCGCTAGTTCCAAAGCTTTGCCGAGCCCCACGATGCCCGCTACGTTTAGCGTACCGCTGCGGCGCCCACCCATCTGCTCGCCGCCATGAAGCAGACTCGTAAGCGGCTTGCTATCTTTGATGTAGAGCGCGCCGACGCCCTTTGGAGCGTGAAATTTATGCCCCGATAGGCTTAAAAAATCCACGTTCGCATCGCGCACGTTTACCTTTATCTTGCCTATGGCCTGCACCGCGTCGGCGTGATACAGCGCACCGCGCTCGTGTGCGATTTGTGCGATTTTTTTTACGGGGAAGATCGTACCGGTTTCGTTATTTGCCCACATCACGCTAACAAGCGCGGTTTTGTCGTTGATCTTTTCGCTAAGCTCGTCAAGATCGATTAGTCCGTCTTTATCGACGCCCAGGCGAGTGATCTTTACGCCGCAAATTTTTTCTAAAAAAGCACAGGTTGCGCTGATTGCGGGGTGCTCAACGGAGCTTATGACGATATTATCCTTCTCGCCGGTTAGAATTTTATCGTAGTAAATTCCTTTTAAAACCCAGTTATTGCTCTCGGTCGCACAGCTCGTGATGACGATATCGTCCGCATCCGCAGCTCCGAGTCCCGCATAGAGCCTATCCATCGCAGTTCTTAGCGCGGGGTGGGTCTCGCTGCCGAAGCTGTGAAGGGAATTTGGGTTGCCGTATTTATCGCAAAAAAACGGCTTCATCTCCTCAAAAACTTCGGGATCGACCATCGTAGTGGCGTTATTATCCAAATAAACGCGCTGCATAAAATTCCTTTCTAAAATTTGCCTGAAATTTAATCAGACAATTTCGCTCTTTTATCAATTTCGCACGATAATATAACATAATTGCTAAATTTTTCTTTAACGTTTGCCGTTTTAAAAACCAAAAGTTTTCGGAGAATTTATTAGATCGAAAAATTCCTTGCGCGTGTCGTTTCGGCTGATAAAAAGCCCCCGCAGTGCCGACGTAGTCGTGGTCGAGTTGATCTTTTGCACGCCGCGCATCTCCATGCACATGTGTCGCGCCTGCAGCACCACGCCCACGCCGAGCGGATGGATCACCTCCTCGATGGCGCCTGCGATCTGCTCGGTAAGCTGCTCTTGGATCTGCAGCCTGCGCGCGAAAATATTTACCATACGCGGAATTTTGCTAAGCCCCACGACCTTTTTATTCGGTATATACGCGACGTGCGCGCGCCCGATGATAGGCAGCAGATGGTGCTCGCAGAGGCTATAAAATTCTATATCTTTTATCAGAACCATCTCGTTGTTACTGCTCTCAAACAGCGCGTCGTTTAAAATTTCTTTTGGATCCAGCTCATAGCCGCTAGTTAGAAACTCATAGGCTTTAGCTACGCGCTCAGGCGTCTTTGCAAGCCCGTCGCGCTTCGGATCCTCGCCTAAAATTTCAAGCATCTGCGACACGCAATTTTCAAATTTTACTCGGCTTTTTTCGTCCATTTTTAGCAATTCCTTAAAAATCGATGCGCGATATTACTCAAAAACGCCTTTTATAACGCTGATAAATTTTAAAATTCCGATTAAAATTTCGAGCTACGCGCGGCAGTTTATGTTTAACATATCGGTAAAATTTTAGCCTCAAGCCCGCTTTAAATTTCAAGGCGGGCTCTTAAAAATTTTAAAATTTAAAAGCCGCGAGCCGCTTAGGCTCGGCAAATTTTAGGAATTTATACTTTAAATAAGAAATTTTTTGATATATTATTTGCTATTTTTAAATTTTCTAAAGGAATTTTATGGAAGTAAAAGCAAAAATGAAAGACGCCGCAAATGCGGTAGCTGCGAGCAAGATCGAAGCAAAGCAGATCGCAGCCAAAGTAGAAGAGCTAGCCAAAAAGGCCTCCAAGCAGCTAAGAATCGACGGATTCAGACAGGGCAAAGTGCCTACCGCGGTGGTTTTGAAGCGATACGGCAAGCAGCTTGAGGGCGATGCGAAGCAGGAGCTTCTTAAAGATATGATCGATCAGTCTCTTAAAATTTTAAAGAAAAAACAAGATGAAATTTTATCCGAGCCGATTTTTTCTAAATTTGACGAAAAAGAAGGCGACATCGACGTTGAGATCGAAATTTCTTTCAGACCGGAGGTTAGCGTCGAGGGGTACGAGGAGCTGATTCCTAAATTTAGCAGCCCGCGTGTTACCCAAAAAGAGATCGACGAAAAAGTGGCGGAATTTTTGCAGATGATCGCTCCGCTTTCTAAAACCAACAAAAAAATTCTAGCCAAAGACGATTTTGCAAAATTCGACTTCGAAGGCTTCGTGGACGGCAAGCCATTCGACGGCGGTAAGGCGCAGGACTACGTCCTTCAGATCGGCTCAAATCAATTTATCCCGGGCTTTGAAGACGGTATGATCGGACTTAGAGTGGGCGAGGAACGCGACGTAGCGGTTAAATTTCCGCAAGATTACGGCGCGAAAAATTTAGCCGGCAAGGACGCGATCTTTAAAGTCAAACTTCATGAAATTCAAGCTAAAAAACCCGCCAAAGAGCTCGGCGAGGAGGAGCTAAAGCAAGCGCTTCCAGGCGAAGCGGAGCCGAGCAAGGAGAAATTTGAAGCGCGCATCAAAGAGCGCATCAAAAACGATAAGCTTCAAAAGCTGATAAACGAGGATCTAAAGCCTAAATTTGCCGACGCGCTCGCCGAGAAATTTAACTTCGCGCTTCCAAAAGCGATCGTCGAGCAGGAGATTAATTTGCAGTTTAATAACGCCTGGAGCGGCTTTTCAAAGGAGCAGATCGAGGAATTTAAAAACGATAAAAACGCAGTGGATAAAAAGCGCGAAGAGTTTAGAAAGGCTGCCGAAAACAGCGTCAAACTTACTTTCTTAATCGACGAACTAGCCAAAAAACGCAATATCGACGTGAGCGATCAGGAGCTCGTCCAAGCGGTCTATATGGAGGCCTACACATACGGCGCCGATCCGAAGGAGCATCTAAATAGATACCGCAACAACGGCATGCTGCCGGCTGTCAAAATGGCACTTATAGAGGAGAAGCTATTCAATGATATTTTCTCCAAGCAGGGCAAAAAAGAAGAGAAAGGCGAATAGATGGTGATTCCTTACGTTATCGAACAAACTAGTCGCGGAGAGCGCAGCTACGACATCTACTCGAGACTGCTAAAAGATCGTATCGTAATGCTTAGCGGCGAGATCGACGACGCAGTAGCAAGCTCGATCGTCGCACAGCTTCTGTTTTTGGAGGCGGAGGACCCGGATAAGGATATCTATCTATATATCAACTCCCCGGGCGGCGTGGTTACGAGCGGATTTAGCATTTATGACACGATGAATTACATCAAACCCGACGTAAGTACAATCTGTATCGGTCAAGCGGCGTCGATGGGGGCATTTTTGCTAAGCTGCGGAGCCAAAGGCAAACGCTACGCGCTTCCAAACTCGCGCATAATGATCCACCAGCCCCTAGGCGGCGCGCAAGGCCAGGCTACCGACATCGAGATCCAAGCCAAAGAAATTTTACGAATGAAAGAAATTCTGAATGGCATCCTTTCGCAAAATTCCGGCAAAGATCTCGCGCAGGTCGAAAAGGATACCGATCGCGACTTTTTCATGAGCGCCGAGGATGCCGTGCAATACGGACTGATCGATCAGGTACTTCAAAAGAGCTTTAAATAGATGATCCTGGACGTCCTTACCTATCCGAATAAAAAGCTATACCAAAGATCGACCGAGGTCGTTAAATTCGACGCAGCGCTGGGCGAGCTTTTGGACGATATGTATGAGACGATGATCGCAAAAAACGGCATAGGCCTTGCCGCCATCCAGGTAGGCAGGCCCGTGCGCGCTTTGATCATAAATTTAGCCAATGAGGAAAAAATCCAAGACAAAAAAGACCTCATCGAGATCATCAATCCGCAAATTTTAAAAAAGGAAGGCGAGGTCGTATTTCAGGAGGGCTGCCTGTCGGTGCCTGGCTTTTACGAGGACGTAACGCGCGCTGAGTTTATCACGGTGCAGTTTAAAGACCGCGCCGGCAATACCCACGAAATGGACGCTAGCGAGCTGCTAGCCGTCTGTATCCAGCACGAGATGGACCACCTCGACGGACATCTTTTCATCGAGCGCATCGGATACAACAAACGCAAAAAATTTGATAAAGAATTCAAAAAAAGTCTAAAAGAAAAATCGAAATGAAATCCCTAAAATGCGCTGCCTTCACGGATGCTCTGATCCCCGTAGAGGTCGAGTCGACATTCGTGCGGGGGCTGCCGGGATTTAATATCGTCGGTCTTGCGGGCGCTACGATAAAAGAGAGCGAAAGTCGCGTAAAAGCCGCGCTTATGAGCTTAAATTTTAAATTTCCCGCATCCAAAATCATCATAAATCTTTCCCCCTCCGACACGCCCAAAAACGGCTCGCACTTCGATCTTGCGATCGCGCTTCTCATCGCGCTGCAAAAAGAGCGCATCGACGGCGATTTCTTCGTCTTCGGCGAGCTCGGTTTAGACGGCAGCCTAAAGAGCACGGCGAGCCTCTTTTCGATCCTACTTTTTTTAAGCACGAAGGTGAAGCGCGCTAAAATTTTAGTGCCGCAAAGCATTGCTCTAAAGGCCTGCACGATCCCAAATTACGACGTTTATGCGGTGAGTAACCTAAGCGATGCGGTCAGATTTTTTTTAGACGAGGAATTTGCCGCAAGCAGGCTCATGCGAGAAACCCATCCGCTTTTTAAAAACGTCGTGGAAATTGACGGGCAAGCTTACGTTCCCAACCGCGATTTTTCGCTTGATTTCAAAGACGTCAAAGGGCAAAAGCGCGCCAAGCGCGCGAGCCTGATCGCCGCGTGCGGCATGCACAACATCCTCTTTGAGGGCAGCCCCGGCTGCGGCAAAAGCATGTGCGCCAAGCGAATAGCCAGAATTCTGCCTCCGCAGAGCCTAGGCGAAGTGCTGCTCTCGTGCGCCTACGAGTCGCTAAATAACAAAGACGTCGATTTTAGCGCGCTGCGCCCCTTCCGCTCGCCGCACCACACCAGCACGCGCAGCTCCATTTTCGGCGGCGGCAGTAGCGGCGCAAAGATCGGCGAGGTCGCGCTTGCAAACGGCGGCGAGCTGTTTTTCGACGAGCTGCCGCACTTCGGCAAGCAAATTTTAGAAAGCCTGCGCGAGCCGCTAGAGGATAATAGAATTTTGATTTCGCGCGTAAATTCCAAGGTCGAATACCAAACGAAATTTATCTTCGTCGCGGCGCAAAACCCCTGCCCGTGCGGAAATTTATTCTCCAAAAACCTCACCTGCACCTGCTCGCTAAACGACATCAGGCGCTACAAAAACACGATCTCCGCGCCGCTACTGGATCGCATCGACATATACGTCGCGATGGACGAGACCGGTGCGGACGACAGAAGCGACGTTTGCAGCGAGGAGATGGCTGATGCGGTGCTACGGGCGTTTCGCGCACAAAAGGCTCGTGGGCAGAGCGAACTAAACGCAAAGCTGCGCGACGAGGAGACCAAAAAATTTTGCGTCTGCGAAAGCGCTGCGCGAGAGGTTCTGCAAACGGCGATCACCCGCTACGATCTTTCGCAGCGCGGCGTAAATAAGACGCTAAAGCTCGCGCGCACGATTGCCGATCTAGCAGGTGCAGAGATCATCGCTAAGGCGCATATTTTGGAGGCTCTTAGCTTTCGCATAAGGAGCGAAATTTGAAAAAAATTTTCTTTAGCACCGAGGAGCTCGACGCCAGGGCGAGCGCGAAATTTGGACTTGGCGAGCAAATTTTAATGGAAAACGCCGCTTGCAAGATCGAGGGCGAGATCAGAAAGCGACTCAAAAAGGGCTCGCGCATTTTAGCACTTTGCGGCGGCGGAAACAATGGCGCGGATGCGATGGCGGCGCTGCGAAAATTAAGCGGGGATTTTAGCTGCACGGCGCTTTGCGTGCTCGAAAATAGAAGCGCGGCGGGCAAATTTCAAGCGGATGCGGCGCGGGCTGCGGGCGTTAAACTTATCGATATCTCGAGCGTAAAAGACGCTTGCGAGCACGTAGAGGAAGCGTCTAGCAAGGATGCCTGCGCGCATGAAAGCGTAGACGGCTCCTCTTTAAAAGGCACTGGCGCAAGCGAGCCGCGGGGAGAGCTCGAAAGCCTAAGCGGTGCAGACATTTCGTGTGACAGCGATAAATTAAGCGCAAAATTTACGAGCGCTAAATTTGAGATCGCGGGACGCAGCGGCGAGCACGGCAACCTAGGCAACGAATACGGCGAGCCGAGCATCCTGCACGATGAGATTATAAACGCAGACTGCATAATCGACGGAATTTTCGGTAGCGGTTTAAACAAAGCCTTAAGCTCTGAAATTTGTGAAATTTTATCTCTCGCAAATAGCTCAAAATCCCTAAAAATCGCCGTAGATATCCCAAGCGGCATCGACAAGTTCGGGCGCATTTTAGGCGGTGCATTTTGCGCGGATCTGACGATCGCGATGGGAGCGCTCAAACTCGCGCTATTTTCGGACGGCGCGAAGGATCAGGTAGGACGGATCAAGGTCGCAAATCTTGGAATTTCGCGCTCAAATTTCGAAGGACGGAGCGAATATTTTCTACTTCAAAAAAGCGATCTGAAGCTGCCGCTACGCAGGAAACAAAACACCAACAAGGGCGATTTCGGGCACACCTACGTCGTAAGCGGGCAGATGAGCGGAGCGGCGCAGATGGCGGCTCTAGCGGCTCACGCAATCGGCAGCGGGCTTGTTAGTGTCGTTAGTAAGGAGCCATTAAATTTAAGCCCGATTTTGATGCAAAAAAGCTCATTCGATGCCGCGCGGGTCGTAGTCTGCGGCTGCGGCCTCGGGGAGCGAAAGATAGATCTTGCTGCACTGCGGGACAAAAGCTGCGTCATCGACGCCGATCTGTGCTACGAGCGCGAAATTTTAAGCCTGCTTAGCGATAACTCAAATTTAGTCATAACGCCCCATCCGAAGGAGTTTTGCTCGCTTTTAAAGATCACGGGTATCGCAGATCTTAGCGTGAGCGAGCTGCAAGAGCGGCGTTTCGAGCTTGCGCAGGCGTGGAGCGAGAAATTTAGCGGCGTGCTCGTGCTAAAGGGCGCAAACACGCTCATCGCTCAGGCGGGCGTCATCTACGTCTGCGACAAGGGCAGCGCCGCGCTCGCAAAGGGCGGCAGCGGCGACGTACTCGCAGGGCTCATCGGCGGGCTGCTCGCGCAAGGCTACTCGCCTCTGCAAGCCTCAATCTGCGGCGTCCTAGCCCACGCACTCGCCGCGCGAGCCTTCGCCAAAAACTCCTACGCGCTAAATCCGCTCGATCTCATCGAGGAGGTAAAATGGTTGTGAAAAAGCTCGCCGTGCTTTTTAGCGGCAGCGGCTCAAATTTAGAGGCGATCTTGCAGAAGCTGCACGGCAAAACTTTTGGCGAAACTAAGATCGAAGTCGTGCTAACGCTAAGCAACAAAGCGGACGCCGGCGGTATCGCAAAGGCCGCAAAATTCGGACTTCAAAGCGTGATCCTAAATCACAAAGACTTCGCTAGCCGCGAGGAATTTGACGCCGCCCTCGTGCGCGAGATCGAAAAAAGCGGCGCGGAGCTTACGGTACTTGCGGGCTTTATGCGTATCCTCACCCCCGTTTTTACGAGCAGAGTTCGCGCGATAAACCTTCACCCGTCGCTGCTGCCGCTTTTTAAGGGCGCGCACGCGATAAAAGAAAGTTTTGAAAGCGATATGAAGGTAGGCGGCGTGAGCGTGCACTGGGTCAGCGAGGAGCTTGACGGCGGCGCGATCATCGCCCAGCGCGCGTTTGAAAAGAGTGCGGGCATGAGCTTTGAAGCTTACGAAGCCAAAATCCACGAGATCGAGCATGAGCTATTGCCGCAGGTGATCGTAGAAATTTTGTGCCAAAGCTAAATTTAGCGCAGAAATTCGCGCTAAATTTAAAGAGCGGAATTTTGTAAATTTTAAAGCTTAGTCTTTTAAATTTAGGGGCAGATTCGAGGCTAAGCTTTAAAATTTGCTAGCTAAATTTAGAAAGAGAAAGATGACCGCAAACGAACTGGAAAAACTAAGGCTCGGCATCCTAGATGAGGCGGAGCAGCACAAAGGCACGGCGTTTTCGATAATAGTACTAGCGGTGCTAGCCTCGGCGCTGTGGCTATTTTTCAATTTTAGAGATCAAAATGCAGCAATGGGCCTCTGCTGGATCATAGTGGCATTTAGCTGCGGCAGCATCTCTTATAGAGTAGTGAATAAAGATGCAAATATAGTGCGCGTATTTATCTTTTGCATCTTGCTGTGGATGCTTGCCAAAGGCGTAGAAATGTGCGAGAATGATACCTTGCGCTTCGTCATCGCACTCGTAACCATCTGCCTTTCGTTATTTAATATCGCGGGTGCCGCGCTAGAGCGGATCAAATATAATAGATCCAAAAAATTCGTCCGCGCCTTTAAACACCAATATATCACGCCTTATATCGCAAGCCTAGGCTACCGCTATGAAATTTCAGGCTCGTTTAGGCCGTCGTATCTGCGCGCGAGCGGTCTATTTGTGGACGGCATAAGCTATTTTGATTGCGAAGATAAAATTTCCGGCGTTTATGACGGAGTATTTTTCAGCTTTGCGGATGTCTGCGTGACCCACACCGACGAACGACGTAGCAGCAGGGGGATCTTTTTCTACGCGGAATTTAAAAAGCGCGTAAACTCGGTGGCCGTGATCCTGCCTCCGCTCAGCGCGAGGCCAACACTCGGCGGACTTAAGAAGATCGCGATGGACGATAGCGAGTTTAGCTCCGCATTTAGCGTATATAGCGCCGACGCCGTGTCTGCAATGTATGCCCTCACACCCGCCTTTATGCGGCGCTTGCTTCACTTTAGAAGCGGCGCCGGTGGACCGATCAGTTTAAGCTTTTCGGGTAGAAACGTCTATATTTTCATCCGTACGAAATACGATAGTTTCGAGCCTAGTGTAGATCGCAGCGTATTTGGCTTTGATCCCGCCGCGTCTATCAAGCACGAGCTTCTATTCTTTCTCTCCATCGTAAAAAGTCTAAAATTAAACGAAAATATCTGGCAAGATTAAATTTTAAAATTTGACCTTAAATCCGCAAATACGGAGGCTTTGCGCCGCCGCGAAATTTTAAAATTTAAAAGTACTCTTCCCGGCTCGGCGCCGCTATAATTTAGAATTTTCGCGACAAGGTCTTATGGGCTTTGCCGCAGGGTTTATTGCATTTGCGGCGGAGAGCGAAGTTTGAAATCTATCGCGATGAAATCCCATACGATTTATAAATTTTTGCGGCCCGCATAGAGGGATTGAGCACTTCTCCGTACCGAATTGAGCGAAGATGGATGCGGATATGACGATGAGCGCCGTACGCTTTCCATAATGGAGATTACCACGCTGCCTATCATCGTGCCGCAAACGCTACTTTTGTCGCCGCGAGCCCGCACCAAAAAATTGAGTGCCGATCACGGCAATGATATAAGAGATAATTTACTCATATTTTCATAGTTTATTTCCTATCCTAATGCTTTTAAAAATCGACGATTAAAAAGCTCATACAAAAGCCGGCTACACATTTAATCTGCCTCCAAGCATTTTTAAGCGACAATACGAAAATCAAATTTTCGGAGTCCTCAATGACAATTTACGACTTAAAGCCCAAATTTCAAAATTTACTTCGTCCGTTAGTAAGAGGTCTTTACGGCGCGGGCATCAGCGCAAATCAAGTCACGATCACAGCCTGCGTCATTTCCGTTCTGCTGGGCGGACTTCTGATAAAATTCGCCGAAATTTCGACGCTATTCTTTCTGCTGCCCGTTTGGATGTTTTTGCGTATGGCGCTAAATGCCATCGACGGCATGCTGGCTCGCGAGTTTAATCAAAAAAGCCCGCTGGGCGGCTACCTGAACGAAGCCACGGACGTCATCTCGGACGCCGCGCTGTATCTGCCGTTTGCCTTCGTAGCGCCGTTTGACTGGGGTGTTATCGCGCTCGTTATTTTTCTAGCTTTTATGAGCGAATTTTTAGGCGTTCTAGGTCAGATTCACGGACGGGGCAGACGCTACGACGGACCTATGGGCAAGAGCGACCGCGCGTTTATATTCGGGCTTATCGGTACGATATATGCGCTATTTGGGCGACTGCCAGAGTGGTTTAGTTGGGTGCTTTACGCCGCGATATTTTTACTTGCGCTTACTTGTGCAAACCGCGTGAGAATGGGACTAAAAAGCGGGGAATAGGGCACCTCGGACGAGGATAAATTTAATAGCTATCTCCAAAACCAACGCAAGGTAAATTTGTCTAAATTTGATATAATTGCAAAAGTTTCAGGCTCGCCTCGACGCGGGCACGCAATCGTTATAAATTTGATCTTGTTTAAATTTACGAGATTTTTTGAGGCGAGGATAAAATATCACGACGAATTTGTCCGCTTAATTTAAATGTTTTAAAGACGCTCGGCGCGCAAAACGTGCTTGGTTAATTCCGAGCGTTTTATCAAAGTCGGCGAAATCAAAGGCAAGTAGCAAAAGCGACAAATTGCAGGCATTACTTAAAACCGTATCGGCTTTAATCGCCTCAAATTTATGTCTAGCTCGTTTTCGGCGAGGCGGGTAAGAAGCTCATTTGCCGCATGCAATCGTAAAATTGAGGGCGTCACAAAAAATGAATTTAAAAAACAAAAGAGTAAAAAGGATACAAGATGAAAAATTTTTTAGCCGCAGCGCTTGATTTTATCCTTTGCCGCATCACGATATTTATCACGGGCGTACGGCCGCCGCAGGAGCTTTTAAACATCGGCGACGGCACTAAAATTTACTACGCAAACCACGCTAGCCACGGCGATTTTTTGCTGATTTTCGTCTCGCTGCCTTACCGCGTGAGAAAGCGCGTGCGCCCCGTCGCGGCGGCGGAGTACTGGGAGAGCGGGCGAGTGCGCAGATTTCTTGCTAAAAACGTATTTAATATGGTGCTAATCAGCCGTCATAAAGATCCGTTAGAGGCGCTAACGCAAATGAGCGAAGCGCTGCAGGCACACTCTCTCATCATCTTTCCGGAAGGCACGCGCAAGATGGACGACGATCTCGCGCTACAGCCGTTTAAAAGCGGGATATTTCGCCTGGCGCAGCAGTGTCCTGACATCCCGCTCGTGCCCGTATGGATCAAAAATGCGCGCAACGTCCTGCCCAAGGGCTTTATGATACCCATCCCGCTGCTTTGCGAGCTGATAGTGGGCGAGGAGATAACCTACGGCGGCGAGGGCAAGGGCGAGTTTTTACAAAAGGCGCAGGACGCGCTGCTAGCTATGAGCGATATGCAAAATGATAGAACGAAAGCCTAGCGAGGCGACTTTGGCCAGAGCTGTAAATTTGAGCCCTGTAAATTTGCCGCACAAGACGGGTAAATTTGCGAACGATTTTTACGGCAAATTTGACGGCAAGCCTTCTAAAACGGCGGCTAAAAGCGTCAAATTTAAAAACAAAGCCCGGGCCAAAACGCTCACCTCGCCGCAAATCAAATTTGACTCAAGCGCGAGCCCAAAGCGCGAGCTTTTTTCGCTAACAAATTTAATCAAGCAAACTACCTGCAAGGCAAACCAAACGCGCGTAAATTCGGCTCGCTCGGAGCGCTTCAAAACAGATGTCAAATTTAGCTTCAAATTTAACCAAAAGGCACTAAAATGAACC
Source organism: Campylobacter gracilis (assembly GCF_018374135.1). Taxonomy (GTDB): domain Bacteria; phylum Campylobacterota; class Campylobacteria; order Campylobacterales; family Campylobacteraceae; genus Campylobacter_B; species Campylobacter_B gracilis_A. The sequence continues at coordinate 41,993 of NZ_JAHAFS010000010.1, read as the reverse complement.
CGCAAAATCATATATTAAATCTATTTTTAGGACTCATCGCGGTGCTAGTCGTCTCTAGCGCCGTTGCATTTATGCTAAAGGCGAAATTTGGCGCCGAGAACAAAACCATTGCAAATTTGACCTCGCGCATAAACGCCTGGTGGGCGATGATTTTGGTCATTTTCGCGTTTACATACATGGGCAAAAACGCCGTGATATTTTTGTTTTTGCTCGTATCTTTTGCCGCATTGCGCGAGTTTTTGTCGCTCATCTACATCCGCAGGGGCGATCACATCGCGCTCGTGGCGTGTTTTTACGTGATTTTGCCCGTGCAGTATATATTTATCTATGCCGATTGGTACGCGATGGCGATGATATTTATCCCGGTTTACGGATTTTTGTTTTTGCCGATTTTAGCGGCTATTTGCGGCGATGCGGCATATTTTTTAGAGCGCTCGACGAAGATCCAGTGGGCGCTGATGATCTGCGTGTTTTGTATCTCGCATATCCCGGCACTTCTTTTGCTAGATCTTGAGCGCGGCAACAGCATGGAGCTGATGCTATTTTTGATCATAGTCGTGCAGTCTAGCGACGTGCTGCAGTACGTCTGGGGCAAGCTTTTTGGCAAGCGCAAGATCGCGCCTAGCATCAGTCCGTCTAAGACCGTGGTCGGCTTTGCGGGAGGGGTTCTTAGCGCTAGCGCGCTGGCTGCGTGCCTGCATCATCTCACGCCCTTTGGCGCGGTGGGGGCGTTTTTCATCGGGCTTGCCGTTTGTATGATGGGCTTTTTAGGAGGTCTCGTTATGTCTGCGATCAAGCGCGATCTAGGCGTCAAGGACTGGGGTTATATGATCAGCGGGCACGGCGGGATGCTTGACCGTATGGACTCGCTGTGCTTTGCGGCGCCGATATTTTTTCACATAGTTAGATATTTTTACGCGTGAGGTTTTGATGAAAATTTGGAGCAAAATTTTACTTTTAGCGCTCGCGGCAAATTTTGCATTTGCATTTTCGGCCGAAAAACTCGTGTAAGACGCTAGAGCGCAGGTTGGACGGACGCTGTTTTACGATCCTTCGTACGAGAGGCTAGCCTATCCGATGGGCGACGTGGATATGATGAAGGGCGTTTGCACCGACGTCGTAGTTAGGGTGCTACGCGGGCAGGATATCGATCTGCAGCGGCTCATCCACGAGGACATGAGCGCAAATTTTAGCGCCTATCCAAAAAACTGGGGCGCGAAAAAGACCGATAAAAATATCGATCATCGCCGCGTGCCAAACATCGCGACCTATTTAAAACGCAAGGATTACGAGACGAAGGGCGAGTTTAAAGCAGGCGATATCGTGACGTGGCGGCTGGATAACGGCAGGCCGCATATCGGTATAGTTTCGGATAAATTTGCCGCCGACAAAACCCCGCTCGTGATCCATAACATCGGGCTTGGCGCGCAGGAAGAGGACGTTCTAAAGGATTACGAGATAACGGGGCATTTTAGGATAAAATAAGTAGAAAAATCGATAAATTTAAGCGAGAAAGGCGAAAAATGGAGTTTAAAGAGAGCTACTTTATAACGAGTGACGGGGCTAGGATATTTTACAGATACCGCCTGGCTAGCGACGTGGCGTGCGAAAACCCGGGCGCAAATGAAGTAAATTTGAGCGAGGTCGGTAAATTTGACGGGTCAAATTTAAGCACCGGGGCCACAAACGAAATCTCAAATTTGACTATCGAGCAAGCAAGCGGCGCGGATGAAAATGCGGAGCTAGGCTCAAGCGGCGAAGGTAAACCCGGCGAGCAAAATTTACTAAACGGCGGCGAAAACTCGGACTCAAATTTAAACGAGAAAGAGCCGGCTGAAAACGCCGAGCAAAATCTCAAATTTAAAGCCGCGCCAAACGCCAAAGCCGTAGCGATTTTTCACCGCGGGCACGAGCACTCGGGTAGGACGACGCACGTAGCGGACGAGCTAGCGGACGAGAGTTTGAGCTATTTTGCGTGGGATCAGCGCGGACACGGCAGGAGCGACGGCGAGCGGGGCGACGCGCCGAGTGTCGGCCGCCTCATCGCCGACGTGGACGAGTTTGTGGCACATATCGAGCAGAGATTCGGCTTTGAGACGCAAAATCTAGCCGTGATAGCCCAGAGCGTGGGCGCCGTGCTGGTCTCGGCGTGGCTGCACGACTACGCTCCGCGCGTTCGCTGCGCGGTGCTAGCTAGTCCTGCGTTTAGCGTGAAGCTTTACGTGCCGTTTGCTAGAGCGGGCCTAAAGGCGCTCTACTGCGCCCGCGGAAATTTTTTCGTAAACAGCTACGTCAAGGCTCACTATCTCACTCACGACAAGGATCGCCAGGCCAGCTACGACGCCGATGTGCTCATCACTCGCGCGATCTCGGTGCGCATACTGCTGGGGCTTTACGAAGCGGCGCAGCGCGTGGTTTCTGACGCTGCAGCTATCACGACGCCTACGCTGCTGCTGATCTCGGGCGATGACTGGGTCGTGGAGCACGCACCGCAGCACGAGTTTTACAACGCTCTTGGCGCACGCGTAAAAAGGCGCGAGGTTTTAGAGGGATTTTACCACGATACGCTGGGCGAGAGCGAGCGGGAGAGGGCGTTTGAGATCGTGCGCGAGTTCGTCGGCGAGAGGTTTAGAGCGCCTTTTAGCGAGGTGGACTGCACGCATGCGGACGAATACGGCTTTAGCCGCGAGGAGGCCGATAGGCTAGCTACGCCGCTACCGAGATTTAGCCCGAAAAATTTGCGGTTTAAATTTCAGCGGATATTTATGCAGGCGGTTTCGCCGTGGGTCGGCGGGCTCAAGATCGGCGAAAATACCGGCTACGATAGCGGCAGTACGCTTGATTACGTTTACCGAAACGAGCCGCAAGGGGCGAATAAATTTTTTAAATTTATCGACGAAATTTACCTAAACGCCATCGGCTGGCGCGGTATCAGAGAGCGCAAACGAAATATCAAGCTAGCCATCGATCAAGCCGTAGCAAAGCTACAGGAGCGAGGCGAGCCGCTACGACTGCTCGACATCGCCTCGGGACACGGCAGATACATACTAGACGCCGCGCGGGGGCATAAATTTGAGCGCATAACGCTGCGCGACTACAGCGACATAAACGTAAAAGCCGGCAGCGAAATGATAAAGGAGCGCGGGCTAGAGGACGTCGCGAGCTTTGCGCAGGTAAACGCCTTTGACGCCGCTAGCTACGAGGGCCTGCAGGACGCATATACGCTTGGCGTCGTGTCGGGGCTCTTTGAGCTCTTCCCGGATAACTCGGTCGTGCGCACCGCGCTACAAGGCTTTTCAAGCAGCGTAAGAAGCGGCGGCTACCTCATCTACACCAATCAGCCGTGGCACCCGCAGCTTGAAATGATCGCGCGCGCTCTATCCAGCCACAGGCAGGGCGCTGCGTGGATCATGCGCCGCCGCAGCCAGGCTGAGATGGATCAGCTCGTAGCAAATGCGGGATTTAAAAAAGTAAAAGAGTGGATAGATGGGGATGGGATATTTAGCGTGAGTTTGGCCGTTAAAATTTAGCCTTTTGCGGCTTGTCTTTTTCCTTTATACTTCGTTAGAAACTCGGTCGGCTTCGGTCACGGACGACTAGTCCGCTCTCTGGCCTCCGTCGTTTCCGCCTCGTCTAAAGAAAAAATACTGCGCCTTATCGTTTTACGCTCAAATTTGGGGTCAAATTTGCAAATTTTACCGACCGAGACCCGCATCGTGAAAGCGTAAATTTGAACACGCAGCGCGTTAGCGCCAGATAAATCTGCACGCAGTGCAGCAATATCTCACGTGCAGTGGGTATGGTGGGGGTTTGGGGGCGGAAGGGGCGACGCTTCGTAAGCAGAAACCCCTTCCGCCACCCAAGAAAAAGAGAAAGGCGGATACAAAAGGGGGCTCTTTTGCTTTAGCTACGCTTCGCAACTGCAAAGCAGAGCGTAATTCAAGCTCCTTCCCCCTTAACGAAAAAGATTGACTTGCACAAAAAGTTTAATTCATAACGATAAATTTGACTAATTCAAATTTGACACCTTAAAGATTCAGGTCTCGGCAGGTAAATTTTATGCCTTTTACGTCAAGCGAGCGATCTCGGACCGATAAATCCGTAAAAGCGCAAATCCGCTAAAATTTGATAGAATTAGCAAAAAAGGCAAAAATGAAAACAAAACCGTTTTTATCGCAGCTGGCTGCGCTAGTCGTCGTTGCGGCGATATTTTACGCTAGCTACGGCGCTACGAACGCCCTCGCGAGCGCTCGCGCAAACGTTCCGGAGATCTATTTCGCGTGGGAGCGTGCGGTGCCGTTTTGGGCGTGGAGCATCGTGCCGTACTGGTCGCTAAATTTACTCTACGCGCTTGGATTTTTCCTCTGCCGTGACGCCGGGGAGCTCGCACGCTACGTTATGCAGCTGCTAGTCGCGCAGATGATCGCGACGCTGTTTTTTATCGCTTTTCCTCTGCAGATGTCGTGGGGAAAGCCCGCAGTTTCGGGTTTTAGCGGCTTTTTGTTCTCAAGCCTCGCCGCCTTTGACCTCCCGTTTAATCAAGCCCCGTCGCTGCACATCATACTTTGCGTCGTCGTGGGCGCTTTTTACCTTCGCAAGGCGCACGCGGTTTGGCTTAAAGCGGCGCTTGTCGCGTGGTTTGCGCTCATCGGCCTTAGCGTGCTGACCACATATCAGCACCATTTTATCGACATTCCTACGGGGCTAGCCGCGGGCTGCTTGGTGCTACTGATTCGCCCGCTAGAGGGCGCGCCGCTTAGATTTGCTATAGCTAGGGAGTCCGCGCGCTACAAATGGGCGGCGCTATATCTGGGGCTTGCGTTTTTGACGCTTTTTGCGGCGATTTTGGGAGCTAAAATTTGGGGCGCGTGGATGCTGTGGCTATCTTGGGCGAGCCTTAGTTTTGCACTGGTTGCTTGCGGTTACGCGTTTTTGGGCGCGGGAGTTTTTGCTAAAAACGAGCAAGGCCGTCACGCCGCCGCGGCTAAAGCTTTACTTTTCCCGTATCTTTGCGTCGCACGCTTAAATGCTCTTTTTTGGCTGCGCGGTCGCCGGCTTTCAGACGAGATTTTGCCAGGGCTCTATCTAGGCTCGGTTAAGCAGGCGGGCAAATTTGACGCGGTGCTAGACTGCGCGGCTGAGTTTGAGCGACCTGGCGGCGCGCAAATTTACGCGAGCCTACCTATGCTAGATATGATAACGCCCTGCGCGGACGAGCTAAAACGCGGCGCGGACGAACTCGAGCGGCTCGTAAAAAGGGCTCTTTGCGGTGGCGAAAATTTACCGCAAATAGCGGCGAAACTAGGATCAAATTTTAGCGCCAAGGCGGGCTGCGCGCACGGGCGAGATTTTAAATTTCACAGGCAAGCGGACTCGCGGCTAAATTTACAAACGCGCGGCTCGGCAAGCAAAGACGAGGAGCAAACTCTCACGGACTCAAACGAACGAGCCGTCGAGATAAACGGTAAAAATGTGCTGGTGTGTTGCGCACTGGGCTACGGCAGGAGCGCGTCGGTGTTGCTTGCTTGGCTGGTGATTTACGCGGGACTGGGCTTTGACGAGGCGCTAAATTTGCTAAAATCTCGCCGAGAAAAGATCGCGGTCGCTAGCTCGCTACGCGATCGGATAGCGCGGCTGGTGGACGGCCGCTCGGCCTGCGATCGATTTGCCGAACTAGGCTAAAAAGGAGATAAATTTGATAAAAACAAGGCCAAGGAGGCAAAAATGGCGAACGATACGGCTCTGGCGCTGGTTACGGCTAGGTTTTTAGCAACGCATAGGCTGTTTTTCTTGTTAAATTTGCTTCAGTTTGCCGTCTGTTTTACGATTTTTACTCATTTTGCCGTGATTGCGGGCTTTTTGGCGGCTTTTGCGGCTCTGCTTTATCTGCACGTTAGGCTGCATTTTGATGCGCTTGTCTTTAGGGATTTTGCGGAGGGGAGGCTTGATTGCGGCAAATTTGACGCGGCGCTTGCGGAGCTAAATTTAGCTAGCAAGCCGCCTAAAATCCGCGATATGAAAAGTCGCTGCGCGGGAGCTTTGCGGCTATATAAACTAACGGCTGCGCTTACTCTCATAGTCGCAGTCGCGGCTTTTGCGGGTTACTATCTGAGCTAAATTTGCTTGCCCACTTAGACGGTTACGGAACGCCGATTTAGACGGCCGCGTCGGTTTGGCGCGCAAAATTCAACAACTGTTTTTCACGGCGAGATAAACGGGATAAAATTGATTGCTTTTGCGGGCTATTTTTGTAGCGACCATTTTAAGCGATGAAACGGCGGTTAGTGTCATCGGCGCACTGCATTCGAGCGCTTTTAAATTTGACGATTTCGTCGGTATTTTAAAATTTCAAAGCATAAAAAAATCCAGTGCAAAAAGACAGAATGGACGATCGAGCAAGTTTAGTCGGGGCAAAATATACGAATTTCCTTTTATAGCACCACGACCTCGGTTTCCAGTTCAATACCAAATTCCTCAAAAACGCGGCTTTGCGCTAAATTTATGAGCGCAATCACATCTTCAAAGCTCGCGCTGCCGAAATTTATGATGAAATTTGCGTGCTGCTCGCTAAATTTCGCCCCGCCGATCGCGTGGCCTTTAAGCCCTGCCGCTTCGATCAGCCTGCCCGCAGCGTCATTCGGCGGATTTTTAAAGCAGCTTCCAAAGCTTGCTCCCTTTGGCTGGTTGGCGCGTTTGGCGGCGAAATCCGCGGCGAGCGAGACGTCAAAGCCGCGTGAAATTTCAAACTCGGCGCCCAAAATCGGCTCCTCGATCCCGCTTCTTCGGTAGCCGAAGCTTATCCGCTCGCGCTCCACCCAGCCGCGAGCCAGGCGCACGGCAAGCAGGCTATCGCTAATGCTCGCGCCGCTAAGCCCTGCGTTCATTTTGATTAGCCCTCCGAGCTGGCCCGGGATATTTCGCAAAAACTCAAAGCCGCCGATGTTTTGCTTTTTGGCGAAGTTGTAAATTTTACCCGACTTCGTCGCAGCCCCGATGCTAAGGACATCGCCGCTTAAGCTTATGCGATCGAACTCCTCGCTTAGCATCGCAAGGTGCGGCGGCACGGGCGAGATGAGCAGATTATTGCCGCCGCCGATGATCGCGCGCTCGCGGGTACTCTCAAACTCCGCAAAATCGGCCTCGTCCTTTAAAATTTGCACCGCAAAGCTCCCGCCGATGCGCACGGAGGTGTATTTGCTAAAATCTATCTGCTTTGTTTTCAAAATTTTGCCTTTTAAATTTCATTTCTAAATTTCGCGCTTGCCGCTCGCCCCGTATCGTTTTAAAATTTAGCGATACCGCCGCGCCGCACGGTGCGAAACGCGAACGCTATTTCAAAATTTAACGCTGCTGCTGCGATTAAATTTAGCTCGCTTTCGATACGTTTTCGGCGGCGCGCTACGTCGCACGCACAGCTCGCACCCTGCGGCACAAAATACAGCCGCACAATGTACCTCCGCACCGTGAAATTTCATCGCCGCGTAGCAGTAAATTTGAGGCGGAACATCGCACCGCGACAATGGCGCCACAGCGCGCGGTCGATCGGCCTAGCTCGGCGACGATCCGCGGCAAGTTCGACGTTAAATTTGCGCGCAAATTTAAATCCACGTCGCCCTCTACGGCTAAATTTCAAAAGCTACGGCGCAGCACCGCCACGGCAAGAACGCGGGGTAAAATTCTACCGCGCGCCTGCCTTTACGCCGAAGTAAAATTTTCGCCGAGGCGCAAACCCCTTAATGCCTAGAAATTTAGCCGAAACGAAGGGGCAGTGTTCCGAGCAAAATCAGCCGAAGCAAGGCTAAATTTCAGCTAAATTTTGATCTCGCTCGGCCCTACATTGGGTTTTGCCCGCCGCAGTCCGTAAAACGGATCTCGTTATATTCGCGCGGGATAAAATTCTCCTGCGCACTAAGCGGCGCAGGGTAAAATCCGCGCTCGTAACCAAGCTCAAATAGCCTATCTACCGCCTTTATCTGCGCCCCCGAAAGCTCGATCGAGGCTTCGTTGGCATAAAGGCTCAGATATTTTTCGAGCTTTGCGTCGTCTACGCGGATGAGATTTCTCTCCATGAGCATGCGCGACAAAAAGGGCTTATGCGCGGTGGCGATGCGTACGCCCCCCATTAGCACGCGCTCGCACTCGGTGGCATCCGTTATCGGCAGGCTGCGGCGAACCGCCATGCCTCCTAGCGGCAACGGTAGATTTTCGCCCGCTAGCTCGCTCCAGATATCCCAGATCTCGCGCTCCACGCAAAGCTCGTCCGAAAAGTCCAAAATACTCTCGTGTATCAGAACGCCCGCGTCCACCTCGCCGCTTAAAACCGCGCCCTCGATCTCAAGGAAATTTTTATAAACTATGCGCGCCTGCGGGTATGCCATGCGAAAAAGCAGGGCGTTTGTCGTGTGTTTGCCGCTTAGCGCGACTTTAAAATTTCGCTTTAAAACCGCGCCCTTTTTCTTAACGAGCTTCGGGCCGTAGCCCTCGCCGAAGCTCACCGCCGTGCGCAAAAGCGCGTATTCGTCGCAGATCAGCGGATATAGCGCGAAGCTGATCGCCGTGGCCTCATAGGTGCCTTTTAGCGCTTCGTCGTTTAGCGTCTGGATGTCAAGCGCGGTGGCGCTAAATTTTAGATTTTTCGAGCTTACCCAACCAAAATCAATCGCCTTATACATAAAAATATCGTCGGCGTCGGGCGAGTGAGCGACGTTTATATGCTTAAAAATCTTCAAATTTAATCCTTTTTGCTCCGCTTTAAATTTCGCACGCGGCTTGATTCCAAAATGTTGCGAAATTATAGTGAAATTTTGCTACAGCCCTCATAAAAATGTGGAATTTCTAAAGAAAAACGTGAAAAACCGAGCGTGCTTAGAAGTGTAAATTTAATGCTCTCCGCTTGCCCGCGCGTAGCTTTTGCACTTTTGAAAATTTCAAATTCCGATGCCGCGCCGAATTTGCGCGAATAATCAAAAATTCATTTCAAATTTGGTAAAATCAAGCGAATTTATTTTTAAGGAAAAACATGGACGAGGGAAAGAAAAAGACGCTGGATGCGGCGCTAAAATCGATCGACAAAGCTTTCGGCAAGGGCACGCTCGTGCGGCTGGGCGATAAGCAGGTCGAGCCGATAGACGCCATCTCTACGGGCTCTGTGGGGCTTGACATCGCGCTTGGCATCGGCGGCGTGCCGAAAGGGCGTATCATCGAGGTTTACGGGCCGGAGAGCTCGGGAAAGACGACGCTTACGCTTCACATCATCGCCGAGTGTCAAAAGGCGGGCGGAATTTGCGCATTCGTGGACGCCGAACATGCTCTGGACGTCAAATACGCTTCAAATTTAGGCGTCGATACTGACAATCTCTACGTCAGCCAGCCCGATTTCGGCGAGCAGGCACTTGACATCGTAGAAACCTTAGCAAAGAGCGGCGCGATCGATCTTATCGTCGTAGATAGCGTCGCCGCGCTCACGCCGAAAAACGAGATCGAGGGCGACATGGGCGATCAGCACGTGGGGCTTCAGGCGCGACTTATGAGCCAAGCGCTGCGCAAGCTCGCAGGCGTCGTACATAAGATGAATACGACGGTGATCTTTATCAACCAAATCCGTATGAAGATCGGAGCGATGGGCTATGGCACGCCCGAGACGACGACCGGCGGCAATGCGCTTAAATTTTACGCTTCAGTGCGCATCGACATACGCAAGATCGCTACTTTGAAACAAAACGAAGAGAGTATTGGCAACCGCGCCAAGGTCAAGGTCGTGAAAAACAAGGTGGCGCCGCCGTTTAAGATCGCGGAATTTGACATAATGTTTGGCAAAGGCATCAGCAAGGTGGGCGAGCTGATCGATTACGGCGTCAAGCTCGACATCGTTGATAAAAGCGGTGCGTGGTTCAGCTATGGCGACACTAAGCTGGGTCAAGGGCGCGAAAACGCTAAAGTGTATCTGGAAAATAACCCTGCTGTCGCTGAAGAGATCACTGCAAAGATCCGCGAACAGATGGGCAGCGTAAATTTCAGCGCAGACGCGGACGATGAAGAAAATTTACAAAGTGGAGATGAATGATGATTTATATCGAAGATGTTTATGCGATAGAAGTACTTGACAGCCGCGGCAACCCGACTGTGAAAGCGACCGTGGCTCTAAGCGACGGCACCGTAGCAAGCGCGGTAGTGCCAAGCGGCGCAAGTACCGGCAAACGCGAGGCGCTGGAGCTTCGCGACGGGGGCGATAGATACTGCGGTAAGGGCGTGCTAAAGGCGGTGGAAAACGTAAATTCTCAGATCGCCGAAGCAGTGATCGGGCTGGATGCCTTCGATCAAAAGGCGCTTGATGATGAGATGCGCGAGCTTGACGGCACCGATAACTACTCAAATTTGGGCGCAAATGCGGTGCTTGGCGTATCTATGGCGGTAGCGCGCGCGGCGGCTAAAAGCCTTGACGTGCCTTTATATCGCTACCTGGGCGGCGCGAACGCTACCGTACTGCCGGTGCCGATGTTTAATATCATCAACGGCGGCGCGCACGCGAACAACAGCGTGGATTTTCAAGAATTTATGATTATGCCGTTTGGATTTGATAAATTTAGCGACGCGCTGCGAGCGGCGACCGAAATTTACCACACGCTAAAAGGCCTTCTAAACGCGGCCGGTCACAGTACGGCAGTGGGCGACGAGGGCGGATTTGCGCCAAATTTAAACGATAACGAAGAGCCGATCAAGCTAATCATGCAAGCCATCGAAAAAGCAGGCTACAAAGCGGGCGAGCAGATCAAGCTAGCCCTGGACGTCGCAGCTAGCGAGCTGTACGAAAACGGCAAGTACAAGCTAGAAGGCAAGGAATTTAGCAGCGAAGAGTTGATCGAGCGATACGCACAGCTTTGCGAGAAGTATCCGATATTTTCGATCGAAGACGGCCTAAGCGAGGACGACTGGGCGGGCTGGGCGAAGCTAACGAGCAAGCTTGGCTCTAAAGTGCAGCTCGTGGGCGACGATCTATTTGTAACGAACGAGAAAATTTTACGCGAAGGCATCGCCAAAGGCGTAGGCAACTCGATTTTGATCAAGCCAAATCAAATCGGCACCGTCAGCCAAACCATGCAGACGATCCGCCTAGCTCAGCGCAAAGGTTACCGCTGCGTGATGAGCCACAGAAGCGGCGAGAGCGAGGATAGCTTTATCGCAGACTTCGCCGTCGCGATGAATACGGGCCAAATCAAAACGGGCGCGACCTCAAGAAGCGAACGCAACGCCAAATACAACCGCCTGCTTGAGATTGAGCGCGAGACGGACGAGTTTTTGGGAAACCGAATTTAAAATGTTTTTTAAAAAAAAGTCCAAGCGGGGCTTAAAAGGTGGCACGCAGCACACCTATGCGGACGGAGCGGATTATACAGACACGCAAAGTAGATATTCAGACGCAGACTTTGACGAGGACGATTTTTTTGACGATGATGAATTTTATAGCGATGAAGATTTTAGCGGAGGCTTTAGCGAAGCGGGGGCTGGCTTCCGGAAAAATCGCAACGGAGCTTCGCGCGGTATAGATGAAGCAGGCTCTACCTCTGAAGCCACAAGCAGCAGCTCTAATTTAAGTGGTAAAAGCTCCGCTGCAAGCGGAAACTACGAAGGCAGCGCGCAAGCAGACGCGGGCTTTTACAGCGCGGAATTTATTGGGGGCGGCGATTTAAAGAATGCAGAATTATACGCGAAAGAAAACCACTTTCCAAACGACGCGGATTTTGCGGCTCAGAGCGTAGAGCACGGCTTTAATGGCACGGGCTTTGCGGCGCAAGACATAAATTCTGCCGCGCAAGGATTTTCTTTTATGCCGCAGAACGCAGATCCTGCCGCTAAAAAAGCTTTAAAGAAGCGTAAAAATTTAAAAGAACGGCTGAATTTTATCAATCCGTTTTCGCCGCTTAAACAGATTTTTGCAGCTCTTGCGCTGATCGTCTGCGTTGTTTTTGCGGGCATCTTCGTAGGCGACGTGCTGTTTGGCAAACGATCGTTTGAGGTGCTGCGCCAGCTGCAAAAAGAAAAGGCGTTTTTATTTACCGATGTTGAGCGGTTGAAAGAGGAAAACGCCGAGCTGCAAAAGCTTTATTTAGAGCGTCGCTCGCTCGATCCGGACCTTAAAAAATGAGAAAAATTTTTTTGTTAATTTTAGGTCTCTGCGCTCTTTTAAACGCAGAGAATTTAAATAGCGCAAATTCAAACGCTACGAAACCTAGCATCGCCGCGGTAAAAGAGCAAAATTCTACCGATTTAACGATTAGAGAGCCAAAAACAGGTGCGCAAAGTCCAAATGCTGAAAAGCAAGCTGTAATGAAACCTGAAACATCTAAAAGTCCTACCGCAGCAATGCAAAAAAACGCCGCAGAAGCGAATTCCAGCGTCAAAGTAAGCGTCGCTAAAAAAGCCGTGGGCGCGCAGCTCTCGCAGACCGAAAAAAAAGCTCCTGCGCCCAAAGCGGGCATTAGCGCTCCTTCGCAGGTCATAAAAACGGAACGAAACTCTTCTGCGCAGCCTTCAGCTGCGACGCTTCCGCCTCCTGATGAGTTACCGATCGCGCCAGAAGTAAGCGAGCCAAATTCTACGGTAGCGCAAAATTTCAAAGTGGCACAGAATTCTACAGATCAAAATTCTACGGTGCAAAACTCTACTATGCAACAAAACGCGCAATCTGCTCCACAAAATTCCAATCCGGCGCAAAGCTCCGCCGCCACGCCACAAAATACGCCCGCGCCTAAAAATTTCACGCAGCAAACCTTTGCGCTTCCCTCCGACGCTCTTACGATCGAAAGCCTGATCGTGCGATATAGGGACGACGATGGGGCTCTGCACGAAAAGATCGTTGATATCAATCGCTCGATTGATTGGCACGATGATTTCGTGCTAAGCGCGAGCGCCAAACCTGCGCTACATAGGGCACTGGACGTCTCGGTTACTTCGACTGATCCAAATTTACAAAAGCAGGTCTCGCAAAGTGGCATCACACCTAGCTTCGCGCCGCGCCTGGAACTGCCGTTAGAGACGCTTAAATTTGACGATGGATTAAAATTCGTTATCCGCAAAAACAGCGTGCAGCTCATCACCGCAGATGATTTCAAAAGCTCCGACGCAAATGCTTCGGGTGCACTTGAAGCTGAGTTTTGGCGCCAAGAGATCCCGCTTAGCGGCGCGAGCTTTGCTGTAAATATCGGCGGTTTTAGCGACATTAATGTCACTAAAGAGGACGGCTACTACCGCATCGGTGTGCGCTCGCATGAGGGTAACCTCAGCATCAGGCGCAAAGATGGCGGGTATTTGATCTACAAAAATTCTAATTAAGGAGAGACTATGACACATTTAGAGATTATGAAATTTCGCCATGCGTGCAAAATTTTTGACGAGAACAAAAAGGTAAGCAAAGCCGATTTCGACGCCATTTTGCAGGCAGGCATCCTAGCGCCCAGCTATATGGGGTTAGAGCATTGGGATTTTTTAGTCGTGCAAAACCGCGCGCTGCGCGAGCGGATCCGCGAAAAATCGTGGGATCAGCAGCAGCTCACCTCGTGCTCGCATCTGGTCGTGATTTTGGCAAAGATCAAGGAATTTAAAGCGGGCGGCACCTACATAACGGAGGCGATAAATCGTCGCTCGTTTGCAAGCGAGGAGAAAAGGGCTTCGGCGTTAAAATTTTACGAAGACGCCATAGGTAAAATTTTTAAAAACGACGACGAGGCGATATTTCATTGGTCACACGCACAGTGCATGTTCCCAGCTTTAGCGATGATGAACGAGGCCGCAAGTCGCGGCATCGACAGCTGCCCTATGGAGGGCTTTGATCGCGCAGCGCTAAATAAAATTTTAGGCATTGATTGGAATGAGCGTCGCGTGGCGCTGCTAGTGCCTTTCGGCTACCGCGTAAATCCGCAGCCGCAAAAGATCCGCCGCAGCATGGATGACGTAGTAAAGTGGATCGAATAAGCTAGCAAGCGCTTTTGAAGCACTAAGCTTGAGGTGCAATAAATTTCAAAATCTAGTGCGAAAGCGTGGCGCGCGCATTTTTTAGGAATTTACCGCGCTTTGGTCTTTTTTCTCGCCCGCAAATCTTGTGCGGCGAGATTTAAAATTTTATAAAATCACCGAAAATTTAAACGAAGGAGCGAGCGTGAAAAAAATGTGGGAGGGGCGCTTTAGCGAGGCGAGTTCGGCGCTTTTGGAGGAGTTTAACGCCTCGATCGGCTTTGACAGGGCGCTTTGGCAGGAGGATATCGCAGGTAGCAAGGCGCACGCAAGAATGCTCGGCGCCTGCGGGATTCTAAAGCCTGAGGAGAGCGAAAAGATCGTCGCGGGGCTTGACGCCGTGTTTGAAGAGATAAAAAGCGGAAAATTTGAGTTTAAAACCGCCGACGAGGACATCCACATGGCGGTCGAAAAGCGCCTAAGCGAGCTCATCGGAAGCGATCTTGGCGGTAGGCTGCACACCGCGCGCAGCAGAAACGATCAGGTCGCGCTTGATTTTCGCCTCTATGTGCTTAAAAGCGGCGCTCAGGTTGCCGAAAAAACTCGCGAACTAGTCGCCGCGCTGCGAGATATAGCTAGCGAGCACGCGGACACGCTGATGCCAGGCTACACGCACCTTCAACACGCCCAACCCGTGAGCCTTGCCTATCATTTGCTAGCTTACGCGTTTATGTTTCGCCGCGACTACGAGCGCTTTACTGGCTCGCGCGAGCGAAACAACTTCTGTCCGCTGGGCTCGGCTGCGCTTGCGGGCACGCCGCATCCTATAAACCGCGAGCTGGTCGCGCAGCAGCTAGGCTTTGCGGGAGTGACGCCAAACGCGATGGATAGCGTCAGCGACCGCGATTTCGCGCTGGAGATTTTGTTTAACGTAAGCGTGCTGATGACGCATGCGTCGCGCCTGTGCGAGGAGCTAATCTTGTGGAGCTCGCAGGAGTTCGGCTTTATCACGATCAGCGACGCGTACAGCACGGGCAGCTCGATCATGCCGCAGAAGAAAAACCCCGACGTGTGCGAACTAATCCGCGGCAAAACGGGGCGCGTAAACGGCAATCTCGTCGCGCTGCTAACGGTGATGAAGGGCTTGCCACTAGCATACAACAAGGACATGCAGGAGGACAAGGAGGGCGTGTTTGATAGCGTTGCCACCGCGCTTTCTAGCCTTGAAATTTTAAAACAGATGCTAAAAACGGCTAAATTTAACGAGAAAAATATGCTAGCAATGACGCGCCGCGGGCACCTCACGGCAACCGATCTGGCCGACTTTTTAGTGCGGGAGAAAAACGTGCCGTTCCGTCAGGCGCACTTCATCACGGGCAAGGCCGTGGCGTATGCGGAAAATTTGGGTCTAGATTTGAGCGAGCTAAATGCGCAGCAGCTTGCAAACGTGGATGAAAGCTTAGGTGGTGACGCGGTTAAATTTCTTGATCTAAACGCCTCTAAAGAGGCGCGCAAGTCGCAAGGAGGCACGGCAAATGAGAGCGTGGCGGCGCAGATTGAAATTTTAAACGAGTGGCTGAAAGGTTAAATTTAAGGGGCTAAGTACCGCACGGATGCACGGGCAAAATTTAGTGCTAAGTTTGGGCGAGGCGGTACCGTTTGCGACCTGCGAAATAGACGGATAGGGCCCGATATCGAAATTTGAGGGCTAAGGTGGCAAAATTTTAGAATTTTGCAGTCGTGTCTTTAAATTTGAGACTTCGGTGGTCTGTGTGGATACATGCACGGACTGGGCGGGATTGACAAGCGGCGGCGCATTTGGCTGTGTGCGGAGCGGGCCTCGCAGTAGTGTTTTAAGCACTCGTCGCGGGTAATTACTGCGCAAATTAAAAATGGCGGCGCGTCCTAAGCTGGCTTTAGAGTGGGCGCTTGAGGTTATAAAGTTAAATTTAAAATACCGAGTCGGCGCAAAGTGGAGTGCTTGGTTATAAATTTAGGCGTGAGATAAAATTTTAAAAAAGCATGCCGCCGCTAGGTTGTTTAAGCGCGGCAAAATAAGCGTAAGCAGGTCAGACAGGCGGTTTTGCCCAGGCAAAAAGGGCGGCTCGGAGTAGAATTGAGTCGAAGCAAATCAAATAATATTTTCTTCGTTTCTGCGCGTCGTGAAGGCAGGGGTGAGGCTCAAGCAAATTTAAACATGGAGGGCGTTTTGATATATCTGGTGTCTAATACGAGATTTGATCATCCGCAGGTGAGGCAGCTTGCGGTCTGCGAGATAAAATTTCTAAAATTTAGCCTGCCTGCGCAGATGGGCGCGCTAATTTTTACCTCCAAAAATGCGGTAGCGGCGATAAAATTTAATGAAATTTCGTTTGATTTAGATACCCCCGTTTACGCTATCGGCGAGCCGTGCGCTGCGGCTGCGCGCGAGTTTGGATTTCGCGATATTTTTGTGGCGCAGCACGGGCACGGAAATGAGTTTGCCGCGGAGATCGCGCCGCTCTTGCAAAGCGCAGACGCGCTGTATCTGCGCGCGAGGCAGACGGTATCGAAGCTGGAGCAGATCCTGTCTAGCGCCGGCGTGCGGCTGCAAAGCGTGATCGCCTATGAAAATTGCGTCCTTAGCCTGCCTGCCGCCGCAAAGCCGCCGCAAGGCAGCACGCTGATTTTTACCTCGCCTAAAAACGTGCGCGGATTTACCGCAAATTTCGGCTGGGACGGGAGCTACAAGGTGATCTGTATCGGCAAGACGACGGCGAGCGTTTTGAGCGAGTTTTGCGAGCCGATAATCTGCGAAAGAATGTCGATAAAATCCTGCGTCGATCTGGCGCTTTTGCCATAGTTTAAGCAAATTTTGACTATAATTTTGCCCAAGCCTGGGTGAAGCGAGAGCGTTTTATATGAGGGTTCAACATATTTGTATAAGCGACGACGTGAGAGGTCCGTGTGACGCGGCTCGGCTCGAGCTTTTTTTTAAAAGTTACGGGTTGCGACCTAGAGATTTTTCCTAGTTGCAAGATTGGCTTTGTTTGAGCCGATTCTTTTTACGCAACGCTCACTTGGGTTTTTTACGTTACGGAGGCTTCATTGAATATCCTAATAATCGGCGGCGGCGGTAGAGAATACGCGATCGGGCTAAGACTTCGCGAGGATAAAAACGTTTTAAATCTGTATTTTGCTCCGGGAAACGGCGCTACAAAGGCGCTCGGTAAAAATTTAGATTTAAAAGATTTTAATGAACTCGCGCTCTTTGCCAAAAACAACGACGTAGCCCTTACCGTCGTAGGCGCCGAAGAACCGCTTACAAAAGGCATAGTGGATACTTTCAAAGCGCAAGGTCTCGCGATATTCGGCCCCAGCGCCGCTGCGGCGAAGCTGGAGGGCTCTAAAGCCTATATGAAGGACTTTCTGGCGCGAAATCATATCAAAACCGCAAAATTTCTAAGCAGCGACGATCTCTCCGAAATTTCAAAATTTATCGATACTCTAAACGGCCGCGTAGTGGTCAAAGCGGACGGCTTGTGCGCAGGCAAGGGCGTCATAATCGCAAATTCCAAAGATGAAGCTAAAAAAGCCGCGGCGGATATGCTAAGCGGCGAAAGCTTCGGCGAAGCGGGTAAGCGCGTCGTCGTGGAGGAGTTTTTAGAGGGCTTCGAGCTGAGCTTTTTTGCGATTTGCGACGGGGAGAATTTCGTAAGTCTGCCCGTAGCGCAGGATCACAAAAAATTGCTTGACGGCGATCTGGGCCCGAACACCGGCGGCATGGGAGCTTATGCGCCAAGCCCGCTAGCGGATGCCGCTCTGATAAAAAGAGTAGAAAGTGAGATCGTAGCACCTACGCTAAAAGGGATGAAGCAGCAGGGCGCGCCATTTTGCGGCGTGCTATTCGTAGGGCTTATGATCGTGGGCGACGAGCCTTACGTGCTGGAGTACAACGTCCGCTTCGGCGATCCGGAGTGCGAGGTTTTGATGCCGCTAATTGACGGAAATTTGAGCGAAATTTTATACAACGCCGCCGTAGGCAAGCTAAGCAGCATAAGCTTAAAAGAGCGATTTGCGGTGGGCGTCGTGATGGCTAGCGAGCGCTACCCTTACGGCCCTTCGCAGCCTGAGCCGATCAAGACGGGAGAAATTCCTGCGGGCGCACATATCTGCTACGCAGGCGTGAGTGAGCGAGAGGGGCGGATTTACGCTAGCGGCGGGCGCGTTTTGGTAAGCGTGGGCGTCGCGCAGAGCCTAAAGCAGGCGCGCGATGCGGCTTACGCGCTGTGCGAAAATATAAAATTTAGCGGCGCGCAGTATAGGCGCGATATCGCGCACCAAGCCTTAAGAGATAAAATTTGATCATCGCTCCGCTTAGCAAGCGCGTAATCGCGTTTAGTATTGACGAAGCGGTGAGCGTAACGCTTTTTGTGGTCGTGCTATTTGCTATCGACGAGCCAGAGCTTGTCGCAGCGGCGCAGAGCGGAAGCAATCTTGAGGTACAAAAGATCGCGTCGAAATTCATTTTACATTACGCGATAATAAAATTTTTATATCAAGCGATTTTTGTCTATCTATACGGCGCGACGCTAGGCAAGCTTGCGGTTAAAATTTATTGCGTCCGCGCTGACGGCAGCTCTATGGATATCGCTACGGCGGCGATCCGCGCGGCGGTTAGGTTGATAAGCGAGATGATCTTTTATACGGGATTTTTGGTGGCGCTTTTTACGAACTCGCGTCAGAGTCTGCACGATATGGCGGCGAAAACATTGGTGGTAGAGATTGAAAAAGAGTAAAAAATTTAAAATTCTAGCGCTTAGTTTTAGCGCTCTTTTAGCAAGTAGTGCGAGCGCAAAGGTCCAAGACGTCGAGCTCATAGCAGATAATGTCGAGAAAAACGGCTTTTTGACGGAGGCGAGCGGCAACGTAACGGTGTATTCACAGGACTACTTTATCACCGCCGATCGCGCTACATACGACGAACAAAACGGCATTATCGAGCTTTTTGGTAACGTCAATGCGATGCGCGGTAGCAGCGAAACTACGCGTGCGCAGCATGTCAAAATCGATCTGAAAAACGATAAGCAGCAAGCCGACGTAAATTTTATGATGGACAAGGACTCCGAGCTTTGGATGCAAAACGACACCAGCTGCAGCGACAGCGAGTATTACCGCGTGGAGGGCTCCAGCGTATCTAGCTGCAATGTCACCGATCCTGATTGGCGCATCAAATTTAGCAGCGGCATGCTCAATAAAGAGAGCAAATTCCTCCATCTTTTTAATCCGAGATTTTACGTGGGCGACGTACCGGTGCTCTATCTGCCGTATTTCGGCTTCCCGACTGATCGCACGCGCCGCACGGGCTTGCTGCCTCCAGAGGCCGGCTACATCAGCAAGGAAGGGATCTATTATAAGCAGCCGATCTATTTTGCGCCTTACGATAGCTGGGATTTTCAGCTCGATCCGCAGGTGCGCAGCAGAAGGGGCTTTGGCGCCTACGGCACCTTTCGCTTTACGGAATCCCCGTATTCTTACGGCGAGATTAGAGGTGGAGTTTTCGATAACTTCTCGCGGGCGCAAAAACGCCTCGAATACAAAAACGAGCGCCACCACGGCTTTGAAGTTCAATACGATCGCAGCAAGCTTGCGACCTATTTGCTAGACGGCGATCTGCGCGAAAATTTATGGATCGACTTTACCCAGCTAAACGACCTTGAATACTACGATCTGAAGGAAAAGGGAGGTCTTGGCGACGATGCGGATAATTCGCTCGTAACTTCGCGGCTGAATTATTATTTGACCGGTGACGAGCACTATTTTGGCGCTTACGGACGCTACTACATCGATACGAGCAAGCTAAACGCCGATAATACCTTCCGTAACGAAGATACCGTCCAAGAGCTTCCGACGCTGCAATATCATAAATTTAGCAATGATTTGGGGCTGCCAAATTTGATCTATTCGCTTGATGCAAAAGCGCGTAATTACACCAGATGGGAGGGCGCGACTGCTCGCCAATACGAGTTTGACGTACCGATTAGTATAAGCACGCCGCTACTGGCGGATTATTTAAATTTCGCCTTTACCGAGCGAGTGTATATGACTAATATCGATTGGCACGATAAATTCTACTACGCAAACGGCGATCTTGGCGAGGATAAAAGCACTTTCTACGCTAATCAATACACCGAGCTTTCACTCTACACCGACGTAGCCAGGGCTTACGATAGCTTGTATCATACGATGAGCTGGAGAGCGGATTTTAGAATTCCCGGATGGCAGCAAGGCGACATCGAGGATAGAATTTTAAAGTATCATCAGTATAAATACGACCTTGCTCGCGGTGCAGTAGATCGTTCGCGGCTGGGTAACTTGCAAGACTCGCTTTATTGGGAGGATAACTTCTTAAGTGAGCTTAGCGACGAATACACTCACGAAAATGCAGCTTTAAGTATGACGCAGTTTTTTTATAATGAAGACGGACGTAAATTTTTACGCCATAGCGTCAAGCAGCGATATGACTTCGACGATCATGAGTTCGATGATTTAGAACACCGTATCGATGCGTATTTTGCAAATGGGCTAAATATCGGAAACCGCTTTACCTACTCGCATAAATATAAAAGCTTCGATAAGGTCTATACCTACGCCAACTACTCCAACGACGACTTTAGCTTTGGACTCAGCCACGCTTACGAATACGAAAAGCTAAGCATGGAGCCTAAACGCTATACGAAAGATAACTACGGCATCGTAAACGCTTCGGTAAATTTGCCTAGGAATAATAAAATTTTTGGGCGTTGGGATTACGACTTGGAGCGATCTTATTCTAAAATGTGGCGCGTGGGACTTTCTCATACGCGCAAATGCTGGAATTACTCTTTTGTGTATCAAGAGGATATCGAGCCTAAAAACACCAGTACGACGGGCTATAGCAAAGCAAGCAAGGAGCGCGGAATTTACTTTCTCGTAAATTTCTATCCATTCGGCGGAGTGGGGTATGATTTTTCAGTAGATAGCGAATACGGAAGCGAAAAATAATGACGTCTAGAGCTGAGCTAATGTTTGAAAACCAAATCGACGCTGCGATGAAACTTTCAGAAATTTTACCCGCTACCGTGATCAAAAACGATAATTTTCTAATAATCGCTCAGTCTCTGGAGTCGCTTCCTATCGCAAACCATCTTGCTCTAAAGCTGGGGCTTGCTTATGAGTTTTTATTCACAGAGCCCGTTTTAGCGCCCAATAATCCGGAATGCGCGATTGCGTGCGTAAGCGAGACCCAAGAGATCGTAATGGTAGATGAGCTCGTTCGAAGCTTCGGCATCAGCCTGGATTACGTTTACGGGCAGGCAAACAGACTTTATGAGGAGAAAATTTTAAAAAATATGTATAGATTTCGCAAGGGCGAGCTTTTGGGAAATTTGGAGAAAAAAAACATCATCTTGGTAGATGAGGGGTGTGAGAGCGGGTTGACCGCACTTACTTGCATAAAGACGCTCGTAAGCTTAAACGCCAAAGCGATCTTTTACGCTACGCCCGTTATCGGCAGCGATAATGTAGACGAGATCGCCATGTTAGTAGATGGAATTTATGCCGTTCACAAGATCAGAGATTTTGTGAATGTGGATTTTTATTACAAAGAAAAAACGCTCTCAAGCGCGGAGGAGATAATGCAAATTTTAAATAAATGTCCGCTTTATCTGCCGTTTCACGAGACTAACAAAAATAAGGAGAAAATTGATGCAGTGCAAAATTGAAGTTAATGGCAATACCGAAATTTTCGATATCAATAAGGTCGCAAAGCAAGCTGCGGGCGCGGCGCTTTTGCGTGTGAAAAATACCGTCGTGCTCGCTACCGTAGCGCGCGAAGAGACGCAGGTGCAGGAGGACTTTTTACCTCTTACCGTGCAATATATCGAAAAGATGTACGCAGCGGGCAGAATCCCCGGAGGCTACATCAAGCGCGAGACCAAGCCGGGCGATTTTGAGACGCTAACCAGCCGCATCATAGACCGCTCGCTGCGTCCGCTCTTTCCGAAGGGATACGCATATCCGACGCAGATCGTAGTTTACGTGCTATCTGCGGACCCCGAGGTCGATCTGCAAGTCGTCGCTCTTAATGCGGCGTCTGCGGCGCTGTATCTTAGCGACATCCCGATTAAGGCGCCCGTTTGCGGCGTGCGCATAGGCTATCAAAACGGAAATTTCATCCTAAATCCTAGTAACTCCGCGCTTAAAGCTAGCGCACTCGATCTTTACGTAGCGGGCGTCGGCGATGAGCTTTTGATGATCGAGATGCGCTCCTTGCCGCAGATTAATGACGGCGCGCAGCAGATGAATGAATTTAGCGAAGATCTGATGGTAGATGCGATCGATTTTGCCGCAAAGGCGATAAGCGCGGGTTCAAACGCCTATGAAGAGGCTTTTTTGCCGCTTAAAAAGCCGGATGCAAGCCTAGAGTACAAGCCCGAGATCGAGGATGAGGATATCGCGGATTTTATCGACGCAAACTACAAAGACGCCGTCAAAGCGGCGATCAATCAGATGGCAAAGAGCGAACGCGCTATCGAGCTAAATAAAATTGTAGATCAAATTTTAGCGACCGAGGTCGCGGCGCAAAACGAGTGGAGTAAAGAGGTGATCTCTAGCGTCATCGGCAAGTATAAGCGCGGCATCATCCGCGCGCAGATCATCGAGGATCACCGCAGAGCCGACGGACGCGCGCTTAATGAGGTGCGCCCGATAAGTATCGAGACCAATATCCTGCCGTGCGCGCACGGCAGCTGCCTATTTACGCGCGGGCAGACGCAAGCTTTAGTCGTCACTACGCTGGGCGGCGATAGCGACGCGCAGTTAAGCGATAGCCTAACGCAGCTCGAGCCGATCAGCGATAGATTTATGTTTAACTATAACTTCCCGGGCTTTTGCGTCGGGGAAGCAAGTCCGCTCAAAAGCCCGGGCAGACGCGAGCTAGGACATGGAAATTTAGCCAAAAGAGCGCTATATCCAAGCATCGATCTAAACTCGCCGCAGTCTATCCGCGTAGTGAGCGAAATTTTAGAAAGTAACGGCTCAAGCTCGATGGCTTCGGTCTGCGGCGGCGCACTTTCATTGCGTGCAGCGGGCGTGCCTACGCTAAAGCTCGTTGCGGGCGTCGCGATGGGCTTGATTTTTGAGGGCGAAAAACACGCCGTGCTAACCGACATAATGGGGCTTGAGGATCACGACGGAGATATGGATTTTAAAGTCGCGGGCACCCATGAGGGCATCACCGCGCTTCAGATGGATATCAAGCTCGGCGGCATCAGCCTGGAGGTTTTAAAAGAGGCTCTCGCGCAGGCAAAGCAGGCTCGCGCGCATATTTTGGGCCTCATGGAGCAGGCGGATGCGGCGATCGTTATAAACGAGGACGTGCTTCCGAAGCTTGAAATTTTTAGCGTCGAGGCGAGCAAAATCCCCGACATCATCGGTCAGGGCGGCAAGGTCATCAAAGAGATCACCGAAAGCTTCGGCGTAAATATCGATCTGGATCGAGAAAAGGGCGAGGTCAAGATCCAAGGCGCCAAAGCTAGCAGCGTATCGGGCGCAAAAGAGAAAATTTTATCGATAGTTTCAAATTCTCGCGATTTTCGCAAGCCGCGCGGTGAACGCAAAGAGGTAAAATTTCAGATCGGCGAGGAGTTTGACGGCGTGGTGCAAAGCGTGCTGGATTTCGGTACCTTCATCTCGCTACGAGACGGCGTGGACGGGCTACTGCGCGCTAAATTTATCACGACGCCTTACAAGGCGGGCGATGTGGTGCGAGTGCGCGTGACCGATCAGAAAGGCACTAAAATTTCACTGGAATTAGCTTAAAATTTTAATAGGAGTATGAGATGCAGCTTAAAAAGATATTTTTCCCTATCGGCGGCGGCGAGGAGCTGGCAGAGCGTATACACGGAGCGCTGCTCGTAAATAAATTTTTCGGCACGCACATCAACATAATGGCGTGCCAGCTCGATCCCAAGATGATCTACAACGTCCGTATGACGCTAAAAGGCGGCGTGCTGATGGAGGAGTTTTTAAAATCTGCGGGCGATGAAATGCAGGCCGAGCGCGAGGTGATCAAAGCGATCTTCGACGCCGAATGCGCCAAGCTGGGCCTAGATAAAAGCGATGACGATCACGTCCCAAATAGCGCCGCTTTGAGGCATATGGTGGGCATCCGTTCCGAGCTAGTCGAGAAATACTCCAAGTATTGCGATTTAGTACTGGTCTCGGTGCCGCCTACGGGCTCTATCACGGGCACGTTCGAGGCGGCGGTCACCAAAAGCGGCAAGCCTTGTATCGTCATACCGCGCAAGCTGCGGGAGTTTAAGGTGGATAAAATTTTAGTCTCACTTACCGGCACTGCGGCATCTGCGCGAGCGCTCGATAATTGGCTGGAGCTTTTGCAGCACGCCAAATCTATCACCGTCATTACCGCAAATCACTACCTTCAGGATGATCTTGCCGAAACGAAGCGCCGCATAAGCGATTATCTGGCTCTACACGGCATTAAAGTCGACGTTTTCGAGGCGCTGAACGTCGAGGGCAAGATCCCGGGGCAGGTGCTGCTAGAGTACGCCGACGCAGGCGATTTCGATCTAATCGTCGCGGGCTTGCATTCAGACAGCGGCATCAAGGAGATATTCTTAGGTGGCGCGTCGAAATACTTCCTACAAAAGACGAAAATTCCGGTCTTAATGTAGCTTGAAGCTTTGACGCCGCGTCGCGGTACGCTGCTCGCACCGCGTCTAAGCTTAATCGGTTTTTAAGCGCCGCAAGCTAAAGCTTAAATTTTAATCGGCTCGCTTTGGTTTTATTAGCCCGTCCGCAAATCGTGCAGTTATGCTATTTTGCGGATGGGTTGCTGCGATTAATTTTATTGATAGCTTTGCTAACGAGCCGCGTTTGCTTTGCCGCGGCTAGCGAAAGCAAATATATCCGCGGCGAGCGGAGTTAGCGGTCGCGGCAAGCTCGTAGGTCTATCTTTAAGCGCGGCGAGTTTGAAGTTTCCATGCTTGCCGTTTTCGGCTGCGTCGCGAAATTTTGCATAAAATTTGCGCTTGAAATTTCTGTTTGCACGCTAAATTTTAAATTCCAAGGAGCGTAGATGGCGTTTGAAAATGCAATTATCACCAAAGAGGATGATGAGAAGTATGGATTGAGTAAAATATTTTATAAATATAATCCGCCGTATAAAGAATTTATTAACAAACGAAAATGGACTATTGACAAAAGTAGAAATTATTGGATGTGGTGTCTTCATAACTTTCCTAGTAATGAGTTTGATCATGCGCTTAGTACAGAGACTATTTGGATTCTATATTATAATAATAAATTCCTAGAGGTAATTATGGATTATGAAATTATTATAAACAGAACTTTAAAACCAGAAAAATTTCATAGAATCTGGAAACTCCTAGATTTAAAACCAAATCATACGCAAAATCTTAGTAAGCAAGATATTTTATGCCTGCTAAAAGAAATCTTGGAAGTATATAGGGACTGTGATTTGTGGAAACCGGAGCTGAATTATACTATGGAGCTACAAGACCTAACCGATTGCGGCGCAAAATAGAGCTTTAAATTTAACTTCATTTTAATCCCGCATAAAATCAAATTTCATAGAATTCTAGAATTTCATAGGACTTTAAAATTTTAAAATTCCAAAATTCTATAATTTCAAAATTTTAAAACCCCGCCCTAAAATTTCTTGTAAATAAAATTTATCAAAATCATCGACGCGAGCGCCTCTATGAGCGAGGCGATGATCATCGCGAAGTATATCTCTTGCGAGATCGCGGCGGTGGAGTAAAAAAGCGTCGCCGTGGCGATGACGAGGGTTAGGGGCATAGATAGCGATAGCGCGAAAAGCACCGCGCCTTTGCGCCCTAAGGTGCTTAAAAACGTAGCGCTCGCAAGCAGCCTGATGCCGAACATCAGCGCCGCTAGGCTCGCGGCAAAGCTCATCACTCCGGGCATAAGGAGCGCTTCTAGCTTGATCACGGCTCCGGTGTGTATGAAAAATATCGGCACCAAAAAGCCAAAGCCGAACGACGATAGCTTCTCGATGAGGTCGTCCTTGTGCGAGAAAAAGGTCGGCAGAAAGGTGCCTGCGATGAAGGCGCCGATGACGACCTCAAGCCCCAAAAGCATCACTCCGGCGCAGATGAGGCAAAACAGCGCCATCGCAAATCGCACGTCCTTTTCGTTTTTGTCGTACTTGGGCATAATGACCGTTTTTAGCGCAGGGAACCACCAAAATAAAATTTCAAGCCCTTTAAAAACCGCCAAGGCTGCCGCCGAAAAGCCCAAAAGCGCGCCGATGTGAAGCGCCATCTCCACGCCGAAGCCGTTTTTAAGGTAGATGCCGCCCACCGTGAGGGCGGCGATGCTGATGAGCTCGCCGATCACGCCCGCGGGCATCGCGAGATTGAGCCACGCTTGATCCTTGCCGTACTCCTTATACAGCGCCGAAAGCAGCCCGACGCTCATCAGAGGCGCTGCGATGATAAGCATCTGCGGCAGTTCAAACACCCAAACCGCAAGCGCGCTTAGGATATAAAGCAGCGCCAAAAAGATTAGGATTAGCCGCAAAATTTTGCGCGACATCGCAAGCAGCGCGCGGAAATCCACCTCGCAGCCCGCCAAAAACATAAGGTAGCAAAAGCCGATCTGCGCGGCTAGATCGAAGGTCGCGCTTGGCGGCAAAAGCCCTAAATTTGCAGCTATGATGCCGAGCATAATCTCCATAGGCGAGAGCGGAATTCTAGCTAAGCTAGCCAAAAAGGGCGAAGCAAAGATCAAAAACGATAGCGCGATTAGGACGTAAATCTCATTCATAGTTTTACCTCGCGTTCGCGCCATTTTAGAATTTTCTCGGGTGCGGCGCAGACGTGAAATACGCGGAATTTACCGCCCTGCGCCACGACGTAAGCAAATTCGAAAAGCCTCTTTTTGCGCCCGCAAATCTCGCCCGGATTTAGCACGAGCGCGCCGTTTTTATCCACCGCCGCAGCGAAATAGTGGGTGTGGCCGTAAATTTTGATAGTTGAAATTTTATCCGCCCCGCGCCCGTACAGACCCCGATTTTTACTTTCGCCGCTTGTATTGGTGCCCGAACTTGCGGTCAAATTTGAGTTTAAATTTGCGTTCGAGCTCGAGGCTGAGTTTGCGTCCAGATTTAAGTCTAAATTTGCGTTTGAGTTCACATCCGCGCCCGCATTCAAGCCCAAGTTCACATTTAGACTTGCGGACGACCACCCGCTTTTTAAATTCGCACTCGCGCTATGCGCGTTTTTGAAATTTTCATCTGAACGGCGCGCGCCATTTAAAATTTTATCAACGTCCGCAACATTAAAATTTGCGTCTAAATTTACCGAGCGATCCGTTGCTTTATAATTTGAGATTAAAATTTCTCTGTGATCTGTCCTACAGCTTGAGCCTAAATTTGCGCTGCGATTTGCTTCGTCGCTTAAGCTTAAATTTTTAGCTAGGCTCGCGCTGGAATTCCTGCGAGAATCTACCGCGCGATCCGTGTCCGTGCGTGAGCCAAAATCCGCGGCGAAGCTTGGCCTGTATGCTTCATTTTGCGCCGCGGGCTCCTCGTCAAAGAGATAAAACAGATGGTGCATTATTTTTAGTCGTAGCCTGGCAAACTCCGTGCAGAAGGGCTCACCCCGTAGGTTGAACTCATTTTTAAACTCGGTAAGCGCTTCGTCGTTGTTTCCTAAAACCGCGAAGTAGGGTTTGCCGCTTTGCCGCAAAAGCCGCAGCGTCTCGCTCGCGACGATGCCCTCTGCATGCACGAGCAGATCAGCTCCGCGCGCGAGCAGCCACTCTATGGCGCTGGCAGCGACCCCCGTTTCAGGGCGGGAGTCCGAGACGACGCCTATTATCAATCGATCTCTTCTTTAAGCTTGCACTGCGGGCACTCGGCGAAGTTGCCTTTTTTCAGCTCTTTGCGGAGCATGTATGAGTTGCCGCACTGCGGGCATGCGCGCGCAATCGGTGCATAGTTGCTCACAAAGCCGCATTTTGGGTAGTTCGTGCAGCCGTAGAATTTGCCGCGTCTGGAGAAGCGCTCGACGATCTCGCCCGTGCCGCAGCTCGGACACTTAACGCCGGTGGAGACGAGCGGCTTTTTCTCCTTTGCCGCGCCCTCGATTTTGCGCGAGTATTTGCACTTCGGATAGCCCTCGCAAGCGATAAACTCGCCGTATCTTCCCTTGCGCTTGATTAAATTTTTACCGCACTGCGGGCATTTCTCATCTAGCACTTCGGGCGCCGCCTTCTCCTCGCTCGCCCCTTCGGCGCTAGCGTCCGCGTTGCGTGAGTATTTGCACTTTGGATAGTTCGAGCAAGCGATGAACTCGCCGAATCTGCCCTGTCTCTTAAGTAGCTCGCCGCCGCAGTTCGGGCAGGTTTCGCCGATCTTTTCTGCTAGCTTTTGGCTTGCGATCGAGGTTTTTCCTTTGGCGATCTCGTCCATAAAAGGGTAGTAAAAATCCGCCAAAATTTGCTGCCAGTCCGCTTTGTTTTCGGCGATGTCGTCGAGCTTCTCTTCCATTTTTGAGGTAAACTCGCTATCGACGATGTTTTTAAAATTTTGCTCTAGCATCTCGGTTATCTTAAAGGCGATCTCGCTGGGCACCAGATGCTTTTGCTCGATATTTACGTAGTTGCGCGCAGTAAGCAGCGAGATGGTAGGCGCATAGGTCGAGGGCCTGCCGATGCCGAGGCTTTCGAGCTTTTTGATGAGGCTTGCTTCTGAATAGCGCGCCGGCGGCTCGGTGAAGTGCTGCTGCGAGCTTAGGCTTTGCAGGCTCATCGCGTCGCCCGCGCTAAGGCTCGGTAAAATTTTATCCTTATCCAGATCGCCGTAAGCCTTGTAAAATCCGTCAAATTCTACCTTGCGTCCGCTGATCTTAAACGCGCCCGCTTCGCCGCGTACAATGATCGTTTGGATCTGCGAGACGCTAGGGCTCATCTGCGAGGCTACGAAGCGGTTGTAGATGAGCGCGTAAAGGCGGTATTCGTCGCGAGGCAGGATTTTTTGCGCGAGCTCGGGTGTAAGCTTTAGATCGGTAGGCCGTATTGCTTCGTGCGCTTCCTGCGCGCCTTTGCTTTTCGTAGCGTATAAATTCGCGCTTTTGGGCAGATATTTTTCGCCGAAGCGCTCGCCGATTAGCTCGCGAGCCGCTGCGATCGCTTCTTTGGCGATATTTAGCGAGTCGGTTCGCATGTAGGTGATCGCGCCGCCGTTTTTGGTATTAACGCCCTCGTAAAGGCTTTGCGCGAGGCTCATCGTCTTGCGCGGATTAAAGCCCAGAGCCGTGCTTGCCGCCTGTTGTAGCGTCGAGGTCATAAACGGCGGGTAGGGGTTCGTCTTGCGTGATTTGCTCTCGATACCCTCTACGCTAAATTTGTCTTTTTGCAGCGTCAGGACGATCTCACTAGCCTGCGCCGCAGATTTGATCGAGAGTTTTTCCATCTTATCGCCGCGAAATTCCACGAGCTCGGCCTCCAAGTCCTTTTTAAAAACCGCGTCAATGCTGTGAAATTCTACCGGCTTAAAATTTAAAATTTCGCGCTCGCGATCGACGACGATTTTAAGCGCGGCGCTTTGGACGCGACCCGCGCTTAAGCCGCGCTGGATCTTTAAATTTAAAAGCGGACTTAGTTTATAGCCCACGATGCGATCGAGCAGGCGGCGCGCTTGTTGGGCGTTTACGCTTGCAATATTAAGCTTGCGCGGCGAGCTTAGCGCGTTTGAGATCGCGCTTTTGGTGATCTCGTGAAATACGATGCGCGGCAGCTCCTGCGCCTGCTTGCCGATCGAAGCTGCGATATGATAGGCGATCGCCTCGCCCTCACGGTCCTCGTCCGTCGCGAGGTAAATTTGATCCGCCTTTTTGGCGAGCGTCTTTATCTGCTTTACGATCTGATCGTGATCGGCGCTGATTTCGTATTCGGGCTCGAAGCTTTTATCTTTGATTTTGATGCCGAAGCGTTTTTTAGGAAGGTCGCGGATATGGCCTTTAGACGCGATTACGTCGTAATCGGCGCCTAAGAAATTTTTGATAGTTTTGGCTTTTGCGGGGGATTCTACGATGATTAAATTTTTCATTGCTTAATCCTTTAGAATTCTAGGCAGCGTGATGCCCTTTTGGCTTTGGTATTTGCCCTTTTTATCGCAGTAGCTTACCTCGCACGGCTCGTCTCCTTGCAGAAACAAAACCTGCGCGATGCCTTCGTTCGCGTAAATTTTTGCAGGCAGCGGCGTGGTATTGGAAATTTCAATCGTGATGTGCCCTTCAAAGCCCGGCTCAAAGGGCGTTACGTTTACGATGATGCCGCAGCGCGCGTAGGTGCTTTTGCCCAGGCAGATCGCAAGCACGTCGCGCGGCATTTTGAAGTATTCGATAGTGCGCGCTAGCGCGAAGGAATTAGGCGGCACGATGCAGACATCGCCCTCAAAATCCACGACGTTTTTTGCGTCGAAATTTTTAGGATCGACGACCGTTCCGCCGACGTTTGTAAAAATTTTAAATTCGCGCGCTACGCGTATGTCGTATCCGTAGCTGGAAAGTCCGTAGCTAACGACGCCGCGACCGATATTCTCCTCGCAAAAGGGCGCTATCATATCGTGCTGCTGCGACATCTGTCTGATCCATTTATCGCTTTTCAGTCCCATAAAATTTCCTTAAAATAATCAAAATTTTTCGCGCATTATAGCAGCAAAATAAAATATAATAAAAATTTTATGCTAGAATTTTGCTTAAATTATAAAAATTTTATCACTTTTTAAGGAGCAACTATGGGACTACTCAAGAAATTTGCGTTCATTACGTTTTTTATCGCGTCATCTTTGGCTGCTGCGAAGCCAAATATTTATATTTTAGCTACCGGCGGTACGATCGCGGGAAGCAGCGCAAGTGCCACGGAGGGCAACTATACCGCAGGCTCTAAGGGTGTAGAAGATATCTTATCGGCAGTGCCGCAACTGGGGGATTTAGCTACGATTAAAAGCGAGCAAATTTCAAATATCGGCTCGCAGGAGATGAATGATGAAATTTGGCTCAAGCTTGCAAACCGCGTAAGCGAGCTGCTTACTAAAAACGACGTAGACGGCATCGTCATCGTGCATGGAACCGATACGATGGAGGAGACGGCGTATTTTTTAAGCCTGGTAGTAAAATCCAAAAAACCGATCGTTTTGGTGGGCGCGATGCGAAATGCAGACTCGATGAGTGCTGATGGACCACTTAATCTATACAATGCCGTTGCCGTCGCGGCAGATAAAAACTCTCGCGAAAAGGGCGCTCTTGTAGTGATGAACGACGAAATCCACGCCGCGCGCGAGGTTACGAAAACAAATACTACTAACGTTGCGGCTTTTGCCTCGCCGAATTCCGGCAAAATTGGCACCGTAAATTACGGAGCCGTAAATTTCTATATGGCGCCGCTTCGCAAACACACCGTCGCAAGCGAGTTTAATATCAAGGATCTCAAAGCCTGCCCGCGCGTCGATATCATCTATGGACACGCGCAAGATAACGGCGATTTGGTCGATGCAGCGGTGCAAAAGGGCGCTAAGGGCATTATCGTAGCGGGCGTAGGCAATGGAAATTTATATCCGGATCTGCAGGCCGCGCTCGCAAAGGCTAGCGAAGCAGGCGTGATCGTTGTGCGCTCAAGCCGCACAGGCAGCGGCTCAACTAGCGTTAGCTCGGAGGTGGACGACGCAAAACTTGGCTTTCTAACCGCAGATAATCTAGATCCGCAAAAGGCGCGCGTACTATTGATGCTGGCTCTTAGCAAAACGAGCGATAAAGCAAAAATTCAGAGCTTTTTTGCGACACATTAACGCATAGGGCTTCGCGCGGATAGAATTTCAGCGCGGGGTTTTAAAACAAAATTTCAGCGCGAAATTTTAAAGAAAAGCAAGGCGTGGGATTTTAATATGAGCTCGGAGGCGAGATTTTAAAGTAAAGCACGGCATTTTTGCGCTCTGAGCTTGGGCATAGAATTTCGGTCGTAAAATTAAGCGTTAAATTTTTAAAGGATTTAAAATCATCCTGCGCTCTTGCTGCAAAATTTCGTGTTTTGCTTGCGAAGTTCGAGCTTAAAATGAACGAGGCAAATCGCAGCCTATAAATCCTTAAAATCAGTCCGCAAATTCTGTCGTAAATTCCGCTTCGCACTTCTTAAAAGCCCCGCAAAAATCCATTTAAAGAAACAATTATAAAAATTTGGCTAAAATTTCGTAAATTTTTTCAGGAGAAATTTATGACAAAAGCAGAAATCAAAGAGTTAATGGACTTTTTCGGCGAAAAGCAAGGCATTAACGAGCTAAAAATTAAAGATAAAGATTTTGAGATAGAGATAAAAAAATATGGCCCATGCGGTGGGAGCACGCCTCAGCTCGCCGCACCGGTACCTGCCCCGCAGCTTGCTGCGCCTGCGGTAAATGTGCTCGTGGGCGATAAGCCCGCCTCAAAAGGCGCGATGGATACGATCGACAGCCCGATGGTGGGTACTTTTTATAAAGCGCCAAGTCCCGGTGCGGCAGAGTTCGTGAGCGTAGGCCAGGTCGTGCATAAGGGTGATACGATCGGCATCATCGAAGCAATGAAGATTATGAATGAGATTGAGGCGGAGTTTGACTGCCGCATCAAAAAAGCTCTCGTCGAAGACGGACAGCCCGTCGAATACGCTATGGCGCTGTTTGAGGTCGAGAAGCTATGAGGGAGCTTAAAAAAATTCTAATCGCAAATCGCGGCGAAATCGCTCTGCGCGCGCTTCGCACGATCCAAGAGATGGGCAAGCAAGCCATCGTCGTGCACTCTACCGCCGATCAGGACGCGCTTTACGTCAAATACGCCGACGCGTCGGTCTGTATAGGCGGACCACGCAGTAGCGATAGTTACCTAAATATCCCCGCGATCATCACAGCCTGCGAGCTAACCGAAGCCGACGCGATATTTCCGGGATACGGCTTTTTAAGCGAGAGCCAAAATTTTGTCGAAATTTGCGCCAAGCACGGCATTAAATTTATCGGTCCAAGCGTCGAGGCGATGACTTTAATGAGCGATAAGAGCAAGGCTAAGCAAGTGATGATGCGCGCGGGCATCCCTGTAGTGCCTGGCAGCGACGGCGCGATCGCAAGCGTCGAAGAGGCACGCAAGCTAGCCGCCGAAATCGGCTATCCGGTCATCATTAAAGCCGCAGCTGGCGGTGGCGGGCGCGGAATGCGCGTGGTCGAGCGCGAAGAGGATATCGAAAAGCTCTTTTGGTCGGCAGAGAGCGAAGCGATGAGTGCATTCGGCGACGGCACGATGTATATGGAAAAATATATCACAAACCCCCGCCATATCGAGGTTCAGGTCTTGGGCGATGAGCACGGACATGTCGTGCATATCGGCGAGCGCGACTGCTCGATGCAGCGCCGCCATCAAAAGCTAATCGAAGAGAGCCCGGCCGTAATCTTAGATGAGCCGACGCGAAAAAGCCTGCACGAAACGGCGGTTCGCGCCGCTAAGGCGATCGGATACGCAAGCGCGGGAACGTTTGAGTTTTTATACGATAGCAAGGACAAGAAATTCTATTTCATCGAGATGAATACCCGCCTGCAGGTCGAACACACCGTAAGCGAGATGCGAAGCGGGCTCGATCTGATCGAGTGGATGATCCGTATCGCGCAGGGCGAGAAGCTGCTACCTCAAAGCGAGATAAAATTTAGCGGGCATGCGCTTGAGTGCCGCATCACCGCTGAGGACTCCAAAAGCTTTATGCCAAATCCTGGCAAAATCACCAAATACGTCGCCCCAGGCGGCAGAAATGTGCGAATGGATAGCCACGTTTATGAGGGCTACTCGGTGCCGCCTTACTACGACAGTATGATCGGCAAGCTCATCGTCTACGACAAGGACCGCGCGCGTGCGATCGCAAAGATGAAGGTCGCGCTAGACGAGCTCATCATCGGCGGTATAAAATCGACGCGCGATTTTCATCTTAGGATGATGAACAACCCCGATTTCGTGGATAATAACTACGACACAAATTACCTAGCCAAGCACTGAATTTAAAATTCCAAGGGATGATACTCTTGGAATTTTAAAATTTATTTGAAATTCTAAATTTAAGATTCCGCTTTAAATTTTTCATTTAAAAAGCTACTTGAAATTTTGTTTTAAAATTTTATTGCGCCGCGCTTTAAATTTTGCTATTAAATTTACCGCTATATCTAGATGGCGACGTGCTAGATACGCCATTGTGCCGCTTATGTATTTTACGATGAGATTGACGGCGGGCTCGGTTTAAATTTTACGTTCTGCGGCGATTGAAATTTAGAATAAGAGTCTTGCTACCGCAAATATTTGCTCTTGTCCATGCGGTTTGGCGCTGGTATGCGCCGCCACGATATTTTTCTTTCATACGTAGCGACCAGTTAAAATTTAGTATTGCGCGCTCTATCATCTATTTCGGCGACCGGTTACCGCCGTGCGCGAGTAAGCGGTATAAATTTACCGCACGAGCCGCTCGCGTCCGTTCGGCGTAAATTTTATCACGCTCGCCGTTGCGAGCGTGAGTAGTATCAAGCCGCAAATTTTAAACTATCTCGCCGCACGCGCTTGGGAAAAGGCGTCCTGCTTTGCGGGCAAAGCGCGCTAGGCCTTTAAACCGTCAAATTTCAAACCCCGAATTCCTCGTAAAATTTATTTAGATAATCAGCATAATAGAAGTTTTGATTTCTAGCGTCAAATTTGCCCGCCAGCTCCAAAGCCGTTTTGTAGTCGCCCTCATCGCCAAACGCGCTAACAGCGATGAAAAATCGCAGGTCGTTTAGATCGTCGTTGCTATCTAGTATGGCGTGCGAGTGCTTGCGAGCTAAGCTTAACGCCGTCTCGCGCTCATCCAGCCTAACGGCGATCTCGATTAGCGGCGCGATCTGATTTATCACGCGAGGATTTGACTCGATCGTCGCCGCGGCCTTGGGTAGCAGGGTTTTCGCCTCTTCTATCTTGCCTGTTTTAATCATGCTAAAAAGTATCGGCTCGGCAAGCTCCAGCGCCGCTGCATGCTCGCCGACAAAGCACAGATACGCGATCTCATCGCTTGCTTCGCACGCCTCGCAGTCGGCCATATCGTCTTTGGCGAGCTTTTTCCACAGCTCGTAGTTCGCCTTCGCCTCTCTAGCATCGCCCATGTCGATGTTTTGATTCATCAAAGCCTTGTAGTATGAGGCCAGCGAGAGCTCCATGCGCTCGTAGTAAAACAGCATCGCTTCGTTTGCCTCGTCTATGAGCTCCTTTTCGATTATAGAGCTTTTGGCGACGCCCGAGACTATTCATTTAAATTTCCACAGGCAGTCCGTAAAGTCGTCGAAATTTGGGTATTCGCTTTCTTTTAAATTTTGCGCGATGTAGTTCGTGAGCCATAAGAGCGCTCTGGTTCTTAAAAACGCGCCGAATTTTTCAAAATCGTCGTTTAGCACAAAGTCGCAAATTTGCGCGGCAAATTCGAAATTTTCCGCTTCTACGGCGTCTCTTATTGCGTCAAACAGACACTCCTCCTTATCTATCACGCTTTTAAGCCCATTTAGCTTTTCATAAAGCCCCTCTAGCGAGCCCTGTTCCATCCTTGCTCCTCATTAAATTTTTGCGATAATTATATCCGTTTAGTCTGAAGTTAAGCGGGCTCGTCGAGATTTTAAAGCCCAAAAGGCAAAATGAAATTTAAGCGCTATTTTTAAAACAGCTCTGCTCGCGCCGTTTTAGCGCCCTATTTGCCGCCGCGATAGGCAAATTTCAGCTTTGTTATATAAATTTAATATTAAAATGCCGTATTCATAAATTTTTTAAGAAAAGGGGAATTTATGGACATAAACATACAGCGCTTTAAAAGCGAGTTTGAGCAGATAAGCCGCTTTGGGGCTTTGGCGGGCGGCGGGCTTACGCGGCTTGCATTTTCGCGCGAGGATAAAGAGGCGCGCGACTTCCTCATATCGCTACTTCAAAAAGAAAATTTCAAGATCAAAATCGACGATACGGGCAATATTTTCGCTAAATTTAGCGGCGTCAGCAATCCCGATCTGCCGCCCGTCAGCGCGGGTTCGCATATCGATAGCGTGCCGCAGGGCGGCTT
Organism: Campylobacter gracilis; assembly: GCF_018374135.1. Classification (GTDB taxonomy): domain Bacteria; phylum Campylobacterota; class Campylobacteria; order Campylobacterales; family Campylobacteraceae; genus Campylobacter_B; species Campylobacter_B gracilis_A. The sequence continues at coordinate 5,888 of NZ_JAHAFS010000010.1, read as the reverse complement.
TTACGACGGCACGCTAGGCGTCATGGCCGCTTTGGAGGCGATCCGCGCAGTGCGAGATAGCGGCGAAAAGCTTGCACGACCGCTGGAGCTCATCGTCTTTGTTTGTGAGGAATCAAGCCGCTTTAAAATGGCTACCGTAGGCAGCAAGATAATTAGCGGCAAGCTATCGCAAAAGCGGCTGGGCGAGCTAAAGGATAAAGACGGAATTTCTCTGTTTGACGCCATGGAGGATTTCGGGCTAAATCCCGCAAATTTAAAAAGCTGCATCCTACCAAAATCTAGCTTTCATAGCTATATCGAGCTTCATATCGAGCAGGGGCCGGTATTGCAGCGACGCGATATCCCCGTAGGCGTCGTCACGGGTATCGCCGCACCCGTGCGATACGAGCTGCGGATCGAGGGTAGAGCCGATCACAGCGGCGCTACGCCGATGGATATGCGCTGCGACGCCCTGGCTTGCGCTAGCGAGATCGTTTTAAGCGCGGAAAGGATCGCAAAGGAGGGCAAAACCACGGTCGCGACGACGGGCTATGCAAATGCGCTACCCGGCGTGCTAAACGTAATCCCGGGCTCCTGCACGCTAGGTCTTGATATACGCGATATCGATGAGGAAGCGCTTAGGGCGGCGGACGATAAAATTTGCGCCGCGATAGATGAAATTTGCGCTCGCAGAGGGTGCGGATTTGAACTAAAAAATCTCATCAAGGATCGCCCTGTAAAGCTAAACGAAGAGATGATAGCTCTGCTTGAGAGCTGTGCCGGCGAGCTTAAAATTCCAAGCCTAAGACTTCCTAGCGGCGCGGGACATGACGCGATGAATATGACGGAGCTTGCGGATCGCGTGGGGATGCTTTTCGTGCCGTGTAAGGACGGTATCAGCCACAACGTAAATGAAAGCATAAACTGGGACGACGCGTTTGCCGCTACGAAGGTTCTAGCCGCGGCGATGTTAAGCTTAGCTAAAAAATAAAGGAGAGAATATGGATGCTATTGCACAAAAAGTAGAGGCGCTAAAAAGCGAGATGATCGGGGATCGCAGGTTTTTTCACTCGCATCCCGAGACGGGCTGGTTTACCTTTTTTACGACCGCGGTTATTGCAGATCGTATGCAGCGCTTGGGCTATGAGATAAAGCTCGGTCGCGAGGTGGTGAAAGCCGAAGCGAGGCAGGGCGTAGGTAGCAAGGATGCCTGCGAGAAGGCGAAGCAGCGCGCCGAAGGGCTGCTAAACGCAGATCAGATAAAATTTCTTGATGCGATGGAGGACGGGCTAACGGGTCTCGTGGCCGAAATAGACACGGGGCGCGCGGGCAAAACGGTCGCTTTTAGATTTGACATAGACGGCGTGGACGTGACAGAGAGCACGGACGCGGATCACCGCCCTTTTAAGGAGGGCTTTCGCTCCGACATTAGCGGCATTACGCACGCGTGCGGGCACGACGGGCATATCACGATGGGGCTTGCTTTAGCGAAGCTGATCGCGCAAAACTTAGACGATTTTAGCGGTAAATTTAGATTTATATTCCAAACCGCCGAGGAGGGCACCAGAGGCGCCGTAGGTATGGAGGCTGCGGGAGTTACCAAGGGCGTGGATTATCTGCTGGGCGGTCATATCGGCTTTCAGGCAAACACGATGAGAGGTATCATCTGCGGTACCAAAAAGCTACTTGCGACCACTAAATTTGACATAAGCTTAAAAGGCAAGTCCGCTCACGCCGCGGGCGCGCCGCAAAATGGAGCCAATGCCCTGCTCGCCGCAGCTGAGATGGCGCTTGATATGCACGGCATAACCAGGCACGCAGGCGGCGTCACGCGTATCAACGTAGGCGTGCTGCGCGCGGGCGAAGGACGCAACGTCATCGCGCCTAACGGCTACCTTGCGTGCGAGACGCGCGGCGAAAGCACGGAGCTGAATGAGTTTATGAAGGCTAAATGCATGGACATAGTGGAGGGCGTTTCTAAAATTTACGGCGTCAGCTACGACGTGCAGGTTACGGGCGGCACCGCGGGCGGCGATAGCGACGAGGCTACCACGCAGCTTTACGAAGATGCGGCGAAGGCATCGCCGTTTATCGACGATGATAAAATCGTAAGGGAGCTAAACTTCGGAGCGTGCGAGGACTTCGCGCATTTTATGCGCTCGGTGCAAGATGCGGGCGGCAAAAGCGGATATCTGATGATCGGCACGACGCTTGCAGCGGGGCATCACAACGCCAAATTTGACTTCGACGAAGACTCGCTGCTTGCGGGGGTGGACGTGTATCTGCGCTGCGCGTATAAGCTAAACGGCAAAGTTTAAAGGAGATGAGATGAAAAGAGCACTGCTTCTAAGCGCTTCTAGTTACAAAGACAGCGGCTATCTGAACCACTGCAAGGGGTGGGTCAAGGAATTTTTAGGAGGTCTTTGGGAGGATGAAATTTTATTCATTCCGTTTGCGGGCGTTAGGCGCACAAGCGATCAATACGAGCAGAAGGTCGCAGACTGCTTGGAGAATAGCAATATCAGATCGATCCATCGATTCGCCGATATGAAAGCCGCCGTTAGAAATGCCAAATCGATCTGCATCGGTGGCGGCAATACCTTCGTGCTGCTAAATGAGCTTTATAAATTTGATCTTTTGGGTGCGATCAAAGACGCCGTGGATAGCGGTACGCCGTATTTCGGCTGGTCTGCGGGCTCAAACGTCGCGGGCAAGACAATGATGACTACCAACGACATGCCGATCGTCTTTCCGCCCTCGCCGGTAGCTTTGGGGATCTTTCCGTATCAGATCAATCCGCACTTCATAAGCGGTAAAATTTCAAACCACAACGGCGAGAGCAGGGAGGAGCGGCTGGAGGAGTTTTTGATCGTCAATCAAAACGACAGCGTCTATGCTATGCCCGAGGGTAGCGCGTTTTTGATAAACGGAAACGAGTGCGAGGTGATGGGGCATGCGGACGTGCTGAAATTCGAGTACAAAAAAGAGATCTCGCGCATCGCCGTGGGAAGTAAATTCAAAATTTAAAAGGAGTTATCGTGCAGACTTTTAGGCTATTTTTGGCGCTTGTGGGTATCGTCGCAGTCGTCGCTTTACTGATCATGAAAAAGGATACTAAAACCGTGCTTATCGGCGTGGGTTTGGTGCTGTGCGCGCTTTGTCTAAAGCCGCTGGACGGGCTGGGCGCCTTTACCTCGTATATGACTAAAGCAGGTCTTATTAAGGCGATATGCGCCAGTATGGGTTTTGCCTTCGTGATGAAATTTACCGGCTGCGACAGAGCCTTGATCCGCTTGCTTACCAGGCCGCTTGGGAATTTGGGCTTTTTGCTGATCCCCATCGTCGTGGCGCTTACGTACTTCATAAATATCGCGATCCCCTCCGCTGCGGGCTGCTCCGCTGCGGTCGGCGCTACGATGATACCGCTTTTAATGGCTGCGGGCATTAAGCCTGAGATGGCGGGTGCGGCGGTGTTTGCGGGCACTTTCGGCGGCGTTTTGAGCCCAGGCTCGGCGCACAACGTATTCGTAGCCGATATGGTAAAGGCGCACAATCCTTCCTACACGGTTCAAGACGTCATTGCCGTGCAGTTTTCTAGCGCGATTACCGCTTTGATCGTAGTTTTGATCGTAATTAGCATAACGGCGATAGTTTGCAAAGACTACACCAAGGGGGTGAATTATCTAGCACAAAGAGAGGGCGGCGCAATCTCTACTGCGGCAAGCTCCGCCGCCGGTTCAAATTTGGACGCGCAGCCTCAGAAGCTAAATGTCTTACACGCGCTTATGCCGCTAGTGCCTTTGGTGATCTTAATCATCGGCGGTACGTCCAAGCTCAACACGATCTCCTTTCTTAAATGGACCAAGATGGGCGTCGCCGAGGCGATGCTACTGGGCGCTATCGTCACTATCGTCATTACTATGACCAACCCTCAAAAGATCACGAAAGAATTTTTCAAAGGCATGGGTAGCGCGTATGCCGATATCATGGGTATCATCATCGCAGCGGGCGTCTTCGTCGCGGGTCTTAGCGCGTGCGGAGCGATCGATTTCGTAATCGAGTGGCTGAAGGGCGAGCAGGGCTACGTAAAATTCGGCGGCACCTTCGTTCCGTTTTTTATGGGCGTCGTAACGGGCTCGGGAGATGCGGCGGCGATGGCGTTTAACACCGCGGTGACCGTGCATGCGGACCAGCTAGGGTTTGCGCAAGATAAGCTCGGTATGGCGGTTGCGATAAGCGGCGCGCTAGGCAGGAGCGCATCGCCGATCGCGGGCGGATGTATAGTCTGCGCGGGACTTGCGATGGTAAGCCCTATTCAGATCGCTAAAAGAACAGCCCTAGGTATGTTTCTATCCGTCTGCGTCATCGCATTTTTCATTTTGTAAAGGAGCTTAATATGGATATCGTGCAGAGGTTTTTGAACTACACTAAGATCAACACCACCACAAATAGAGCCGCGGGTGCTGCGGGCATAATGCCCTCAAACCCCAAAGAGCTTGAGCTAGCAGGCCTCATAAAAGGCGAGCTAGAAGCGCTAGGCATAAAAAATATCAGCCTTAACGAGAAGTCGATTCTGATCGCTAAAATTCCATCAAATTTAGACGCGCCCGCTGCGAGCATAGCGTTTTTTGCCCACCTTGATACCAGCGCCGAGCAGACGAATGATACCAAAGCTCAGATCGTAAGATACGAAGGCGGCGATATCTGCCTGAATAAAGAGCTAGAGATCTATCTTAAAGAGAGCGAAAATGAGGAGCTGCGAGATTACAAAGGAGACGAGATCATCGTAACGGACGGTACCAGCTTGCTAGGCGCCGACGATAAGGCGGCGATCGCTGCAATCGTAAATGCGCTGGAATTTTTCGTCCAAAATCCGCAGATCAAACATGGCGAGATAATCGCTTGCTTCGTGCCGGACGAGGAGCAGGGCTTGCGGGGCGCAAAGGCGCTGGATGTAAGCGAGATAGGCGCGGACTTCGGCTACTGCCTTGATTGCTGCGGCATCGGCGAGTTTATCTACGAGAATTGGAATGCGGGCGATTGCGTCGTTACCTTCAAAGGCCAGTCCGCTCATCCGATGAACGCCAAGGGCAAGCTCGTAAATTCCTTGCTTTTGGCGCATAAGTTTATCTCGCTGCTGCCCGCGGGCGAGGCGCCCGAATACACAGAGGGCAAGGAGGGCTATTTTTGGATCAAGGAGCTTAGCGGCAACAGCGCAAAGACCGTCATAAAGATCGATGTGAGGGAATTTGACGAGAAAAGATACGAGCAGCGCATGGAATTTTTGCAAAAAACTGCGGACGGGCTTCGCGCGATCTGGGGCGATCGGATCGAAATTTCGCTAAACGACCGCTATAAAAACGTCTATAACTTTTTGAAAAACGACGACGCGCCGGCGATACGCTTTGCGAAACAGGCTTTTAAAAGCCTAAATATCGAGCCCAAGATCAAGCCTATGCGAGGCGGCTACGACGGCGCCGTCATCTCCGCAAAGGGGCTGCCGTGCCCGAACCTCTTTACCGGCGGGCATAATTTCCACTCGATCTACGAATACCTGCCCGTAGGCTCTTTAAAAGCGGCGAGCGAGGTGGTTAAGCGGATCATAACGCTGGCGGCGGCGCGAGCCTAGCTAGGGCGCTTTCTGCTCCGCGCACAGATTTGATTTTAATTTAACTCGTTCATTCCGCCGCGAAATTTTACCCTGCATAGCGTAATTTTTGGTCCCGTGGCGACGGATGACGCGGGCTACGACTACGACGCGGCTTTTAAACGCTATCACTCGAGCGAGGAGATGGCGGAATTTCTGCTCGCGCTTTACGATAGCGACGCGTGCGTAGGCGCGGTGGATCGAAACAACTTCGAGTTTAGCTTGGGGGCTGCGCGATTTGACTATGCGGGCAAACGATAAA
>NZ_JAHAFS010000009.1 GCF_018374135.1 Campylobacter gracilis | reverse complement strand
CCTGATGCTCACCTGCAACAGCAGATCGCAGCGATGTTTTTAAACTGCTACTTGCTCGTTCGGTAAATTTGGCCGCTTAACGGCGCAAGTAGTGTCCGCGCGATGATAAATGCTGCTAGCAGCAATGCGCGCGGCCTACAAATCTACGAGCCGCGGGAATTTTTATAAATCGCGAGTAAAATTTCAGCGCAAGAGCAGGATTAAATTTAAAACTAAAGTTTTAGGCAGTGTGGATAAAATTTTATAAATTGATCTACTTAAATTAAATTTTATAGTTAATAGAATTTTATAGTAAAATTTCTTGCTTGAAATTTTAAGCGTGGAATCTTGCGTACTGTGTTGTTGCAAAATTTTTGTTATAAAACCCTATGCTAAAATTTTAGGACTAGATTTGCAGTGTATTTAGTTTAGCCGCGAATAAAGCTTCCTAGGGCTTCAAGATAGCATGCGGTTATGGCAACTTCAAGCCCCGAAACGATCGTAAGTTTTGCAAATTTACAAATCCGCGACATTAAATTCTAAAAATTATGAGCTACTTAGGAGGCGAAAATGTTCTATTTTTTCGCTTCTTTCGGCGCGATCGGCGGATCGAGCTGCATGATCTTATCGCCTAGGCGCTGAAAATTTGCAAGGCTTTTTAAGTGGAAATACGCTAGCTCCAGATATCCGCGGCGCGCGAAATCCGCAAGCTTTTTATCGCTTAACTTCAAAAGTTTTTCGCGATTTACGACCGAAAAGCCGTTTAGCAGGGACGATTCCTTGCCGCTAGAGTTGATGCCAAGCTCCTTGGCTTCTAAAATCCCCGCCTTTTGAAATTCCGCCGCCGCAACGCGCGTGCGCATATCCAAATCTGCGTAATTTTTCATCACCTCTTTTAAATTTTCCAAAAACGGCGTCGGCTTGCCGTCTTTAAAAAGCGCCTCGCCGTCGCCCTTGATCTGCTGCGCGTCCTCATCGAAGCAGATCGCCGTCTGCTCGCCGATCTGGGCTAGGAAAAACGGATAATTCTGCACCGAGGAAGGCACCGTTCCTTTATAATCCTTATCGATTAGAACGTTTTTGGTGCGCCCTAGCAGCGCCACCATTTTGGGCTCTTTTTCGATGGTAAATACGATAACGAGGTTGTCCGCGCAAAACGGGATCTCCGGCGCGATCACCGGTACGAAAGGCGCGGTAGGGAATGCATCCGCGTGATACTGTAAATCCGCGTGTTTAACGCTATCTAATACGACTGGAGTCATGTTGATCCTTTAAAAAATTTTAGCAATTATATAAAAAAGAATATTAAAATTCTAAAGGGTTTTGGAATTTCGGCTGTTTTTACTTGCGTAAATTTAGACGTTTAGAATTTTAAATTTGATAGAATCACCGTTAAATTTAAGGAGCGAAAGTGGGCTTGGATGAGCTTTTAGCGCTCGCGACGAACGCCGCAAAAAAGGCAAACGCCGCGATAATGCAAAACTACGATAAATTCGACATTTTCATCAAAGCGGACAGATCGCCGCTTACGAATGCGGATCTCGCGGCAAATGATGTAATAATGAGCACCCTGGAGCCTAGCGGCATCGCGATCTGCTCGGAAGAATGCGTGCTGGATAGCAAGCAGCGCATGAGCGAGGAGAGATTTTGGCTCATAGATCCGCTGGACGGCACGAAGGAGTTTATCGCACGCAACGGCGAGTTTTGCGTCTGCATCGCGCTGATCGAGCATGGGCGCCCGATTTTATCGGCGATCGGCGTGCCCGTAAGCGGCGACATATATAGCTCGAATGGCGGCGGAGTCTATAAAAACGGCGCGCTGCTCGCTCGCCCCGCTAGCGCGCCGCAAATCTTCATGCACGGCCGACATAGCAAATCCGAAAAATATCCGCAATTTGCGCAAAAATTTAAAATGCAGCTAGTGCGCAAAGGCTCTGCAATAAAATTTTGTATCTTAGCCGAGGGGGGCGCCAGCGCATATGCGAGATTTAGCGATTGTTCGCTTTGGGACATCGCCGCGGGGGATTTTTTGCTGCATCAAAGCGGCGGAACGGTAGTGGATTTAAAGACGATGAAAGCACCTCTTTATAATGGAAAAAGCTTGATAAATAACCATTATTTGGCGGTCGGCGCGAATGCTATGAAATTTTTACCTGAAATGTTGGAGTTTGCGAAGAATTTTTAAGCTAAATTTATAGTAAACGTCTTATAATATAAGTCCAAAAATTTTTTATCAAAGGATAAAAACATGAAGGGCTTTACTATGATCGAATTAATTTTCGTGATCGTGATTTTAGGTGTTTTGGGGGCAATTGCCATTCCAAAACTAGCAGCTACACGCGACGACGCAGAGGTAGTAAGGGCAACACAGAGCATAGTTATGTCTCTGAGTGATATGATAGGATACTATACTTCACAAGGGAGCTATAGTGCAGATTTAACCAACATGACGAATGTGGCAAATCCTATTATGGCTAGAGGTTCAGTCTGTGCCACATACACATATAATAGTGCATCGCAAATTACCCTTACAAAAGGATATGATGGTTTGTGCGCTACAGTTTGGAATTCGGCAAATCTAAGAACCGTAGAAAATCTTTATAGTTCCAATGCACTAGTAATTGTCCAATGATTTCTTTGGCGCAGGGACTACCTCTGCGCCTTTCTATTTATAAATCCAAGAAAAATTCCAATCATCCAAATAATTGCGAAAAATATAAAGATAAAACTCCAAAATTGCGCTAGATCCACGCTTTTGCTTGTCGGAAACAGATACCAACCTCCGCTATAAAGCGCCGTTAGCTTGGCTTGCAATCCCTCTAGCGCCGCACCAGCAGGCACGGCCGGTACGTCGAATGCGCAGCTGTTAAATGGCTTAAAAATTGGCACCACACTTAAATCAAAATTTAAAAATCTCACCGCTCCACCGCAGCCGCTCATCCCGCTCATATCTCCGTTCCCTCGCAGTACCGTGTGAATTTTAGCTAAATTTAGCGACGAGACAAATCCTAGCGCCGCGCCGTAAAACCACACCACATATCCGCAGATAGCGCCGTAAACGTCCTTGCTACAAACCGCTAAAATTACCGCTCCTAGCGCTATGGCGCAAAGTGCGAATCTCACGTGAATGCTAAAGCTTTCCGGATAGATAAAAAGGAATTTTTGCAAGAAAAAATATGAAAACGCTAGCCAAAAAAGCGCCCAGATAGCGCAAAAAGCGAGAAATCTTTTAGAGTATCTGTTTTGAAATTTTAAAATCATAGAAATCCTTTCCGCGCATAATTTTATAATAAATTGCAGATATTTTTGCTAAAATCCCAGCTTTTATAACAAAAATTTCAAGCAAAGGGTAAAATTTTGAAGGGTTTTTTACGCAGATTAGAAAGAGCTTTTGATGCGTTCGCAAATATCTTAGGCGTATTGAGTATCGTATTTTTGGCGCTTTTAGTTATAGTCGTTTTTTACAATGTTGTGGCGCGTTATCTTTTCCCTGCCGCAAATTCCGTCGCTATGCAAGAACTTACGTGGTGGCTATATTCGGCGATGTTTTTATTCGGTGTGACCTACGCGCTCAAAGAAAACGCCCACGTTCGCGTGGATATTTTTTACGAAAAATTTAATCCCACTGCAAAAGCGCTCATAAATATCTTAGGCACGATATTTTTCATTTTGCCTTTCGTGGCGCTCGTGGCGTTCTTTTCGATCGATTATGTGAGCGAGGCTTATACGAGCCATGAGGCCAGCGCCAATCCCGGCGGCATGCAGCATCTTTGGATCATCAAGTCTGCAATCACACTTAGCTACGCGTTTTTATTTATCTACGCATTTGGATTTTTGATTAAAAATATTAACGCCCTGCTTGATGTTAGGGAAAACAAGGGCTCGGAATTTCTTAGTGGGAATTCTTCGGGCGCGCAGAGTGTGTGAGGGCAAAATGAGCTTAAATTTAAAATTCTATAAATTTTACGCTTTTCGCGCTTGGGCGGAATTTTGCCACGGCGAGATAAAAGGTGGCGAGCTATGATAGGCATAGTGATGTTTGCGGCAGCGCTTTTTATGCTGCTACTGGGTTTTCCCGTTGCGTTTACGTTCGGTGCTGTAGCGGTGATTTTCGGCTTTATCTACGGACTTAGTGAGGCATGGGATTACGCGCAGGGCTTTGAAATTTTAACTGAAGCTTTCGAGGATATGAGTAGGCAATTTTTTTCACTGATGCCTAATAGAATTTACTCGATTATGGAAAATCAGCTGCTAATTTCGGTGCCGCTTTTTATTTTGATGGGTATGATTTTGCAAAAGACTCGTCTTGCGGAGCGCTTATTAGAGTCGATGGCATTTTTATTCGGCGGCGTACGAGGTGGCGTGGCGATTAGTACCGTTTTGGTAGGCGCATTACTTGCGGCTACGACGGGCATCGTGGGCGCAACCGTCATCGCTATGGGCGTCATCAGCCTGCCCGTGATGATGAAATACGGCTACGATAAGCCCCTAGCTACCGGCACTATCGCTGCTGCGGGCACGCTTGGGCAGATTATTCCGCCCTCGATCGTGCTGATTATTTTAGGAGATATACTTTCCGTTTCGGTAGGTGACCTTTTCTCCGCAGCAGTTATTCCTGGGCTCGTGTTAGTGGGTTTTTACGTGATTTATATTGCGATTATTTCATATATTTGCAAAGATTATGCGCCGCCTGTTCCGCCGCTAGAGGGACTTAGCAAATCAAAGCAAATTTTTATCGCGCTTAAAAACGTCGTGCCGGTGCTCGTGCTGATTTTGCTCGTCTTGGGATCTATTTTTGCGGGCATCGCTACGCCTACGGAGAGCTCGTCGGTAGGCTGCTTGGGTGCGATAGCGCTAGCTGTTTTATACCGCACATTTTCGTTTAGACTGATCTATGACGCGTTAAAAAATACCGCTAAAATTTCGGGCATGGTTTTTATGATTTTGATGGGCGCCACGGCATTTTCGATGATTTTTTCTTACACGGGCGGAGATGAGGTCGTAAAAAATTTTATGGAGAATCTGCCCGGTCAAGCATGGGGATTTATCGCGCTTACGATGGTAGTTATCATAGTGCTTGGATTTTTTCTCGATTATGTCGAAATTTCATATATCATTTTGCCGATACTTTTGCCGATAGTAGAGTCTTTGCATATCAATCCCGTGTGGTTTGCGATCTTAATCGCTGTAAATTTACAAACGTCGTTTATGACGCCGCCATTTGGATTTTCGATATTTTTCTTAAAGGGCGTAACGCCTCCGCAAATCCATACCACGGATATTTACAAGGGCGTGCTACCTTTTATTTTATTGCAAATTCTAGTGCTATTAACGCTCGCAATCTTTCCGGGGGTTTTCGGTTTAAAAGCTTTTTTAGGCTAGAAATATTAAAATTCACGCTAAATTTAACCTAGGAGCTAAAAAATGGCTAAAAAGCTTATCGACGTTATGGATACGACTTTTCGCGACGGATTTCAGTCGGTTTTTGGCGCGCGCGTGGCGATGCAGGACTTCTTGCCTGCCGTTAGCGCGGCCAAAGACGCCGGCATCACGCACTTCGAGTTTGGCGGCGGCGCGCGGTTTCAGAGCCTGTATTTTTACCTAAACGAAGACGCCTTTGAGATGATGGATAAATTTAGAAGCATCGTGGGGCCTGAGGCGAACCTGCAAACCCTTAGCCGCGGCGTAAATACCGTCACGCTCGATACAGGCAGCCGCGAGATCATCGATCTGCACGCCAAGCTTTTTGCCAAACACGGCACGACGACGATTCGAAATTTCGACGCGCTAAACGACGTGGAAAATTTAAAATTTAGCGGCGAGTGCATACATCGTCACGGCCTTAAACACGAAGTCGTGGTTACGATGATGGATCTGCCGCCTGGATGCAGCGGCGCGCACGATGCGGCGTTTTACGAGAGAATTTTGCGTCAAATTTTAGACGCGCAGATCCCGTTTGACAGCGTCTGCTTCAAAGACGCAAGCGGCACCAGCAGCCCGCAGAAGGTCTATGAGACGATCAAGCGCGCGCGTAAAATTCTAGGCGACGGAGTGCATATCCGCCTGCATACGCACGAGACGGCGGGAGTTAGCGTCGCGTGCTATCAGGCTGCGCTCGTTGCGGGCGTAGACGGCATCGACCTTACCGCGCATCCCGTAAGCGGCGGCACGAGCCAGCCGGACATCCTCACGCTGCTGCACGCGACGAAGGGGCAAAATTTCGACCTAGGCTTGGATGCAGAGAAAATTTTAAAATACGAAGAGGTTTTGGGCGAGTGCTTGAAGGATTACTTCATGCCGCCCGAGGCTACGCAGGTAAGCCCGCTAATTCCGTTTTCGCCGATGCCAGGAGGCGCGCTTACCGCAAACACCCAGATGATGCGCGATAATAAAATTTTAGACAAATTCCCAGCCGTCATCAAGGCTATGCGCGAGGTCGTCGAAAAGGGCGGCTTTGGTACGAGCGTGACGCCGGTTAGCCAGTTTTATTTCCAGCAAGCGTTTAACAACGTAATGTTCGGCCCGTGGAAAAAGATCGCCGAAGGCTACGGCAAGATGGTGCTAGGCTATTTCGGCAAAACGCCCGTTAAGCCGGACGACGGCGTGATTAAGATGGCGGCGGAGCAGCTCGGACTACAGCCTACGACCAAACACGCCGTAGATATAGCCGATGCCGACGAGAGCAAGAGCGTTGCGTATGCGCAGAAGATTCTACGCGAGCAGGGCATCGAGCCTAGCGAGGAGAACATATTTATCGCGCTTGCTTGCAAAGAAAAGGGCATCGCGTTTTTAAAAGGCGAGGGTAAGGTTATGAGCCGCAAAAAAGAGGACGTAGCACCCGCCGAAAGTCATCAAAGCGGTATTTCTAAAAACGGCAAATTTGACGTTAAGATTAACGGCAAAATTTACAGCGTAGAATTTGCCGGACAAAACGTGCTCGTAAACGGCGATCGATACGACGTCAGCTTCAATACCTCAGCGCCCGCAAAGCCGCAGCCGCAAAGCTCCACCCATGAGCAGTCCACTGCTGACGCGCGAGGTGGTACGGACGATAACGATATAAAAGCGACGCTTCCTAGTAATGTATTTAAAATTTTAATAAAGGAAGGCGACGCTGTTAAGGCGGGACAGAATGTCATCGTTCTTGAGGCGATGAAGATGGAGATAAATATCGAAAGCCCGCGTGGTGGCGTAATCGATAAAATTTTAGTCGCTCAAGGCGATACGGTCGATGCCGATCAGGTGCTCGCGATTTTAAGATAAGCTCTAAAATTTAGGCGGGCGCTTCCGCCTAAATTTTATGGCGACCATCCTCGGTGCTTAAGCGAGCTCACCTAAATTTTAAGCTATAATAGCGCAATCTTTTATCAAAATTTAATTTAAAAAGGACGCAAAATGACGACTCCAAACGATCTGGATAAACTAGGTCTTAAAAATATCAAAAAAATCAACTACAACTTAAGCTACGACGAGCTTTTTGAGCTTGAAAAGGCGATGAATGAAGGGCGCGTGTCAAGCAACGGTACTTTTATGGTCGATACTGGCATCTTTACGGGTCGCAGCCCAAAGGATAAGTACTTCGTAAAGCAGGACCCGAGCCAAAAATACATCGCCTGGGGCAAGGTAAACCAACCTATCTCAAAAGAGCTTTTTGACAAGCTTTTAGCCAAAGCCAAAGCTCAGCTAAGTGGCAAGGAAATTTTTATTCAGGACGCATTTTGCGGCGCTAGCAAATCCAGCCGTAAAAACGTGCGCTTCGTAACCGAAGTCGCATGGCAGGCGCATTTTGTTAAAAATATGTTCATCCGCCCAAGTAAGAGCGAGCTAGCGGAATTTCATCCCGATTTCGTCGTTTATAACGCGTGTAAATGCAAAAACGAAGATTACGCGAGCGACGGACTGCATTCCGACGTTTTCGTTATCTTTAACGTCGAGGAAAACGTCGCGGTTATCGGCGGCACGTGGTACGGCGGCGAGATGAAAAAGGGAATTTTTTCGATGATGAACTACTGGCTGCCGCTTGCGGGCAAAATGTCGATGCACTGCTCGGCAAACGTGGGCAAGCAGGGCGATACGGCATTATTTTTCGGCCTAAGCGGCACTGGCAAAACGACGCTCTCTACAGATCCGAACCGCAAGCTAATCGGCGATGATGAGCACGGCTGGGACGATGAGGGGATATTTAACTTCGAGGGTGGCTGCTACGCGAAATGCATAAATTTAGACCCGAGCAGCGAGCCTGAAATTTACGCCGCGATCAAACGCGACGCGTTGCTTGAAAATGTGGTCGCCAACGAAGCTGGCGTCGTGGACTACAAAGACGGCAGCAAGACCGAAAACACCCGCGTCAGCTACCCGATCTATCATATCGAGGGCTACGAGCCAAGCTCTGCGGGCGGCCATCCGAAAAACATAATCTTCCTAACCGCCGACGCATTCGGCGTTTTGCCGCCGGTCGCAAAGCTAAGCAAAGAGCAGGCGATGTATTATTTCCTAAGCGGCTATACGGCAAAAGTCGCAGGCACCGAGCGCGGTATCACCGAGCCTGTAGCGACCTTTAGTGCGTGCTTCGGCGAGCCGTTTATGCCGCTGCACCCGACCGTTTACGCTAAGCTGCTAGGCGAAAAGATCGATAAGCACAATGTCAGCGTCTATCTCGTAAACACCGGCTGGAGCGGCGGCGCGTATGGCGTGGGCAAGCGAATGAGCATCAAAGCCACACGCGCGTGCATAAACGCGATCCTTGACGGCAGCATCAAAAAGTGCGAATTTGAAAATTTCGAGAAATTTAACCTAGCGATCCCAAAAGAGCTCGCAGGCGTCGAGACGAAGCTGCTAAATCCGATCAATACGTGGACGCACCCGGCGGAATATAAGATCACGCGCGATAAGCTCGCAAAGATGTTTGAAGAGAATTTTAAACGCTACGAGGACGTAAAAGAGGGGGTCGAGTTTGCCAAAGCGGGCCCTACGACTTAGGCTCCTGGGCCTTGGGGCGATCTGCGCGCTTTTTGCCGCATGCGAAAATACCCCCTCAAATTTAAAACAGCCGCTCGTTGCGATGAGCGGCTTTTCCTTTTACGACGATCCGCTAAGCTACATCAACAATGTGCGCGCCAAAACGGGGCTAAATCAGCTTTCGCAGAATGAAATTTTAAATACCTCCGCGCTTAATCACGCAAAATATGTCGTCGCAAACGAGGCGATGTCGCACGACGAAACCGCGGGCCGAGCGGGCTTTACGGGCGAAAATCCGTCAAAGCGCGCTTTTTACGCAGGCTATAATGCCGTCGTGAGAGAAAATTTATCCTATAATTCAGGCGATCTAAAAAGCGCGATCGACGGGCTTTTAAGCGCGATTTACCATAGATTTGCATTTTTGGATTTTGCCTCGGATGAGATCGGCATCGGCTATTTTGAGCACGACAAAAAAAGCAGTTACGTTTTTGAGATGGGGAATTCGCGCCTCAACGCCTTTTGCTCGCGAAATTTAAACGACAAAGGAAGCGGCAAATTTCTACTTGGGATGTGCAAAAACGAAACGCTACGGATGAGGGAGGATAAGTTCAAAGGCGCCACTGCGCTAAACTCGCGCCCTTACGTCTACTACCCGAACGACGAGCCCGCGCTTGCGTTTTTCAGCAATGAAATTCCGGATCCCATACCCGAGTGCAAAATCACCGCAAACCCCGTAAGCGTGGAATTTAATGCCAAGGAACCGCCCGTAACGATGAAAAGTTTTAAAATTTACGAAGGCGGCAGGGAGCTTCAAAACGTTAAAATTTTAGACAAAAACTCCGATCCTAACGCGATTTTGAGTGACAGGCAGTTCGTGCTTTTCAGCAGAGAGGTTTTCAAATTTGACGCTAAATACGGCGCGGAGTTTAATTACGAGCAGGGCGGGAAGCAAAAGACGCTGCGGTGGGAGTTTATCACGCAAGCGCCCAAATTTAGATACTTCGTCGTGCAAGGCGGAGAAAATTTGAGCGTGAAAAACGGCGCGTTTTACGATATATTCGTAGCCCCGAAAGACTGCAACGATTTGATGAAAAGCTACAAAACCAGCTACTCCTTTATGGATAAGCCCGAAATTTCAAGCCCAGCGGCAAATATGCTGCGCGTAAAACTAAACGGCGCAAAGGGCGCGAAGCTTGAAATTTCGACAGACAACGGCGCGATAATAAATCTGTATTTAAGCGACGACTCCAAAAGCTACGGCGGCATGGGTAAAATTTACGCCGCAATTGCGGCGATTTTGACGGCGATCATTTTGTTTTATCTTTTGGCAAGAAGGCGGAGATGACGGGTGCGGGAGGGCTATTTGGCGCAATGCCCGCTTGTAGGCTAGGGGTTTTGCTTTGCAGACGCGACGCACCGCTTGCAAAAGGCAGATAAAAGGATAGATCATGACAAAAAACGAAGGTAAATTTTATATTTCGCTAACGGGCGAAAATAGCCATGAGGTGGATATCCCCGCGGGGCAAGGCAGCTTTAGCATAGCGCCTAAGGGCTACGGCGATGCCGATGCCTATATAGATGCGGATACGCCCATTTCGTGGAGCGCATTTGACGGCATGCAAATACCGGCCGGCGGGCATTGACCTAGGTTTTTCTACTATGCGGGCAACGACGCGAGTTTTGCGCAGTGGTCGCAGGAGCGTGAGATAGAGAGCTTTTTCTGGGCGCCGCAAAAAGACGTCTAGCTAGATTTTAGCAAGGCTCACATCCGCCGCCTAAGTCTAGACTGCGATCGCTTTAAAATTTGCGTTCGGCTCGGTGCAGATACGCGTAAGGCGGAATTTTACGGCAAGGCGGAAAATTTTACGATCGAGGATGCGGGCGGGCTTAAAGACGTTTCTTTTTGCTTTCGCGAGGATGATGCCAAGGGCGCGGAGCCGTTTAAGCTACCGGTGTTTGCGGCGAGCCATTTGACTGCGAGAGTTTGTTGCAGTTTTCCGCGCTAAAAAGCGTCAGTCTAAACGGCGCCGTCTGCAACCTGCGTGCCCTTAGCGCGCTTGAGGGATTAAATTCCATCCAGATAAGATACTGCCGCGATTTGAGCGGGCCGCTTAAATCGTGGAGCGGGCTTAATTATTTTATCGCGTGGAATGTCGAGCGAGACGCAGGCAGGGCGCTTAAAAAGGAGTTTGCCGCGCTTACTAAAACGCGAGAGTTTGAGTACGCCGCCGTCGCGCAGCTGCGTAAAAAGGCGTGGTTTGAGAGCGAATTTAATATCCTCTTTACAAACTGGGAAGGTAAAAACGGCAAAGCCGCGCCTACAAAACCGCGCTAAAAGCGATCAAAAAAGCGAGCTGCGAGCGCGAAGCAAGGGCGGTCATAGAGGAGCTCGTGGGCGTGATAAATAAGCTACCGAATATCGAGACGCCTGAGCGCGAGGACGCTTACGTAGCGGTGCGCCAGATAGCGGATAATGCGCGCTTTGAGATACCGCGGAGCAAAACTCAGGAGTGGTTTGATGCAGTGCGGGATTTTTAAAATTTATCCGAAGCACAGCGCGGTTTAAATTTATCTAAAAAGCGACGCCGTACGGCAAAGCCTACGCTTTTGCCGCCTTGAGCGAATTTTGCTTGCATTTTGAGGCGCGCGAGCCGCTACTTTGCTACGAGGCTTTGAGCGTATTTTGCTTTCTTGAGCTAAAATTTAGAGAAAGCCAGCGATCGGCTCAGACTGCAAAAAGGCGAATAAATTTGCGAACATTTTGCAATTTGCCTGCTTCAATGTAGATTGAGTTTTGCACAGTTGCGGCAAGCGCTTCGCCTGTCCGCCGTAAATTTTAAAATCTACGCGCCAAGCTTTTCGTATCTATGAAAGATGCTTTGCCAGCCAGCTCAAAAGCCTGCCTATAGCGCGGTTTCATTCATATTTTTTCTTATATTGCCTCGCTTCTATTTTCATGCTCTTGCTACTTAAATTTAACGTCTAGCGTCTTAAAATTCTCACTGCACGCCGAAATTTATACGCATATCTCTAGCTTTCGCGGTTAAATTTTAAATTTAATCCCCCGTTTATCTCATCCGCAAGTTTTAAAATTTTATCCCGCACCGCCTCGGGAGCGTAGATATCCATCCGCTCTATCCCGTTTGAAGCGCTAAAAAGCACGGCGATCTGCCCCTCGCTCATCGCGCGCTTAGCAAGCTTGGTTGCCGAGGGGCTGTTGCCCATATTTGGCGTCTCGTCTATGCTTATCTCGGCGCAGCGGCGCAAAATAGGCGCCGGATCAAACTCTCCCTCGAGCAAAATAATAACCGAGCCGCGCCTAAAGCTGCAGGCGTTCCAAAAGATCTCGGCGCCGTTTACGCATTCGCAAGAGGTATCGAGGCGAAATTTGCCCCGCTCGCGCACGAGAAAACTAAACTCGCTTAAGTTTAGCGGGTGCTCCACGCTACCGAATGCCCCCACGATACTATCTTTGCGGCCGTTATTAGACATAGGCGGCGAGCGCATTTTGCAGTAGCGGCGCGATGATATGATCGTGCGCGCTCGTGTGATCGTCATCTCTAGCGCGGCCTGCGATACTTGCGATAAAAGGCTTGAAATACTCCATAAACGCTCCTTAAATTTGTAAAATTTGCTCGCTTTTGCTTTTAAATTTAACGCTAGCAGCGGTAAAATTTAGCCCTGTGCCAGCCGCATTTTAGGCTCGCTTCAAGCATTGTCGTTTTTACGCCTATCAAATACAACCTGGATGGCGGTTTAGATTTTACACAAAATACCCACGCGCAGCATCCTTACTCTCAAATGGGCTTGCGCTCAGCTCGCTGCCCTCTATGAGTACGATGTAGCGGCGCGCGGCGTCCGTTTTGGCGTATGTTAGCGCCAGTCTCGCCGCAAGCGCCCTATCCGCTTCGCTCGCGCCTCTACTTAGCAGGCTTAGCGCGCCCACGACGTCGTCTTTAAATTTTATCTCGCTAAATTTTGGATTTTGCACTGCGGCAAGCTTTTTGTTGTCGCTCTCATCCCGACCGATTATGAGCTTGGCGCCGCCCGGCAAGCGCAGATGGCGCCCGAATTTTAAAATTTCAGCGTCTGCGGGCGTTTCGATCTTTTCAAATTTTACCGCATCCTTGATCCGCTCGCTGAAGCTCTGCACGGTTAGCAAACAGCCTCCCGCCGGCGTTTCGTAATCCTCAAAGCCGAACTCCGCCGCCAGTTGCATCTGTCTAGCCCGCCCGCGCCCGCTGATGTCAAGCAGCGCGCCCCTATCTACCCAGCCCTTGATCTCGGGCGTAGTGGGCGGCAGCAGCTTCGCACACAGCGGACGCAGGATCAGCCCCTCCTCATCGCCGCTAAGCCCGCCGACCTGAGCTAAGGCCTGCGCGCGCTGGCTCATCGGGCGCTGTCCGAGCACCTCGCCAGTGATGATGAAGCTCGCCCCTTCGCTTTGTAGCATCGCAAGCGCGGTCTTAAACATATATCCGTGGCAGTCGATGCAGGGGTTGAAGTGCTTGCCGTAGCCGTATTTGGGCTCGAAAAGCACCTGACGTAGATATTCGCTTCTGATATCGACGCTTTTAAAATCCGCCCCCGCGGCTGCGGCTCTGCGGCGCATGATCTCGCTCTTATCGTCCTTGCCGCCAAATCCGATATCCATATTCAGCGCGAGCACCTCGATGCCTTGCGAGACGATGAGTTTGACCGCGAGCATGGAGTCAAGCCCGCCGCTAAAGAGCGCCAATGCCTTCATTTCGTTCCTTTACTTGAGTTGATTGATCTTTTTTTGATACTCCAAGATCCGCTCGATCTTATCGGGCGCGTCGGAGTTTTTGAGCTTTTGCATCAGATCTTGCAGGGCGTTGCGGCGTAAAATTTTGCACGCGTCGTTAAAAAGCGCTGCGCCGCCGATCGGCAAAATTTCATCGTCCAGTGCGAGTGCGCGCAGATTTTCGTAGGCCTCGCTTTGAGCGCTTTGGGCATTTTGAGCTGCGGCTTCCCTCTCGCCTTGCTTTGCACCGCTGTTTGAGCTCCGTTTCTCGCCGTTATTTGCACCCTCTTGCTTCTCACCGCCGTTTGCGCCCTGCTGCGCGGAGGAGCCTTTTAAATTTACGGCGCCTGCAGAGCCTTGCTCGATAAAATTTTGCTCGCTAGAATTCTCGCCGATTTTTAAATTTACGCTCTCGCCCTGGATAATTTCTCCCGCGCCGCCCGCGGTAAAATTTTCGCTTGCATTACTATCCGCATTACCGCTCTCGCCCGCGATGAAATTTTTAAAATTTCCGCCGCTGCGAGAGAAAGCCAAAAACGCCTCGAAAATATCGCCGTGCATGCGAAAATCGCGCCGCTCCAAGCAGCCGAGCCCGAGCTGTGCCATCTCGCCATCGAGCAGCATCGATTTTATGATCTGAAGCTCCGCGATCTCCTTGCGGCGCAGTAGCGTCCGCCCGAGCCTCGCCGAAGCCGCAGGCGGCGCAGAGCTTTCATAGAGCGCCATGTTTTGCGCGCGAATAAAATTTCCGCCGTTTAAGCTTCCGCTCGCACCGCCCTTGCCGTCTGCGCCGCGCCCTTCGTAAGAACCGAAATCGTAAGAGCCGAAGCTCCCGCCCTCGTTAAAATTTCGCCCCTCAAAGCCCGCGCCGAAATTTTTACCGCCGCTAGAGAGATTAAACGAAGCGGGCGAGACATTTAAAATTTGCGCCACTAGGCTCTGATAGGACTCGGCGAGCACGGGGCCGAGCGCTGCGGTAAATTCTTTGATCTCATTTAGCGCCGCTTCTTTTTGCACGGGGCGGGTGAGGTCGTATTTTTTAGCGATTCTTCGGATCAGAAACTCCCCGCTCTCCATGCCGCTAGCATAAATTTGCTCTAGCTCGCGCACCTTACCCGCCGCAATCATATCCGCAGGATCGGCGCCGCCGCCGATTATAGCGACGCTTGAGTCGATCTTATTTAGGCACAAAAGCCGCGCCGATTTTATCGCCGCATTGATGCCCGCGGCGTCGCCGTCGAAGCTAAGCACGACGTTAAGCTCCGCGCGCTTTATAAGCGGCAGATGAGCGGGCGTCAGCGCCGTGCCGAGCACCGCTACGGCGTTGTCGATGCCCGCTTGATGCAGCATGATGACGTCCATGTAGCCCTCGGTGATGATGAGGGTTTTTTTGGCGATCGCGCTTTTTTTCGCAAGGTCGAATGCGTAGAAAATTTTAGATTTATCAAACAGCGCGCACTGCGGCGAATTGACGTATTTGGCTGGGTTGCCGCTTATCGTGCGACCGCCGAAACCCACGAGCTTGCTCGCGTGGTTGTAGATCGGAAAGGTGATGCGCTCGATGAAGCTTGCGTAGAGCCCGCGCTCGTTTTGCTTTACCGCGCCCGCATTTAGCGCGTCTTGCGGCGGAATTTCTTCGTTTTGTAAAACCCTGATCGTCTGCACGCTAGCTCCTGCGTAGCCAAGGCCGAATTTGCGAATGCTTTGTTCGCTCAGTCCGCGATCGTGTAGGTATTTTACGGCGGCAGGATTTTGATAAAGGCAGCTTTGGTAGTAGGCGTTTAAAATCCCGAGCACCTTCTTCTCTTCGCTGCGCTCCTGGACTTTGGCGCCGGTGTATTGCAGCGCGAAATTATACATCCCCGCAAGCTTTTCGACCGCTTCTGGGAAGCTTATCTTTTCGTAATCTTGGATAAATTTAATCGCGTTACCGCCCGCTTTGCACGAAAAGCAGTGAAAAATTCCAAGCTTGGAGCTCACGCTCATGCTCGGGTGCGAATCGTCGTGGAAAGGGCAGACGCCCACGAAATTTGCGCCGCTGCGCTTAAGCGGGACATATTTTTCTACGACGTCTACGATATCTACGGTGGCCAGCAGATTTTCTATGCTTTCGTTTTTAATCATAAGCGAAATTATACCCGCACTTTGCTATAATTGCCCTTTATTTTTGCGACGAGGTTTGATTTGGATAATTTTTTCTTAGACGATCGCGACCCGATTTTCGGGCTTATCATGCTGATAAGCATAATCTTACTGGTGTCGATTCTAAGCTACATTTGGGGAGTTTTTTCTAAAAAAAACGAGAGGCAGAGCCTAGAGAATTTTATCAAAAAATTTGACACACTAGACGCGCTTAGTTCGGAGCACAGACAGCTTTTGGCAAGCCCGCAGATAGACATCCCGACGCTTGGAATTTTAGCTAGCTCTTTCGTCAAAAGCGGCGACTTCGAGCGCGCGATAGAAATTTATCTAATCGCGTTAAGCAAGGCTAGCGGCGGCGTGCAGAGGGAGTTTATCCTTACCAATCTCGGTATCGTATATTTCAAAGCGGGCTTTTTGGGGCGCGCCGAAGAGGTGTTTTTGCAGGCGCTGAAGCTGCGCCCCAGAAACAAAGAGGCCCTTACGCATCTTACGGTGATTTATGAGCGGCTGAAGCGCTTTAATGAGGCGCTTGAGGTGCTTGACGCGCTGCGCGAGCAGGACGCCGAAGTATATGCTCAAAGCCAGTTCGAGCGCGCTCAGATCATCGCAAACGACGCCAATACGCCGTTTAATAAGAAGATCGCTAAAATTTCAAAGCTAAATTTCAAAGGCGCGGGGCGGTTCTGCATGGAGCTTTTTATCAAAAACAAAGAGCCTATGGAGGGCTTTGACCGCTTCCCGCCGATCGAGCAGGCTATCGATCTGATCTATGATTTCCCTGCGGCGGTAAATACGCAGGATGCGGAGTATAACGCCCTTTTTTACGCGCTCGGAAAAAGCGATCAAAAGCCGCAGAGCGCGAGTAAAATTTTTGAGATCAACGCACTTATAGCTATGAAAGACGCGGGCTTTGAGGACGCGGGGCTTAGCTTTAGCTACACCTGCGCGAAGTGCAAAAGCTCGGTGGGGCTCTTCTCGCACCGCTGTCCGGTCTGCTACGAGCTAGGCAGCATGGAAATAAGAGCGCAAATTTCGGAGAAAACCGGTGAAATCGGTCAAACTTTTTAGCGACGGTAGCTGCCTCGGAAACCCTGGAGCGGGCGGCTGGGCTTACATACTGCAATACGGCGACGCGATAAAAAAGGCAAGCGGCGCGGAAGCGATGACGACCAATAATCAAATGGAGCTAACGGCCGCTATAATGGGGCTTAGCGCGCTTAAGCAGCCCTGCCGCGTCGAGCTTTTTACCGATAGCGAATATGTCGTTAAGGCGATAAATTCCTGGCTCGCAAAGTGGGTCGTTACCGATTTTAAGGGCAAGAAAAACGCGGATCTGTGGCGCAGATACCTTGCGGCGGCGGCGCCTCACGAGATCAGGGCCTCCTGGGTCAAGGGGCATGCGGGTCATCCGCAAAACGAGGAGTGCGACGCTATGGCTCGCGCGGCGGCGGAAGCGATAAAGGGCTAAAATTTTGCGGCGAAGCTTGCGGTTGCGCGGATTTAGCATGGATTTACCCGCGTTTGCTTTGCACGCAGAGCCGCTTCGGCGTAAATTTTATCACCCGAAGCCGGTTTTAGTGCGTTTGCTCACGCAATCGGGCTCTTGTCTTTGCTACAGATGCGTTTTTGGCGAGGATTAAATTTGCGGCAATCGGGCTTCGGCGCAGTTTGCATTAGAATTAGCAGGCGCGTTTAAATTTTATTCGTCGTAGACCGTAGCTAGCGCGCTTCATTCGCCGCGTTAATGCAAATTTAGCGCGGGCTATGCCTGCACTCGTTCGTTTCGCTTGTGCGGGTTTTGTTCGCACCGGATGCCGTTTGCGTGCGAGCCGCCGCGGATTTCGTAAAATTTTATAATAAAGGGCAAAGATGCAAAATTTAGAAAAATTACAAGAAAAACTGGGCTATAAATTTAAAAACCAGGCCCACCTCAAGATCGCTCTTACACACAAAAGCGCCAAAAACGGACACAACAACGAGAGGCTGGAATTTTTAGGCGATGCGGTGATGGATCTGATCGTGGGCGAGTATCTTTTCAAAAAATTTAGCAGCGACGAGGGTGATCTGAGCAAGCTGCGCGCTGCGCTCGTGAACGAAAGTAGCTTTTCTAAATTTGCAAAATTTTTGGGCATCGGCGAGAACCTGAATATGTCGCTGTCCGAGGAGCGCAACGGTGGGCGTGAGAAGCCCTCGCTGCTTTCGGACGCGTTTGAGGCGATAATGGGCGCCGTCTATCTCGAGAGCGGGCTGCAAAACACTGCCCGCATCGCGATTGCAATCTTAGAAATCCTCTATCCGCGCATCAGCTTTAACGAGCTCGTTAAAGACTACAAAACCGCGCTGCAAGAGCTCACGCAGGCAAAATTCGGCGTCACGCCCGAATATATCCTTTTAGGCTCGAGCGGTCCCGATCATAAAAAAAGCTTCGAAATGGCGGCGCTTGTTGGCGGCAAGCGGCTCTCCTCCGCCGTGGGAGCTAGCAAAAAAGAAGCCGAGCAAAAATGCGCGCAAATCGCGATCGAGCTTTTACAAAACGGCGCCTCGCACGGCACTAGCGCGGAAAATGGCGAGCAAACAGCATGCGGCGACGCACAAAGCGGCGCGAACTGCGCTCAGGACGGCAAAAAAGGCTCACGAAATAGCGACGGACGGGCGCAGGGTAGCAAAAAAAGCGACCGCACCGGCGTACCTAGCGGCACGCTGAGCGCTAAAAAAAGCAATGAGCGAAACAGAAATGCCGAACAAAACGGACGCGATAGCGATCAAGGAGGCGCGCTATGAACACCTTCGGCGAGAGATTGCGCCTTAGCACCTTCGGCGAGAGCCACGGCGCGGCGATAGGCGGCGTTTTGGACGGTTTTCCGGCTGGCGTGGCGATCGAGCCTTCAAATATCCAAAGCGAGCTCGATCGCCGCAAACCGGGCGGCAAATACGCTACGCCCCGCAAAGAAGCCGACGAGATCGAAATTTTAAGCGGAATTTTTGACGGTCGCAGCACCGGCGCGCCGATCGGATTTATCATCCGCAACGCAAACCAGCACTCAAAGGACTACGAAAACCTCAAGGATATTTTCCGCCCCGCACACGCCGATTTTTCATATTTTGCCAAATATGGACTGCGCGATTACCGAGGCGGCGGGCGGGCAAGCGCGCGCGAAACCGCCGTACGCGTGGCTGCAGGAGCGTTTGCGCAAATCCTGCTAAATCACTTTAAAATTTCCGTAAAAAGCGGAATCTGCGGCGTGGGCGAAATTTACGCGGAAAATTTAGACTTCGACTTTGCGCAAAACAGCGAAATTTTCGCACTCGATCCCGCTGTGGAGAGCGCGCAAAAGGAGCTAATTCTAAGCGTCAAAAATGCGGGCGATAGCATCGGCGGCTGCGTACTAACTCGCGTTACGGGCGTGCCTGCGGGGCTCGGCGAGCCGCTGTACGGTAAGCTGGATGCGGCGCTTGCGGGCGCGATGATGAGCATAAACGGCGTAAAGGCCGTGCAGATCGGCGCGGGAGTGAAAGCAAGCACGCTAAAAGGTAGCGAAAACAACGATTTTATGCGCGCTAGCAATGATGCGATCCGCACCAACGGCGGCAAGATCGGCGCAAATTTTGCGAGCAACAACGCAGGCGGGATCTTAGGCGGCATAAGTAGCGGCACGCCTATCGAGATAACAACGCATTTTAAGCCCACTCCGAGCATTTTCATGGCGCAGCGCAGCGTGGACGTGTACGGCGCAGACGCGGTCTGCGAGCTGCGCGGACGGCACGATCCGTGTATCGCCGTGCGCGGCAGCGTCGTAGCTACCGCAATGGCGCGGCTGGCGATCGCCGATGCGCTGCTGCTAAACGCGAGCGCGACGCTGGGGAATTTAAAGCGAATTTACGGCGAAGATTAAATTTATGCGAGCGGTCCTTTAAATTTTGCGAAATTTCATTAAATTTAAGGGTCGAGCGATGAAATCCCCGCGAGCTAGGCGGGCAAATTTTAAATTTACGCGGTATGCCTATCGCGACAAGGAGGGCAAATGAGACTTGAGCGTATCGGCGAGGACTCGGCACTGATCGCGCGCATAGAGGCGATCAACGTCGCAGCGTTCCCCGAAATCGAGCGTATCAGCATAAAAAATTTCTTAAAAATGTCGCGCAAAGGACAGCTTGAAATCGCGGCGATTTTCGAGGATTTTAGCGCCCTGGACACTGGCGGCGCTACGGGTAAACATCACGCGGCGGCGAGTGAAATTTTATGCGTGGGATCGCAAGATCGCGGCGAAGCGAGCCAAAATCGTGACGCTGCGGGTAAAAATTCCGATGCGGATAACCGCAGCGCGGCAGAATTCGCCTCTTTGAATTCCAAAAATCGCAGTGCAACTGATAAAAAATCCAGTGCGACGTGTGGAAAATCCAGCTTGGAAAGTAAAAATCCCAGCGCGGAGGCAAGCGAAAATTCCAATGCGGCGGCGCAAAATTTAAGCGGCGAGGAGCTCGTTGGGTTTTGCGTCTATAGGACCGAGCAAACCTACAAGCGCGCGGTTTCGCACTACAAACAGCCGCCGCCTCGCCTAAATGCGGATAAAATTTTAATATCCAAAGCCCATAACGGCGCGGAATTCGCCTGCGATGCGGGATCTTTCGGCGCTGCGAGCGACGAAATTTCAAGCTACGTTACGAACAATGAAATTTCAGATTTAAGCGTTAGCGACGGGGTTTTGGGTGCGGGCGCGGATCAAGGGCTAGCAAGCGATAATATAAAACGTGCGGGCGGCGATTTAAAGCAAGCAAGTGCGGGAGAAATACTATGCCGCGGTATCGCGACAGATAAAATTTCAAATGTGAGCGTGCGCGGCAAAATTCCACCGAGCGCTACGAAGAGCAAAATTTCGTCCGATACCGCGAAGGGAAAGATTTTGCGCTACGATGAGAACGGGATTTCGCGCCGCGATGAAAGTAAAATTTTGCGTTGCGAAAAGAGCGAACCCTCAAGTAGCAAGCAGGGCGAGTTTTTTTACGTAGCGTACCTTGCGATAGATGCGAAATTTCGCGGGCTGGGGATCGGCTCAAGGCTGCTCGCACTCATCGCCACGCAAAATCCGCGCGCGCAAATCATCCTTGACATCGAGCCGCCGCACGAGGACGCGCCCAACCTCGCGCAGCGCCTACGCCGCATAGAATTCTACGGCAGACACGGCTTTTGGCGCTGCGGCAAGTTTTTCAACTACGCGGGGCTAAGCTTCGAGATCCTTGCTAAGCCGCCGCTAAGCGCGCCGCAGCAGGGATTTGACGTAGCGAGCTTCGTGAAATTTATCGGCGCGGGCAATAAATTTAGATTTAAAATCACCGACGCGCCGCTATACAAAAACTAATGCAAAAGCCCGAATTCAGCCTTATCTGCGACGATACGTTTTATAAAATTTTCTCCGTAGCGATCCTTGCGTTTTTTTTGCATTTTTATCTCTTTGGACATCGGCGAATCGGGGGAGCTGTTTTACACGGACAGCCCGCTACGCTCGCTGCAAGCCAAGCCTAGTCTGACGATCGTTTTTATGTTTTTAGCGTTACTTTATCTGCGAAGCGGTAGCAAAGAGGCGGCGCGCGTGGAATTTGACGAGCTTAAAATATCCTTTCGCAGAGGGCTAGACAAATACGATCTTATGCTTGGATGCGTCGATCTGATAGAGCCGTCGCTCGGCTTCGTGCGGACGTTTCGCGTGCCGTTTATAAGCTACGAACGGTTTTTGAAACTGCAAGAAATTTTAAAATTCTTGCTTCTTTTCGCATACGTCGCGGGCGTGTTTTTGACGATAAAATTCGGCTTTGTCGAAGCTGCGATCTATGCAGCGACGGGCATTTTTGCGATTTTGATCGCTTCAAAGCTCGTCGTCGCGCGAAGGCTAGACGGACGAGTGGGGTTACGACTGCGCGATTGCCTGCTACTGCGCGGCAAGGACGATACAGGCGCGGCGGTATTTTTTTGCATCCGTCCTAGCCGCGCCGAGCGCGAGGCTTTACGGATATATTTTTTGAAAAATTTCAGCTACGACATTAAGGCGTGAAATTTAGACTCGCCGAATGTCCGGATAAAGCTAAACGTAAACGAAGCGCAAAGGCGGATGCTGCGCGAGTATTTCGCGGCGAGATTGGGGCTTGATTTCGAGCAAAATTCTGTCCGCGGCAATCGCAGATGAGATCGCTCGATGCTCGCAGTAGTCCTCGAAGCAGTCGCAAATAAGCTCGCTCTGTGTCTGAAAAGCTCCATAACTAGTCGCAAATAGCGCCACATTGTCCGCCGTTTAGTGAGGATGATCACCGCTCGTCGCAACTCGCCGCAAGCGCCTCTGTAAATATCCCGCATCTTTAAACGCGTCGAAAGCGAGGCGGTGATAAAATGCGCTTCGTCAAAAATCATACCGAAAAGGAATTTTATGCGAGACTATGACAAAGAGCCAATCAAAATCATAGACAGAGCGGTTTACTTTCAAGAAAAAAGCCTATTTTTATCCATAGTGCTTTTTTACTCTGCATATACGACTAATGCCACTTTTATGGATATTATAAAAGGCGACGATTTGTTTATGGTATTGTGCGCCGTAGTGCTATTCATCGCACAGATATGGTGGTACGTAAAATGCAATTTCCAAGCCTCTTATTTTACGTTTTATAATTACAAGCTATCTTATAATTTCATGCAAGGTACAGAGCCCAATAAAATATGCAATCTTACGGATATAGAGAAAATAAGCTTTTGCGTGGTTTCAGAGCTTATGGATAGCTTCGGTAGATTTCACTACTTTACCTCCTACGAGCTTTATAAAAAATCATCTGTTGGGGTGCATATCGGTAAACTGGCACTGTTTTTATACTATACGATAAATTTTATCTTGCTTGTTTTGCCATTTAAAATTTTTATGTTGATCAAAAACAAAGAGCCGCTAAGTCTGCTAAATAAAAATGTCGTGATTAAATTTAAAAATCGCAACTATTTTTTGATAAACATCTACTCAAAGCGCGAACTGGATGAAATTTTGCAGTATTGCAAAGACAAAAATATAACCGTGGAGCAGAAAACAAATTTTATCCCGCATTGGCAAAATTTTACCTATTTCACTGATAAAAACGAAATTTGGAGCGATGACTTTAGCGATACGCAAATTCCAAAAGACACGTTTAAGCGTAAGCTTAGGCGGTTTTTCAGCTTGGACTAAAGAGCGATTCCGCCAGTTTCAGCATAAAATTTAGACCCGTGGGGTAGAATTACAAAAATTTTTACACGGAGCAAACAATGAAAAATTTCTTTCTAGCCGCAATATTTTGCGCGCTTTTTAGCGGTTGCGCATACGAAGCGCAGTTTAATCAAAACGCCGACGTAGCGCCGTTTGACGACACTATAAGCGCGACTAACGCCATGCAAAGCGCGCTCATTTATATCCCTAGCGAGCTAATGGGGACGAAAAGCTACGCCGCAAGCTCGAAGCTAGGCAGAGACGATGAGCTTAAAATCGATGTCGGCGAGTTCGTCGCAGGCGAGGCAAAGCGCTTCTTCGGCACCTACCTAAGGCGCGTGAGCGTCACTGAAGACGAAAAAGCGCTGCAAGGCAAAGGGCTCGTCATTGCGCCCGAGCTTAGCTCATTCGGCTTTGGCTTTTACAGCTCCGACGGCATCGACGTTTCGGCGAAGCCCTACGTGCGCTACAATCTACGCTTAAAAATGTTTAAAAACGGAAAGCCAATCTACAACCAAAATATCGCCGTAAACGAGCGCAACTTCGGCGAGGAGGAGTTTTTCGGCGGCGGTCAGGGCTCGTACGCGCAGATCGGCGGGATTTTTCAAAAATCGATGGCGAATGATTACGCCGTGCACGCTAGAGAGATTTTGGACGTAATCAACGATAATTAATCGCGCTTACGCCTTTGTGCGTAGTAAGCGGCATCTAGTCGCTTATTTTTGCCCGCCATCTTGTAGTAAAATTTGTCGCGGCGATCTTACGACACGCACTTGCGGATCGTCGCGCCTAAATTTTGTTTATTGATATAATTAGCATGGCTTTAAAATACTCAAATGCGCGCTTGCTTGTAAGATTTATCCCGCCTGCGACATTAAATCATTTTGATACCGAGTTTGCTGGTACTCTAAGCATCGAATTTATTTCGCAAGCTGAGTTAAATTTCCGCAAAAATCGCGTTATTAAATTTAACTCAGAAGCTCATATTTAAGTGCGGCGAGCCGACAAATTCCTCACCTTGACATACCGCCTAATTCCGTATTTTAGGGCTAAACTCCGCAAATAAACTTTTCGCGTTCGCAGCTACGCTTGCATAAAATTTCATATTCGCAGCACCAAAAATTCGATCTAAATTTAAAGCAGCGATTAATATTAATTTTTATATCATTACTAAATTTTTTAAGGAGAGAATTATGAAAAAATTTTTATTGCTTCCGTTTGCTTTCGCGGCGCTTTTTGCGGCACCAAGCTGCGATAATGTCCAACTCAAAGCGGCTGTGGAAGGCATCAATAAGAGTGCGCCGATGCGAGTCGACGAGATTACCACGTTAACGGGCGCTGAGTGCAAGGATGGCAGCTTTATCTACAACTACGAGCTAAATGACGGCATGGGGATGAAATTTGACAGTGTCGGAAATGATCAAAAAACCGTGATACAAAATGTCATAGATAGCCAAAATAAGCAAATTTTTTGCAACCAGATGAAGGTAATGCATCCGCTAATAAACAGCGCGATATGGAGCTATAAGATAAAAAGTGGCGAAGAATTTATAAGGGTAGAATTTAAGCCTAGCGACTGCAAGTAGGGCTTGCGCGAGATTTAAAATTTAGCGCGGCGTGAGCCTTTGCCTGCTCGCCCGCGCCGAATTCGTTTAAAATTTATCCGCTTCGCTTTCGATTTCGCCTGCGCAAAAGCAACATGCAAAATCTCTGCTTGGCTTTTACTGCGCCGCCGCGTATAGCATGGCGCATATCAGCGTGTATTTCGCCGTCACAAAGCGCTAAAACGCGTGAGTCCTTTTTGAGCTGCGATCTAATTTTGCGTCAGATTCTGCCAGTGGCGTTTTTCATTAAAATTTGACTATTTCACGCGGAATTATATCTATGTAGCAGCGCAAACACCGCGTAAAGCTTTAACGCGAAATTCTATAAATTGCGCGGAATTTTATTTGAAACAGCATCGTAGATTTTGAATCAGAATTTTATGATTTATTACGCTGCATTTGCGGCGATAAAATCTTGCTAAATTTTATCCGCGACCTGCTCGCATAAAATTCTGCGTCAAAGTGTAAGCTCGCTCGCAAGCTTACAAAGGTGCCAGCCGCCAATATACCGTCACACAAAAGGCGGCTTATCAAATGCCTCGCTTAGGTTTTAAAATTCACCGTTCGTAGCTATTTTTATCAAGCTTTAGCCGTATTGGCGGCAAGCCCTCTATTTCGTAATTTAACACCATCGTTTTGCCTAGCTCCCGCAGGCGCTGCGAAAATTCTGTGCTGCAAAAGCCGGCCTTCGCCTTGGCAAACAGCATCTCTTTTAAAATTTCTGCATCGCCCGCATCCAGCGCTCTAAGGTCTAAATTAGGTGAGCTATTTAGCGCGTAATCGTATATGAAGCTATCACCTTCGCATGCGGCGCCTTTTAAAGTCGTAACATCGTCGATCCTGCGCGGCGCGCCCTCGTTTATCCGCGCTAGTGCATCTCGCACCTGTTTGCTTTCGCAGAAGTTTCGCTCTAGCTCGCCGCGTTTTTTCTCCGCATAAAATTCCATCGCCACATTTGCCAAAATTCCGATTCCAAAGAGCACTAGCAAAATTTTAATCGGCTTGTTTAGCCGCGCGCTTAAACTTCGCGCATCCATCATCGCGCCCTTTCGCAGCACAGCAGCGTGTGTCCGACGCCCAGCCCGTCGTGAATTTGCGAAATTTTAAGTCCCGCGCGCTGCGTAAATTTAACCATATCGTCCGAGTGGTAAATTTTGCTATCGCCGTTTGCCATGGCGGCGAAATATACGCTGATCTGCGTCATGCTATACGCGGCGGTTTCGTAGCGCTGCCTGTCCCAAAACGGCTCCAAAATATAAAGCCGCGCCTTCGCGCTCATCGACTCCGCCGCGCGCGCGAGGATGCTTACGATCTGCTCCTCTGCAAAGCAGTCCAAAAACTGACTGAGCCAGATCGCGTCAAAGCCGCGCGGAAAGCGCGTAGCGGGGTCTAGCAGATCAGCCGCAAGCCCGTCTATGCGCTCTGCACCCTTCGCGCCTGCGACGGCGTCTTTCATCATCGAAATTTGCCCCGCAAGATCCATTATCGTGACGCGCACATTTTCGTCGTAGCCTACGCACCGCTTAGCAAAGCGCCCCGTGTTGCCGCCTACGTCTAAAATTTTATTTGTCTTGCGCGAAAAAATGATCTTTAGCGCGGGCTCAAACGCCAAATCCGAATAAAAATGATCAAACGCGAGCCAGCTTTTGCGGCACATGCGGCGGCAGATGCGAAAGCGCCTCGTAGATCGTAGCCCACTGCCCAAAAACCTTTAGCCCCTCTGGTTTGCCCGATTTTAGCGTCTCTTCGAGCCTAAAGAGCCCCTTGTAGCACACGTCGTGGATGAAGTCTATATCCACGCCGACGAGCTCGTCGGTGAGTAGAAAATACCCCGCCTTGCTAAGCCGAAATTTCTCGCCGCACAGAAGCACCGTGCCGATGCTAAGTGAACTTTCCAAAAGCAGCTTTACGGCGTATTCGCTAAGCGAGAGCTTCTTCGCGATCTCTTCTATGCTTAGCCCGTCACGTGCCTCATTAAGCGTGCTTAAAATTCCAAATTTTTTCATCAGCCTGCTTACCTGAAAAACTACAGGCGCAAAGGCGATCTCATTCGCCGTCCGCTGCGCCTCGCCTGCGCTTTGGCGCTCCACGGCGTAACGATCTAAAAGCTGTTTGGGAAGTTTCATTTTTGATCCTGCTTATGTAAATTTCGCAAAATTTTAGCAAAAAATTCTAACTTTTCTTGCGCCCGCTAAGAATTTGCGCGTATCTTAGAATTTTGCGATGAAATTTTAAAATTCCGTCTTAAAATTTATGGAATTTTAGTTAAAATCTTTCTATCAAAATTTCGCGTAAAAGCTCCGCGAAAATGTCAAATTTAGGAGAATCCTTGAAGCTTCAAATGTCCTTGATGTCGGTTGCCTGCGTCGTAATCATCCTGGCTGGTCTTAAAGCCGCGCAGGCTATCGTCGTGCCATTTTTGCTAGCTATTTTCATCACGGTGCTCGTCTCGCCACTGGTACTTTACGTCCAAAAGATCCGCGTCGGGCGCGTTTTTAGCTTCCTCATCATCACCTTTGCTTTTGTGGCGATTATAGTGTTTTTCGGTGCGGTCATCTTCGATGCGATCAAGGAATTTTCAGCGCGCCTGCCCGAGCTTCAAGCAAAATTTGAAGAGGTGCTAGGAGGCGTGAGCGCGAAGCTCTCTCGCTTCGGCATAGAGCTTAACGCCGCAAGCCTAGGCATCGATCCGAGCGAAGCCGCCGCGCAGCTATCTGCACTACTGCGCAAAACAGGCTCGATAGTCTCGACGGGATTTTTCATTTTTATAATGGTTTCATTTATGGTCTTTGAAAGCTCCGTAATCGACGAAAAAATCCGCTATTTTTCGCAAAGTAGCCGTGCTACGCATACTTTTGTGAAGAAATTTGCCTCCAGCCTCAAAAAATATCTGTTAATCAAAACTATCGCTTCAGCTTGCACCGGTGCGCTCATCGGGCTCGGGCTGTGGGCTCTTGGTGTCCCATATGCTGCGCTGTGGGGGATTTTAGCTTTCGTACTAAATTTCATCCCTACGATAGGCTCGATCGTAGCGGTCTTTCCGACGCTTTTCGTGACGCTAGCTACGATGGATATAAGCTCTAGCATCTGGACTATCGCAATTTATTTGGTTGTAAACGTAGCGATCGGAAATATTATAGAGCCGCGCTTTTTAGGACAAGGGCTCGGGCTTTCAACGATCAGTGTGCTTGCAGGGCTGCTGCTGTGGGGCTTCGTGCTTGGTATCGGCGGGCTATTTTTGGCTGTACCGCTTACGATGAGCTTGCAAATCGCGCTTGCTTCAAACGACAAAACACGCTTCATCGCGACTTTATTAAGCAACAAGGTCGAAAGATAAAGCAAAATTCCGCGGAATTTTAAAATTCTATAAATTTTAGCTTGAGCGCGCTCAAGAGTATTTTTGTCTCTTTTAGATAAAATCCGCCCAAAGGATCAAATATGACGAGCGAAAAATTTATTTACGAAGTAAACACGGTGACGAAATTTATCCAAATTTACTGCGATGGCAAGCATGCGGATGCACCCAAAAAAGATGGTGCCGTGCTTCATGACTACAAAGACGATAAGGGGCTAGTGCAGACGCGCTTTCATCTCTGTAGCGACTGCGAGCGGATGCTGCGTTACGCCTACGCGCGACTAGGCGCCTGCCCGCATACCGAAAAGCCGCGCTGTCACCACTGCCCACATCCGTGCTATGAGCGCGAAATGTGGGTAAATATGGCTAAGATGATGAAATATAGTGGCATGAAGCTTGGGCTTACGAAGATAAAAAAGCTTTTTTCGTTTAAAAAAAGCTAACTTGCGCTGGCAATTTAGCTAGGATTTGTGGATAAAATTTATCTCTGCAAACTCGCTTCATCTCTACACAAAAAGTATAAAAAAGCAGCGTGAGAACAAGCACAAAAAAGATATAAAAATCAATCAAAATACTAAATCTTAGCGCGTAAAATTCTACCTTGCAAACGCAAATCCTACGCAATCCTTGATAATAAATAATTAAATTTGAGTTTATAGTTTTAAGTTAGAATTGTACCCAACCAAAGGAGAAAATATGAAGGTCATTACCATCGCGGTCGTTAACGGCAGGGTCGTAAACGAAAAGGAATTAATCGCATCTATCGCCGATTATGACGATTTTACCGCGGTTGCCGAACAACTCCGCAAAGGGCTGAAATCGAGGTATTTTACATCTAGAGAGCATGCGAGGATATACAAAAAAATCAGTGTCGAGACGGGCTTTAGGCGCGTGCGATTCGACTACAAACCGTATAAAGATAAAATTTCAAACCTTATTGCCGAGGGCTACACCGTCAAGGCGATCCTAAAAAAGATCGGCGAGGAGGACGAAGCGTTCAAAAACGCCGTTACTGCGCCCGGGCTTACGCACTTTATCTCCGTGACGTTCAAAGATGAAAAAACAAGACTTCGCGCAACCGCCAAAAAAAGCGAGGATTTCTTATACGCATATCGCTTCGAGATCAAAAAAATGCACTTCCAAGGCGTTAGCAATAAAGAAATTTTAAAATATATGAAGGCTCATTACGAAAAGGATTTTGCCAAAGTAAGCGAGCGCGATCTGGCGAATTTTATCGAGGCAAACGCAGTGTTAGATACCGACCGCAAACTCTCGCTGTATAAAAAGCCGAGCCTTTACGATCCGCATTTTAGCGAGATTATGAAGCTTTATGCAAGCGGTATGCGAGTCTATGACATCTGGAAGACGCTTAAAGCCAAATACCCCGAGCTAGCGAAGCTTCAAGCGCCGAGCCTTTATCAATTCATCGCAAACAACGCCCTGGGCAAAGCAAAATATATGCAAAAAGACTGATATGTCCGCGCTTCTTTCAAATTTAAAATTTCGCCGCGATAGAGATCGATGAAAGCCGGTGAAATTTCTATGAATACCTGCGTCATTCTCTGCGGCGGCAAAAGCTCGCGTTTCGGCAGCGATAAAACGCTGTTTCCATTCCGCGGGCATCCCAGCATGACGCACTTTCTTTTTTCGCGCTTAAACCGCGAGTTTGAGCGGGTTTTCGCCTGCACCAAAAGCTCTAAATTTAACCCGCCGCTTCCTATGATCTACGACGAATTTGAGGAATTTTCGCCGATGGGCGCGCTGTATTCGGCGCTAAAGCCATTTAGCGGCGAGCGCATTTTTATCATCCCAGCCGACATGCCCTTTGTAGAAATTTCCACCATTCGCGCTCTTAGCGAGCAAGAGGGGCAAATTTGCGTAGCGGGCGACGAGGCACACAGACATAGCCTGTGCGGATTTTTTGACGCAGCTCTCGCGCCGCGCGCGCTTGAGCTCTACCGCGCGGGGGAACATAAGATCGGCGCGCTCATCGGATCTGCAAATTCCAAAGTGCTAAATTTCAAAAACAAAGAGCAGTTTTTAAACATAAATTATCAAAACGATTTAAAGGGCGTAGATGAAATTTAAAGTTCTAGCATTCGCGTTTTGCGCCATGAGCCTAACCGCACAAGATCTATCCGAACTATACGCAAAGGCTAGCGAATACGAGGCCAAGGGCGATTACAAAAACGCGATGATCTATTACAAAAAGATCGCCGCGGCAAGTCTAGCGGAAAGCGGCGAAAAGTTGCGCCTAAAAACCGCAGAAAATTCTACCTCGTCCGCAGAAAACCGCGCTTCGCACGATGGTACCGCCGTTTTAAGCTCTGCGCCGCCGCAAAATTCTGTCGCAAAAAATTCCGCCGCGCCAAATTCCACTTCGTCAAATTTCGCAGACGCAAACTCGGCTGCGTCAAATTTAGTATCATCGAATTCCGCTTCGCTATCGCAAAATTCTGCCTCGCTGGATTCCGCCCCGCAAGGCGAGCAAAATGGCCGAAATTTCGGATTTTTAGGGCTTAAATACTACGAGCCGATCTATATGCTCTTTACCCACGATTTCAGCAAAAAATCCGATCGTAAGGCGGATGAGCTGCATTTTGAGTTTAGCTTCGAGCGCCCGATCACCTACGACGCGCTGGGGTTTGGAGAGAAAATTTCGTTCGCTTACGCACAAAATTCCTGGTGGCAGATCACGCAGGATAGCGCCCCTTTTCGCGAGAGCAACTACCGCCCCGAGCTCTACGTTAGCGCGCCGGTACCGTTTGCGGATGAGCTAAAGATAGGCGCAATGCACGAATCAAACGGCAAGGGCGGCGAGGAATCGCGCTCATGGAATAGGCTCTACGCCCAAAGCACGTGGAGCGCGGACGGATTTTCGATCACCCCCAGAGCCTGGTATGCGTTTTGGCTGGACCGCACGAACGAGGACATCGCGGATTATATGGGCTACGGCGATCTGCGCGCGTCATACACCTTCGGCAAGCAGCGACTTAGCGCTCTATGGCGAAACAACCTACATTTTGACGGCAGTAACCGCGGCGCGATCGAGCTGAACTACAGCTTTCCGATCTTTAACAGCGGATTTTACGGCTATCTACGCTACTTTGGCGGCTACGGCGAGAGCCTCGCGGACTACAAACGCAGCGTCAATAAGATCGGCATCGGACTTTCTTTCGTAGAATTTTAATGCCATCTGCACCGAGTTGCGAGCTAAATTTGAACTCACGACTCGTTGTGCGTCTTAAAATCGCATCAAATTTCAACCGCTTTTAAATTTCTTAGAAATTAATATTGTTTTAGCTAAAATTGTAGATTAAATTTTAAACAAAAGGATCAAGAAATGGCACAAATTCAAGAGGCCGAGCTCATCTGGAAAGACGGCAAACTAATTCCCTGGGCGGAGGCCACCACCCACGTTTTGACGCATTCTCTGCACTATGGGAACGCCGTATTTGAGGGCGTACGCGCCTATAAAACCGACAAAGGCTACGCGATTTTTCGCCTGGACGAGCACACTCGCAGGCTTGAAATTTCGGCAAAACTCTGCTTAATCAAGCTTCTGTTTAGCTTCGAGCAGCTCCGTCAGGCCCAGATTGACGTCGTTGCGAAAAACCGCTTCGATCAGACCGTTTATATTCGCCCGCTAGCGTACTTCGGCTATGGCTCGATGGGCGTTTCGTCCAAGGACTGCTCGGTAAACGTCATCGTAGCAGCGTGGCAGTGGGGTGCGTATATGGGCGAAGAGGCACTACGTAAGGGTATCAAAGCCAAAATTTCATCGTGGATAAAGCCGGCGCAATTTTCGATGATGGCAAAAGCCAAGGCGAGCGCAAATTATTTCAACTCGCAAATGGCAAATTTTGAGGCAGTTGATGCGGGGTACGATGAGGCGATACTGCTCGATCCGCAGGGCTTCGTCGCGGAGGGGCCGGGCGAGTGTCTATTCATCGTAAAAGAGGGCGTCATCATCACTCCGCCGAACGACACCAGCCTTGAGAGCATCACTCAAAATTCAGTCATAGAAATCGCTCGCAGCCTGGGCTACGAGGTCCGCAGAGAGCGCATCGCTCGCGATCAGCTCTATGCCGCGGATGAGGCGTTTTTTACCGGCACCGCCGCGGAGGTCACGCCGATTAGCAACATCGACGGCAGGATCATCGGCAAGGGCGAGATGGGCGAGGTCACGAGCCGCTTGCAGAAGGCGTATTTCACCGTCGTTACGGGCAAAGACTCAAAATTTGAGCACTGGCTCACTTACGTTAAATAAGGACGCGCATGCCTGCGGATTTGAATGATTATTTTAATAAGAAAAATGGCGACAAAAAAGGCGGGAATTTAAATTTTAAAATTCCTAATTTTGGAGGAATGGGCAAGTTTAGCGGCGTGATTTATGCGATAATCGCGATAATCGCGCTGTTCGTGATCTCAAAACCCTTCGTCACGATCCAATCCGGCGAAGTGGGGATCAAGTCAAATTTAGGCAAATACGATCCGACGCCTCTTGGCGCGGGACTTCACTTTTTCGTGCCGTTCATACAGGACGTATTCGTCGTAGATACTCGCACGCGTATCATAAACTACACCAGTAGCGAAGATATGAGCGCGGGTATCGCTACTAAAAGCGGCACCACGGGCGGTATCATCAGTAAAAACTCGCTTTCGGTGTTAGATTCGCGAAATTTGCCCGTCAGCATCGACATCACCGTGCAATACAGGCTCAATGAAGCCACGGCGCCCAATACGATCGCCGAGTGGGGCTTTTTGTGGGAGGATAAGATCATCGATCCGCGTGTAAAGGACGTCGTGCGTAGCGTCATCGGTAACTATGCCGCCGAGGAGCTGCCTACCAAACGCGACGAGATCGCCAAATCGATCGACGACGGCATCCGCAAGAATATCGAAGCACTGCCGAATTCGCCCGTAGATCTGCTAGCCGTGCAGCTTCGCGAGATCATCCTGCCGGCGAAGGTAAAGGAGCAGATCGAGAGCGTGCAGATCGCCAAACAGGAGGCTGAGCGCACCAAATACGAGGTCGAGCGCGCGAATCAAGAGGCGCTTAAAAAGGCTGCTCTTGCCAAAGGTAACGCAGACGCCGTCAAAATCGAGGCTCAAGGTCGCGCCGATGCCGCTAAGATCGAGGCTGACGCGCAAGCCTACGCTAACAAAGAGGTCGCAAAGAGCTTGGATGCAAATCTTTTAAGCCTTAAGCAGATAGAGACGCAAGCTAAATTTAACGAGGCGTTGCGCGAAAATAGCGACGCAAAAATTTTCCTAACTCCTGGCGGCGCAGTGCCTAACATCTGGGTCGATACGAAAGATAAAGCAAAACAAAGCGCCATCGAGCGGGAAAATTAAAATTTCAGGCGGTTATGCGCCCTGATTTCGCGAACTAAATTTAATAGCGAGTTGCTCCAGGCGCATAAGCTTAACTCTCGATTTTGCGAGCTAAACTTAACAGCGAGCGCGAAAGCTCGTGACGAGCAGAACTCGCGCTCGTCGCAATCTAAACCTAGCGGTCGCTTAAATTTAGCCGCTAGGCTTGTCCTTTGAATTTACGAGGCGCGGCGCTTCGTAAATTCACAACTCAAATTCCGCGTGCGGCGGCTAAATTCAGAGTGCGCGCGCGACTTCGCAAACTAAGGATCAAAGATGAAAGTAGATTGGCAAAAATTAAGCGGGCTGCTCCCCGCGATCGTTCAGGATGCGGGCGACGGCGTGGTTTTGATGCTCGCGTATATGAACGAGGAGGCGCTAAGCCTGACGCTGCAAACGGGCTACGCACACTACTTCTCGCGCAGCAAGGGACGCATCTGGAAAAAGGGGGAAGAGAGCGGTCACGTTCAGCTTGTAAAATCCGCCTTTTTGGACTGCGACAACGATACCTTGCTGCTTAAAGTCGAGCAATGCGGCGGATCCGCCTGCCACACGGGCTCGCGAAGCTGTTTTTTCAAAGAGATTTCGCTGCAAAAACGCGACGAAAATATCCAGAACTCGAGCGCTTGCGGCGCAATAAATTTTGCAGAGCACGGCTCTGCAACCTCTCTCGTGCAGAAAAATTCCGCGAATTCCCGCGCAGGGCAAAATTCCGCTTCCTGCGACGGCTTGCAGAATTTAACGCCCAAAAATTCTACCGATTCCTGCGGTAAGCAAAATTCTGTAATGCAAAGCCCCTCTGCGACGAATTCCGCCGCAGAGTGCAGCGAGCAAAATTTAGACGCCTCTTCGCAAAATTCCACGCTCGAAAACTCCGCAAAAAAAAGCCCGTACGGCATTTTAGACGAAATTTATCACGTCTGCTTGGATC
The DNA here is from genome assembly GCF_018374135.1 of Campylobacter gracilis. Lineage (GTDB taxonomy): Bacteria > Campylobacterota > Campylobacteria > Campylobacterales > Campylobacteraceae > Campylobacter_B > Campylobacter_B gracilis_A. The sequence goes on along the minus strand of NZ_JAHAFS010000009.1, from coordinate 55,538 downwards.
GCAAGCTAAACGGCGAGTCCGCGCTATCCTACGTCGCCTCGCTCTACGCGAAGGGCGAAAACGCTTATCTTAAAAAGATCGCCGAGGAGGCGTGCGAGTTCGCACTGGCGTGCAAGGACCTCTCGCGCAGCGGACTTTACGCAGACGTCGCGCGCGAGGGCTTCGGCGAGCGCAGAGCGGGCGAGCCGCGATACGACGTGATTTACGAGGGGGCGGATCTTTTATTTCACCTTCTACTCGCGCTTGCGGCGCACAATATCCACCCGGACGCCCTACTTGACGAGCTAACACGCAGGCAAGGGCAAAGCGGCATCGAAGAAAAGCGCAGCCGCGAAAAATAATGCGTAAAAATTAATCACAAAAGCACCTTTTCCGCTCGCCTGCTTTGCGCGGCGAGCTAAATTTAAAAAGCGTTGCCGAAATTCTACGCCGAATTTCAACGACGAAAGTATATTTCAATCGCGCTATTGCCGCAAAATTTAATTCTGCTGTGGGAGCTAAAATCCGCGCCATAAATTTAAGCGCTTGCGCAGATCGTAAAATTTCATTAAAATTTTAAAATCAAATTTAAGGAAAAAGCGATGAAACCGATCACGATGCAGGAGGCTTTGGACGCGGTTGGCGAGCGCTACTGCAAAGGCCATCACTACGAAAGCGTAGCGCTAAGCGATGAGATGGTACGCCGCATCTGCGAGGTAAAAAGCCTCGTAAATATGGGCTTTATAGCTACGACCATCACGGACGCGGCACTACAGCATCTAGCCACGCTACCGAAGCTTGCGTATCTGTTTTTGCAAGATAGCGATAAGATAAGCGGCGAGGGCTTTAGGCATTTTCGTAATCACGCCAAGCTCGAGCACGTCGGTATCGAAAACGTCAGCATCACGGACGAGGGGCTAAAAGCGATCGTGCAAATCCCGAAGCTAAAATCGCTGCGCCTGATCAATTCACGCGTGAGCTTTGCGGGTCTGCTAGCCGTGGCGGATACGAAAATCCAGTTTTATCTAGACGGCGGGCAGTTTAGTAAAGAACAAATTGCGGAGTTTGAGCAGGCGCAAAGAGACGCCGCAAAGAACAAAAAGAAGCTCGATCCAGATGACCTGGCGGCGGCGCAGAGTGTACTTTTAGAATTTTTCGCGGCAATGAGCGAATGGGAGAAATTTGCCACATCGCGAATTGATGACGCGGATGACGGCGAGGTGCAGCGCAGATGCGACGAGCTCTTTGCGCGCTACTGCACGCCCGTTAGGCGTAGCGGCTTCCGCCCCGAGGGCATTTCATTTTCGATGATGGAGGGCGGCACCTACGGCGGATACGAGCTAACGGATGCCGAATGCGAGAGCAAAAATAAAATTTACATCTACGCCAAGGACGAACACGGCTTTGCGCGCCGCTTCCTGCTCGTGCGCAAGGACGGGCGCTGGCTCGTAGACAGATGCCAAGGTATGAGCGGCGGCTGGAAAAACCGCGGGCTGTAAAATTTGAGCGCGAAATGGGGCTCAAATTTCATTCTCGGCGCGATCGTAGGGATAAAATTTAGCCCAGCGCAAGCGCAGTGATAAAATTTTATCCGCGCGCTGCAAAACAAAGACAAAGAGGACAAATGAGCGGTAAAATTTCTGCGTACGACGCGCACGGTGATCAAAGAAAGGTGCGAATGAAAAGGCGAATTTTCTCCGAGCTGGGCGGCTTCGTGATAAAGGGTCCTCGCGCTGCTAGCGCGCTATCTGGATGAGCACGGGCTTGTGAACGGGGACGTTCTTGCCTATTTTCGCAGACCGAGCACGGGGGGGCGCGGTTACAAGAGAGGGTATTGCGGTGCCGATATTGGGCGTTTGCAGCGATTATTACGATTTTGCGGTTACCGTGGGCGAGGTGGATGAGGAAATTTTTAATCAAAACGAAGCGAAAATTATCTCTCGTGGCTGGGTTTTTCACTCATCAGGCACGCTAAAGATCGTAGGCATCGGCTATTTTAAAGATATGAGCCGCATAAGCGAGCAAAACAGCCTAAGCTTTAAGCTAAAGTGCGGTCGGTACCGCTTGGAAATTTTAGGCGGATACCGAAGCGCAAATTTTAGCGGCTCGCCCGCCTCCCGCGACGATACGCCTATCTTAAGTGATACGCCCGTTTTTCATCTGCGGCTTACGCCTTCTGCCGAGCCTAAATTTAGCGGCGATTTGGAAACGTCATTTTATTTTTAGCCGAATTTTTAAAATTTCGCGCAAAATTTCTCTTTTTATGCGCGGCGGGTAGGCAAAATTTTATAAATTTAGTCGCATTTAGTCGCTGCGCCGAGTAAAATGCTATAATCGGCGCCAAATTACGGGAGGCGAGATGGTTTTTGACGAACTTATGGATGCGCTGGCGCAAAACGGCTGGCAGATGCGGCGCAGGGATGAAATTTGCCCGCCGCAAAGCGAATTTTTGGGCGGCAGATTTAAAAATTTAAGCGAAGATTTTTACCGCTTCGTTTGCTCTTTTGAGACTTTGCATGACGCTGCGGACGCCGTTTGGTTCGTGTCTGCCTGGGATTATGCGTCGTCAGGCGCGGATGAGGCGGAATTTTGTTACGAAGATTTTGAAAAAGACAGCTTAGAGTGCGCGGCTAACGATGAGCAAAGAGCCGCCGTGAGCGCGTTTTGGAGCGGGTGCTTGCCGTTTTTGTTTTCGGTCAGAGGCGAGCGCTGCTTCGCGGGCATCCTCACGAAAGGCGCGGACGCGGGCAAGATCGTATTCGGCGCAGAACCGATCTATGAGGATGCCCTGGTCATTGCGCAAAACTTCGAGGAATTTATCGCTCTTTTCCTCGCCGCGCTCACGGACAAAAGCGCCGCGAAATATCCGCTTTCTTGTTTTGCGTAGCAGCATGCAATACGAACAAAGCGGTACTGCGAGCGCGAGTAAAACAGCGGGCGGGGTGCGAGTAAATTTTAGCCTCGCGCAAAATCTGTGCCGCAGATCATATCGGAGAGTAAAATTTCGCTCGATGTTTAGAGCAAAGCGCGGGGAAAAACGGCGCCGCAAATTATACGAGCCAAAAACCCGCCCGATGATTTGTAATAAATTTTGAGTTTAAATTTTACACGCTTAGGCCAAAGGCTTCGGCGCCTCCAAACAAGCCTCGGCCGCAGAAATTTTGATCTAAAATTTAAGCAGCCCGTCCTCGTCAAATTTAAAACCGGGCCCCCAAACCACCTCCCAGTAGTATCCGTCCGGATCGGCAAAATACGCGTGGTATCCGCCCCAAAACGCATCTTGGGGCTCCTTGACGATGGTGCCGCCCGCCTTTTTTACTAGCTCTATGACGCTAGCTACGTCCTCTTTGTTTTTTACGTTATAGGCTAGCGTGATGCCGCCAAATCCGCTGCCTCTGGGCGGATCGTTTTCGTTGATATCTCGTGCCAGCGCGCCCAAGGGATAGAGCTCAAATTTGGTTCCGGGCGTTTTGAAAAAACATACCGGCGGGTCGTCGTCTTTGCAATCCGTCTTAAATCCTAGGCCGTCTCTGTAAAATTTCAGCGCCCTTTGCATGCTTCGCACGCCTAGGCAGATGCAGGTTATTTTATTCATTTTTGCCTCCATAAATTTTAACGTATCTATTTTGGTTTCTTGTGCCGTATTCAAGCCTGCGCTCAAACAAGCCGTCGCCGCGCTAACCGAGCGCGCCGTTCGAACTTTTTAATCGCCGATCATTAAAATTCTAAAATTTCGCTTCCAAGCTCGGCGTTAAATTTTAAAATTTAAACCGCCCTTTTCTAGCCCACAAGCTAACTCAAAGCCCGCACCTTACGACTCAAACGAGCAAGCCTTTAGGTTTCCGCCCGCTAAGCCCTTTTTAAACCACTCTTTGCGCTGCGCCGAGGTGCCGTGCGTGAAGGAATCAGGCACGACGCGGCCGCTAAATTTGCGCTGCAACGTATCGTCGCCGATCGCGCTGGCGGCATTTAGCGCCTCGTCGATGTCGCCCGCCTCCAGCACGCGCCCTGTTTTTGCGAGATAGTGCGCCCAGACCCCAGCGTAGCAGTCCGCCTGTAGCTCGACTTTGACCTGAAGCGCGTTTTGCTCGGCTTCGCTGCGAGCGCGCCTTTTTAGAGTGGCGACCTGCTCCAGCGTGCCGACTAAATTTTGGACGTGATGCCCCACTTCATGCGCGATGACGTAGGCCTGCGCGAAGTCGCCGCCTGCTTTGTATTTGTTCGCAAGCTCGTCGAAAAAGCTAAGATCGAGATAAATTTTACGATCTCTCGGGCAATAAAAAGGCCCCGTCTGCGCGCTCGCAAAGCCGCAGCCGCTTGCTATCTGATCGCGGAAAAGCCGAAGCCCGGGCTCCTCGTAGCGCGCGCCCGCACTTTTAAATATCTCGCCCCAAACGTCTTCGGTTTGGGCCAGCACCGCCGAGACGAAGGCGAGCTTTTCTTGCTCCTGCGGGCTATCGGTCGGCTCTCTTTGCGTGCTGGCGCCTCCGTCTAAAAGCGCTAAAGGGTTGTAGCCCATAAAATACGCCACCACGCCGATTACGAGCACTATGCGCCCGATCTTTGAGCCGAGCAAAAACCTAATGATCGGAATCAGCATCCCAAGCGAGCCCGAGCTCGTGCGCATGCTGCTTGCGCGGTCATCCTCTATATTTGAGCTTCGTCTGCCGTCTTGCCATTTCATGTTTTTCCTTTAAAATTTTTGAGCCATTATACTAAAATTTTAAAAAGAGCGCCGTCTTACTTTTGCAAAAACAGTGCGCGCGTAGCGAAATAAATCTGAAATTTTGCTTATTTTAAATTTCTTTTAAGCTGTTTAAAATTTTAAATTCTATATAATCGCCCTTTTTAAATTTATAAAGAAAGGAGAATTTGTGGCAAAAGACGACGTCATAGAGATCGACGGCAACGTCATAGAAGCGCTGCCGAACGCGACTTTTAAGGTCGAGCTGGACAACAAACACGTGATTTTATGCCATATCGCGGGCAAGATGCGGATGCACTACATCAAGATAATGCCGGGCGATCGCGTAAAAGTCGAGCTGACTCCTTACAGCCTCGATAAAGGCAGGATAACATACCGCTATAAGTAAGGATAAAGTTAAATTTAGATATACTCGCGATTTTGCGACTAAACTGTAGGAAGAAGTGTTTTCAAAATCCCCACTATTTTGAAAACAGTTGGTTTGATACTTTCGCTTTTGAAATTTCATTAAACCTAGGTGCAGTTTGCATTTAAAGTGGAGAAAATTTTAGGAGAGTGGAATGAAGGTTCGTCCATCCGTTAAGAAAATGTGCGACAAATGCAAAATTGTCAAGCGCAAAGGTGTTGTTCACGTTATTTGTGAAAATCCAAAACATAAACAAAGACAAGGATAAGTTATGGCTCGTATCGCAGGTGTAGATCTACCAAAGAAAAAAAGGATTGAATACGGACTAACTTATATCTACGGTATAGGTTTATTTACGTCGAGAAAAATTCTCGATGCGGCAGGAATTTCTTACGATAAAAGAGTCGCCGATCTGAGCGAAGACGAAGCCGCCGCTATCAGAAAAGAGATCCAGGAGCACTATATGGTCGAAGGCGATCTTCGCAAACAAGTGGCTATGGATATAAAAGCGCTTATGGACTTGGGCGGCTATCGCGGCTTAAGACACAGAAAGGGCCTTCCGGTTCGCGGTCAAAAAACAAAAACGAACGCCAGAACCAGAAAAGGCAAACGCAAAACCGTCGGCGCGGCAGCTAAATAAGGATTGAGATATGGCACAAAAAAAAGTAGTTAAGAAAAAAACCGTCAGAAAAAATATCGCCAAAGGCATAGTTTACATCTCCGCTACGTTTAACAACACTATGATAACCGTAACGGACGAGATGGGTAACGCGATCGCGTGGAGCAGTGCAGGCGCTTTAAATTTTAAAGGCAGCAAAAAATCCACCCCTTATGCGGCGCAGCAAGCCGTCGAGGACGCGCTAAACAAAGCCAAAGAACACGGCATTAAAGAGGTAGGCGTTAAGGTTCAGGGTCCGGGAAGCGGACGCGAGACCGCCGTTAAAAGCGTAGGTAGCGTAGAAGGGATTAAAGTTACATATTTCAAAGATATCACTCCTCTTGCGCACAACGGTTGCAGACCGCCTAAACGACGTCGCGTGTAATTATAAAAGGAGAAATTTATGGCTAGATATACAGGACCGGTTGAAAAATTAGAAAGAAGGCTCGGCGTCGATCTATTTATGAAAGGCGAGAGAAGGCTTGCGGGCAAGAGCGCGCTTTTAAAACGCCCTTACGCTCCGGGTCAGCACGGACAAAGACGCGCCAAACTAAGCGAATACGGCTCACAGCTTCGCGAGAAACAAAAGGCTAAATTTATGTACGGCGTAAGCGAGAAGCAGTTCCGCAGGCTATTTGCCGAAGCGGCTCGCAGAGAGGGTAACACCGGAGCGATTTTGGTTCAGCTTTTAGAGCAGAGGCTAGATAACGTAGTTTACCGCATGGGCTTTGCTACGACTAGACGATTTGCGCGCCAGCTCGTTACGCACGGACATATCTTAGTAGACGGCAAGCGCGTCGATATCCCTTCGTACTCCGTCCGCGCAGGACAAAAGATCGAAGTGATCGAAAAAAGCAAAAATAACCCGCAAATTTCAAGAGCGCTGGATCTTACGGCACAAACCGGCATCGTAGCGTGGGTAGACGTAGAAAAAGAGAAAAGATACGGAATTTTTTCTAGAGTTCCGGAGAGAGAAGAAGTTGTTATTCCTGTAGAGGAAAGATTTATCGTAGAGCTTTACTCGAAATAGTAGGTGCTAATATGAGAAAAATCACAACATCAGCTCATATGCCAACTGAAATAAAGGTTGAGAATGTCAGCGAAAATGTTGCTAAAATCATAGCATATCCCTTTGAAACGGGATATGCCGTCACTCTAGCTCATCCTTTACGAAGGTTACTTTATACGAGCACGGTCGGTTTCGCGCCGACTGCGGTTAAAATCGAAGGCGTAAGCCACGAATTCGACAGCATGCGCGGTATGCTCGAGGATATGGCGGCTTTTATCATAAATTTAAAGGGCTTAAGATTTAAAATCAAGGGCGATTCCCTGCGCGAGATCGTAGAATACAGCTTTAAAGGACCTAAAGAAATTTACGGCAGCGACCTAAATAACGACGCCGTAGAGATCGTAAATCCAAGCGCTTATCTAGCTACGATAAACGAGGATGCCGATCTTAAATTTACGCTCATCATCGAAAAGGGTATCGGCTACGTCCCAAGCGAAGAGATCAGAGAAAATTTAGACGCTGATTTCATCGCGCTGGATGCGTTTTTTACCCCGGTAACTAAGGCTGTTTACGACATCGAAAATGTCTTTGTAGAGGATAATCCCGACTACGAGAAAGTAGTCTTTACGATCACTACCGACGGTCAGATCAGCGCGATAGATGCGTTTAAAAACGCGCTTGAAGCGATGTATCAGCAGCTGGCGGTTTTCAAAGGTATCGTAAATATCAGTGCTGCGGATACTTTCGGTAGAGCGATCCCCGCAAATTCCGAGTTTGCAAAGCTTTTTGAGAGCGTTAGCAATCTAAGCTTAAGCGCACGAAGCTTTAACTGCCTGGATCGCGCGGATATTAGATTTATCGGTGAGCTAGCAATTATGGAGGAGAGCGAGCTTAAAGACCTTAAAAATTTAGGCAAAAAATCGCTTGAGGAGATCAAAGCCGTAATGGAGGAGATCGGTTATCCTATCGGCAACCAAGAGCTCGGCGATAAAAAAGAGCAGCTAAAACGCAAGCTTGACGAGCTGAAGGCCCAAAGACAAAAGAATGAAGGACAATAAATGAGACATAATCACGGATATAGGAAGCTAGGGCGCACTTCGTCTCACCGTGCCGCCCTGCTTAAAAATTTAACCATCGCTTTAGTTACTAGCGGCAAGATCGAAACTACGCTTCCTAAGGCAAAAGAGCTAAGAAGCTACGCCGAGAAGCTGATCACTCGCGCGCGTAAGGGCGACAGTGAGGCGCATAGATTTGTTTTCGCGGCGCTTCAGGATAAAGCTGCCACAAATAAGCTAGTCACCGAGATCGCTCCAAAATACGCAGGCGTAAACGGCGGCTACACTCGCATCATCAAAACTCGCCTTCGCAAGGGCGACGCTGCTGAGATGGCTTATATCGAGCTAATCAGCAAATAAAATTTCGGGATCACTCCCGAAATTTCTTCTATGAAATTTAAAATTTTACTTCCGCTTGTTATCGTCGCTGCGGGCTTGGCGTGGGCATTGGACAATTATCTTAGCTATAAAAATATCGAAACGATCAACTCTGAAATTCCGCTAAAGCAGGCATTGGACGGCGAGCAAATCTCTAAAATCCGCGTCTATAAATCCAAACGAATTCTTGAAATTTTGACCTCAAAAGGCGTCGCGAAAAGCTACAAAATCGCCCTCGGACGCGAGCCTGAAGGACATAAAGAGGTTCAAGGCGACGGCAAAACCCCGGAGGGCAACTACACCATAAACGGCAAAAATCCAAACTCGGCGTATCATCTAAATTTAGGCATCTCCTATCCGAACAAAGCCGACGTAGCCCACGCAAAATCCCTCGGCAAGAGCGCAGGCGGCGATATCAAAATCCACGGGCTACCGAATAAATTTAGCTACCTAGGGCAGAGTATCGCGGCGTTCGGCGACTGGACGGAGGGCTGCATAGCACTCGTCAATGACGATATGGACGAGCTTTTTAAGCATGTAAAAATCGGCACGCCGATAGAAATTTTGCCGTGATTGCACGTGCCTGCGCTAAAATTTCACAGCCGCGATCGATATAAAACGTAGCGTAAATTTCATCTGCGAGCTTCAAAACAATATTCGCCGCCCGGGCTTTTGTAGTCGCAAAATTTACATTAAAAGCAGGATTGTTTTTCTAAAAAATTTAATCGTATCGGCGCTTGTCCTAATTAAATTTAGATAGTTCCGCCTTAAATTTTACCTACCGCTCAAGCAAAATTCATCCCGAATTTAGCCGTCAGCTGGGTTGAAATTTCATCCCAAATTTATAGCGCAAATAGTCTAAATTTAAATATATGCAAGCCTGATGATTTGCGAGTTTCGTCCTTGCTGAATCGATAAAATTTTAAAATCATAGTTCCGGCCGCCCGCGCCGTATAAAATTCTTTGCGATCTATGGCACAAAATCGGCGTCCTCGCGCAAAATTTAAGATTAAATTTCATCCCCGATAAGCCTTTTTTTATCGCTTTTGGATATAATTCGCCAAAATAAAAACAAGGAATTTTAATGATACCATTTACAGATGAAGAGCTTCTAGCCCCGGTACAAGATAGCTTAGAGCTAATCCGACCGATGCTGCAAAACGACGGCGGCGATATACAGCTTTTAGGCATAAAAAACGGCGTCGTCTATGTCCGCCTTACCGGGCATTGCCACGGCTGCGCCGCAAGTGCGCAGACCCTAAAATACGGCGTCGAGCGCCAGCTTCGCATGGATATCCATCCAGAGCTTAGCGTCGTAAACATCCCCGAAGGTGAAGAGTTTGAACTATAAAAAACTAGGGCTAAAGGCCTTTTCGCGCGGAGAATTCGAGCTCGCTAAGCTATATTTTTCGCTCGCATACGAAAAAAGCGGCGAGGAAGAAATTCTATTTTTGCTAGAACTTTGCCAGACCGCGCTGGCAGACCGCGAAGAGGCGCTTATGCTCTTTGATTTTTACAACCTCAGCCCCAAAACTCAAACCGCGGAGCTTTTTAAAATTTTAAACTCCATCAACGAAAAGATCGCGAACGAAGCGGCCTCCGAACCCGGCGCCGAGGATGAGATTGCAGTCATTGCTTATGCCGATTTTATGCGCGCGGTAGGCCAAAGAGGCTTTAAAGACGCCTTCGAATCGATCATTTTTTCATCCAAAATCGCCATTTCGGATAAAACCGAGATGATAGAATTTTTAGAAAATTTGATAGAAAACGGCTACTACGAAATGGGGCTTAATTACGTCGAGAGCTCGGCTGCCGCGTATGCAGGCGATGAACGCTTTGAAGCGCTGATGCAAAAAATCAAAAATCATGAAAATACGACTCGAAAATAGCTTTATCACCGACAACTCCGCCGAATGCGAGGCGGGCTACTTTTTTATGCGCACGAGCGCGAACGCTAAATTTCAAGCTGAAGCGGCGCAAAAAGGTGCGCAGATCATCTCTATCGCACAAGCAAAGGAGCTTTTAAAGATTGATCCGCGCATCAAAATCGTAGGCATTACGGGCACGAACGGCAAAACGACGACCGCGGCGGCGATCTATTCGACGCTGCTGGATCTGGGCTTTAGCTGCGGTCTAAGCGGCACGCGCGGCGCCTTTATAAACGAGCACAGGATTGACGAAAAGGGGCTTACGACGAGCTCGGTTTTTAAGACGATGAGCTATCTTTACGAAGCCAGCAAGCAGGGCTGCGAGTATTTCGTCATGGAGGTTAGCTCGCACGCAATCGCGCAAAATCGCATCGAAGGGCTAAATTTTGCGCTTAAAATTTTTACGAATTTAAGTCAAGATCATCTCGATTATCACGGCAGCATGCAAGAATACGCCGCGGTCAAGAGCTCGTTTTTCGCAGACGACGCGCCAAAGCTCATAAATGCCGACGACGGACATATTAAATTTAACCCCGCAAACGCCCTTACCTACGGTATCAAAAACGCCGCAAGCTTCGCCGTGAGCGGATACGGGCTAAAGGGCGGCATCGACGCGCTCGTGCGTACTCCAAACGGCGATAATGCGCAGCTTCAAAGCGATCTTATCGGCGAGTTTAATCTCTACAACCTTACCGCGGCGTTTGCGGCGGTTAAAATTCTAACCAAGCTGCCGAACGAGGAGATCGCAAAAGCTATGGCAAACTTCGGCGGCGTCGAGGGTCGCGTGCAGATCGTAAATAAAAACCCGCTTGTAATCGTCGATTTCGCTCATACCCCGGACGGCATCGAAAAGGTGCTAAACGCGCTACGCGCAAGCGGCGAGATTATCGCGGTTTTCGGCGCGGGCGGCGATCGCGACCACGGCAAGCGTCCGAAAATGGGCGCCATCGCGGAGCACTTTGCTAAAATCTGTATCGTTACGAGCGATAACCCGCGCAGCGAGGATCCAGACGAGATCATCGAACAAATTTGCGCCGGTATGCGCCGAAAAGATAAAATTTTAAAGATCGCGGATCGCAAAGAGGCTATCGCGCGCGCGCTAGATCTTGCCAAAAACGGCGAGATGATCGCTATTTTGGGCAAGGGCGACGAAACTTACCAGGAGCTCAAGGGTGTGAAGCACCCCTTCAGCGATAAGCAGGTCGTGAGCGAGCTCGTCGCGGCGCGAGGCGAGTCAAATTTAGACTAAATTTTAAAGGACGGCCGATGAAAATCGAAATTTTATCAAGCAAAATCCACCGCGCGCGCGTGACGGACGCCAACCTCAACTACGTAGGCTCGGTCACTATCGGACCCGAGCTCATCGAGGCTGCAGGGCTTTGCGAGTACCAAAAAGTCGAGATCCTAAACGTCAATAACGGCGAGCGCTTCGCCACATACGTGATTCGCGGCGAGAAAAAGGGCGAGATCTGCCTAAACGGCGCAGCCGCGCGCAAAGTCTGCGTCGGCGACATCGTCATCATCGTAGCTTACGCGCAGATGAGTGCCAAAAAATCGAAAAATTTTGAACCAAAAATCGTGCAGGTAAACGAAAAAAACCAAATAACGGAGTAAAAATGTTCGAAGGAATGGATTTTTCGAAAATGGGGCAGATGCTCGATCAGATGCGGGCCAAGGCTAAGCAGATCGAGGAGGAGAATGCGCGCAAGGAATTTACCGTAAAATCTGGCGCGGGCATGGTCGCCATCAAGCTAAACGGTGCGGGCGAGGTGCTTGATCTAAGCATCGACGACAGCCTCTTTAACGACAAAGAGAGCTTGCAGATACTGCTAATTTCGGCGATAGGCGACGCGATAAAACTCGTCGAAAATGAAAAGAAAGGCGCCGCAGCGTCCATGCTAGGAGGGCTCGGCGGCCTAGGCGATCTGCTCGGCGATAAGGGTTAAGCGCAGTTCAAAATCGTTGAAAGCAGGCTTTTTAGAGAGGATGACTGCTTTGCTTAGCGAACGGTTTGGATTTTACGGGGCGAGCGGCTTCTGTAGCGAACTAAATAAAGCCCGATTTTATAAGGCGGCGTTAAATTCAGATTCTGTGGCGATAGGGTTTGCATAAAGCACAGTTCGCTTGATTTGACGCGAGGTTATTAAATTTTAACCTTAGCAAATCGGTCAAATTTTACGGGCGGCGCGAGGGCAAATTCTAAAATTTCGGCGAGCTGCTACGCTGCGGCGCAAAGTAAAATTTAGCCCGCACGGCTTAAATGCAAAGCAGGCGAGCCATTGCGCGACATCCGCGAGCAAATCTAGCTAAGATGCGGCTCAAAAAAGCGGAGCATCCTTCGCCGCACGCACTGCGTAAAGCTAGGGAATTAAAATTTAAAATTTTAAGCGGCATGATTGCTTTTACGCGGCGTACAAACGGCTCACGACAACAAAGTCTAAGCTGCGCGACAAAAAGGCATTTGAAGGGCGCGAATTTGCATTCGTCAAGGGCGCGCCCAAGCAGAGCAAATCAAAACCGCAAGGTAGGATCGATGGATATTTTAGAAAAATTTAAAGATTACTTGAAGCGCAACGAGCTGAAGGCGCCGAGCTTTCATCCGTACTTCGAGGAGGCGCTCAATTACATGCTGCAAGCGGGCGGTAAGCACTTTCGCGCGCAGCTGCTACTAGGCGTCGTCTCGGCGGTGGATGAGCGGCGCTTTGAGGGCGCGCTGGCGATCGCGATGGCGCTTGAGATGATCCACACCTACTCGCTCATACACGATGATCTGCCCGCGATGGACGATGCGGATCTGCGCCGCGGACGGCCGAGCCTGCATAAAAAATACGACGAGGTCACGGCGATTTTGGTGGGCGACGCGCTAAATACCGACGCGTTTTTGATCGCCGCGAGCGCGAACCTAAGCGACGAAATCAAGATAAAATGCATTAAAACTCTAGCGCGAAATGCAGGCAGCGGCGGCATGGTGCTCGGTCAGGCGATCGATTGCCGTTTTGAAAACAGCCCGTTAAAGCAAAACGAACTTGAGTTTTTGCATCTGCATAAAACGGGCGCGCTCATCGCAGCGGCGTTTGAGCTAGGCGCCATAATCGGCGGGTTAAAGGACGAGCTTGCGCATGAGCTTTATAAAATCGGACTGAAGCTAGGTCTCATATTTCAGATCGAGGATGATATCATCGACGCCACGAGTGACGAGGCAAGCGCAGGCAAACCCGTAGGGGCGGACGGCGCGAAAAATTCCTTTGTAAATTTACTAGGTCTTGCGGGCGCGAGGAGCTACAAGCAGCGCCTAATAGACGAGGTAAGCGGCGCGATGGCGGGCTATGACGAAAGCCTGCGCGATTTGGTTTTAAATTTGATAGAAAAATACCTGAAAGGATGAAAAATGTCGAGCGAGCAGCTAAGTAAAATTTCAAACACGATCAAATTTCTAAGCGCGGATATGATCCAAAGCGCTAACTCAGGCCATCCCGGCACGCCGATGGGGCTAAGCGACGTAATGAGCGTCTTTATGAGCAAGGTCTGCCACAACCCCAAAAATCCCGCGTGGCTGAACCGCGACCGCGTCGTATTCTCGGGCGGACACGCAAGCGCGCTCGTGTATAGCTACCTCTATCTTAGCGGATATGATTTGAGCATGGACGATCTGAAAAGCTTCAGGCGCCTGCACTCCAAAACCCCGGGCCACCCGGAGATCACTACCCCAGGCGTCGAGATCGCTACCGGGCCGCTCGGACAGGGCGTCGCAAACGCAGTCGGATTTGCGATGGCCGCGAAATACGCCGCGCATCTGCTAAACGAGGAAGGAAACGAGATCATCGATCACCGAGTCTATTGCTTCTGCGGCGACGGCGATCTACAGGAGGGCATCAGCTACGAAGCGTGCGCGCTTGCAGGCAGACACAACCTCGATAATCTCACGATAATCTATGATTCTAATGGCATCACGATCGACGGCAGCACCGATATCGCCTGGTTTGAGGACGTGAAGGTGCGATTTGAAGCGCAGGGCTTTGAGGTCGCGCGCATCGACGGGCATAATTTCGATCAGATAGAATTCGTCCTTGACGAGGTCAAAAACAAAACCAAACCCTACCTCATCATCGCAAATACCACGATCGGTAAGGGCGCGCTCGAGCTTGAGAGCACAGCCAAGACGCACGGCGCTCCGCTTGGAGAGGAGCTGCTTGCACGCGCCAAGCAAAGTCTGGGCTTTGATCCCGCTCAAAGCTTCGTCGTAAGCGAGGACGTGCTTTTTGAAACGCGCGCCGCGGTTGAGAGGGGTGATTTAGAAGAGCGGCTTTGGAAGGAGAAGCTTGCGAAGCTAAGCGATGAAAAAAAAGCGCTTCTAAACGAGCTTTTAAATCCCGATTTTAGCAAGATAGAATTTCCCGATTTTAGCGGGCTTAAGGTCGCCACGCGCGATAGCAACGGTAAAATTTTAAACGCCATCGCAAACGCAGTGCCCGGCTTTTTGGGCGGAAGCGCCGATTTGGCGGCGTCGAATAAGACCGAGCTAAAAGGCGGCGGCGACTTTCCGTGCGGCAAAAATTTACACTTCGGCATCCGCGAGCACGCGATGGCGGCGATCGGCAACGCCTTTGCGAGATACGGGCTTTTCATCCCGTTTAGCGCGACGTTTTTTATCTTCAGCGACTATCTCAAAACGGGCACTAGACTTGCGGCGCTAATGGGTTTGCGCCACTATTTCGTCTTCACGCACGACAGCATCGGCGTAGGCGAGGATGGACCTACACACGAGCCTATCGAGCAGCTTAGCACCTTCCGCGCAATGCCAGACTTCTACACTTTCCGCCCCGCAGACGGCAACGAAAACGTAAAATGCTGGCGCACGGCGCTTGCTCTGAATGCCCCTGCGGCGTTCGTCTGCTCGCGTCAGGGACTTGAGCCGCTACCTAAGGCGGTTTTGGGCGACGTGCAAAACGGCGCGTATCTGCTAAGGCAGAGCAAAGAGGCGCAAATCACGCTCATCGCAAGCGGCAGCGAAGTCTCGCTCTGCCTAAAAGCGGCGGCGATATTGCAAGAGCAAGGCATCGGCGCAAACGTCGTCAGCGCGCCGTGCTTCGAGCTTTTGTGCGAACAGAACGCTGATTATCTGGCGCAAATCCTGCAGGCGCAAACTAAAATTTTAGCCGTCGAAGCCGCAAGCGCGCTTGAGTGGTATAAATTTGCAGACGCGGTACACGGCATGCGAAGCTTCGGCGAGAGCGGCAACGCGAGCGAGCTATTTAAGCTTTTCGGCTTCACCGACGTCGCGATCGCAAAGCAGGCCAAAGAGCTTTTAGAGCAGTAACGGCAAAGGACGAAATTTGAGCGAAAAAATCAAAATTTCATATTTAGACGGATTTAAAATTTATGGGTTAAAAGCCCGCACGAAAAACGCGGACGAGCTGGGCGGGAGCGGTAAAATTCCTGCGCTGTGGGCGAAATTTATGAAAGAGTGCTATGACGGGCAGAGCGAGATTTACGGCGTCTATTATGATTATGAAGACGGCGCCGACGGGCTTTACAATATCTTTATCGGCGCTAAAGCGCCCCGCAGCGACGAAGCCTTGGAGATCAAAAGCGGCAAATACGCCGTTTTTAGTTTCCCAAATGAGCCGCAAAACGTAGCAAAGTTTTGGGGCAAAATTTGGAGCTTTTTTGAAGCCGGCGAACTAAAAAGAGCGTTTGGAACGGATTTTGAGTTTTACGGCAGAGACGAGGTCAAAATTTTCATCTCGGTTTTGTAGGGCGGCGCATGAAATTTATAAACGGCGAGTGATTTTTCGCCGCCGCGACGATGAGCTTTTGCGTAAAATTTCATCCATAAAGCGGTAAAATTCCGTGCCCAAAACTACGCACGAAATAAATTTTATGCCGAAAGCGCGCCGTACCTTAAGCCGTGGATTTAAAATGAAATCTAAATTTGCGCCGTTAAATTTCAACCTCCGCCCGCAAATCAGGCGAAATTTCACGCGGAATTTCATTTTTAAATCTGTTATTAAGCCATTTTTGGCTTAAATTACATTTTCATTCGGGTAGATGTCCGAGCGGTCGAAGGAGCGCGCCTCGAAAGCGCGTAAGGCGTCAGCCTTCTAGGGTTCGAATCCCTATCTACCCGCCATCCATTCAAATTTCACCCAATACTTTGGAGTTAAGATGAGCAATAAACTCCTTTCGATGAGCCTGCAGGAGCTGTGGCGGCTCTTTCCGATACGTCTCGTGCCGCACGATCTGCGCTGGGGCGTTTGGTTTAGACAGGAGCGCGAAATTCTGCGCGGGCTGCTGCGAGACTCTGGCGAGATCAAGATCCACCATATCGGCAGCACCGCAGTAAGCGGGATCTGGGCGAAGCCGATCGTAGATATTTTGATCGAGTGCTTGGATATTACCGCAGCCAAACAGCGCCTGATAGACGCGGACTATCTGCTAATGAGCGAAAGCGAGAGCCGCTGCAGCCTAAATAAGGGCTACACCGAAGCGGGATTTGCCGAGCGCGTTTTTCACGTGCATTTGCGAAATTTCGGCGATGCGGACGAGATATTTTTTAGAGATTTTTTGCGAGCGAATGCGGATATCGCCGAGCGGTACGAGGCGCTTAAATTAGAACTTTGCAAGCGGTTCGAGTTCGACCGCGACACCTACACTGCGGCAAAAAGCGAATTTGTGCTTAAATTTACGCACATCGCTAAAGAAAACTCGAAATAGCCGCGCGAATTTGATCCTCTGCATAGAGGCTCGCTAGCTAAAAGCGATAAAAAAGACTAAATTTCACAAACAAAACGGAGGGCTTGCGCCGCATCCCGTGAGCTTATTTTTATAAAATTTTGACCGTAATTTCAAATTTAAAGAGCGACCACCCAGCTATCGCAGATACAATTTTACAAATCCAGCTAGCAGCAAAGTCGCCCATAAAAATGCGCCCATATAACCGCATCGAACAAAACAGAGACTCGTCTTAGCGCCTCGATACAAGTTTAAATTTAAAAGCCTATGAGCCGCAAATTTTAAACATCCCGCTAAAACATGGGCTCATAAATCTACTAAATTTAAAGCTGCAAAATTTTAAAATTCCTCGACGCCAGCTAGCCGCATAAATTCCGCGCCGAGCGCTTAAATTTAATGATCGCTCTTTAGCCCCGCGCCGCAAAGCGGGATGATGCTATCTCCTTGCAGATCGCGGCTTTCTTTGTAGCGCAGATACGCCGCGTAGGTAGCCGCGGTCGTGTGCTCGACGTAAAATCCTCCGCGCGCAAGAGCCGCTCTGGCAGGCAGTATGTCGCTCTCTCTCGCCAAAATCACCTCGCGCTCGCCCGCGTAGCTAGAGCCGAGAATTTCGGCCGCGCGCATCGGTCTTGCGATCGCGATGCCCTCCGCTAGCGTCGGCTGCGGCTTAATCTCGCGCGCCGCATCTTTAGCGTCAAAAAGCGGAGCGCAACGCTCGCCCTGAACGATGAAAATTTTCGGCAGCGTCTCGATAAGACCGCCCTCATATAGCTCGCCTAGCGCCGCTTGAGCGCCCAGCAGCAGCGTGCCGTTGCCCACGGGGATGAAGATATTGCGCGGCACCCTGCCCAGCTGCTCGTAGATCTCATAAATGTAGCTCTTCGTGCCCTCGTAAAAGATCGGATTATAAACGTGATTGGCGTAATATATCTGCTCCTGCGCGGCCTTTTTGCGGCACGCGTCCGCCGTTTCGTCGCGGCTGCCGTCAAACACCGTGACGTGCGCGCCGTGGCTTTTGATCATATCGATCTTTTTAGGCGACGTGCCCTTCGGGACGTAAATTTCACACTCGATGCCCGCGCGAGCACAGTACGCCGCCACGGCGTTGCCCGCGTTGCCGCTGGAGTCTTGCAGCACCTTTTTCACGCCGATATTTTTGGCATGTAATACCAAAACCGCCGCACCGCGGTCTTTAAACGAAAGCGTAGGCATCGCGTAATCGAGCTTGAGATAGAGATTTTCGCCGAATTTCACGCTCGCCGTAAGCCCCTCGCCCATCGAAATTTCTCTAAATTTAGCTGTGTCGATACCTATAAACCTGCGGTATCTAAAGATGCTAAACTCGCTTTTATCTACGAGCGCGGGGTTAAATTTAGGCGCATCGGAGTTTAGTTTATACAGCCCGCCGCAGTCGCATTTATAACTCAAAGTATCGATGGGCGCGTGCTTACCGCAGCCCGTGCAGATGAAATCGCTCATTTTCGCTCCTACTTTTTCTCTTTGATTTTTGCGACGGCCTCGATCTCTACGAGGCAGCCGAAGTGTAGAGCCGTAGTCGGTACCACGACGCGAGCGGGCTTGTGCGCGCCGAAAAATAGCGCGTACTGCTCGTCGATCACGTCCCAGTTCGCGACGTCAGGCGTATAGACGCGGCACATCCGCACGTCGCTTTTATCCGCGCCCGCGGCGGCCAGGACTGCCGCAACGTTGCTTAGAGCCTGCGCGGTCTGCGCAGCAAGACCCTCCGCGATGGCCCCCGTGCGCGGATCCACGCTTAGCTGCCCCGAGACGTAGAGCATTCCATCGTCGTCTAGGATGCCCGGCGCATAATGCGCCTTTTTCGGCGCGAAACCGCTTGGATAAATTTTTTTCATTTAAGCTCCTTTGCATATAAAATTTTATATAATTTTACTCTAAATTTATTAAAAATATATAAGTATTTCTATAAATTTGCAAAAATTTTAAAATTTAATCTAAATTTATAGATTTTTTTATATAAAATTTCAGGAGCCCGAAATGAATCAACTTTTGCAAGCCTTTATACCGACCGCGCACCTTATTAAAAATACGATCGGCGATTGCGAGGTGGTCATCCACGATATGAGCACGCCGCAAAACTCCGTCGTTTTCGTCCTCGGCGACGTAACGGGCAGAAGGATCGGTCAAAGCTTCGATCATCTGGTAAAGGACGTGTTACTAAGCAAAAATTTTGAAAACGACTGCACCGCAAACTACTACTTCACCGCGCAAAACGGCAAGCTCATACGCTCCTCGACTTCGCTGATCCGCGGCGCAGACGGCAAAGTAGTAGGCGCGCTATGCGTAAATATCGATACTTCAAGCGCCATGGCCGCATACAAAGTAATAAAAAATCTTCTACCGAACGCAAAGCTCGATAGCAAGGAGTTGCAGGGCGCAAATTTTACCGACGGAAGCTGCAATAGCGCGGCATTAGACGGGGCGAGCTTCAATGACGACGTAAATTTAGAAACGCAAAACTCTAACGATTCGCAGCAAAATATCCTTGACATCGTCCAAGACCTTATCGCATCGGCTACGCACGATCTAAATGTGGAGAGGATGAAGAAAGAGGATCGAAAGCGTATCGTAAAATTCCTCGCGCAAAAAGGAATTTTTGAGGTAAAAGGCGCCGTAGAGCTCGTCGCAAAGGCGCTTAGGACGCAGAAAGTCACGATTTACTCGTATATGGATGAGGTAAAAAAGGAGAGCTAACCGCGACGCATAAATTTGATCTCAAATTTAACAAACGTTGCGCGTCTTTTTATCAGCGTAGCCATTGGAGTGGCGCGAATTTAATCTGAATTTGATGAACCGATCAAAAAAAGACGGGATGCGCCGATTCCTCGTTTATACAGCATGTAACGGGATAAAAGCAAAACTCATCTATTACTCGAGCTCGTAGCCCTTCGCGCTTTTTAATTTCTCATCGTAATCGACTCCGTTAGCAATTCGCTTGCGCGAAACATTAAAATCCGTTCGTATCGGGCTTTTGTGCTCGTCAAACTCAAGTGGCACGACACCGATGATATCTGCTAGCAAATGCGCCAAATCATCGCTCATAAAAGGCTTATCTTTCGCCGCAGCTAGCCTCTGCCATAGCTTAGCATGATCGCTCAAAAACTCACGCGAGGCTATAAAAAGCAGCGGGATTTCATAAGTAAAGCGGCTCTCCATACCGTGCCCAAGGCGTCCATTTTCGTATAAATTTTCGCCGTGATCGCTAAGATAGACGATGAGACTGTCATCGCCAGAGAAAATTTTAAAAATTTCATTTATGACGAAATCGTTGTAAAGCACGCTGTTGTCGTAATATGCGACGACATCTTTCTGCTTGGAAGTAAGTTTTGCCTTTACGTCCGCCGCGCTAAACTTGCCAAATCCCTCGGGATAGCGCAGGCTGTAATCCATATGGCTGCCGATGAGATGGATCACGTAGAAATTTCGCTCGCTCTGCCCCTCTTTCGCCTGATTTATGAGTGGAAGCAGCACTCCGTCAGGCTTGATGCGGACGGTTTCATAAAGATTACTCTTTGAGAGGAAGGATTCTGAATCCGCGCGATCGGCAGCGCTTTTAGCGCTTAACGCATGTGCGCCAAAAGCCTCTTGATTGCTGATCCAAAAGGTGCGGTAGCCGCTTAGCTTAAACATATCGATAATGCTAAGGTTGCGAAACCAAGCCCTTTTGCGCTCGCTTTCGTAATCGCTGAAATTTAAAAGCCGCATCAGCACCTGATTAGTCGTGCCGTAAGGTGAGATTGTATCGCTAAATTTTATCAGATTGCCGCTTGCTTCGAGCTTCTCTAAAAGCGGCGTATTTTTAACGCCGTAGCCGTAGAGCGACATATGCCCGCGCTGCAAGCTCTCGCCGATTATTAGGATGATATTTTTGACACGAGACTTTTGCAAGGCAGGGTTTGTAGCGGCCTCAGGGTTTTTAGAATTTGAAATCGCGCTGGGGCTTTGCGGCGTAGAATTTAAAGTCTTGCCTGAGCTTTGCAGCTCATTGCCTGAAGCGAACGTAGAATTTAAATTTGCGCCGTAATTTTGCGCCTGAGCGCTTGATGCGGACGTGGAATTTTCAGACGCGGAATCCAGGGCGGAGCTTTGCGGATCTGAATTTGCGCCGCCTTTTAAAACAGCCTCGTTCGCGCGCTTGGCCTCATCGTATCCGAGCTGCACTTCGCGCATATCGGTAATGAAATTCTTATCGCTTAGATAGTCTTTTATCGTAAAGGCAAACTCCAGCGGGACGTATTGCGATAGCTTGGTTATATAGCCCTGCTTGCCCTGGAAAGCTTTAGCGGCGATATCCGCGCAAAAGATCGTTCCGTAAATGAGATAAATCGCCGCTAACAGCAATCTTAGACCGCTATGCGTTTGCTCCTCCTTTCTCCGCCCCGCTCTTAGCGCTGCAAAGATGCAGCCAAGCAACATCGCTAAATATAAAATCGTCGCAGGGCTAAGAAACTGCGAAACGAACTCGCGCGTCTCGGCTGCGTCGGTATGCACAAGCGCATCGATCGCCACGACATTGAAGCTTGAGTCGAAATTTACGATCAAAAACAAAGCCGCGCTCGCAATCAGCACAATTAGCACCAGTAGCACCAATGAAACGAGCTTGAAAAATCGCCCGCTAAGCAAGTAGCAGAGGTGAAAGATGAGCAAATTTATGATAAATACCACCGGAAAGCTCTCGGCGATGTAGGCAAAGATGGGTCCGTTAATCTGATAATGTATCTTAGCCCAGCATGCGAGCAGGCATAGCGCCGTGCTGAGCCAAAACACCCTCCATACGGGACGTTCGCGCAGTGCGGCAAAAAAGCCGCGGTCAATTTTCATAAGCAAGTGCGCCACGAGCCCGCCCACTTTCGTCCGTGCCATAAGCCAGCCTATATTTGCTAGCGCTACATAAAATTTTTCTCTCATTTTATATTTCCCTGCCTTGTACGAAGAGACGCGACGACGCGCACTTCTACGTAGCGCGACATGTTTTCGCTTTAAAATCAAGGCGCAATCTTAGCCGCTTAAAGCTTTGAGCTTGCTTACTTGCGCGCCTTTACGCTTCAAATTTTACGGCTAAATTTTAAAGATACGGGCGGGAGTTAGAATTGGATGACGGAATTTTGAGGCTAAATTTTAATTGAAAGCGGATCTAAGAGCGAAGCTACAAAACGAGGCTTTAAAAAACAGAAAGTATGAGCTAAAAATTTCGGCTTTTAAAATTTTGCGGCTAGGCTACAAACCGTCGCGATAGATTTTAAAATTTCTAGCGCGATAGGTTTCCTTTGGATAAAATTTATGCATGAAGCGGCTGAGGTAAAATTCCAAGACGCGAGCGATGTAAAATTGTCAAAGACCGATCGCAGGCAAAATTTCGCACCGACAAAGTGAAAAAATTTTAACTAGGCTGAGCCAGCTTTTGCGCGAAATTCTATGCGACGCTTAGCACTTCGACCTTGTCGTCGAAAACCGCCATGCAGTGCTCATAGTGGCTAGTGCGGAGCCCATCCTTGCTTCTCGTGCTCCATTTATCCTCGGCGATGACCGGCGTGCCATCCTTTTGGCAGATCATCGGCTCGATGCAAAAGACCATGCCATTTTTGATTTTGGGGCCTGATTTTGGATTGTTGCCCTCCAGATAGTTTGGGATCTCAGGCTCTTCGTGCGGGTGCTTGCCGATGCCGTGGCCGCAGAAGCCGTATAGCGGCACGAAGCCGCGCGCACGAATAAATTTCTCGATCTCGAAGCTTAGCTCTTTGAAGTGCATCCCTACCCTGATCGTTTTGATGGCAAACTCCAGCGTGTCCTTACTGCATGCGATGAGATCTTCGTCGGCTTTTGAAATTTTACCGACGGGCAGAGTGCGTGCGCTGTCGCCGAAATATCCGTTCAGCTTCGAGCCCAAATCGACGCCTAAGATATCGCCCTCTTGCAAGATCGTTTCGTCTGGGATGCCGTGGATGATGACTTCGTTTAACGAGAGGCAGGCGGCGTTTGGAAAGCCGTATAGCCCTTTAAAGGCAGGATACGCACCCTTGGATGTGATGAAATCATCGATCTTCTTATCGACTTCGAGCAGGCTAAGACCCGGCTTTATGAAAGAAGCTGCGTAATCAAGGGCCTGCGCAACGATCTTGTTCGCTGCACGAAGCCCCTCTAAATCTTTTTTTGTTTTAAGCAAAATCGCCATTTATAGCCCGACCGCGCTTAGGGTCTGATATTTATTCATATAGATCTGCGCTTCGATGCGTCTCATCGTATCAAGAGCGACGGAGACGACGATCAGCACGCTGGTGCCGCCGAAATAAAACGGCACGCCCATAAATTTAACGAGCAGCCACGGGATGACGGTCACGAGGCCGAGATAGATCGATCCCCAAAACGTAAGGCGGCTAGCAACTTCGTTTAAAAAGCTCGCCGTTCCCTCGCCCGGACGAATGCCCGGGATAAATCCGCCCTGCTTCTTTAAATTTTCGCTTATATCTTTTGAATTAAACGCTATCGATGCGTAAAAATACGCAAAAAATATAACCAACACAAAGGTCAAAAAGTTAAAGAAGTAATTGCTGGGGCTAAGGAAATCGTGGATCTTTTGGATGATCGGATTGGTGCTTGCTTGTAAAATTGTAGTCGGAAACATCAAAATCGCGCTTGCAAAAATAGGCGGAATGACGCCGCTTAAATTTAGCTTGATCGGCACGTAATTCATAATGCGCTTATTTTGATTTGCCATCAATACCTTGCGCGAGAACGATACCGGAATTCTACGTTCACCTAGCTCCACATATAAAATTGCTCCGATAGTAGCCAGGATGATTAGCACGATCGCGATTAGCTTTAAAACGTTCATCTCGCCGGTATTTACTAAATTTACGGTACTTCCGATCGCTCTAGGGATAGCGCTTACGATACCTGCAAAGATGATAAGGCTGGTGCCGTTGCCGACGCCGCGCTGCGTAATCTGCTCGCCGATCCACATCAAAAGCATGGTGCCTGCAAGCATCGAAATGCACGAGATGAAAACAAACTCGTTGGTATTTTCGGCCATTATCGCAGGCGCTCCGGTCTGTCCGTGAATGCCCTGCAAGCCAATGCTAACGCCGATGGATTGAACCATAGCGATTGCGATGGTAGCGTATCTGATGATCTGCATATATTTCTGCATGCCGTCGCGCTCTTTTTTGAGCTTGCCTAAATTTGGGAAGGTCGCGGCGAGCAGCTCCATAATGATCGAAGCGGTAATATAAGGCATAATGCCTAGCGAGATAACGCTGAATCGCTCCGCCGCGTTACCGCTAAACATATTAAACATTCCAAAAGCGTTGTTGCTATTGCTTTGAAAAAATTGCTTTATAACCTCAACGTCCACTCCCGGAACCGGCACGTAAGCTAGCAACCTATAGGCAAAAAGAAAGCCCAAAGTAATGAGAATTTTGTTGCGTAGCGATTTATTCATTATTTTTGTCCGCTAAATTTTACGTTCTCGTCTTTGATCTTGCTAGCGAGCGCCTTTGCGCCTACGCCGATCAGCTTGATCTTTTTAACGGAATTTGAAATTTTATGAACGGATTTGATGCTTTCGATCGTGATCTCGCCAAGATCTTTGATAGCTTCGATTTTATCGACATTGATCACGTAAGGCTTTTCAAATTTAGAAGTAAAACCTACCTTTGGAAGCCTTCGCTGAATCGGCTGCTGACCGCCCTCGAAGCCTCTTTTTTCATGAGAGCCGGTGCGCGCGGTCTGACCTTTGCCACCGCGACCAGCAGTTTTACCCAGGCCGCTTCCTTGACCACGACCCAAGCGCTTAGTAGCGTGAGTCGAGCCTGGGGCCTTTTTAAGATTTTCTAATCCCATCTTTTATCCTTGTTAGTGTTTTAACATACTAAGAGCTTTCATCGTAGCTCTTACGACATTTGAGGAGTTGTTCGAACCTAGCGATTTGGTGAGGATATCTTTAACACCCGCAAGCTCTAAAACCGGGCGGACTGAACCGCCAGCGATAACGCCGGTACCTTCGCTCGCCGGCTTAAGTAAAATTTTGCTCGCATTGTATTTAACTTCGATATCGTGAGTGATGGTAGAGCCGTTTAAATTTACCTTGATGATATTTTTAAACGCATCGTCTACCGCTTTTTTGATCGCGTCGGGAACCTCTTTGGACTTACCAAAGCCAAAGCCTACCAAGCCGTTTCTATTGCCTACTACGATAAGAGCCGTAAACCTAAACCTTCTACCGCCTTTAACGACCTTCGTAACCCTACCAATATTGACGATTACCTCTTCGAATTCTTCTCTATTATACTTTTCCACAATCATTCCTTTGGGTTATAGTTTGATGCCGTTTTGGCGTAGCGACTCGGCAAAACTTGCGATTACGCCGTGATACAAATAGCCATTGCGATCGAAAATCGCTTCAGAGATGCCTTTATCTTTCAACTTAGAGGCTAAATCTTTAGCTAAGCTAGCCGCACCCTCTTTGTTCGCCTTTAAATTTAAAACCTTACCGCTGCTGGCGCACAAAGTCGCGCTCGCCGCGTCGTCAATAGCCTGAGCGTAAACTGTCCTATTGGATTTGAAAATAGAAATTCTAGGGCAAGATGCGACGCCTGAAATTTTAGCGCGAATTCTTCTTTTTCTCTTGATTCGTAAAGAGATCTTTCTTTTTAATACGTTCTGTGTCATTTCTCAACCCTTATTTCTTAGCTGTTTTTCCGGCTTTGCGGATGATATGCTCTTCAAGATACTTGATGCCTTTACCCTTATACGGCTCAGGCGGTCTGAATCCTCTGATCTCGGCTGCCACTTGACCTACTTGCTGCTTGTCGTCGCCTTTGATGGTTACGACGTTTTTATCTACGGAAATTTCGATTCCTTTTGGAGATTCAAAATTTATCGGATGCGAAAAGCCCAAATTTAACTCAAGTACCCTGCCCTTCATCGCAGCCCTGTAGCCGACGCCGTTGATTTCAAGCTGTTTTGAAAAGCCCTCGGTAAGACCAAGGACGATATTGTTGGCTAAAGCGCGGTATGTTCCCCAATACGCCCTACTCTGTCTATCCTCGCCCTTAGGTGAGAATTCTATCTTTCCGTCTTCGATTTTTACATCGACATGACCTTTTAAATCAAGCTCTTTTTCGTTATTCGATTTTTTAAATTTTAACGACGAGCCGTCAATCTTGACCTCAACTCCGCTCGGAATAGAGATCGGTTTTTTACCAATTCTTGACATAATTTTCCTTTTTATTTGTCTAGGGTATGTCTACTTTTACGAATGGATACCACAATGCCATAAAAAGTAGAAACTTCTTACCAGATCGTGCAAAGCACTTCGCCGCCGACGCCCGCTTTGTGCGCGTCGATACCGCTCATAACGCCTTTGCTTGTGCTAACGACGACGGTTCCGTAGCCGTTTTTGAAGCGCTTGATCTCGTCTTTGCCTTGATATACGCGGCGACCCGGAGTCGAAATTCTTTTAACTTCGTTTATCACGCTCCTGCCCTTTTCGTCGTATTTAAGCACTACGTTGATGATCTTTTTATTGTTTTCCTCCACTACGTTGTAGCTCTCGATATAGCCCTTCTCGGCTAAAATTTTAAGCATAGCCTCAACGACGTTTGAGTGAAAAAGCTTAGTCGTATCCAGCCTTCGCATCGCAGCATTTCTAATGCGAGTTAGTCCATCTGAAATAAGATCGTTAATCATCTCTTCTCCTTACCAGCTTGCTTTTTTTAGACCCGGGATTAAGCCCTCGTTTGCCATCTTGCGAAGGCAAACGCGACAAATTCCAAAATCCTTATAAACGGAGTGCGGACGACCGCAAATTTGACATCTAGTATATGCGCGAGTGCTAAATTTAGCGGGGCGTTTCGCCTTGGCTACCATTGATTTTTTTGCCATATCATTTTCCTTTTGCAAAAGGCATGCCGAATAGCTCTAGCAATTTAAATGCCTCTTTATCGTTATTTGTAGTCGTTACAACGGTTATATTCATACCGTGAGTTCTTAAAATTTGATCGTATTCGACCTCTGGGAACATCAGCTGCTCTTGCAAACCGAAGTTATAATTGCCGCGTCCGTCAAAGCCCGTTCTAGGTAGTCCTCGGAAATCCTTAACTCTAGGAAGCGCGATAGAGATCAGTTTGTCTAGGAAGGCAAACATCTGCTCTTTTCGTAACGTAACCATTATGCCTACCGGGAAACCTTCGCGCACTTTAAAGCCGGCAACCGATTTTTTTGCATTGACGATAAGCGCTTTTTGGCCTGCGATCAGCGAGATAGTATCGGCCATATTTTGAAGCACTTTTTGATCTTTGCTCGATTCGCCCGTTCCTACGCTGATAACGATCTTTTCAAGCGCCGGGATAAGCATAGGATTTTTTATATCAAATTCTTTCTGCAAAGCAGCTCTGATGGAATTAGCGTATTTATCTTTTAGTCTGCTCATAATCAACCCTCTACCAACGCAACGTTTGAAATATCCATAGGCATCTCTTTGCTTGTAAAGCCGCCTTGCGGATTTTGCTCGGTTGGTTTGATAGCCTTTTTAGCCATTTTACAACCCTCGACGATAACTTGAGCTTTTTTAGGAAAGACGGCCTTAACAGTGCCTGTTTTGCCCTTATCGTCACCTGCGATGATCTTTACTTGATCGCCCTTTTTAATCTTAAATTTTACTGCCATTATAAAACCTCCGGAGCCAGCGAAACGATCTTCATAAAACCGCCGTATCTGACCTCTCTACCGATAGGACCGAAAATACGAGTGCCGATCGGCTCTTTTTTTGAATCCAAAATAACGGCTGCGTTCTCATCGAATCTAATTAGTGAGCCGTTGCCTCTGTGCAACTCTTTAGTCGTACGAACGACTACGGCTTTTACTACTTGACCGCGCTTAATCTTGCCGTTAGGGAGCGCTTTTTTTACAGAGCAAACGATGATATCGCCGATTGTAGCGTATCTTCTTTTGCTGCCGCCCAAAACTTTAATACACATAAGTTCTTTTGCGCCGCTATTATCAGCTACCGCAAGTCTGGTAAAACTCTGTATCATTATTCAACTCCTGTTTTCAAAACCGCTTTTAAGCGAAACGACTTTCTAGCGCTTAGCGGTCTGCACTCGATCGCAGATATGGTGTCACCAATCTTTACGATGTTGTTTTCATCGTGGATCAGATATTTTTTAAATCTTTTTACGATCTTTCTATATCTAGGGTGCATAACCCTTCGCTCTACCAAAACGGTAGCTGTTTTATCGCCTGCCTTCTTTACGACTACGCCTTGAATTTCTCTTTTAAATGCCATAACCTATCCTTATTTCGCTTTAATAGCGGTGTTGATTCTAGCGATATCTTTTTTGATAGCGCGAATCTCGTTAGGATTGCTTAGCTGCATAGTTTTTAGCTTTTGTCTAGCCGTAAATAAAAGCAACTTATTTTGTTTCAACATAGAATTTAGCTCAGCTAAATCTTTATCTTTCAAATCAGTATATTTCATTTTCGCTTTCCCTACTTACGATTTTCGTTTTAAAAGGTAGTTTATGAATTGAAAGCATAAGCGCCTCTTTAGCAACCTCTTCGCTAACGCCGGTCATCTCGAAAATGATCCTGCCCGGTTTTATATTCATTACCCACTCTTCTACGCCGCTCTTACCTTTACCCATACGAGTTTGTAGAGGCTTTTTGGTAAGCGGCTTGTCTGGGAATACCTTAATCCAAATTTTAGCTTGACGATTTACGAAGCGCGTCATCGCGACACGAGCCGCTTCGATCTGGCGAGAATTTACCCTACCCGCCTCTACCGCTTTGATACCGAAATCGCCGAACGTCAAGGAATTTCCTCTCGTCGCGTAGCCGCGATTGCGACCTTTCATCATCTTACGGTATTTTGTTCTTTTTGGCATCAACATAACTATTTACCTCTTCTTGGTCTGCGTGTTTTTTTAGGCGCATCGTCGGTTTTTTCAGCCTGGATGCCTTTTTGTAAAATTTCACCCTTAAAGATCCAAACCTTAATGCCGATATTACCGTAGGTCGTATGCGCTTCGGCAAAGCCATAATCGATCCTAGCCCTTAGAGTATGAAGCGGAACGCGTCCCTCCAAATACCATTCAGTTCTAGCCATCTCCGCACCGCCCAAGCGACCTGCGACGCAAATTTTAATTCCCTTTGCACCTGCTTTTTGAGCGCCTTGGATGACCTTCTTCATAGCGCGGCGGAATGCAACGCGGCGCTCTAGCTGCATGGCTACGTTTTCTGCAGCCAAAAGTGCGTTCGAGCCTACTTTGCGCTCCTCTTTGATATTAATGGCTATGTCTTTATTGACTAGCTTAACGACTTCGCTTCTTAAATTTTCGACCTCGCCGCCTTTTTTGCCGATGATAATACCCGGTCTTGCGGCTACGATCGTTACGCGAATTTTCTTAGCCGTTCTTTCGATAAGAATTTGACTAATTCCCGCATAGTAAAGCTTGGCTTTTAAAAATTTGCGAATCTTGTAATCCTCGCCGATACTCTCGGAAAGCGTCGCTTTAGAAGGGAACCATCTAGACTCCCAATTTCGATTAATTCCTAATCTTAAACCGATCGGATTTACTTTCTGTCCCATTTACGCTTCCTTCTTACTTGGTTTTGCTACTTCGACGATGATGTGCGAAGTAGGCTTGCGGATACGGCTAGCCGTACCTCTGGCGCGCGGACGAAATCTCTTAAGTACGGGACCCGCATCCACTCGGCAGCTGGTAACTACGACCTCTTCAGGCTCAAAGCCGCCGTTTGCGACCGCGCTTGAAATCGCCGTAGCGATATATTTCGCGCCGCGATTAGGCGTAAATTCTAAAGTAGCAAGGGCAAATTCCGCATTCATGCCTTGAATTTGCTTCGCGATAAGTCTTGCTTTTGTCGGCGAAAGACGAACAAATTTAATAGTTGATTTACTCATATTCTATCCTTACTTGCCGATCTTTTTCTGCACGGAGCCTTTGTGGCCCTTGAAAGTGCGCGTAGGAGCGAACTCGCCTAATTTATAACCGATATGATGCTCGGTGACGTAAACTGGAATAAAATTCTTTCCGTTATGAACGTTAAACGTAAGTCCGATCATCTCAGGCACGATCGTGCTTCGTCTCGACCAAGTCTTGATCGGTTTGTTATCGCCGGCTTTCTTTGCCGCAACGACTTTTTTCATTACGTGATCATCTACGAAAGGACCTTTTTTTAGCGATCTAGCCATTTTTATTTTCCTTTCCTTCTTGAAATTATAAGCTTATCGCTCGCTTTTTTATGGCGAGTTTTATAGCCCTTTGTCGGTTTGCCCCACGGAGTTACTGGATGGCGACCGGAGTTTTTCTTACCCTCGCCACCGCCGTGCGGGTGATCGACCGGGTTCATCGCAGAACCTCTGGTTTGAGGGCGGATACCTCTGTGGCGGTTGCGTCCGGCTTTACCGATGACGACGTTTGCCCACTCTTCGTTACCCACTACGCCGATACTGGCCATGCACTCTGCAAGCACTCTTCTCATCTCGCCGCTAGGCAGACGTAAAATGACGTATTTTTCCTCTTTACCCATAAGCTGAGCATAGCCTCCTGCGCTACGTGCCATTTGAGCACCTTTGCCAGGTTTTAACTCAATATTGTGCAGGATAGTTCCCACAGGGATGTTTTTCATCTTCATAGCATTGCCGGGTTTAATATCTAACCCGCCCTCGGCAGCGGCTACTACGTCACCTACTTTAAGATCGTTAGGCTTGATAATGTAGCGCTTCTCGCCGTCTGCGTATGAGATCAATGCGATACGGCAGTTGCGATTCGGATCGTATTCGATCGCCTCGACCTTGCCAGGAATGCCGAATTTATTTCGCTTAAAATCGATAATTCTATAAAGTTTAGCTGCTCCGGCTTGTTTATGGCGACTGGTAATGCGGCCGTTGTTGTTTCTTCCGGCTGCGGCAGGAATTTTAACAAGCAAGCCTCTAACGCTAGCTTTTGCAGTGATATCCTCGCTGCTAAGCCCTGTCATAAATCTTCTACTTGGAGTATACGGTTTATAAGTTTTAATCGCCATTTTACGCCTCCACGCTTTCTAGGCTTGCGCCCTCAGGTAGTTTGACGTAGAATTTTTTCACATCATTTCTAGCACCAGTTCTGCCTTTAAATCTTTTTACTTTGCCGTCTTGTCTTAAAGAATTTATCTTTAGCGGAGTGATCCCGAAATAGTTCTTCAAAACGCTCTTTAGTCCGTTTTTCGTAACCGACGGGCTAGTTTGGATAACGACCACGCCGTTTTCTTGAAGACCGAGAGACTTTTCCGTATAAAGGATCGTTTTGATATCTGTTATATCTGCCATTTTAGTCCTCTTTCACTATTGATTCAAATGCCGCTTTTTCGAATACGACCGAGCCGTAAACTGCGATTAGGTAAGCATTGACCTCGCTTGCATCGATGACATAGCAATTTTTTAGATTTCTATAGGCCAAAAGAGTTTGTGCATCCAGCTCGTTTTTAACGATTAGCGCATCTCTAACGCCCAGTTTCTTAATAAAATTTGCCGCGTCTTTAGTCTTGCCGCTTTTTAGCTCCAAATCGTCGAAGATAAAAATTTTACTCTCGTTTGCTTTCTCATTGATAGCAAATTCTAGCGCAAGGCGTTTTTGCTTTTTATTGACTTTCTGCTCGTAATTTCGCTCGTTAGTTGGACCGAATGCGACCGCGCCGCCCACCCAGACATTGGTTCTGGTTGAGCCCGCACGTGCGCCACCGCGACCCTTTTGTCGCCATGGTTTTTTGCCGCCGCCACTAACCTCGGCACGAGTTTTAGCGTTAGCCGTGTTTGCGCGAAGCGAAGCAAGGTAAGATTTGACGTATAAATATAGATTGTGCGAATTGACTTCCGAAAATTTCGCAGGGATTTCAATTTCGCTTGCTTTTTCCAGTTTTTCGTTAAGCACGCTTACTTTACTCATTTTACTATCCTTATTCTGCCCATTGCGCCGTTAAATCCAGGAACCGAGCCTTTAAGCACCAAAATTTTATTCTCGGCATCAAAGCTTACGACTTCGTTTTTAGCGGTGATCGTTTCATTTCCAGTGTGTCCCGCCATCCTCATACCAGGCTGAACGCGACCTGGCCACTCGCAGTTGCCGATCGAGCCCGGTCTTCGGTGAAAGCGGCTACCATGCGCCGTAGGACCGCCCGCAAAGCCATGGCGCTTAATAACGCCCTGATAGCCTTTACCCTTGGATTTAAAGCTTACTTTGACGATCTTGGCTTCGCTCAAAACATCTAAATTTTGATCGCCGAGTTCAGCATTTTCTAAGCTTAGCGTCGCAAATTTATTAAATTCCTTGCTTAGGCTATATTTCTTTTGAATGCCGGCGATAGCTTTATTATACGCTTTGCCCTCTGCATAGGCTACGATAGCTTTTTTCTCATCGCAAACTTCGCAAATTTTGGTATTGATAAGTCGCAAAAGCGTCACGGGCGTGCTGCTCGTGTCGATCGTCCTACTCATACCTATTTTTTCTACAATATATTCCATCTTTTTACCCCTTATTTGCCCATCGCGTGAACTTCGACGTTGACTTCCGGAGCCAAATCAAGCTTAGTTAGCGAATCAACCGTATCTGACGTAGCCGCTACGATGTCTAGCATACGAGCGTGAATTTTCATCTCAAACTGCTCTCTGGAGTCTTTATTTACGTGCGGAGATCTTAAAACGGTGTAGCGCTTAATCTTCGTAGGCATCGGCACGGGACCTCTGACGTCCGCACCCGTTCTTTTTACGGCTTCAACGATAGCCGAAACTGTGCGATCTAAAACTCGATGGTCATAAGCCTTGAGTTTTAACCTAATTTTTTGCATCACTTTTCCTTAATAAAGAACTTGTCGCAACGCGCGACCCTTTGTTTCAAACAAAAGACGCACATTATATAAAAGTGCTCCGGCTTTGTCAAGAAAATAGTCAAATTTTATGGAAATATTTCCTTTTCATAAGGAAAAATATGTAAAATTTTGGAATTTCCAGGTTGGCGAAAATTTCCAATATAAAAATTTTGGACAAATTTAAAATGGATATAAAAATCTCATAATATTTTTCAGATTTATTTCCTTTTAATAAGGAAAATTTTAAAATACTTGATATGAATGATCTAAAATTTTTTTACGAAAACCCGCCGGAATTTATGGGCTTTATTCCGCGCAAAAGAGGTATCGGCTCGCCTAGAGCCATAATCTATGGAGTGTTAAATTCCGGCAAAAGCGCCGTGCTGAAAAATGAAATTTCAGAACTTAAAAAAGATGAAATTTTGTACCTAAATTTAGCCGATCTACGCCTTGAAGAGGCGGTAGCGAGTGATGCAATTTTTGCAGCTAGAAATAGCGCAGGCGATACAAAGATTAGCGAAGCAAATGAGTATGAAATAAGTAGAGGAGCTATATTAGACGCGGAAATTTCGGGTACGGGCGAATTTTACCGCACCGCTATAAAAAATACAGATACAAAAAACGCAAGCGCAGGCAGCTCAAACAACGCAAGAAATATGGAGTCCGATGGCGCAAAAAGCAGGAGCGAGAATTTCTTCCGCGAGATCAAGGAATTTTTGGCAACCAACGAGCAAATTTCATCGCTTTTTTTAGATAATTTTAGTAGCGCCGATTTTGAAATTTCATCGCTTCAAAGCTTTGCTGGGGAGCTAAATTTAAAGCGTTTCATCATCTCTACGCGCGATAAAGAGTTGATCCTGCCGGGCTTTGAGCGGCTTGAGCTTTTGCCGCTTTCGTTTGAAGAATTTATCGCCTTCGACAAGCGCCACAACGAGATAAACTCGATGATTTCGGCGTTTTTAACCCAAGGTGGCGGCGCAAAAAATCCCTTCATAGCGCCTGCCGAAATTTTAGAATTCGAGCAGAGGCTGCTTACGGCAAACTTTAGCCGAACGGAAATTTTAATCCTCAAAGAGTGCCTAAGCTTCGTCCACACCGCATTTAGCGCAAATAAAATTTACACCGCGCTAAAGCCGCGCATTAAGATCTCCAAAGATGCCGTATACGGCACTATCGCCAAACTTGAGCGGGAAAATTTCATCAGATTTTTAAGCAAAGCTGGCGAGCCCGCGCGCGCAAAAAAACTATATTTTTCGCATTTTAACATGCGCGAAATTTTAACAAGCAAAAAGGACTTCTCGAAAAAATTTGCCAACGTCCTTTTTTGCGAGCTTTTGGGGCTAAATACGCCGATTTTTTACACAAAAGAGCTGGATTTTTACCTACCTGCTCTAAAGATGGGGGTTCTCGTCATTCCTTTCAGCGACGCAGACATCATCTTTTTAAAATTCCGCAAAATCTTAAGCGCGCTCAAGAGACTCGGTATCACGAGCTTAAAAGTCGTTTCTATGGCAAACTCCGGTAGGCTCGAGATTGAGGGTATCCGCTGCGATGTAGTGCCGTTTCATGAATTCGCGCTTAGTTTCTGATTTATTGACATCTCATATCATAAAAATACAAATTTTATGATATAATTTTGGTAAACCCATATCAATTACATAAGGGAAAGCCGATGATCAAATTAAAAGATAAACTCATTTATGAAACGCTAAAACTGGTCGAATCGCAAGGCGAAGATGGGCTTTTATGTCGCAATAAGCAAAGCGATGCGGAGTTTATGAGGCCCGTGAACGAATTCGCAGCTGCGAGTGGGCGCAACTACACCTCGATCAAATCGACTCTTGACATAATTCATAAAAACTGGGGCTATCTGCAGCGCGAAAGCATTAAGGATACGGGGCTTGATGCAGGCAAGGCGTCGAAAATTTTCATCTACCACCTCTGCGATAAGGGGCGAAGCTTTATCGAAAAATACGAAAAAGCGCTCGTCCAAAACGCCGACAAATAGTTCAAAATTAAAAATTTTAAGCGCCAATTAGATAGAATTCTTTAATTTCACGTGGAGCGACAAAATTTCGTTTTTATGCGACTAGCCTTAAAAAGGAGATGAAAATGCTAGATTTTATAGTAAAAATGTTCGCATGGAAAGCTGAGTGGGAGGTAAAAAAGGAATATGACAAAGAATTTGGTGATCTATCCTCCATGCGCTCAATCTTGCGCTTTATAATACTTCTTATCATACTTAGCATTTTGATTAAATTTCAATTAAGCGTATGAAAGATACATTTTTAGATATTGCGCTCGTTTTATTCGGCATCGCTATGCTCGCCACGATGCGACAAAAATCTTTATTAAAATTTACAATCTTCGTCGTGATTTTAGCGCTCGCCAGAGAGTTAATCATCAGGCTTTATGCCTAGTTTCGACGAAACCGACGCGGATGGAATTTAAAATTTAAACGACAAAATGACGGCGCGGCGAAATTCGGCGGGCGCAAATTTTAAATTTCGCCGTAACTACACTATGCTTTTATCGTCATTAGTGAATTCTACCGCGCTTCAAGAATTGCCGCATCTACAAATCCAGCCTTTATCGTCAATGATAGATTTTATCCGCGCCGAGGATTTGCACTTGATGTCGCACTTTCTGCTATTAGTGGCGGATTTAGCTCGTGCAAATACGACAGAATTTCACTCGTGCGAACACGACGGAATTTTTGCGGCGGCAGCAAAAATTATAAACCGAATGAGCGGGCTAGAGCGTAAATTTATAATGCTAAATTCCACAAAAGTCCAAATTAATGCGATACAAATATGAAATTCAAGCAAAAATTTTAAATTTAGTAGCAAAATTCCGCATGCTAAAATCTTAAAATTTTATTTCATAAAATTCCGAAATTTGGAATTAAATTTTGCAGTGAAGCGCCAAATTTTACCTCAAAACTAAAATTATCACGCAAACCATGCCCTGTAAATTTTAAAATTTCATCATCATAAAATTTTAAAATTCCAATGCTGTATTGCAAATATATTATTTTATCAAACGTAGCGAAAAGCGAAATTTTGTATAAATCGCACTCAAAAATTTTACGGATTCTCGCGCAAACCGGCTCGAAATTCCGCCCTGCTTACTCCACGTATCCGATAAATTCGCCATCGAAAGTATGTCTAACGTCGCCGCGAAAGTAAATTTTACCTCCATCTCCTAAGCGCAAATTTAGCATTTCGCCGCTTGCAGGTATCACGCGGATGTCGGGAGCTAGCCCCATATTTTCGACGCCTGCGATGAAGCATGCTGCCATCCCCGTACCGCATGCGAGAGTTTCTGCCTCTACGCCACGCTCAAAGGTGCGCACCTTTAAAATTTTGCTTGCGAGGCGACTTTGAACTAACGCATAATTAACGTTAGCATTATACTTTTCGCGCAGGTCGCGGGCCAGCGCGGCGTCGAACTCATTTAAATCACTAACAAAAGTTACCAAATGCGGCACTCCTGTGTTATAAAAATACCACGTTAGCCCTGCCTCCTCAAAGCTCTCGCCAAGGCGCTTAGGATGAGTTAACATTACCTCGACATTAGCTACTAACGCGTGAGCGTTAGGGCGAAGATTGAAAATCTCGCCAAAGCTTACATTGCGTAGCTCACCGCGCATGCTCTCGCTCAAATTTCCGCCGAAAATACCGAAAATTTCGCCGCTAATTACGCCTGCGCCGCTTAGGAATTTCATGCTCTGCGCGGCCAAAAAATTCTCATACGCATACATGCATACCGCGCGCGAGCCGTTGCCGCACATATCGGCGCTACTGCCGTCGCTATTGTAAAATTCCCACTCGAAATTTATCCCCTCGATACCGTTAAATTTCGGTAGCACGACGATGAGCCCGTCGGCGCCTACTCCATCGCGCCTATCACATAGCTCGCGCGCTAGCTTGGATCTATCCGCCTTAACTGAATCCGTAAATATTACGAAATCATTTCCGCTCGCATTATATTTTGAAATTTTCATTATCTACCTCGCAAATTTTTAAAATTACTAACGCTCACTAACGCTTTATTAAAATTTTACTTATATCTAAATTTAAACGTATCGCTTATTCCTAGGCTTTACTAAGACTCAATTTACTAACGTATCTTCTTTCGTGAGCCCATTTTGTTATGCGTTTTTCATAATGGATGTTAGGGCCTACCTCATAGTCTCTAAATGCTCACAAGCATCAAATTTTCCGAGCTTGCAAGCCTTTTCATAAAGCTCGCGCGCCCTCTTTTTATCTTTCGCTACGCCCCAGCCCTTTTCGTATTGATACGCTAAATTTGAGCAGGCTAGCGGCTCGTCGCTTTTCTCGCACGCCTCGCTAAAATACCTCGCAGCAAGCGCATGATCCTTTTGCCCGCCGTCGCCTTTAAAATACGTAACGCCTAAATTTACGCACGAATCCACATGTCCTTGCTCGCAAGCCCTCGTAAAAAATGTCCTAGCCCTGTCCGCGTCCTTTTTCACGCCTTCGCCGAGAACATAGCTAAGCCCTAGGTTATGGCACGCCTCTACCTGCCCCATCTTGCAAGCCTTGATCAAAAGCTCGATCGCCTTTTTCACGTCGGGATAGACGCCGAGCCCCTTTTTATAGTTGTATGCGAGGCTAGCGCACCCCTCGCTGCTGTTTTTCTTGCAAGCATCGCTAAAAAGCTCATTCGCCCTCTTGCGATCCTGCGCCACCCCCTGCCCGTCGTTGTAGAGCAGCCCTAAATAGACGCAGCCCTTCTGCTCGCCGAGCTTGCACGCCCTGTCGTAATAGCGCGCGGCCTGCCTGAAGCTTCTATTTGAGTCGTATGCATAGCCTAAATTTGCACAATCCAGTGCATTTTCCTCGCCGCCCGCGTCGCAGTTGCGCCGCAGCTCATTTATCACGCGGTTTAGTTTTTTACAATCCATCTCGCTCCCCGCGGCGCAGCCCTTTCTTAGATCGTCGATCTCCGCCGCAGCGCCCGTCGCAAACAGCGCGGATAGCAAAACCGCTCGCGCCGTAAATTTCAACCGCTCTTTAAACGGCGTGCTTTTAAAATTTTGAAATTTAGCGCCCTTTTGGACGCGGCTACCGATCCCCATCATCTCTCCTTTATTTTTAGTCTCATCTTAATTCGCGTAGAAATTTTACGAGCTCTCGCGCAAAGGGCTAAATTTTATCTTTTAACTCTTTTAAAAATCTCTCCACTGCGGCCTTAAGCGCGGCAAGATCGCCTCTATTATCTATCACAAAATCCGCCATGGCGCGCTTTTGCTCTATATCCATCTGCAGCTCCACGCGGTGCTTTGCGGCGGCATGATCCAGCCCGTTTCGCCTCATCACGCGCGCGATTAGCGTATCTTTAGGCGCATAAACGACCGCTACTTTATCAAAAAACTCATACCTCTTGCCCTCAAAAAACAGCGGAATATCTACAAAAAAAAGCTTTCCTTTTGTCTCCAAAGCCTGCGCCTGCGATAAAATTTCAGCCGTTATCTTTGGATGCAGTAGCGCTTCGAGCTTTGCAAGCTCCGCGGGATCTTTAAACACTAGCTCGCCTAGTTTTTTGCGATCCACTGAAGCGCAGGGGGTGGATAAAATTTCCTCTCCAGGATTGACGTCAAATTCCGCATGTGAACTCAAATTTTCAGCCTGCGCGTCTTTTTGCACGACATATTGCACGCCGAAAATTTCAGCTACCTGTGCAGCACAGTGATCAAGGACGCAGTGCGAAATCTTATCGGCATCGATGATCTCAAATCTGCGATCACGAAGCAGCTCGCAAACCGCGCTCTTACCGCTACCGATGCTGCCTGTAATGACGACGGCGTGTTTAAATTTCAAGGTGAGCCTTTATAGCGTTTTTATTCGATTTTAGCTAAAATCTGCGAAATTATACCATCTTGGAGGATAAAATTTGATAAGCTACAAAGACGCGGGCGTCGATATAGACGCGGGAAATGACTTCGTAAACGCGATAAAACCGTTCGTTAAAGCGACGCAAACTCCGCACGTTTTGGGCGGTATCGGCTCATTTTCGGGTGCGGTAAGTCTGCCCGCAGGCTACAAAAAGCCAGCTATCCTAGGCGCTACCGACGGCGTGGGCACAAAGCTGCGACTTGCGATCGACGCGCGCAAATTTGACGGCGTGGGACAGGATCTCGTCGCGATGTGCGTGAATGATCTCATCTGCAACTTCGCCGAGCCGCTATTTTTCCTCGACTACTACGCGACGGCGAAACTCGAGATCGCGGATGCCAAAGAGGTCGTAAAAAGCATCGCCGAGGGCTGCAAACTCGCGCGCTGCGCGCTTATCGGCGGTGAGACGGCGGAGATGCCCTCGATGTATGAAAAGGGCGACTTCGACCTCGCGGGCTTTGCTGTGGGTATCGCCGAGGAGGACGAGACCGACCGCTCCAAATTTGTCCGCGAGGGCGACGTACTCATCGCGATTCCTAGCAGCGGACTGCACTCAAACGGCTTCTCGCTCGCGCGCAAAGTGATCGCCGAGCTAGGGCTGAAATTTGACGAGAAAATCGGCGGTCGCGCGCTCATCGACGTACTTTTGGAGCCTACAAGAATTTACGTCGGCGACTTTTTAAATTTAAAAGACAAGATCCACGCGCTTGCGCACATCACGGGCGGAGGCATCGTGGAAAATCTGCCGCGCGTATTCCCCGAGGGGCTGGGTGCGAAGATCAAGCACGCCGCGATCCGCACGCCAGAGATATTTAAAATCATCGCGCAAAAGGTGGAGCCCGCAGAGATGATGAGAACGTTTAATATGGGCGTTGGTATGATCATAGTGGCTCCAAAAGAAAATGCGGACTTCGTACTGGCAAATACCGACGGTTACGTTATCGGCGAGGTCGTAAAAGGTGGGGGCGTGCAGCTCGTGTAAATTTGAAGCGGTAAAATTTGCCCCTTTTTGCCAAAGCAGAATTTATGTTTAGACTAAATTTTAAAGCAGGTATTGCTACCGCTTCCAAAAACAGCGCCGAGAATTATTATATGATAGGCCTTGCGGACGACAAGTAAGACTATAAGAACTATCTGCTTTTCCAAAGACCAATCAGACTCGGGCG
Source organism: Campylobacter gracilis (assembly GCF_018374135.1). Lineage (GTDB taxonomy): Bacteria > Campylobacterota > Campylobacteria > Campylobacterales > Campylobacteraceae > Campylobacter_B > Campylobacter_B gracilis_A. The sequence goes on along the minus strand of NZ_JAHAFS010000009.1, from coordinate 15,701 downwards.
ATATGAGGACGCAGACGCACCGCATAACGGCTTATACGCCAAGTTGTAGGCGACGTATGCTATAACGGCTGCAAAGCAGTAAAAATCACTTAGCGAGCTTATCGTTTTTGAAGTCCAAGACAGCGTCATCGCCGTGGATATCTGCGGCGTCAAAATTCCCAAGCGCTTCATTCAGTATTGTAAAGAAATTTTCGGCGATCTGCTTAGCATCGAGGGGTAAATTTAAATGCGCAGCGGCACGCAAAAGCAAATTTCGCAATCGCAAATATAAAGCCGAGATTAAAATTTAACGAGCGAATTTTAGATAGCGTGGGATAAGAGCATTTAAACAAAGCCATTAAACGCGATAAAACTTCTCGCCGGAGTAAAATTTATTGCGAGATTTGCGCATCAAATTCGGCGCAAGTATTATGTGGCAAAATTTACCCTTCCAAACATAGCTAAATTTCACGCTCGATCCGCAGTCGTCTGCGCTTTAAATTTAGACGCGCCACTATCGCCTCTGCCCTCTTACAGCGAGCCCCGCGGACTTAAGAGATGCAAAACGATCATCTCGCTATCCGCGCAGCCGCTTGTTTTTTTAGAAAGGGAATCTCTAGCGCGCCCACACTGCCGCCTGCTTTTTCGGAAAATGGTGATCGCTCGCCCCTTCGGTTTAAATTTTATCTATGAGCTCGCGCCCTATTTTGCAAAATCTAAAATTTTAGCGATATTTTCGCGGCTGTAGAGCTCCGCCATATTCCACGCTTTAGCGTTTGTCGCGGCTACGTCTATGACCTCATCTAGCACCTTGCCTTCGATGCCTAGCTGCGCGAGGCTAGTAGGCGTGCCGATCTTATCAAACCATGCTTTAAGTGCCAGGGTGCCTTCATTCGCGCTTTTAAGGTTAAAAATTTCACGAGCAAAACGCTCAAACGCGCTTAAATTCCTATCCTTATACCACCTCATCCACGCAGGCATTACCACGCTAAGACCGGCTCCGTGCGCGCAGTCCACGACCGCGCTCATCGCATGCTCGATCATATGATTCGGATAGCCGAAGCCGCCCACGCCCACGTAAGTTAGTCCGTTTAGCGCCATCGTCGCAGCCCACGCAAACTCGGCGCGCGCGTCGTAATCGTTCGGATCTGCAAGCAAAGCTTCGGTCGTACGGATGACGGTTTTGATATTGGCTTCGATATAGGCTCGTACGATGTCCGGATGGACGCTAGCGGTAAAATATCCCTCGATGCTGTGCGCGATGATGTCGCTCGCGCTATATACGAGATACTCGCGGCTGACGGTTACTTGCAGCTGCGGATTTATGACCGAGACCTTCGGGTATAGACACGGCGCGCTGATCGCGTATTTTTGTTTGGTCTGCTCCTTGGTCACTACGCCGCCGCAGTTCATCTCCGAGCCCGTTGCGGCAAGGGTGATGATGTCAAAAATTTTAAACGCAACGCTCGGACTTTTACCGGTGAAAAAATCCCACACGTCGCCCTCGTAGCAGGCGCCCGCGGCTACGGCTTTTGCGGAGTCCAGTACGCTTCCGCCACCTACAGCAAGCACGCTATCTGCGCCAAATTCTTTGGCGAGCTTGATCGCTTCGTTTACCTTGCTTAGCACAGGATTTGATTTTATGCCGCCAAGCTGCGCAAATTCTATACCGTTTGCCTTTAAGCTGCTCTCCACGACGTCCATCAGACCGCTCTTTCGCACGCGCTCGCTGCCGTACAACACGAGAGCCTTTCTCGCACCCACTTCCTTCATGTACTGCCCGATATGTTTTTCTTTATCCTTGCCGAATTCTATCCTCACGGGGTTACAAAAACTAAAATTTGTCATCTTCTCTCCTTTAAATAAAGTTGGCTAAATTATAGCCTTTTTTAAAATTTTGCGGTAACATGATAGTCCAAATTCCTTGTCTAATCGTGCAAATGTAAGTGTAATCTGCATAAATTTGAAGGAGCGGGCATGGACGAAGTAGATAAAATTTTAAAAGACGCCGCAAAGATCGCGGACGAGCTATATCCCGCCTACTGGCAGTTCAGACGCCTATAGAGGCGCTTAGCTTCTACCGTCAAAACCCCCAGACTTAATCGCGACGATCTATAAGCATAGCGTGTGCTTGTGCCTGCGTGGCGGTAAAATAGTGGAATTTAGGGCAAATGGATTATAAGTATTATGAAATTTTAGATTAGAATTTAAGTAAATAATAGGTCGGGCGGGCGCCCGACCAGTATCAGAAAGGAGGAGTTAAAATATATAAACTGCGCCGAGTACGATAAACGCTCTTAGGCAAAAGCCGCCCACAAGTACGCCGTATTCGTTATAAACACAGCTTTTTATTTCCTCGCCGCCGTACGCGCAGACGCTACCGTCCGCATTTACGCTGCAACTGCGAAGCATAAATTTACTTCCGCCAAGCAGCGGCATAATAAGCCCCAAAACAACAAAGCCTATCCAAAACATCGGCGCAAGCGAGCCGCTGACTATCTTGGTTACGCTCGCCATACCCGCAGCCTCGCTTCTCACGCTCGCAAACAGCGCTAGCACCGCAACAATCTCAAGCGCGACTAACACGACGTGAAATTTATGCGCGCAGTGGCTTAGCCCGTGCCCGGCATTTAATGTAGCGGCGGCGTTTGCGCTAAGCCCCGTGGAGATCGCGGAGATCGTAAATAAAATCGGCAGCCACACGCTAGCCCAAAGCGGGATCGCCTTTACGACGTAAAGCAGTAGCCCCGTATATCCCATCACTCCAAGCGCCAAAATAGCTCCGAGCGTGAGCATCATATCGCAAATTTTACCGCTCTTTTTGATCTGCAAAAGCACCAAAATGCTAACTACGATGAAAAACGTAAGCAGATAAGTACCTATGCTCATCATTGAAACCGGGCGCGTGTAGAGCTGTAAAATTTTAAGAGGATTTATCGCAGCACTCGGCGCCAAGTCAAATAGCAAAAGCGCAGTTCCTATTATCACCGCAACGGGTGCTAGCAGGAAGCCGAACTTATAAAACCTCTCGTTTAATGAGCCCAAAAAGCCTTTGTAAGCCAAAGCCGAGCACAAAAACGCCCCGGCGCCTAAACCGCCCAAAAATAGATAGATGACTATGAGCCATCCCCAAGTCGTCTGTACCATCGTCATTCCTTTAAATTTTTAAAAATTTCAGGATCTTTTAGTGCCCTTTTCAGCGCATCCATCTCACTATTTAGATAGAGATTTAAAAAGCTCCCGAAGTTCTTCCAAACGTCTAAATTTGCGTGCTCATCGCAACGAGCGGCAAATTTGCAAAACCACTGCGACGGATGAGCGGCGATAAATTCCGCCTTTTTACGCAAAAATTCGTTAAATTTAGCTTCATCCTCCGCCTTTAGCGCGCTAAAACTTAGAAAATAAAGATATTGCAACTCGTACCCGATGAAATCGTCGGGAAATTTATCAAGCTGCGCATCCTCGAGCTTTAGCCCTGAGCTTTCATAAAAGCTTCGCACCTGCATCGTCTTTGCCCCAAACATCGTTTGATAGTCGAAATACACCGACTCGTAAGGCTCGGCTTTAGGGCGCTTAGGACCTACGAAGAGCCTATTGAATTCGTAGCGAATTTCATCGATTAAGCTTGGCTCGCTTTTGCATTCGGCAAATTCGAGAATAAATTTATGCTCTTTAAGCTTGGGCGTAAAATCCTGCGTCAAATTTAAAAGCTCGTCCAAATTTTCACTGGTAAGAGGCACCAAAAATACCTGCCTCAAAAAGTCCTCGACGCAAAGACTCTGCTTTAAATTACGCATCTTTTTATCCTTAGTGGATAAACTCGTTGCGCTTCATGCGAGGATAGAAGCGAATGTTCGGCTTCGTAAAAAAGCGTTTAAAGCCTGGCATCTCCTTCTCCATCCCTGCGCTATCGCTCACGTCGCTATCGACTAGTTTTAGCACATCGCAAGGACAGCCCGCTACGCACGCAGGCTCCTCGCCGCGCTCGAGCTTCTCAGCGCAGAGGTTGCACTTTTGCGCTTTGCCGTCTTTGCCTTTGGTTATCGATCCGTAAGGACAGGCTACGATGCAGTATCCGCAACCGATGCATTTATCGTGCAGCGGCTGAACGACGCCGTTTTCGAGCTTAATGTAAGCTCCTACGGGACAAACGTCCATACATGCAGGCTCTTCGCAATGGTGGCACGAATGCGAGATGAAAATTTCTTTTTCAATCTCATCTTCATGGATGAGCATCATATCGACGTGGCGCCAGTTGATGTCGGGGTCTTGGTTATGATAGACCTGACATGAAATTTCACACGCCTTACAACCTATGCAAAAGTTGTAATCAAATAAAAATCCTTGTTTTCGTTTCATTTTATGCCTCCTGTTTTGCAGCTTTTTTTACTTCACAAAAGCTTGCGGTATAGGTCGATCCGTTGCCCAAATCGCTCACTCCGTCCGAGCAAAGGATATTTGCTCCCGTGCGAGATTTAGTGACTTTGACCCAGATATTATTCCATGCATAGACGATGCCAGGCTGCATCTGATTGGTCTCGACCGCCGTAAATATCGCCGTGCCCTTTTCATTCGTAGCTTCGACCGTATCGCCCTCTTTGATACCGCGCGCCAGCATATCCTCGCGCGTCATAAATAGCTCGGCGTTGCCCTTTACGATGACGCGTTTTAGGATGTAAGGCATATTGCCCCAGTTTGAGTTATCCTGAAGCTGCGTACCCGGCGTCATGAAATAAAGCGGATACTTTTTCAAGTAATTTTTGCCGAAATTTTTATGCCTTTCGTAGTAATCCCAATCGTCGTCAAGATCGATCACCGGGTGATAGCCTGCGTCCTTGAAAGCTTCGGAGTAGAGCTCGCACTTGCCGCTTTTAGTGCCGAATACTAGCTTGTCCTTCGGCGCATAAGGGTAGTAAGGGAACTGATCTTTCATCGTCTCAGGCGTTCTAAACGGCTTAATCCAGCCTACGCTCTTTAGCTTTTCGTAGGTGATATTTTGCTTTTTGGCAAATTCCGTATCCAAAAACCGCCTGCAAACCGTCTCGCTATCCCAGTCGAAGCACTCCTCGGTATATCCCATCGCCTTGGCTAGAGCGTTAAAAAATTCCAAATTCGTCTTGGCTTCGCCCAGTGGCTTGACGCTTTGGGCGTTGTAGCAGACGTAGCCCGAAATTTGATCGTTTTGAATGTCCTCACTCTCCATAAAAGTAACGCCCGGCAATACGTAGTCAGCGTAATCGCAGGTGTCGGTATCATAAGGATCTATGACTACTAGGAAAAAGTCGTCATCTATCACGCGTTTTTTGATTAAATTCGTATTCGGCGCCGTTACCATCAAATTTGAGTTATAGTTGATACAGGCTCGAATTACCGTATTTATCGGCTTACCTAGATAGGTCGGATTTTCCTTTTGGATACCTTTACCAAATTCTATATAGCTTATTTGCTGGCGCTCTATCTTTTTGCCTTCCGCGTCTTTCGGCGAAAGATCAGGCATGCAGTTATCGAAGTTAAAGCAGCCCTTTACGTGCACATAAGCCCAGAATAATCCGCCGCCAAGTTTTGTAAGACAGCCCGTAAGTACCGGCAAGAAAGTAACCGCGCGCACCAGCCTTGCGCCGTTAAAGTGCCTTTGTCCGCCGTCGCCGTGCATAATGGCAGGCGCTTTGGCATGGGCGTATTCTCGCGCGAAAACCTTGATCTGATCGACGCTTGCGCCGCACATATCGCTTAGCTCGCCGTAGGTATAGAGCGAGCACTCATGAACGAGCTCGTCAAAGCCCATCGTATATTTTTCTACGAACTCGTGATTATATAGATCTTCTTCGATCAGCACCTTACACACCGCTAGACAAAATGCTGGATCGCTTGAAGGCTTTAGCTGGATAAACATATCGGCTTGGTTTGCGAGCGGAATTCTGATCGTATTTATGACGATGATCTTGCCGCCTCGCTTTTTGACGCGATGGGCAAATCTAATCCAGTGCACCGCCGTATAGGCTTCGTTTGAGCCCCAGCTGATATACATATCGCTCTCATCTACTTCCAGCGCGTCTTTTGAAAAGTCCGTGCCGATGACGCTCGGCGTGCCCGCATAGCGCGGCCAGTCGCATGGATTGCGCACAAGCCTCGTAGCGCCGTATTTTTCAAAGAAATTTCCCGGCGCGATCGTCTTTGAGATATGCCCTTCGTTGCCCGAATAGACAAATTCCGTCAGCGCCTCGCCGCCGTATTTTGCCTTGATTTCGGTTAGCTTTGCAGCTATCTCTTTTAGCGCTTGATCCCAGCTGATGCGCTCCCATTTGCCCTCGCATTTTTTACCGACGCGCTTCATCGGATACATTATGCGATCGGCGTTGTATAGATGCATCGCGTAGGTATGCCCCTTGACGCAGACCGTACCTTGCGTTAGAGGGTGCTTCGGATCGCCCTTGATGCTAACCATCTTGCCGTCTTTGATCTCTGCGATCATCGAACAGGCATCGCGGCAGTTTCTAGGACAGGTGAGATAGTGATACTCTACGCCCTGCTCGTTTTTATAGGATTTCGGTTTAAAATCCACCTCAAACTGCTCCATACCAAATAGGCTTGGAGAGGCTCCCGCCGTAGCCAGAGCCGCTCCCGCGCCTTTTAAGAAAGAACGTCTTTGCATCTCTTCTCCTTAAATGTGGGCTTTATTTCATATCATATATGAAAACTTTATTTTCTTTACCTTCGCGCGAAAAAACATAAAATTTGCCGTCCTTCACAGCAAGCGCCCTTGCGTTTGCCGCTCCGCTAAAGCTATATGCATCCTCAATCTTATGAGTTTGCAAATTTAGCTTTAAAATGGTTGAGAAATTTTTACTCAAAAGATAAACGGCGTCGGGCTGAGCGTCGATGCCCGTGACGTAGTATTCACCTAGGCTTCTGTTATCTTTTAGCTTTAAATTTGAGCCGATTTGCGGAATAAACTCCTCCAAAATCATCTTATCGTCGCCGTCAAACACCGCTACGCTCCAATAATCCCTCACGTCGTTAGGCACGGACGCAACGATAAATTTATTCGCAGCCGCGTCGTAATCCCAGCCGAGGGTATATTGCTGCTTCGCCCGAAGCGTCGAGAAGCGCCCTTTGTTGCCAAGATCGTTTAGCTTCCATTTGTCCCAGCCCTCGGTCAAGTGCCTCCACTGGCTGTTTTGCTCTTCTGCGCCCAGCCCGTCCGCAGGTTCATAAAATACAAAGGTTTTATTAAAGCTTATCATGCCAAGCTCGTTTTTATACCACGTCGCGCCCACGGTCGCCTCCATCTCCATTATAAAGTGGCGATCGTGCTTACCGTATCTAAGCGGCTTTAAATTTTCATCCGCAACGTAAAATTCGTTATTTTTCGAAACTAGCGCAAACTGCTTTTTATCTGCGTCGTAGTCCGCTCCCGTAATGGGCGCATCGTTTTGTAAGCTTAAGCTCACTTCTGCACTCGGCGTACCGAGCTCTTTCACGCCCTCAAGCGCGCCCGCTTTGCTATCAAGATTAAACTCAAACCCAAACGCCAGAGCCGCTAGCGCCGTAAAAATCATCAGCTTTTTCATCTTTTTGCTCCTTAGTTTGGCAGATCCGGTAGCTCCGGATTCCAATCGAATCTAAAATCAAGCGCGCTTTGCCAGTGATCTTTCTCCCAGAACCATTTGGCGGGATCAAGACTTAGTCTAGCCGGCGTACTAGAGCCCAGATACGGCGGCGGGCCCGAGACGATGAAAGCCTGCGCGCAGTTTGCGGCGATGATGACGATGAAGATTAAATTTGCAATCTTGCCCAGAGGCAGATAGCGCAAAAACTCGCCGTATTCGCCGCTCGCGCTCTTTTTCATTATCTCGCCCAAATTTTTGCTACATAAAAATATGACCGCTAAAAATGCGATCACGCAAAAATCTACGACGATGACCCAGAGCTGCGTGTGTGCACCTAAAATTTCAAGTCCGAAGCCCTGTTTTATGTCGAGGTAGCCGCCGAACGTACCGTCAAGGCTATAATGGATAAAGCCGTTGAACATCCCCCAACAAGCCATCAGTAAAAGCGCTGCGACGTAGCTGGGTCTTAGGCCGTACCTAAGGATAAAAAGCGCGATAAGGCTGATAGCGATCATCGTGATCCTCTCCGCCCAGCACATCACGCACGGACTATCTCCCATACCAAAGCCCAGTACCAAACAGGCTATACCGACCGGAAGCGCCACGAGGGCGATGATGGCTAGCGACATTAGGTTAAAAAATCCTCGCTCGACGGCGGGAATTTGATTTTGTTCTAAATTTTGCATATCGTCCTCCTAAAAGTTGCCTATCGGCACGACGACCCATAAATTTACGTAAAGCTCCAGCGCGATCAATATTACGCAACCGACTGCCGCACAGCCCGTAGCTAAATTTTTCCTCTGCGGCTTAAAATATAATATAAGCCCGCTGATCAAAAATAGCGTCAAAATAAGAAATTCCATTTCAAACCGTCCTTTCCTAATAAAATTTAATCCTAAGCATGCCTAATTCTTAAATAAATAATATAACTTTATTTATTAATTTTAGTTTAAAAAATAGATTTTTCTATTCATATTAAAATTTTTTATATAAAATTTTACTATAAAAATCTATTTTTATAAATTATTTTATTATATTTAAGCTGACGTTAAAAATATGATTGAAATTTTATAAATTATTTTACTCGCTGATATTTTTTATCCTTAAGATAAAATTTAAAACAACTTAAAACAAATATGGTGTAATATTTCAAAAGTATCTTGACCTAAGGCGAAATATGGAAAATATATTTTTAGAATCTTACGACGTATTTAAGGTATCGAAAAATGCGAGCAAGCTAAAAATTTACAACGACTTTTTAAGAGACAACAAAAGATACTCCGTAACGCGCTGTTATTATGTCATAGTCGTGGATAATACATTTTTGACCTACTCGCATTTGATGATTTATGAGGAGCTGCTTTATCTTCTGTATTCGCAGAACAAGCTAAAAAACGGCGATTTTTCGCTGACGCTCAAAAAATCGGAGCTCGCGAAAAAATTTAAGACTGACATCACCAAAAGCGCGACCGAGACGATAAAACGCTTTTATGAGATGCAGCAGGTCAAAATCACTATTTTCGTAAAAGACAAAGTCGAAAAACAGATGAATATCATAGAGCGCATCGACGCGCCGCAGAGCGAAAAATACGGCGATATCCCCGATGAGATAAATATCTCGCTAAATTCCGAGTTCGTGCGGCTCTACCGCTGCGCGTATCTGGATAAGATCGAGTATTTAAATAGCTTTGATATTGAGCAGGGCAGCTTCATCCGTTACTTTATGCAGCACGAGCTGGACGGCGGCGTCAAAAGCTCTGCGATCATCGATAAAATGGGTGTTACGACGTATCTGCCCTTCACTTATAAAAAGCGCTTCGAACAAGAGATCGCGAGGGTGAGATTTTACTACAAAAACGAAAAATTTTGCATAAAAGACGGCTTTGTCGTCATCGAAAACCATGAAAACAAAGCGATAGATAATCAAAACGCGTCGATTGAGCTTTTCCGCGCGATATACGAGCAGATAACGCAAAACTGCACCAAAGCCGTTACGCTAAATGAGCAAAATTTAGCGAAGTATTACGCGCGCTTCGGCAGGTTTGAGACGAGCCAGACGGTATTTAAAATTCTAAGCAATATGGAGCTCATGCTAAATCAATCGATGCAGAAAGAAAACGCGAAAATCGCCTGCTTTTCGCACTTTTTCGAAAGTATCGTCTGCAAAAACGGCAATGAATTTGAAATTTTGATCGAGCTGAATCAAAAGGGCTTTGAGTATATCGTCTCGCGCAGCGCGAATTTGGACTTTTGGAATGTCGAATCCGCAGACTATGGACTCACGCCGTATCCCGTAAATAGCTGTGCGACAAACGGCAAGCTAGGATAAATTTAAGGCGGTAAATTTTAAAATTTATCCGTAAAATACGGGAGTACACCCGCTGTATCAAGGACAAAGCGCGGGCAAATTTTAAAATTTACTCCTGCGTCCTTAGCTCGGCGATGAGCCCGTCAAGCTCGCCGCTATTTTGCGCGCTCAAAAGTCGCTCGTTTATGAGCCGCATTTGCGCCGAAAACTCGCTATCAAGCATATCCGCGACGAAATTTTCGCTCTCGCTCTCATCCATCACCGGATACATATCGCGCCAGATGTCGGTTATCCACCAGCCGCACTTCGAGACGCAGGTAAAGTCCTTCAAAACGCCCATCTTTAGCTTCATCATCACTTCGTCGGTTTGCTTGATCTCGCTTGCGACGAAGTCTTTGTGGATGCCGTCTAGGCAGGTGAAAATGCGGTGTCCTAGGCTTTGGACGCTGTTTTCGGAGCAGATCCTAAACTGAAAGACGCTATCTTTAAAATTTAGATCGGATAAGCAAATTGGATGTTTTTGAGTAAAATTCGGAAATGAATCGAAGCTCCTATCGTCAATGCTAAGCGCCCAGCTCGAGTTTGGATTTTTGCAGGCAAACTCGCCGAAACTAAGTCTGATAAATTCTTTATAGCTTAGCTCTTCGGCGGTGAAAAAGTCGTAGTTAGAACAGTTTGCAGCTTTAAAATCTTTAAATTTCATATCTTTCTCCCGTAAAATACCGTTTCAAATTTACTCAAAATGGTATTTTATCATTTTGCGGGATTTATTTTTATTAATCCGAATAAATTTAATCAAGAATTCGCAGCCCAAATTCCGACTAAAGCTTATTGCCATATTTTGGGCAGTGTTTGCGCATGCTAGATAGTAAAATTTAATGACATTTGAAATATCTTGAAGAAATTCCGCCGCTTGGAATTTCGCACCGCAAAATTCCAAGATTGGCATTCCAAAGTAAAATTCTGCGCATAGGATTTTGGTGCAGAACTTTGCTCGCGATAAAGCCTCACCAAATATGGCACAAAAGCTCCGTTGAAACCGAAATCTTGCGGATTTGCGGCGCCTAAATTTACGCGCCGCACACGAAGTTAAATTTTGCATTTCATGCTGCGAAATAAATCATAAAATTCTATTTCACCAACTCGTAATTATACTCTTTCGTGCCGTCGAGTAAATTCGTGACGTTGTAGCCTCGCTCGTTGAGGGCTTTGGCAAGCTTGGCGCTGCGGTTGCCGCTGTAGCAGTGCGTGATCATCTTTTTGTCTTTATTGGCCTCAAGCACGTCCTTGTAGTTTTCTAAAGGCTCGCCGTATGGGATATTTATCGCGCCTTTCATATGCCCCGCGTCGTAGTCCTGCTTCTGCCTAGCGTCGATGATCAGCACGTTTGGATCATTTGCTATTTTCAAAAACCCCTCCGCGTTTATGCTGCCGACCTTATACAACTTGTAGTCGTATTGCTTCACGCCGGGCGCATTCATAAGTACACTAAAGCCCTTTTGTTTAAGCAGATCAAGCGCCTTGCCGCTGCGGTTGCCCGTATTGCAATAAAGCACGACGTTTTTATCCTTGTAGGCGCTTATCTCGTCCAGCCTGCTTTCAAGCTCTCCAAGCGGGATGTTGATCGCGTGCTTCACGTGGCCCGCGGTGTACTCATCTGCACTTCTAACGTCAATGACTAGATAATTTTCTTTTGCTCTATTGTCCTCCTCTATCGCTGATAGTGCCGCGCCGCTTATGGCGTAGCCGTTAGGCTGTTGCATCTCGGCGCCGCAAGTCGCAAAAGATCCCAATGCCGCCAGCAAAACCGCGCTTTTTAAAATTTTGTGAGAAATAAATTTCATATGTTTCCTTTGAATTTTAGCTTTTAAAGCGGGAGATTATATCAAAATTTTAGCTAAATAGTGTGAATTTGTGCGGAATGTGATAGGTTATGCTGATACGGATTACCGATGTGAAAACGCGAAAGAGACTCGAATAAAAAACTTTTGCCAAAATATCTTAAAGGCTCGTAGGTAAAGATACTTTGCGTAAATTTATCTTTTAGAGACGGAGCAACAAATTCAAAAAAAACTCACATTTGCCCGAAAGTAAATTTTATACTTTTGCCAATTTTCATTATTTTTCAAGTATAAGTAAGATATAATCTCGAACTTTTTTGAGGCACCGTTGCACTCTTAAAGGTAATTTGAAGATGGTGTCAAGAGAGAGACTTGAACTCTCGACCTCCGGCTTATGAGACCAGCGCTCTAACCAGCTGAGCTACCTTGACACGCGAAAAGAAATGGCAAGTATAGCTAAATATTCTTATTTTTAATTGAAACACTTTAAAAGGAGAGAAAATGAATGCGGCTTTGATTTTATTAGTCGTCATAGTTTTGTTAGTTTTGGCGTTAGTAGGCGCTTATAACTCGTTCATCGCCAAGCGCAACCAGGTGCGAAACATCGCTTCCACCGTCGATACACAGCTTAAAAAGCGTTATGACCTCATCCCAAATTTAGTTAGCGCCACGCGAGAATATATGAGCCACGAAAACTCCGTGCTAACGCGCGTTAGCGAGCTTCGCTCACAAGCGATCAGCGCAAGCTCTAACGCCGATAAATTTAGACTAAATAGCGAAATTTCGGCTCTTTTAGGACAGATCCGCGTTGCGGTAGAGGCGTATCCAAACCTCAAGGCTAACGAATCGTTTGCCAAGCTACAAAACGCGTTAGGCGAGTGCGAGGAGCAGATCAGTGCCGCACGCCGCGCTTATAACGGCGCCGTTACGGTTTATAATAACGCTTGCGAAATGTTTCCCACTAACATCATCGCCAGCGTTTTCAACTTCGCTAAAGCGGAATTTTTCGCCGCCAACGAGCAAGAAAAGCAAGCCCCGAACGTCTCTGAGCTTTTCAAAAAATAGGCGCGAGACGTAGAAAATTTACGATGAAATTTTAAAATTTCATCGTAAATGACTCCAAACGCCCGTGAGTCTAAATTTATAGTAAATAAAACAGATCGCACATAAAGCATGCACTTTTAAAATAGGCTTGCTTAGTTCCCCACGTACTCGTCATCTCGTTTGAGATATTTTGCGACGCGCGGTACTTAGAATTTCAATAATAAAATTTTATGGAATTAATTTGATTTGTATTTTCTTACCGCGCAGGAGCTTTTTTTAACAAACGGCGCAACGCCAAATTTTAAAAGTCAAAATTTCGCAGTGCAAATTTTGACTAGTTTGCCGCCAGAGTTACTTACGGAAGCGGCAGCAAAAGCAACGCCGCGTTAGTCGTGAGTAATTTTGCAAATTTGCGCTTCGGTTGCGACTGCGAGGTCCTTCGGCGCAAGAGCGATCTGTTTTCCGCGCACGCCTGCGCTAACGTAAATTTTCTCCTGCGTTAGCGCTCGCTCGTCGATGAAGGTGCGGAAGTGCTTTTTCATCCCAAGCGGCGAGCAGCCGCCCCTGACGTAGCCCGTGACCTTTTGTAAATCCTTCAAATCCATCAGTTCGCAACGCTTCGCGCCGCAGATGTGCGCGAGCGCCTTTAGATCGAGATTTAGATCGCCTTGCAGGCAGGCTACGACATATTCGTGATCCGCCGTGCAAACTATCGTTTTATAGACCCGTTCGATCGGCTCGTTCACGCTGTTTGCCACGTGCACCGCGTCTAAATTTAAAGGATCAACCGTATATTCTTTGATCTCGTAAGGGATTTTCAGACCGTCCAGTACACGCGCGGCGTTTGTTTTTGAGCTCATTTCGCCTCTTTTCTTAAATTTAATAGCGGATTTTGTTTTCTTTCAAAAAATCGCGCAGATCTTCGTATTCGCTCTGATCGAAATAGCGCCATTTGCCGGGCTTTAGCATCCCGAGGGTCATTCTGCCGAATGCCGTGCGCTTAAGCTCCACGACGTCCAGATCGAAATAGCCAAAAAATCTACGCAGCTCGCGGTTTTGCCCCTCGTTAATGATCGTTTTTATCTTCGTATAGCCGCCGCTGCTAGGCATTATGCGGTAGCCTAAAAAGGGTTTAAATTCCATCGATTTGATCTTGCTTTTGGCGTGCGCGCCCTTGCTTGCGTCTGCGGCAAAAAAACCCTCGCGGATCGCCGTTACCACCTCATCCCCCACCTCGCCTTTTACCTTTAGATAGTACTCTCGCTCGATGTCGCTGTTCATCAGCGCCGTAGCGATCGCCGGCGCATCGGTTAGCAGCAAAAGCCCCTCGCTTGCAAAATCCAAACGCCCTACGCTAACAAATCTACTAAATCCCTCCGGTAGGCTATCGTAAATCGTCCGCCTGCCGCGATCGTCCTTTTTAGTAACTAACTCGCCTTTACGTTTGTTATAAACGATCATCGTAAATTCCGTCTTAGGCTTGATAAGGCGCGAGCCTATGCGGATCTTCTCCTCGCCGCTAACCTCTATAAAATCGCTAACGACGCGGCCGTTAATACTAACCTTGCCCTGCTTGATCAGTTCGTCCGCCTCACGGCGTGAGTAGCCGGTGTTGTGGGAGATAAATTTATTCAGACGCATCTTTTGCATTATTTTAGCCCCAAGCTCGTTAGGTCGTGAATGTGTAAGATCCCCGCGGGTACGCCATTTTCGACTACGGGCAGGACTTGAATTTTAAATTGCTCGATCAAATTTAACGCGTCTATTGCGAGCATATTTTTATCGTCCATCATTTTAGGATTTTTGGTGGCATATTTTAGCGCGCCGTCATTGATGTCAAAATCCTCTCGCATCAGCGCGCGGCGCAGATCACCGTCGCTTAAGATCGCCTCGAGCGCGCCTTTTTCGTTCACTAGCAAAACGGTGCCGAGCTTTCCGTGCGTCATAACATCGATAGCTTGTTTTAGGCTGGCGTTACGGCTTGCTACGGGCAAATTTTTACTTTGCATCACATCTTTTACTTTGACGAAAAGTCGCTTGCCCAAGCTGCCGCCAGGATGAAAATTTGCAAAATCCTCTTTGCCGAATCTGCGCTGTCTCATCAAACAGATCGCTAACGCGTCTCCTAACGCAAGTGTTAGCGTCGTAGAAACCGTAGGCGCGGCACCTAGCGGGCAGGCCTCTTTGACGATATTTAGGCTTATGAACTCATCGCAAACCTTGCCGAGCGAGCTGTTTTTATCGCGCGCCATCGCGATGATCTTCACGCCGAAGCGTTTGAGGTGAGGCAGAATTCTAACCAGCTCCTCGCTATCGCCGCTAAAGCTGATTGCAAGCACCATATCGTCCTTGCCGATCATGCCCAAATCGCCGTGCAGTGCCTCGGTAGGATGGACGAAAAACGACGGCGTGCCGGTACTGGCAAGCGTCGCAGCGATCTTAACGCCTATGTGACCGCTCTTGCCCACGCCTGTGACGATTACTTTACCTTTGCAAGCAAGGATCAAGTTTACGGCTCGCTCAATTTCGCCGCCGATAAGATCCGCATGCCGCAAAAGCTCCGCTCCTTCGAGCCTCAGCACCTCTCGTGCCGTATCTAAAATTTCACTCATTAAACCTTCTTTTTAAAATTTACTTTCATTTTGCGCCTCTTTGCGCCGTGCCTAAATTTGCGCTAGCCGAAATTTCGCACCTTAAAATTTGCGCCATAAAAAATTCTAACCTACAAAATCACGCGCCGCCCTACCTGCTCGCTGCGGGCTTGTTAGACGCTTTTTTAAATTTTACTTTATGTCGAAATTTTACTCTTCACTTTAAAATTTCACGCCGCAAAACCAGCGCACACTGCAAAATTTCACGCCCGAAAGCTCACTCGCGGCATAAAATTTCACTTGTCCGTCACGGATCAAAGCCTCATTG